>JBDHII010000146.1:0-4118 GCA_039587515.1 Gemmatimonadota bacterium
ACGAGCGTTGCCGGGGTGGACCCGCTCCTGATCACGAGCGGCTTCTATGGAGGTGTGACGGAATCCCCGCAGGCGTATCTCTATCGGCAGATCGGGGCGGAGCCGATCCGCACCTACTACGCGGATTGGGCGGCCCACAACACCGGTGGGTACGACTACCTCACGCCGGAGCAGGTCGCCCGCGCCGATCGTGAGCTCCGGGATTACGGGGATGCGAACAACATCCAGCCCTTCGTCCTGGAGTTGGAGGACGGGGGTACCAACGGAGAGTCGGTGAGGCCTCCGGAGGCCCTGACCGCGCGAGGGTGGGCGTACAACGTGGTGCGCATTTCCAACTCCGATGCGGCCACCTACGCATTCACCCTCGCCGGTGACGCGGCGGGTAGCGAAGGAGCCCCGGCGGTCTTCGAGGGTCGAATCGTGGTCATGGGTGAAGACGGGCCTCGCTACTCCAGTCTCTCCATGACGGACGCGCGGAATGGTACCGGCGAGGTGGCCGTCACCGGGGCCGACTCGGAGCTCTTCCTCGTCATTGCGTCGGTCCCCGAGCACTTCGGCGGCAATCAGTGGCGCATCAGACGTTGCCCCTGCTGCACCTACGTATGGGGCTTCGCGATCTCAGCGGCCCAGACGCTGCCGCCGCCGGTCTGCTCGCCGACGCGGGATGACTTCGAGCTGGTGGGTCAAGCCTGCTGATGATCACGGTCGCCGCCCCGCCCACAAGGGTGGGCGGGGCTTTCCATCGGTTCTTCGCGGTCCCTGCTACTGCTTGACCAACCGTTCCGCTGCGGAGACGGCGTACGCTCCGGGATCGCGGCCGCCCATGGCGTAGACCATGCCGCCGAGCTCCACGTTGGCGATCTCGACCCGGGGCGTGATCATGTCCGCCTCGGCACGCCAAGCATCGGACGCGACGTTGTAACAGTACGTCTCGGATTGGGCGTTCCCGGTCGGACTCGCAACCGCGACCCGCCCGCCGAAGACGCACAGCTCGCCGTCCAGAACTCCCCCGCCGATCGCTTCGAGCGCCACGGGCATCGGTGTCAGTGTAGCCCAGGAGTCGGCGATTGGATCGTAGACCTCGAGCACGTCGGTCTCCCGGATCAGGCCGGCGATCTGGCCCCCGGCCACGTAGATCTTGCCACCGATCACGCCGCTCGCCGCACTGAAGCGCACGGTCGGTATCGAGGCCCCTGTCGTCCACGAGTCGGAGCCCATGTCGTAGATCATCACAGGCCCGGAGCGGTTGCCGATCACGTAGATACTCGAGCCGATCGGGTGGATCTCACCGGCGTTCATCGCGACGGGCATCGGTGCCCGAGTGCCCCAGCTGTCCGTGGCCGGGTCGTAGACCTGATGGTCGTCCAAAAGGCCGGGGCCGGCTCCGCCGAGGAGGTGGATCCCGTCCGTCATCCCGACGGCCATCCCGAAGTCGCGGCCGGTCCCGAAGGGAGCCCCCAGCGTCCATGTGTCGGTGCCCGGGTCGTAGATCTGGTTGTTGGCCGACCAGGTGGAGTACCCCTCGTTGCCGCCGAGCACGTAGATGCGTGACCCGTCCGTCGCGGCGGCGGCGGCCCGCACTGGAATCGGCAGCGGGGTAAGGCCTTCCCAGGCAATCACACCGGCAGGGATCGGCTCGGGCACGCAGTCCGCGTCGAACCGGTAGCCCTCCATCCCGGGTACGTCGTCTCCCGGCAGGAGCGCACCGCGGGCCAGTTCCTTCACAAGCCGGTTCTCGCCCACCTCCTTCACCTTCCAGGCACCCGTCTTCTTATGCTGGACGCAGACGACAACAGTGGCAGGCTTGCCGCGTTCGGCGAGTCCTGCGAGCCGGGACATGGCCTACCTCCGGGGTCGGGTGATCTTGCTCTACCGAGGGCCCGAAGAGCGGAGACATGTCGGGTTTCCGGCGGCGTCATCGCCGCCGGTTGGACTGTCCCAAGGCGGGGTGGGCGGCCGTCCACCGCCCTCCGTGGCTGTCGTATATGTTAATGCAGGGTAGTGACGGTGCGTCATGCCAGCGTCAAAGAACGCGCATCTCTGGCGCTACCCACCACCTAGGCCGCTCTCACCAGGCCAACGTATGCCCGCGTGCGCTGATCTCCTCACTGGCCGGGTGGCGCGTCAGGTTGAGCGGGGCGCCGCCTTCGAGAGACTGCAGGTAGATCTCCTCGTCTCCGTCTCCGATAGACACGAAGGTGATGCCCCGGCCATCGGGGCTCCATGCGCAGCCGGCGTCCCGGCCCGGCGTGTCCACCAGGGTTCTGCGTCTTCCCGAGGTAAGGTCCAGGACCACGATGTTCGACTCGTAGTGACCGAGCCTCTCCGACTGCCAGCAGAGGTGGCCTCCATCGGGGGACCACGCCGGACGGTAGTCGTTCCAGTCGTTGTCGGTCAGGAGCGTCTCCTCCCCGGAAGCTCGGTCGAGGAGGACGAGCTCCATGAGCCCATCCTCGGATCCCGAGCCGCGTCCGCGGACGAAGAGCAAGGAGTCTCCGCGTGGCCACACGGCGTCCTCCCGGGACGGATGATCGGTCAGCTGTTCGGCCGGGCCGCCGTCGAGCGCCACGACATACAGATCGCCGTCACCGGATCGGTCGGACCGGAAGACCACCTCGTCCCGGTCGGCCACGACCGCCGGGTGCCAGTCGGGGGCCGGGTGGGTCGTGAGTCGCCGGGCCTCCGTCGCCCCCGGGTCGAGCGCGTAGATGTCACGGTTGCCGTCGGGGCCGAGCGCGCTGAAGACGGCCGTGCCCTCGGGCGTCACGGAGGGAGCGCCTTGATTGGTCACGGGATCGCGCAGCCCGGTCGCGACCCACTCCCGCCGCCACTCGGCGATGGGATTGGCGGGGTCGGGCACGTACCGGGCGAGCCTGGCCCCACCCTCTTCCTGCTCGATCCGGGCGAGGATGTGGCCTTGCGGCGTGACGACGGCGATGCAACCGACGTCCGCGGTGATCCGGTGCTTCCGATTGCCGTCGAAGTCCATGCGGAAGAGCTGCGGTGCGGCGCCGTCGGTGGCCCGGCGGCTGCAAAAGAGCATGGACTGGTCCGGGTAGGCGGACGACAGCGTCTCGGTGGGATCGGGGCGCAGCGTCGTGATGCCGAAGGCCACCAGCGAGATGCCGAGAACGGCCGCCAGCGTGCGGCCGGGGCCGGGCCGGGGCCGGCCGGCCCCGGGAGCCTCTGACATCCCGGCTTCGACGCCTTCGGTGGCCGAGCGCTCCGCCTCCGCGGCCCTCGACGCTTCCGTGCGTCGAAGCGCTTCCTGCCGTGCACGCTCGATGAGCTCCCGCAGGCCTCGGCCTCCGTCCTTCAACATCTCGAGGTCGAGGGTGGCATAGGCGCCTTCGGCCTCGGCCACAGCCCCCGCGGCGGCGAGCGCTTCTACCTGGAGCGTGGCGAGCACGTGGGAGCCGGGGACCGCCGTGCGGCCGGTCGCCAGCAGGGAAACGGCCTCCGGGGCCAGGCCCGCGCCCAGCAGAGCCCGGGACTCGGCGACGACCGCAGCAGACAGGGTCCGCTCGAGGCGGGTGCGCTCCTGGTCGAGCCAGTCCTCGAGCTCCCAGCACTTGGGCCGTCGGAACCCCTCGAGCAGGGGGCCTCGCCAGAGCTCGAGAGCCTCGGGCAGGCGTCCCGCCTTGAGGTGGACGAACAGCTCGGAGACATCCGTCGTGAGGGCCGCTTCGTCGATACGGAGCGATCCGTCACCTCGGATCACATCGACTGGAAGCGTGGCACGGAGGCGGCTCAACGTCTGGCGGAGGCCGTGCAGCGCCTTGGCGCGCTCGGATCCGGGCCAGAAGAGCACCGCCAGGTGGTCCCGCGGCACCGGCCGCCCACTCAGGGCGAGATAGGCGAGCACGGCGAGCGGGAGTCCCGTGAGCGACTGCGGTTTGCCGTCGCCCAGACGAAACCGGCCCGAGCCCAGAAGGTCCAGCCTCAGTCGGGTGTCTGTCGGCATAGTCCACGCGCGCTCGGTTGGCGGGGGGCGATCACCGCGGAAGGGACGTTTCCTCCCGCCTCACCGCAAGCCGGGAGAAGGTGGGGCGTGCCCCCGCCCGAGCGGGAGAGGGCACACCGATCGGGAACGACCTAGCCGGGGATCCAGCCGAAGA
>JBDHII010000147.1:0-3329 GCA_039587515.1 Gemmatimonadota bacterium
GTTGGCGTCCTTCTTGAGCTCGATGACGACCCGCATCCCCTTGCGGTTCGACTCGTCCCGCAGGTCGGCGATGCCGTCGATCTCCTTCTGGCGGACCAGGCTGGCGATGTCCTCGCAGAGCTTGCCCTTGGATACCTGGAAGGGGATGGCGTTCACGATGAGCCGGTCGCGGCGGTTGCCCTGGCCCTCCTCCCACTCGATGTCGGCCCGCATCACGCAGCGGCCGCGGCCCGTGCGGTAGGCCTCCCGAATGCCCTCGCGACCCAGGATGAAAGCCCCGGTGGGGAAGTCGGGCCCGGGGATCCGCTCGATCAGGTCCTGCACCGTGGCGCTCGGGGTATCGAGCAGGTAGCGCAGGGCGTCGGCGATCTCATTGAGGTTGTGGGGGGGGATCTTGGTGGCCATCCCGACGGCAATGCCGTCGCTGCCATTGATCAACAGGTTCGGCAGCTTGGTCGGCAGGACCTCGGGCTCACGCAGGGACTCGTCGTAGTTGGGCCGCCAGTTGACGGTCTCCTTCTCGAGGTCGGCGAGGATCTCCTGGGTGATCCGCTGGAGGCGGGCCTCGGTGTAGCGCATGGCCGCCGGGTTGTCGCCGTCGATGCTGCCGAAGTTCCCCTGGCCGTCCACGGTCGGGTACCGCAACGACCAGGTCTGCGCCATGCGCACCATCGAGTCGTAGATCGCCGAGTCGCCGTGCGGGTGGTACTTACCCATCACGTCGCCCACCACGCGGGCGGACTTCTTGTAGGGCCGGGTGTGCCCGAGGCCCATCTCGTTCATCGTGTAGAGGATGCGGCGGTGCACCGGCTTCAGGCCGTCCCGGGCGTCGGGGAGGGCCCGGGACACGATCACGCTCATGGCGTAGTCGATATAGCTGGTCTCCATCTCGGAGGAGATGGCGATCGGGGCGATGCTGGTGTCCTCGGGGGGCGGCGTCTGGCTGTTGTCTTCGTCGGCCACAGGCGCTCCTTATCTCTGCTCGGAAAGGGGTGATCCCCGCCGATGGCGGGCGCCGCAGCGGCTAGATGTCGAGGTTCTTCACGCGCTTGGCGTGTTCCTCGATGAACTCGCGGCGGGGAGCGACGTGCTCGCCCATCAGCTTCGAGAAGACCTCGTCCGCCTGCACGGCGTCCTCGATCTGGACCCGGAGCAGCGTGCGCTTCTCGCGGTCGAGGGTGGTCTCCCAGAGCTGCTCGGCGTTCATCTCGCCGAGGCCCTTGTACCTCTGGATCGTGAAGCCCTTGCGGCCGGCGGCCTCGAGGGTCTCGAGGAGCTCGCCGAAGCTCTCGAGCTGGGCGGCGTCGTCGTCGCCGAGCTTGAGCTCGAGAGGGACGTCGAGCTCGAGGCCCGGGTCGGCCTTGAGGCCATCGCGGATCTTGGTGATCTCCTCCAGAGCGAGCTCCTTGGAGACGTGCTCGTCGAGGGTCTCCTCGAGGTCACGACCGAACTCGTGGCGGGTGAGCTTCACGCGCTGCTCGACGTAGTCTGGCGCGATGTCCAGCTCGACCTTGTGATCCTTGCACCAGGCCTCGAGGGCCTCGACCTGGGCCTTGAGGGTGGTGGCCGAGTCGAAGACCTTCTCGTCGAAGTGGAAGGCCCCGGCGAGGAAGCCGTCGACCAGGACGCTGAGGACCGGGCGGCGCATCAGGCGACCGTGGACGTTCCGCATCCACATGACCTTCTTGTAGAAGGCCGAGGCCTCGGCGCCGTCGAGCACCTTCAGTGCGCCCTCGCCGATCTTGAGCTGGACCTGGGTGTTGAAGTTCTTGGAGAGGAACTCCAGCATCTCCGCATCGTCCGAGAGGTAGCGGGCGGCCTTGCCCTTCTTCACCTTGTAGAGCGGCGGCTGGGCGATGAAGATGTGCCCGTTCTCCACGAGCTCCTTCATGTAGCGGAAGAAGTAGGTCAGGAGCAGGGTGCGGATGTGGGCGCCATCGACGTCCGCGTCCGTCATGATCACGATCTTGTGGTATCGGAGCTTCTCGGGGTTGAAGTCGTCCCCGAAGCCCGCGCCCAGGGCCGTGATGATGGACTTGATCTCCTCGTTGGCGAGGATCTTGTCCAGGCGGGCCTTCTCGACGTTGAGGATCTTGCCCCGCAGCGGCAGGATGGCCTGGTTGTTCCGGTCGCGACCGCTCTTGGCGGTACCACCGGCCGAGTCACCCTCGACGAGGAACAGCTCGCACTCGGCGGGGTCCCGGCTGGAACAGTCGGCCAGCTTGCCCGGCAGGCTGCCGATGTCCAGCAGCCCCTTGCGCCTGGTCAGGTCCCGGGCCTTGCGAGCGGCCTCCCGGGCTCGGGCCGCGGCCACGGCCTTCATCAGGATCTTCTTGATGACGTCCGGGTTCTCCTCGAAGAACTCGCGGAGCTTGGCGCCCACGAGCGTCTCGACGATGCCCTTCACCTCGGAGTTCCCGAGCTTCATCTTGGTCTGGCCCTCGAACTGGGGGTCCGAGAGCTGCACCGAGATGATCCCGACGAGGCCCTCCCGGCAGTCGTCGCCGGAGAGGCTGACGTTCTTGTTCTTGGAGCCGAGGGCCGTCGGGTTGTTCTTCGTGTAGTCGTTGATGGACCGGGTCAGGGCAGCCCTGAAGCCGACCATGTGCGTCCCACCTTCTCGGGTGTTGATCGAGTTGGCGAACGACATCACGTTCTCGGAGTACGAGTCGTTGTAGCCGATGGCCACCTCGACCCGGACCATGTTCCCGTCGTCCAGGTCCTGCTCGGCCGAGATGTAGATCGGCTCCTTGTGGATCGCCGTGTGGTTCTTCGAGAGGTGCTTGACGAACTCAACGATACCGCCGGCGTAGTGGAAGGTCGCCTGCTTCTCGGTCTCCTCCTCGAGGATGGTGATCTTGAGGCCCTTGTTGAGGAAGGCGAGTTCGCGGAGGCGAGCGGAGAGGGTCTCGAAGGAGAACTTCTGGGTCTCCTTGAAGATCTCCGGGTCGGGCATGAAGTGGATCCGGGTGCCCCGACGGTTCGACTCGCCGAGGACCTCCATGTCCTGCTGGGGGATGCCCCGGGCGAAGGGCTGGAAGTAGATCTTGCCGTCCCGGTAGACCTTCACTTCCATCCACTCGGAGAGGGCGTTCACACAGGAGACGCCCACGCCATGCAGACCGCCGGAGACCTGGTAGGTCTTCGAGTCCATCTTGGCGCCGGCGTGGAGGATGGTCATGACCATCGTGAGGCCGGGCAGCCCGCTCTCGGGGTGGATGTCGACCGGGATGCCCCGGCCGTTGTCGAGGCAGCTCAGGGAGCCATCGGAGTGGATGGTCACCTCGATGGTGTCGCACTCGCCGATCTGCGCCTCGTCGACGGAGTTG
>JBDHII010000074.1:0-23762 GCA_039587515.1 Gemmatimonadota bacterium
TCCCCGGTGTGCACGTAGGTCCGGGTGGTCCCGGGTGCCATGGTCCGGTAGAAGTTCAGCATCACGTCGCTGCCCGCCGTCGCCGCCACGGGCCACCCGAGGTTCAGCAGGTGGTACCACACTTCCGCCGTCCCGATCTCGTCGGTCCAGAGACAGGCGATCTCGAGGGCCTGGACGTCTCCGAGGACGCCGTCCGCGATCAGCTCGACGGGGAGCCCCGGCGCCGCCGGGTCGCCGAACGGGTCGGCGTCGGCGGGGTGTACGTACGACGCGAGACCGCCCTGGGCACGGGCATGGGCCGTGACCTCCCAGTTGGCGCGGTCGTCCCGACCGTAGACCTGGTAGCCGGGTCCCCACACCCAGGGCCAGAAGAGCTCGTCGACCCCGATCAGGCCGATGTGCCCGAGGAAGTGGGAGCGGACCTCCTGGCCGAAGCGCACCAGCGGCGCTTCCCCTCGGTCGCCCCAGCCGAACCACTGCTGCTCGCCGAACCGCTCGTGGAGGTTGGCCACGAGGGGCGTTCCGACGTCCAGATCCTCGCCTTCGAGGACGGGGCCGAGGTCCTCGGGCCCGAGTCGGTAGGGCCCGCCGTAGTTCATGTGGAAGTGCTGGTCTCCCGACAGCCAGCCCGCCGCCTGGGCGTTCCAGACGGGCTCGAGGCCGATCGCCACGTCCACCCGCCCACCCGGGGTCACCATCGCACTGCGCGTGACGGTCGGGACCGCGAGCCCCCGCGCGACGGTCACCGTGACCTCACCTGCGGGTGCCTCGAGCTCCACCACGCCGCCCGAGTAGAAGAACACCGTGCCGGTCTGACCGTCGAAGCGGGGTTGGCGACCCTTCGGGAAGAGCGGATGGCCCTCGGCGTCGAGCACCGAGACCCGCGCCGCGACCGGTCCGGGCTCGCCGGCGGAGGAGGTCGTCAGGCGGAGCGTACCGCGCGCCGCGGACGGCACCCAGGACGCCACGGGAAACTCCTGGACGGCGCCTCCGGTGGCCGGGATCCGATGGAGCCGAAAGACCTCGTCCCGCCCCGCCTCGGCAAACCAGATCCATGCCCCGTCCGGGCTCCAAGCCGGGGCGAGCGGAAGCCGATCTCCGCCCCCGGTGAGCAGCACTGCGGGGCCCGGGCGGTCGAGGGAAGCGAGCCTGAGCTCCCAGCCGTCGCCCTGCGCTTGCGGTACCTGGTAGACGACGCGCCGTCCGTCCGGCGAGAGCGCCGGCTCCGTTTGCGACAGGATACGGCCCCGATACACGACGCGATCCTGGTCGGTCGCGAGATCCCGCACCACGATCTGGTCCACATTCTGCTTGAAGAGGAGGCGGTCGCCGGCGGGCGAGACCTGGGGGCGCCTCGAGACGCGGCCGGCACTCCGGTGCGGCGTGCGCTCCCCGGTGCGCCGGTCCAGCCGCCAGATCCCGATCGGGCCGTTCTCGCCCGAGGCGTACCAGATCGACCCATCCGGCCCGAAGCTCGGATCGAGCTCGATGGCGTCCGTATCGACGGCAACCGATTCCTCTCCGGTATCGAGGTTCTTGACCACGATCCAGGTGTCCCGGCCGTCGTCCCGCAGGAAGACCAGCTCCGAGCCGTCCGCCGACCAGCGGGGACGCGAGTCCATCGGGCCGCCGTCGGTCAGCTGCGTCGCGATCCGGGACTGCAGGTCCACCAGCCAGATCCATCCCTGGGAGGTGACCGCCAGCCGCGAGCCGTCCGGAGATGGGGCCGGGTCCATCGGACCGGACGCCAGCGTGGGAAGCTCGTAGCCCTCCAGATAGACATGGTGCCCGCTTCCGACCTGCTTGTAGCGGTTCGTCCACTGCCCGTGTGCGGGCGGGGCGAGCGTCAGGAGCGTGAGGGTGAGCGCAGCGAGGGTGGCAAGACGAGAACGCATCGGTGGCTCTGGGGGAGGATAGGAGAAGGATCCATGCCGGCTGAGGCGCCAACCTGGGCGTGGCCCGGTTGGGTGGCAAGTTCTTCCGTGTGACGTCGGACCCGCTCCGTGTCAGGCGGGCCAGCCCCCCCTCAGCGCACGACGACGATCTGCGAGACGAAGAGGATCTTCTCGAAGGTCCGGTTCAGCGTTTGGCTCGTGAAGGCGCCCATCTCCATGGCGTCACGCCAGGACACCGTCTGGGCTTCGGTCACCCGCGTGATGGGACCGGCGATCCAGACGAGCTCGTCCTCCGTCTCGACCTGGACGTAGGTGTATCCGGCGCTGTGCAGCACCTCGCGGACCTGGCCGGTGGGCCCGTCGATCGCGACTGCGCCGGCTGGCGCGGCCCCGGCCTCGTGCTTCCGGTAGTCCATCACGAAGTAGAGGAGGTCGAAGGTCCGGTCGAGCGAGCTGCTGGTGAAGTCCTCCATCGGCATCGGGTCGCTCACCAGAATGGTGTCGCCGACCTCGAGCACGGTCTGGGGGCCGGCCACCCACACCTCTTCACCCTCCATCTCGACTCGCGTGTAGGTATAGCCGCCACTGTCGAGCGTCTCCAGGACGACGGCCACGAGGCCATCCTGGTCCTCGGATGCAGGGAAAGGCATGTGCCCGGGGGGCACGTCCTGCCCCGTGGCGTTCGTGCTTCCCAGCGCGAGGAGCAGGGCCGTGATGGCCGTTGTCGTGCACCGGCTTCGATCCTGGATCATTTCGCCGGGTCCTTTCCTTTGGGGTCGGCGGGTAGATAGGGCAGTCGGTACGAGCTGCAAGCGGGGCGTACCGAAAGATGCGAGGATTCCGCACCTGCACTGTCGGGGAATTCCCCCGGCGCTTCGCCGGGGACTTTTCCAGGGAACCATATGGGGGATCCCGGTCAGGAGCCACCCGCCGGGGTCAACGTCCGTTCAGCAGCTCGGTCAGGACCCGTTGCGGCTGGGCCGGCGGGATGCCCATCAGCTGCTGGAGGGTGTTCCCCACATCGACCGAACGAGCGAACGGGAGCCGACTCCCGGTACGCACACCCGAACCGCTCAGGATGAAGGGGACGATCATCTGTACGTCGTCCAGGCCGCCGTGGCCCCCACGGTAGTTCCCGACGACGAACTCGTAATCGAGTCCGTGGTCGAAACCGTCGCGGGTGGTCACGATCAGGTCCGCGTCGGGATGCGCGCTCATCAGCTGACCCAGCAAAGGCACGGCGTACGGGTAGCCGCTTTCATAGGTCAGACGGAGCCATTCGTCTTCATGAATCGGTACATCGAAGGGAATCTGCTCATAACCCAAGGGGTCTTCGCCCGTCACGACTCGGTAGGAGAAGGTACCGGGGTCGCCTCGCCGAATCTCGCTGACGCCCACCGTGGAAGTGACCAGAAACCCTTCGGCCGAGGGCGACTTGTGCACGACGAGCCCGATTCCCTCCATGGAGGCCACCTGTTGGACCAGATCGACGGTTTCGGTGCCTTGCCGGATGGGGTAGTCGTGAAGATCTGCGTGGGACAAGAGCCGGTGCCACGAGTCGGGTCCCTCGAAGTTGGGGTTCTTGAAGTAGAAGTAGGACATCCGGTTGCCCTGGAGCGCCTGGACGACGTCCACCTCTTCATCGAGATAATCATCCAGCGGCCGGTTCAGATCTTCGCCGCGGTGGACCGCCATGTCGCGATCGTAGACGAGGCCGAGCCGGTCCTCGAGCTGCTGCACCACCGAGATGTTCTCGTCGACCTGGGTTACGCCGTGGTCGGAGGTGATGAGGTAGACGCGGCGGCCTTCGGTGCCTGCCCGGGCGCTCGCCTTGCGGTACTCTCCGATCAGCGTGTCGATCAGCCACAGCTGCTCGACGTAGGCCGCGCTCGCTTCCCCGTCCGTCAGATGACCCTTCAGGTGGCTGATGTTGTCCAGCGTCGTGAAGACGATCAGTTGCACACGGTCCCCGAGGCCCAAGCGCTGCATCGCGAGCTTCACGACCTTGGTCTCGACGTCCGCGTACGTCGTGGCGATGTCATCGTGCAGACCGAATTTCGGCATGCCGTTGAAGACCTGAACCGCTCCGTTCAGCAGTCCGAATGCCGTGCTGTTGTCCTGGAACTTGGCCAGAACGAAGTCCATCCCGAGTGTTTCGTTCGCCCTGACGCCCCGAGACATCATGGAGTTGTAGGCCACCGAGCTCTCGCCCGAAAGCTGCTCGAAGATCGTCGGTGTCGCACCGAGATCGGCATTGAAGTGGCGTCCGGTCCGGCCGATGTAGTTTCGGAAGTTGCCCTTCGTGCGGCTTCGATCGAACCATCGCAACCCGAACAGCTCGCTGTCCGAGCCGGCCCGTCCGGTCAAGAACGGATAGAGGGCGAATCCGGACACCGAGGGGAAGGTGGTGATCCCCCTGTTCACGTAAGCTCCCGAGCCGATCGCGCTGTCGATGTTCGGAAGTCTGCCCTGATTCAGCTCTTCGGTGAATACGTCGTTCGCCAGCCCGTCGATCAGGAAGATCGTCAGGTATCGAGTGTCGGGGGGCTCGACGTTGCGATGGGTCGTGAGGCTGCAGCCCGGGAGGGTCGCGAAGATGACCGCAGTGAGGATCGGACCGGCACGACCGGAAACAGAACGGAGAAAGCGCATGTCGGCACCCCTGAGAGAGGGACTCCGATGCGACGGTGGCTCCGTACAAGGGAGAGAAAGCGATCTTGATCCAATGTTGATACACCAACCGGCGTGTGAAGTGGCTGGTAGCCGACCGTCGGAGTGGGGAAGGGCGCCCGCTCCCTTCCTCCGAGGTTGACGGGCTCGACCGTTTCCGCGAGCCTTGTTCGTGCCCCACAGGCGGGGCAGAGAATCTGTTGAGGGCGGGGGTCTCGTTCTTGGAGACCCCCGCCCTTTTGCATTGTGACCGCATCGGTCACGCACGCGCGGGGTGACCGCGCAACACCAGCAGGTCGGTACGTACGTTTCATCGTGGCTCCGACTCGCACATCCAAGGAGCGCACACATGCGTACCAAGGGAACAGTAAAGTGGTTCAACGATCAGAAGGGTTTCGGATTCATCACGCCGGAGGACGGTAGCAAGGACTGCTTCGTTCACCACAGCGCCATCCAGGCGGAGGGCTTCAAGACCCTCGCCGAGGGATCGCAGGTCGAGTTCGACGTCGTGGACGGCGCCAAGGGCCCCTCGGCGGAGAACGTCGTAGGGGTCTGAACCGAACCTCGGTAGGACCAAGGGGGGCCTTCTCGCACGAGCGGGGAGGCCCCCCGTCTTGTGCCGACTCTACCGCCCGTCCGGCGTCTCGCTCTGGCGTGCCGGCGTGGCCCGCTCCGTCCACCGACGTAGCGCGTTGCGGTCGACCACGACGCCGCCCTTGATGACGTGCCAGATCTCCCGTGTGTTCCCGATGTCCTCGAGGGGATCGCTCTCGAGGATGACGACATCGGCCCATCGCCCCTCCGCGATCGTCCCGATCTCTTCCGATGCGCCCAGCACGGCGGCCGCGGTTCCGGTGGCGGCCGTGATGGCCTCGAGCGGCGTGAGGCCCGATTCGACCAACTCCTCCAACTCGGCGTGAACCGCCCATGGTATGGACGGGACGTCCGCTCCGGCGGCGAGCGTGACGCCGCCTTCGTTGAGCTTTCGGGCCGAGGTCCGCGTGTGTTCCGTGAACCGCTCGTAGCCCGGCTTCTGGCGTGGATTGAAGCGGCCCCCCCACCAGCGGAGGAACGGCGTCAGTAGCTCAGCGGCCTCGCGATCATCGAGAAGCTCGGGATCGTCGATCACCATGGGCACGGAGGCGTAGCCGAGCACGGTCGGAACCACCCACATGCCTGCCTCGCGGAAGAGCTGAACGACGTCGTCGTAGACGATTTCGTCCGTGCGGAGCCCGGAGGGTCCCAAATGCTCCATTCCGTCGGCCCCGGCCGCGATGAAGGGCAGCGGCAGCGCGACGTGTCCGCTCGTCGTCCACCCCTGGGCATGCGCTGCACGGACGAGCTCGGCGGCATCGGCCCACCCGCTGAAAAGCCTCATCTTCAGGTAGTCGGCTCCGAACGCGGCCATGAGGCTCATGGCGCGGGCTCTCGCCGAGTCTCCACTCACCTGGTAGCCGGCTCCGCCGGTCACCCGACCGGCGCCCCAGAACTGAACCCCTCCCGTGATGATCCGGGGACCGGCCTGAAGACCGGCCTCGATGGCGTCTCGGTGACCGACCAACCTCGCGAGCCCGGTCGACCCCATGTCCCGCACGGTCGTCACCCCGTAGAAGAGCGCGGCAGGCAGGACGGCATCGTCCCACAGATGGGAATGCAGATCGATCATCCCGGGTATCGCCGTACGTCCTTCGGCGTCCAATACGGTCGCCCCACCACCGTCGCCCAGGCTCCCCGCGGCGGCGATTCGGTCGATCCGACTGTTGCGAATCAGAAGATCGACGGGCTCTTCCGGCTCAGCTCCCGTTCCGGGGATGACGCGGACGTTGCGGACCAGGAGGGCATCGGGGCGCTCGGTCGTGAAGCCGAGCGGCCAGCCCAGCTGCTCCAGACTCCCTGACGGCCTTCGGATTCGGAGACCGTCGGAGGATACGTACAGCACGCTTCCGTCCAGGGCGGTGCTCGCGTAGAGCGCAGGATCGTCCGAGATCCGAGCCGGCTCACCGAGGTCGATCGAATCACCCAAGAAGGGCGTTCGCCAGAGGAGGCCGTCTTCCACGTAGGTGACGCTGCCATCGGCGTTCCACGAAGCGAAGGTCGGGAAGGCTTCGGTCTGGGCCCGACGGCGTCCCCCTTCGAGGTCGACGAGCGTTGCTTGCGGCCCCTCGAAGTAGAGCAGCTCCTGCGAGTCGGAGCTCCACATCGGGGACGCCTGGCTCGGCTGGAAGAAGCCCAGGGCGCTGAACGTCTCACCCAGATCGACCGTGCCTGTCGTGGATTCGACGAGAGGCGCCTCCGCCGGCACGACGTGAAGTCGGTGGTCTGCGTCGCTGTAGTCCCATCCCGGCGTCGTGAGCGCCGGCTTCCGGAAGTGCACGAAGGCGATGTGCGCGCCGTCGGGCGACCAGGCCGGTGCGGTTTCGCTGCCCGGGAGGGCCGTGACCTGGCGCGTCTGTCCGGTCTCGAGGTCGGTGGCGAAGAGATCTTCGGCGCCGCCGACCCCGGCGCTCCACACGACCGCACGTTCATCCGGCGCCCAGGAGAGACCGGCGGCCGTGGGCGGCACGGACGTGACGGCTCGAGGTGTCCCTCCGACCTCGAAGACCCACAGCTGCCCCAGAGCGAGCATGCCGATGCGCTCTCCGCCGGGCGCCAACGCCATCCCGAGGTGTCCCCGGGCCTCGACGCGCGTATCGGGTGGGGTGAACCGAACCGGCCGGGGGTTCGGCTGCTGCCGGTCGAGCTGCACGCGCGCGGTGAACGGGATCTCCGAGACCTCCCCGCCGTGCCGAGGAACGGTCCAAAGGCGGCCGCCCGCGTGATAGAGCAGCCGGGAGCCGTCGGGGAGCCAACGCACGTGGAGCGGCGTGACATCCTCCTGAACGGTGAGCTGCGCGGGCTCCTCACCCACGTCCATGACCCAGACCTGGAAGGCACCGGCGGAGTCGGCGGCGAAGAAGGCGAGGGATCCGCCGTCCGGCGCGTACGCCGGGGATCGCGCCTGCAGGTCGGGCGGCCCCAGCGGTCGCGCGGCCCCTCCGTCGACCGGCACTTCCCAGAGGCTGCCGCCCGCCCGAGCGCCCTGGGGCGCGTTGACGAGTGCGATGCGGTCGCCGGACGGAGCCCAGGCGGGATGGCTGACCGGCGGACGAGGCAGTCCCTCGACGGGGATCGTTTGCGGCTGGTCGGCTTGCGCAGGATCGAGAAGCTGAAGCTGCCTGCCCTGCACGACGGCCAGCCGTCGGCCGTCCGGCGACCAGCTGTATGCGCCCAGCGGTTGGTCCGTAATCCGCTGGACTTCGCCGTCCGCCAGGGAGAGGCGGAAGAGACCTCGCCCCCCTGGCCGGTCGGCACGGAAGACGATCGACGCACCGTCCGGCGCGAAGGCAGGGTCGAGGTCCTCACTCTGGTCCTGGACGGCGTTCGTGATGGGCTCTGCACGGCCCCCCTGGACGGGGAGGGTCCAGAGCTGTCCCAGCAGATCGAAAGAAGAATCGTGAACCCGATGGCCGGGCACGCGGCGAGGAAGCGGTGAGGAGTATGCGGCTTCGAAACGGACCACGCCCCGTAATGGACCATGCAGCCTCCATCGAAGATCACCGTCCGGAAAGACTTCGGCGGGGAGGACCTTCAGGGACAGTCCGACGAATCGCCTCGAGGCGCAACCCGGGGGAGGGCGATCGTCGGCAGTGGACGCTTCCGGCGGCGCCGTCACCTCACCTCAGTCCTGCAACCGCACCTTCAACTCCTCGAAGAAGTTCTGGACCAGGATGACCATCGAGGTCGCGCCCGACTCCTCCCGGTACGCCCGTGCCATCAGGAAGCGCTCGTCGTCGAGCGCCACGTCGTAGAAGTCGTCGTTCCCGAGCCCGGTGAAGCGGAACTCTCCGCTCGGGATTGTGAACAGCCGCGTCGCCGGGCCTGCGCCGAACGTCGTCGTGGTCGCGGTGAACTCGACCACGCTCATCTCTCTCGATCCGGGGTTGGCGAAGAACAGCTCGCGCCCGTTGTGCGCCCAGACCGGGTTGACGCCCCCGTTGCTGGTCACCTGCCATTTGCCGGAGTCCACGTCCGGGAACGGGCGCACGAAGATCTCGTGGCGGCCGGTCTCGTTGGAGCTGTACGCCAACCACCGGCCGTCTCGGGAGATCGCCGGGGCCTGCTCCCAGAAGGCCCCGGTCGCCGCCAGGGGCACGGCGACGCTGTCGATCCCCGGCCGGAGGGCCAGGATGTCCCGGGCCGCCTCGGCGCTGGCGACGTCGAAGCCTGCCCGACGAATCACGAGCCATTCCCCGTCGGGGCTCCAGACGCCCTTCGCGGCGTCGAAGCCGTCGAAGAGGAGCTCTGCTTCCCCGGTGCCGTCCGCCGGCCGGGTCCAAAGGCCGCCCAAGATCACTCCGAGAGAGTCCCCTTCTACGGTCCTCTCCGAGCGGAACGTGATCGAACGGCCGTCGGGGTTCCATGAGGGCAGCATCTCCCTGCCCTCACCGAAGGTGACCCGGGAGATCGGGCCGTCCGGCATCACTTTGACCCAGATGTCCGTGTTGTCCTGCCCCTGGGAGAACGCGAGGCGGCTGCCGTCGGGCGAGAGGCGCATCCCGAAGTTGCCCGAGTTCCCCTCGAAGGTCTCGCCCGGGTCGATCGGAATCGCCTGACCGGACCTGGAGACCCACACGAACTCGAACCCTCCTCCGCCCGGCTGGCCCGACCAATAGGCGAGCGTTCCGTTGGCCGACACGCTCCACGCCACGTCACCGCGGAGCGCTGAGGTCAGGACGCCCTCCACGACGGGAAGCGCGTCGCCGGTGATCTCGAGACGGTCGGGGTCGAACGGCCCCGCCATCAGCCGGCCGTCCGCCGTGCCGAATAGGAGGTGCCCCGAAGTCGTGTACCTCGGACGACTTCCCGGGGTGACCACTCGCCGTTCGCCGGATGCGAGGTCGAGCGACCAAGTTTCGCTGTCGCTGCCGTCCCCTGCCCGCAGGACCTGAAAGAGGATCGCTTCGCCTCCGGGGAGCGGGTGTGCATGGATATGCGCAAACTCACCCGCCGCCAGCTCGGTCAGGCGCTCGACCTCTCCCCCATTCGCGGGGACGCGGCTGATTCCTCCGGTCCCCGCAGAGAAGTAGATCCATCCGTCATCCGACCAGGAGGCGTTGAAGGCGGACCCGACGAGCGTCCGGCTCGGCCCTCCCGCGATGGGGACGACCCGCAGAGGGCCCGGGCTGCCGATCGCGAATGCCACCTCGCGCCCGTCCGGGGAAATCCCGATCTGGCCTCCGTCCAGCCCCGGCCTCGCCTGGTCCGTCCCCGGGATCGGGCGCGCGTCGAGGTCACCCCAGCTCCGGATCCAGAGTTGGCTCAACTGGGAGCCCCCGCCGCCCCCGCCCACGTACACCAGGGCCGAGCCGTCCGGGGTCAGCTCGATGGGCCCGAGGGGCTGTTGGCCCGCGCGGAACGGAGACTCGAAACGGGCAGGCGTGACCACGGGATCCGGCTGCAGCAGCGCCCAGCCCGACACCCCCGCGAAGACTGCCGCGAGGGCCCAGCCCGCCACGCCCGCGCGCTTCCATGTCGGCGCGACACCACCGACCTCCACGCCGGGCTGCTCGCCGTGTCGGAAGGTGGGATCCGCCAGGGCCTTGGCGAACTCCTGCGCGCCCGTGAACCGATCGGCGGGCAGCCGCTCGAGCGACTTCCGGATGGCGGCGTCGACGTTGGCCGGCACCGACCGGCGCACCGTGGTCGCCGACACGGGCGTCCCCTGGATGATCTTGCCGAGCACGGCCTGGGCCGTGTTGCCCAGGTAGGGAGGCTCGCCCACGAGCATCTCGTACAGCACGCACGCGAGGGCGTAGGTGTCGGTGGCGGGGCCCAGGACCTGATCGCCGGTCGCCTGCTCGGGCGACATGTAGAAGGGCGTCCCGACGCTCAGGCCGGTCTCCGTCAGCCGACTCCCGCCCGCCGCCCCCACGGCCAGCGCGATCCCGAAGTCCGCCACGAGCGGCTCCCCGCGGCTGAGGAGGATGTTGGCCGGCTTGATGTCGCGGTGGACGACCCCCGCGTCGTGCGCGGTCTGCAGGGCGTTCGCGACCGCCGTCGCGATGCCGAGGGCCTCGTCCACGGGCAGCTGCTTCTCCCGTTCGATGCGCTCTTGGAGCGTCTCCCCCTCGACGTACGGCATCACGTAAAAGAGAAAACCGTCGGCTTCGCCCGAGTCGAAGAGCGGGAGGATGTGCGGGTGCTGGAGGTTGGCGGTCGTCTCGATCTCCGCGAGGAATCGCTCGCCTCCCACGACAGCCGCGAGCTCGGGCTTGAGGACCTTCAGCGCCACGGGACGCTTGTGCCGCAGGTCCTCGGCGAGGTACACCGTGGCCATGCCGCCCTCGCCGAGCTTGCGCTCGATACGGTAGCGGTCCTCGAGGGCGGCGTTCAGGCGATCGACGGGGTCGGACATCAGTGATACCTCGGGAGATGGATTGACGCGCTACGATAGGGCCGAGGCTGCGTTGGCGCACGCGGCTTCTTCAGGCTGCCACCCGTTGCGGCCCCGTCGAGTCGACGACGGACACGTCGGGCCCGGCCCCGCCTGAATCGATCCGCGCATCGACGGCAGGTGAAGTCGGGCTCACGGTGCGAGCTACCGCGCATTTCGAAGCCGCAACGCGTTGCCGATGACCGACACGGAGCTGAAGCTCATCGCGGCTGCCGCCAGCATCGGCGAGAGCAGAATCCCGAAGGAGGGGTAGAGGACCCCGGCCGCAATCGGCACGCCGGCCGTGTTGTAGGCGAACGCGAAGAACAGGTTCTGGCGGATATTCGCCATCGTCTGCCGCGAGAGCTTGCGAGCACGGACGATTCCCCGAAGGTCGCCCTTTACGAGCGTCACGCCCGCGCTCTCCATGGCCACGTCGGTACCCGTGCCCATGGCGATGCCCACGTCGGCGCGAGCGAGCGCCGGGGCGTCGTTGATTCCGTCGCCGGCCATCGCGACGACTCGACCCTCGCCCTGCAGCGATTCGACCTTGGCCGCCTTCTCGTCGGGCAGGACCCCAGCCATGACCTCGTCGATACCCAGTGTGGCTGCGACTGCTCGAGCGGTGGTCTCGGTGTCGCCGGTGAGCATGACGACGCGGAGGCCCTCCTGGTGAAGGGCGGCAATTGCTTCGGGCGTGCTCTCCTTGATGGGGTCGGCGACCCCGACGATACCGGCGAGGGCGCCGTCGATCGCGACAAAGATCACCGTCTGCCCGTGGCCTTGGAGCACCTCGGCGCGCTCCTGGAGGGGGCCGGAGCTCACCGAGACTTCGTCCAACATCGCGAGATTCCCGAGTGCGACGTCGTGCCCGTCGACCGTCCCGCGCACGCCCTTGCCCGTGACTGAGCTGAACTCGCCGGCATTGGGCAGATGGTGCCCCCGCTCTTCAACGCCGCGGACGATGGCCTCGGCGAGGGGATGCTCGCTGCCACGCTCCAGGGCGGCGGCCAAGCGCAGCATCTCGCCTTCATCCATCCCCTCGGTACTCTCGACGGATACGAGCGCCGGCCGCCCCTCGGTGAGGGTACCGGTCTTGTCGACGACGAGCGTATCGACCTTGCGCAGCACCTCTATCGCCTCGGCGTTCTTGAAGAGTACGCCGAGCGAGGCTCCCTTGCCGGTCGCTACCATGATCGACATCGGTGTGGCGAGACCGAGGGCGCAGGGGCAGGCGATGATCAGCACGGCCACGGCATTGATGAGGGCGTATGCCATCGGAGGCTCGGGACCCACGACCGCCCAAACGACGAACGTCGCGATCGCGATGACGATCACCGCCGGGACGAAGTAGGACGACACGACGTCCGCGAGCTTCTGAATCGGGGCGCGACTCCGCTGCGCCTCGGCGACCATGGCCACGATACGAGAGAGCAGCGTCTCGGCACCCACCCTCTCGGCCCGCATCACGAGGCCTCCAGTGCCGTTGACGGTCGCGCCGATGACCTTGTCACCAGGGCCCTTGTCTACCGGGATCGGCTCGCCCGTCACCATCGACTCGTCGACGTGACTCTTGCCCTCGAGCACCTCGCCGTCGACGGGCACCTTCTCCCCCGGCCGGACACGCAGGTGATCACCCTCGTGCACGCGGTCGAGGGGGATGTCCTCCTCGCTGCCATCTTCGAGGATCCTACGCGCCGTCTTCGCCGCCATCCCGAGCAGCTTCTTGATGGCGGCGCTGGTCTGACGCCTGGCCCTGAGCTCCAAGACCTGGCCGAGCAGGATCAGCGTCACGATGACGCCGGCAGCCTCGAAGTAGACCGCCACCGCCCCGCCGTGTCCTCGGAAGGACTCCGGGAAGCTGCCCGGCAGGAGTGTCGCGATGAGGCTGTAGACGTAGGCCATGCTCA
The DNA here is from genome assembly GCA_039587515.1 of Gemmatimonadota bacterium. Taxonomy (GTDB): domain Bacteria; phylum Gemmatimonadota; class Gemmatimonadetes; order Longimicrobiales; family Gaopeijiaceae; genus JBDHII01. The sequence continues at coordinate 12,948 of JBDHII010000074.1, forward strand.
CGCCCAGCCCGATCAGCGTAAACATGTTCAGGCTTCTGTTCGACACCGAACGGACTGCGCGCACGTAGAACGGCCATCCCGACCAGAGACACACGGGTGTGGCCAGGGCAAGCTCGATGAAGGTGCGTGTCCGCCCGGGCAGCATGTTCGCGATCGGGCGGCTCGGGAGCATGTCGCTCATGACGAGGGCGACGAGGGGCACCGAAAGCGCAGCGGCGAACCAGAAACGCCGGGTCATGTCGCGCAGCTCGGCGCTGTCCTCTTCCTCGTCGGAGACGAGTGTGCGCGGCTCGAGGGCCATGCCACAGATGGGACAGTCGCCGGGGCCGACCTGCTCGACCTCGGGGTGCATCGGACATGTGAAGACCGTGCCGGCGGGCGTTTCTCCGGCCTCTCCCTCGCGGGGTTCGAGGTAGCGCACCGGATCGGCCGAGAACTTCTCCCTGCAATGCGCCGAGCAGAAGCGGTAGGTCACGCCCGCGTGCTCGTGCCGATGCTCGCTGTCCTCGGTGACCTTCATCCCGCACACCGGGTCGCTCGTCGTCCCGGAGTCGTCACCGTTGCGGTGCTCGTGCCGGCGGCCGCCGTGTCCTTGATCGTGACGGTGGTGTTCGTGGCTCATGGAGTCCCTCGTCAGCAGCTACAGCTCTTCTCGAAGATCCGCACCAACTCCGCGATCTTCGCAGCCCGGTCGTCCTCGTCGTCGCTCTCGAAGGCCCCGGTGACGCACGTCCGTATGTGCGATTCGAGCAGCATCTTGCTGACCTTCGCCAGGGCGGCGCTCGCCGCCGAGATTTGCATCAACACGTCGACGCAGTAGCGGTCGGCATCCACCATCTTCTGGATGCCGGACACCTGACCGGCGATCCGCTTGAGGCGGGTTTCGACGTTCTCTTTCGTGTCGGAACTCATCATGGGGGCGCATCCTCGGAGTCTGTAAATACCCATACCCGGGTATAGGTATTATGGCACAACGAGCTTGCGCCGTGCACCTGCCGCACAGGATTATGAGCCGCCATGTCCGACGACGTCCTGACCCGCCTGAGCTCGGCCCTCGAGGGCCGCTATGCCGTCGAGCGCAAGCTCGGCGAGGGTGGCATGGCGACGGTCTATCTGGCGGACGACCTGAAGCACGAGCGCAAGGTGGCGCTCAAGGTGCTCAAGCCCGAGCTGGCCGCGGTGGTCGGGGCGGACCGCTTCCTGGCCGAGATCAAGACCACGGCGAACCTGCAGCACCCGCACATCCTCGGGCTGCACGACTCGGGCGAGGCGGACGGGTTCCTCTATTACGTCATGCCCTACGTGGACGGCGAGAGCCTTCGAGAGCGGCTCGATCGGGAGCGTCAACTCCCGGTCGAGGAGGCGGTGCGCCTGACGACCGACCTGGCCGAGGCGCTCGACTACGCGCATCGCCAGGGCGTGATCCACCGCGACATCAAGCCCGCCAACATTCTCATGCACGAGGGACGTCCGCTCATCGCGGACTTCGGGATCGCGCTGGCGGTCGGCGCCGCGGGGGGACGCCTGACCGAGACGGGGCTCAGCGTCGGCACACCCTATTACATGAGTCCCGAGCAGGCGACGGGTGATCAACAGGTAGGCCCCGCGACCGATATCTACGCGCTTGGCTGCGTGCTCTACGAGATGCTCGTGGGCGACCCTCCCTACGTCGGGAGCACGGCGCAGGCGGTGCTCGGCAAGATCATCCAGGGAGAGACCGTCTCGGCCACGGCCGTGCGCCAATCGGTGCCGCGCCACGTGGACGCGGCGATCCGCAAGGCGTTGGAGAAGCTCCCCGCCGATCGATTCGCCCACGCGCAGGAGCTCGCCACCGCGCTGGCGGACCCCGGCTTCAGGCACGGGGTCGAGCCCGCGGGCATCGGCGCCGGCGCAGGACAGTGGACCTCGGTCGCGAAAGTCTCCAGCGGCTTGGCGATCGTCTTCGCGGCCGGCTTCGGCTGGGCCCTCGCGCGCGCCGCACCCGAGATGCCGAGGCCCGTCGAGCGCTTCGCCGCGCCCTTCCTGGAGGGACAGGCACCCCTCAACGCCCTCTTCGCCTCTCTCGCGCTCTCGCCGGACGGCTCGATCCTCGTCTACCAGGCTCCGAACCCCGAGGCAGAGGGCGTACAGCTGTGGGCCCGGCGCTGGGACGACCTGGAGGCGGTGCCCCTGCGCGGAACCGAGGGCGCCGCCCAGCCAGTCGTCTCGCCCGACGGCAACGCGGTGGCCTTCGCCCAGCCGGACGGGGTCAAGACCCTGTCGTTCGACGGAGGCCCCATCGGTACGTTGATCTCCGAAGAGGCTCAGCCCGTAGACTGGACGGAGGACGGATACGTCTATGTCCAGGTCGGACCTCCGGGGGCTCCCAACCGGGATCTCTTGCGAATCCCGTCCGCCGGGGGAACGCCCGAGGTCCTCTTCGAGGGGGAGGGAAGCAGCGTGCTCGCCTTCACGGACGTCCTCCCCGGTGGACGGAAGGCGCTGGGCAGGACTGGAACACTTGGCGGCTCGGAGATCGTCACGGTGGACCTGGACTCGGGTCGGGTCGATCCCCTGACGCCCGGGCTGTTCGCGCGCTACGTGCCGTCCGGTCACGTCGTCTTCCTGCTTTGGCCGGACCGTTCTTCCGGGACTCCGTCGTTCTCACTCATGGCGGCACCCTTCGATCCGGAGGCCGGTGCGATGACGGGACCCGCCGTCCCGGTTGTCGAGGGGACGCAGGGGTACGCGATCTCCGATTCGGGCAAGCTCTTCTACCGGACGGCACCGCTCGCGGCTCGGACCAGGCTCCGGGAGTTCGTTTGGGCATCCCGCTCCGGTGACTTCACGCCGGTCCATCCGGGATGGACCTTCGACGAGGGCAACGTCAACTCGGGTTGGAGCCTCTCTCCCGACGGGACCCACCTCGCGCTCCGTCAGCGGGTCGACGGGCAGGACGACATCTGGATCAAGGAGCTCGACGACGGGCCCCTCTCCCGGCTGACGATCAGCGAGGAAGAGGAGCGCTTTCCCCGGTGGACGCCCGACGGACAGCGGGTGACGTTCATCCGAAGAACGGGGGCTGGCTGGGACATCTACTCGAGAAACGCGAACGGCACAGGCCAGGCGGAGCTCGTCTACAGCCCCGAGCGGGGCGCCGCCAACGCCTTCTTCGCGCCGGACGGCGAATGGCTCATCGTCCGCACGATCACGGGGTCCGGGCAGTCGACGGGGCGCGACATCATGGCCGTCCGTCCCGGAGTGGACTCGGTCGCCCGGCCGCTCCTGGCCGAGGCGTACGGGGAAGGGGCGCCGGCCTTGTCTCCCGACGGGCGCTGGATCGCCTACAACTCGGACGAGACCGGTCGGTACGAGGTCTTCGTGAGGCCCTTCCCGGAGGTGGAGGGCGGTAAGTGGCAGGTCTCGGCACAGGGAGGCGTCGCCCCCCTGTGGGCGTACAGCGGCCGGGAGCTCTTCTACCGGAACGCGAACGGCGACCTGGTCGCGGCGCAGGTGGAGACGGACCCGAGCTTCCGGGTCGTCGAGCGGCGCGCACTTTTCGCGATTCCGTCCGGTATGAGCGTCGATGAGGCTGGCTATATCAGCGGTCTCTACGACGTCACCCGGGACGACCAGCGTTTTCTGTTCGCGCGGGCGGTCGTGGACGAGACGACGCAGCGAGTCCCCGCCAGCGCACCGCGGACGATCCTCGTGAACAACTTCGACGTGATCCTCAGGGAGCGCGCGGGAGGTTAGCGGGTCACCCGCTCACCAGCGATCCCACCTCGGCGTGGGCTGAAGGAGCCCGGGCCACGTGAGCCGAAGCTCCACCGTGTCCAGGGACTCGCAGGCATCGCGACGGGCCAGGTCCGCGGCCGCGGCGGTATAGAAGAATCGGGGGTCGGGCTTGATTCCCACCCGGCCGATGTCCAGCCGGTCGGCGTCGTGGCACACCTGGACCGTTCGATCGTCCTGCCGGATGTGCCCCTGCGTGTGCGTCCGGACCGCAGTGAGCAGCCGGTCCATCTGGCCGGGGTCGAGCGGCAGGCCGAGCTCCTCGATGAAGTCTGCGGCCCGGGGGCCGTGCTCCAGGTCGGACCCGTCGCTCCACCGCTGGCAGTCGTGGAGGGCGGCGAAGCAGCGGAGCACCAGCTCGTCCACCCCGTCCTCCTGCCCGGCCAGCCACAGCCCGTTGCGTTCCACGCGCACCCAGTGGTCGATGCCGTGGTGACGGGTCTGGTACAGGCCCTGCTGGGTCTGCCAGGCCATCGCCCACAGAGCCGGGAGGTCGAGTGGAGGGGTCATGCACCACCATAGGGGAGCAACGTGCGGGGTTCCAGTGGGGGCGTGAAGGGCTTCGACCGCATTCGGCCGGGACCCGGTCAGTCCGAGAGAGGGTGCTGGCGGGCGGCTTCCAGGACCTCCTTCACATCGAGCCTGTTGCTCCAGGCTCCGAGCTCGCTCCGGTCGATCAGCTCCCCGCTGATCCGAAGCATCATCGCGATGTCTCGCAGGTGGCGGTCCGACCCGGAGGTCCGGTAGTACTCGCACTTGCGTAGGATCACGTACTCGATGGGTGCCACCCAAATGGCGGAGGTGTCGAGCTCCAGCCGGTTCCGTCGGCTCAACCCCCAGTCGTGCAGCGGCTCGTTGCCTCGCAGGTACACGTCAGCCCGGAGCGCGGTGTCCCGATGGATGATGTTGAAGTGTCCACCCGTCTCCCTCGCGATCTCTTCTCGGAGGACCTCGACCGGGGGCAGATAGAAATCACCATCCGCGAAGGCCGCCGTGATCTTCTCGACCTCGTCGTCCCGGAGCTCCAGCACGATGTCGACGTCACGCGTGAATCGGGGATCCCCATAGATCACGGAGGCAACACCACCCGTGATCATGTAGAGGACCCCGGTTCGTTCGAGTGGGGCGATGAAGAGCTGGATCAGGTCAGGCGACGCCACCGCCCACCTGGGTTCGAGCTCGGGTCCAGACCTCCGCCTCGGACGAGTCAGGCCAGCGGGCGCGCACCGCAGCGACCTTGAGCTCGTAGGCCTGACGGATCAAGGCGTGCATCACGGCCAGCTTCTCAGCAGGGGTCATGCGTCGGAGGACGTCGACTTCCATATCCGTCATGGTCATGCCTCAAGTGTCAGGAGATCGGCGTCCTACTGCAAGGCTTCCGGATGCCCTGCGGAGCAGGGGGAGGTAAGGCTCGCTGACGGACCCGTGACTACGACCCCGCGCCGAACGCGGCGATCTCTTCGGCCTAGGCCGGGTCCATCTGCAGCTCCTCCACCAGCCGGGCCAGCCGCGTCGCGTCGTTTGGCCCTCGATATTCAGGCACGGGGCGGCCCCGCGAGCCCCAGGAACACCATGAGCGCCCTGTTGAGCCGCACGACATCCTGGTCATCCAACATGCCGATCAAGTCGCCGAGCCTTGTCTTGGGAACGGTCGTGATCTTGTCGACCATGAGGCGGCTCGGGGCCCTGAGACCGTTTCGCTCGGACGGCTCGATCAGGACGCGAAACAGCGGCGCGTCGGTCGGGTCGGTCGTGAAGGCGCAGATCGTGATCGATGCCGTTGCATCGAATCGGCTATCCTGAAGAACGACGGCCGGCCTCGGTTTGCCGACGTACTCACCCCCTCCAGCGATTGTCCAGATCTCCCCTCGCTTCAAGAGGTTTCGATCTCCGAAACCGCGTCGATGAAGGCCTGATCCATCGCGGCGTGATCACTCTCGGCAACTGCCCGGGATTGACGGTGTGCCTGAGCCGCGAAATCGGGCGAACGCACGTCGGGCACCCAGATCTGGATGGGTCTCAGACCTTGCTTGCGGAGTCGAGCCCGATGTGCCCGCACCTTGTCTCTCGACGACTTCGGCTTCTTGGATTCGGCCACCTTTGGATCTCCCAGTAAAGTTACATGTAACCTAGTGGCGTGCGGGTTACCGAGGAAAGGCTCCTCGCCCGGTCCTGGGTCGGAAACGGCGGTGAGGTGTCCGTCATACGGGGCACCCGAACCGTCGTCGCTCGTCCTGGGCAGACGAATGGCTGGATGAGGCTCCGACCAGGCCGCGCCGCACGATTGCTACCTCACGACGGATGACGCCGGACTCGACTCAGCCCGCGTCCTCCGGAAGGAGCGTCCCAGGCTCATCGAAGCCAGGGAATTCCGGTTGAAACAAATCCGCTCTGGCTCGCGTTATTGACATAAGAGTACAAAACCTGTAAGGTGTCCGCATGGCCAGACCGAGAGAGTTCGACGAAGACATCGCCCTGGAGCGCGCCATGGACGTGTTCTGGCGCAAGGGCTATCTGGCGACGTCCTGGAGGCCATGGGGATCGGCCGAGGGAGCTTCTACAACACCTTCGGCAGCAAGCGGAAGGTCTACCTGCGCACGCTCGACCGATACCTGGACCTGCTCGAGGAGGGGGGTCCGTATCGGATGCTTCGGGAGATGGAGCCCGGCGGCGAGGCGCTGCAGGCGCTGCTCGGCAGCTATCTGGAGAGCGTCGCCAGCGAGCACGGCGCTCATGGCTGCTATTTCGTGCACGTGGCGAAGGAGCATCGCGGTGAGGATCCGGAGGTGCAGAGGGCCATCCGCGCGGGCATCGGCCGCATGCGGAAGATCCTGACGGACCACATGAAGGTCGCCCAAGAGCAGGGGATTCTTCCGGATCACATCGACCCGTCGCAGGCCGCGCTGCTCATGATGGCCGTGGCCTGGGGCTCTCACGTGCTCATGGAGGCCGGGGTCGAGCAGGACGACGCGCTGTCGGCGGCGAAGGTGGTCTTCGAGATGACAGGGGAGCCGGCGTGAGCCCAGTCCCGTTTTTTTTCCGTAATTCTGTACAGAACAGTACACAACTGACAAAAGGAGGTCACCGTGTATCACGATGAGAATCGACCGCCCGAGGGGTTCCTGGCCCGGTTCAGCCGAGGGGTGATCCGGCATCGCCGGAGTGTGGTGGCGGCAGGCGCCGCTGTGGCCGCTCTGGCGGGGATCGGCGCACGCCACCTGGGGCTGTCCACGGACTATCGGACGTTCTTCTCCGCCGACAACCCGGACCTCGTGGCGTACGAGGAGCTCGAGGACGTCTACTCCCAGAACGACAACGTGCTGTTCGTGGTCCACCCGAAGTCGGGGGACGTGTTCGCGCCCCGCACGTTGGAGGCGCTCCGGGACCTCACGGAGGACGCCTGGCAGATCCCGCACTCCACGCGCGTCGACGGCGTTTCGAACTTCCAGCACACCTGGGCCGACGGCGACGAGCTGATCGTCGAGGATCTGGTGCCCGGCGGCGAGATCACGCGTGAGGTGGCGGAGCGGGCCCGATCGGTGGCGATGAGCGAACCGCTGCTCCTGGGCCGCCTCGTCGCGAAAGACGGCCTGTCGGCGGGGGTGAACGTACGCATCTCGCTCCCGGGCGAGTCCCCGAAGGAGCTGCCCGCCACGGTCGAAGCGGTGCGACAGCTCGAGCGCGAGTATCGGGAGCGCTTCCCGGAGCTCGAGATCGAGTCCACGGGCGTCGTGTTGCTGAACATGGCGTTCGCGGACGCCCCGACGAAGGACGCGTCGCTGGTCATGCCCGCCATGTTCGTCGCGCTGCTCATCGCGGTGGCGGTGATGCTGCGGACAACGGGCGGCACGATGGGCACGCTGGTCGTGATCCTGTTGTCGACCGTGACCGCCGTGGGCGTGGCCGGGCACCTGGGTGTCTTCCTGGACCCGGTGAGCGCGGCCGCGCCGGTGATCATTCTCACGATGGCCGTCGCGGACTCGGTGCACATCATTCTGTCCTACTTCCAGCTGCGCCGGACCGGGTTGGGGCAGGAAGACGCCATCGTCGAGGCCATGGTCGTGAACGCGCAGCCCGTGTTCCTGACCTCGATCACCACCGCGATCGGATTCCTGACGCTCAACTTCGGCGACTCACCTCCGTTCCGGCTGTTGGGGAACCTGACGGCCTTCGGGGTGGGGGCGGCCTGGCTCTACTCCATGACGGTCCTTCCCGCGGTCCTGGCCATGGCCGGCGACCGGGTGCCGGCGCAGGACAAGCCGGGGCTGATGCGGCGCGGCGTGGAGTGCCTCGCGCTGATGGTCACGTCCCATCCTCGCCAGATCCTCATCGGGTCGACGGCGGCGGTCGTGACGCTGATCGCGCTCGTACCCACGCTGAAGATCAACGACCAGTACTTCGAGTACTTCGATCATTCGCTCCCCGTTCGTCCCGGGACGGAGTTCGCCACCGAGCACCTGACCGGGCCGTACGTCACCAGCTTCTCCCTCGAGGCAGGGGAGGCACAGGCGGTCTCCGACCCCGAATTCCTGGGGGCCGTCGAGGACTTCACGGAGTGGCTGGAGGCAAGACCGGCGGTCGCGCACGTGAACAGCTTCAGCCACACGATGAAGCGGCTGAACATGAACATGCACGGCGACGATCCGGCCTACTTCCGCCAGCCCGAGAGCCGGGATCTCGGAGCCCAGTACCTGCTGCTCTACGAGATGTCGCTCCCGTACGGGCTCGACGTGAACGATCAGATCAACGTCGACAAGAGCGCGCTACGGCTGGACGTGACGTATGGCGACGTGGACATGGCCACCATGGAGGAGGAGACGCTCGCGGCCGAGGCGTGGCTGCGCGACCACGGCACGCCGTCCATGCGGAGCGCGCAGGGGACCGGGCCCGCCATGATGTTCGCCAAGATCACGCGCCGAAACATCGCGTCGATGATTCTGGGCACGGGCTTCGGCTTCCTGCTCATCTCGGGGATTCTGATGTTCGCGCTGCGCAGCGTGCGCATGGGCATCATCAGCCTGGTTCCCAACATCGTTCCCACGCTCATGGCGTTCGGGGTCTGGGCCGCGATGGTGGGCGAAGTGGGCTTCGCGGTCTCCGTCATCGCGGGGCTCTCCATCGGCATCATCGTGGACGACACCGTCCACTTCCTCTCGAAGTACAACCGGGCCCGTCGGCGCATGTCGGCCAGGGCCGCGGTGGACTACGCCTTCGAGCACGTCGGTCCCGCGCTGGTGGCCACCACCGTCATCGTGGCCGTGGGCTTCTCGATGCTGGGCATGAGCACGTTCCGCGTGACCGCGTACATGGGCGGCCTCACGGCGCTCACCGTGATCTGCGCCCTCGCCGTGGACTTCCTGCTGCTCCCCGCGCTGCTCATCGCTTTCGACGATGAGCGCGTCACCTTCGCCGCCGCTGGGACCGAGCCTGCCCTGGCTCACCAGCCCGTCGCGGTCGGTGCGGACTGAGAACCATCAACCAACTGGAGATCTGGATCATGCATACGGAATCGAAGACACTGCGGAAGCCGTCGGGCAGGTTCGTCGCGACGTTTCTGGCGATGCTGGGGATGATCGCCTCCACGCCGCCGGGCGCCCTGGCGCAGAGCCCCGAAGAGCGCGGCCGTGCCATGGCCGAGTCGGCCGACGCCAACGACATGGGGTGGGGGGACAACCGGAGCACGATGCGCATGGTGCTTCGCAACCGCGCGGGCCAGGAGAGCACGCGTACGCTGCGTCGCATGGCGCTCGAGACCAACGGTGAGGGTCTGGGCGATCGGAGCATCATCGTATTCGAGGCGCCCCGGGACATCGAGGGAACGGCCCTGCTCTCCCACACGCGGACCCTGGAGCCGGACGATCAGTGGCTGTACCTGCCGGCGCTGCGAAGGGTGAAGCGAATCTCTTCGGGCAACAAGTCGGGGCCGTTCGTGGGGAGTGAGTTCGCCTACGAGGACCTCGTCTCTCAGGAGATCGACAAGTACGACTACCGATGGCTGCGAACCGAGTCGTGCGGCGATCTCGAATGTGAGGTCGTGGAACGGCTTCCACGCTACGAGAACTCGGGGTACACCCGGCAGGTCGTGTGGTGGGACACGGCGGAGCACCGGGCCCAGCGCGTCGATTTCTACGACCGCAAGGACGTGCTCCTGAAGACGCTCACCTCGCACGGATATCGCGCCTACGGCGACGGTTTCTGGCGTCCCGAGCGCATGGTGATGGAGAACCATCAGAGCGGGAAGTCGACGGAGCTGGTCTTCGACGATTGGCGGTTCGGCACGGGCCTGGAAGAGGACGACTTCACGGCGTCCCGCTTGCGGAGGACCCGGTGAGGCCCCGGGCGCTGATCCTCGGGGCTGCGATGCTCCTGAGCCCCGGCTCGGGCCTCGGCCAGGTGGTCGAGGCTCGGGCCGAGCTCGGGGCGTCCGTCCGCGGCTTCCCCGAGGCGCCGCTCTTCGGAGACCAGACGTCGTCCCGTCTTTCTCCTTCGTTCCTGCTCGCACCCGAGATCAGCGTGGAGTCGGACGACGGCCGGTGGCGGTTGCTCGGCGAGGGGTTCGCCCGCCTGGACGCGCACGACGCGAACCGGTCGCACGTCGACGTGCGGGAGCTGGGGATCTCCTTCCTGGGGGATCGCTTCACGGGCTTCGTCGGCTTCGGTCAGGTCTTCTGGGGTGTGACCGAGGTGCGTCATCTGGTCGACATCGTGAACCAGGTCGACGGGGTCGAGGATCTCGACGGTGAGGACCGTCTCGGCCAGCCCATGGTCTCCACGACGCTCGAGGGCGACTGGGGTGCCTTGGACCTGTACTGGCTGCCGTACTTCCGTGAGCGGACGTTCCCGGCCGCGGACGCGCGGCTCAGGGGGCCTCTCCCTCTGGCCGACGAAGCGGTCTACACGTCCGGTCAGGGCGGCTGGAGCTCGGCGTTCGCTGCCCGGTTCTTCCGGACCGCGGACGCGCTGGACCTCGGCCTGTCGATGTTCCGGGGCACGTCGCGGGAGCCCCGACTCGTGCCCACGACCGACTCGCGCGGGGCACCG
>JBDHII010000075.1:0-11147 GCA_039587515.1 Gemmatimonadota bacterium
CCAAAAAAGTCGAACATAGAGCCGAACATTTGCGCCACCTCCTTTCATGTGGAGTCGGCTTCATCCGCTAGTAGAAGCCGCTGACGCTCCGCTCTTCCGCTCTACGCTCCGCTCCGGCCAGTCGAGGGGACCTCCCTTTTCCTTTCTCTAGCTCCCCGAAGGGAGCGCTTGGTCTAGATTCTCCCGCGAACCCAGCGGTCAACCGCTTGTAGGGTCGCGAGGACGACCGCCCTGTCGACGGTCACATCCACGGCCGCGGCCCCCGCGAGGGCTGCAATCGCACGGCCATGGATCCCATGCACCGCGACGAGAACGAAGTTCTCGTCGAATACGTCGATGTGTTTCACGCCGTCCAGGGACAGCGAGATTGCCTCACTTCCAACTGTATCGTTGACCGCGGCCTCGATCGCCCTGAGCGTCGCTTGCGCCGCCGTCTCGTTCCTCGAGCGTACCAGGTCGGCCCCGGAGGCCTCGCCCTGATACCGTTCGCCTTTCCACTCCAAAGTCACCCGCACCTTGGACTGGTGAGAACGTTCCGTCTCCACCTGGTGCGCGACGAAGAGGAAACGCTCCTCGGCCCGCCGCGCCGGGTGCAACAGCACCTTCGCTCCAGCCTTGTCCTCCGTCGCCTCCGTGGTCTGAGCGACCGAGATCTTCCGGTGATCGATCTTCAGATCGAAATGCGCCAACAGCGCCGACTCGACGTTCCTGACCACCTGCTTCGGCGTGACTTCGTCGGTCGTCAACAGGTGCACCTCGTCGATCACCCCGGGGGGATGCGCAACGAGACGCGCGGAAACGACGCCAGTCAGGGAGTTGAGCAGCGACTCGGCCTCTTCGGGAGTCCAGATCGGCCAGCCCTCTCTCCTCGACTCGGCCTCCATTACGAGCTCCTGGAGCGAGACGAATAGTGCTGACATATCCGGTACCCGATCGGGCAGCTGGGCGCACCGATGTTGGTCAGACGCACCTCCTGGGTGCTTCTTTCGGATTCATGTTTTGCTGTTCGCGGTTCGTCGCCTATGACGCAGCGAACCGATCCCCCGAGGCCCTTAAATCAGAACTTCGGGGGATCAAATGTTTACGAACCGTGCTCCACTATTGGTCCAGCCCGATCATCCTGTCAAGAATGTCATGTATCATGCGAAGATACGCTTCTCGCGACCCCGCGTGCTGACAGGATACTGATGTCGTTTTTTCAGGAAATTTTGTTTACTACAGAAAGAGCTTTTCCAGGCCTACCGGGGTACACCGGACGGTACCTGGCCAGGGGGGAGGGAAGGGCATATTCTCCAACGTCCGGAGAGCCCTTCCGACTCCTGCAACGCCGGGAAACTTGATGCGGAGCCGTGTTCTGTCCCTCCTCGCTGTCCTGCTGGCGGCGGCCCCGCTCGCAGCCCAGACCCTTCCCGACCGATCGTCCGTGGTACCCGAGATCACCTTTCCGGGCCTTCAGCCCGGCGATCACGTCGATATCACGATCTACGATCAGAACGGTGAGGCTCTGCGTGACATCGGCGGCCAGCGGGTCGTCGATTCAAGGGGACAGATCTACATGCCCTTTATCCAGAGCCTGGATGTCCAGGGAATGAGCCAGGAGGAGCTTCGGATCACGCTCGACCGGCTCTACGAGGACTTCTACGCCAATTCGGTGGTGGAGGCCACGGCTCAGTACCGTGTGAACGTGACCGGTGTCGTGCGCTCGCCCGGCACCTTCTATCTCTCTCCGACATCAACGATCACGGACGCCCTCGCGGCCGCCGGAGGAGCGTCTTCCGATGTGTCCTTCAACTTCGCCGCAGCCGCGGATCCGTCGCGGATTCAGCTGACGCGCAGAGGCTACAGCGGTCCGATGATCCTCAATCTCCAGGCGTTGGAGGCCGACCCGGAGGTTCTCAACGCACCGGTCCAGTCGGGCGACTGGATCTATGTCCCTCCGGCCACACGGTCGCGCATCCGCGAGAACGTGCTCTTCTTCGGAAGCATTGCCAGCCTGGCGCTGACCGTCACCACCCTGATCGTCCTCATCTCGGGGAACTGACGCGTGTTTCACGGAGCGCAGGATGGATGGGTCGAAGTCGTCTCGGGCGTGATGTTCTCGGGAAAGTCCGAGGAGCTCCTGCGCAGGGTCCGCCGGGCCCTGATCGCCAAGAAGAGCGTTCAGGTCTTCAAGTCGCACCTGGACGACCGCTACGGCGGCCTGCAGAAGATCAGCTCACACGACGGGCAGATGATCGACGCTGTGCCGGTCTCGGCCTCGGTCCAGGTGGCCGAGCGAATCGACGCAAACGTCGAGGTGGTGGCCATCGACGAAGCCCAGTTCCTGGACCACGGCATCGTGCCCGTGGTCAACGAGCTGGCCAACCGAGGCGTCCGCGTGATCGTCGCCGGGACGGACATGGACTTCCGGGGCGAGCCGTTCGGACCCATGGGTGAGCTGCTCGCGATCGCGGAGCGGATCGACAAGCTTCACGCGATCTGCGTGGTCTGCGGTGACCTCGCCACCCGGAACCAGCGACTGATCGACGGCAAGCCCGCGCCCGCGGAGGGTCCCACCATTCAGGTCGGCGGCTCGGAGTCCTACGAGGCCCGCTGCCGCAAATGCCACGACGTACCGAAGGTCGACCGGGCCCAGACCGAGTTCCCGATCACCGAGACGGGCCTGCACGCGTAGTTGACACCCGCCGGCGGCCTGTAGAGTTTTTCTGCGCTCTGCCAACGTAGGCGGAGACACAATCCCGGGTAGCTCAGTTGGTTAGAGCATCTGACTGTTAATCAGAGGGTCGTCGGTTCGAGTCCGACCCCGGGAGTAGGAGAGAAGCGGGGGAGCCCCATCGCGGTGGCTTCTCCGCTTTTTTCGTTCCAGCCAACCGCCGAATCGTCCCGTGCCGTTCCGCTCGTCGAGTTGTGTATACACTTACGACTGTATACATTCACGACACACATCGAGGGCACCACGACCCGAACGGGAGATTGGACGATGGGACGGGAAGCATCGGTCGGCGAACTCGAGCACCTGATTCTGCTCGCGATTCTGGCCTTGGGCGAAGAGGCCACGGCGATTCGGATCCGGTCACGGCTGGGTGAGGAAGGTCGTGCGATCACACGGGGGGCTCTGTACCGCTCGCTCGATCGGCTCGGTGAGAAGGAGTTGATCGGGTTCAGCGCCGAGGAGCCGTCCCCGGAGCGTGGTGGGCACACCCGTCGTTTGTACACGGTTTCGGCTGCGGGTCTCGAGGTCGTGCGGGAACGCCGTGTGACGCTCGAGCGTCTCTGGGCGGAGGCCGCGGAGGCCGCCCGATGAGAGATCGCGGCGAACGCCGAGGGCCGCCTCCGCGACTCGAGCGATGGCTACGCGCACGGGTCCCCGACGGGGCAGCGGGCCGGGACAGCGTCACGGGCGATCTCCACGAAGAGTACTTGGATGTCCACAGGCGCCGGGGCCGGCTCACCGCAGACCTCTGGTATGCCCAGCAGGCAGTGCTCCTGGGCGTGCCGTGGATCGCAGACGCCGCTTCCGGCCGCGCCACGAACCTCCTGGCGGGGCTGAAGCTCGACCTTCTCGCCAGTCTCCGCGGGCTGCGCCGACAGCCGGTGCTCGTGGCGGTGTCGGTCCTGTCCCTGTCGTTCGGCACCGGCCTGGTCTCCGCCACCGCGACCCTCGTGAATGGGGCGTGGTATGCGCCCCTGCCCTGGGCGGCAGCCGAGCGGATGGTCGACCTCGCCGACACGCATCCCACCCGAATTCCCGCTGGGCACACCCCGGGAACCTCGCTGCGGGCGTGGGAGCAGTGGCGCGCGGAGCTTCCCTCCGGGCTCTTCGAACGGATGGAGGCGAGCCGCCGCGACTGGCTCCCGATCCGCATCGGGGGCGGGACCGCTTCGACCCTCCGCGCCGAGCGGATCTCCGGTGGCTACGCGGAGCTGTTCGGGTTCCGGCCCCGAATCGGTCGACTCGTCTCACCGACCGACGTCCGACCGGGGGCTGAGCCCGTGGTGGTCTTGTCGGAGCGTCTGTGGCAGACCGTCTACGGCGAATCACTCGATGCTCTGGGAAGCACGATCGAAGTCGACGGCAGACCGCATGTGGTGATCGGCGTGCTTCGCGAGGACGTGAGGGCCGTCTTCGATGCCGAAGTCCTCCTTCCTCTCCCGGCGGCCTCGCCCGAAGACGACTTCGCGAGTCGGGGCGTCCAGGTCGTCGGAGTGCTGGCGGACGGCGTTTCGGTGGAGGCGGCCCAGCAGGCCGTGGCCGCATTGGCCTCGGCCATGTACGCGGGGGCCGAGGAGCTCGATGGGAGCTGGTCCGCTTCGGTGACCCCGCTGCGGACGATCTTGGCCCGGCGCGGCGTTCCCGCGACCGGTGCACTGGCCCTCGTGCTGCTGTGCTCGATCGTCCTCCTGGTCGCGGCGCTGAACCTGGCGTCCCTGCTCCTGGCCCGAACGACGAACCGGACGCGAGAACTCGGCGTGCGGGCAGCCATTGGAGCCGGAAAGGCACGGATCGCGCGGACAGCGCTGATGGACGGCCTTATCCTCGCGAGCGCCGGGGGCGCCCTCGGGTTGTTTGTCGTCGCACTGGCCCGCGATGCGGCCGTAGCCCGCTTCGCCGCGGAGATCCCCTCTTGGGCGAGCTTCCCGGTCGATCTCCGTGTGCTCGCCGCCACCGTGGTGGGGACGACCGCGACGGCCCTGCTCGTGAGTCTGCTTCCGATCGTCCGCGCACTCGCGATCGGTAAGGCCGCCGGTGTCGCCCAGTCGGCCACGGGTCACGGTCGGAGAAGCACCTCCCGCGCGCAGAACACGCTGCTCGGTGGCCAAATCGTGCTCGCTCTGGTGCTCGTGACCGCGAGCACCGGTGCGTGGGCAAACTTCTCCCACGCCAGCAACTTCGACCGGCTGGGCTACCGGTGGGAGGGACTGACCGCCGCCGTGATCGAGGTGCCGTCGGAGGGCACCGATCCGACGGCGGATGCCGCGGAACGACTGGGAGCAGCGTCTACTCGACACCCCCGCATCGACGGGGCCGCGGTCACCCGTTTGCTCCCGCTCGTGAGCGCGGATCGCAGGGACGAAGGAACGACCGTGCGGGCGAGCGGCACCTCGGAGCCGATCGGCGGGCCGGTCGTGCCTATGTCTTCACGCGCGGTCGACGCCGGCTATTTCGCGCTGACCGCAATCGACATCGTCGCGGGTCGCGGCATCGATGCCACCGATACCCGGGGCTCTGAACCTGCGACCGTGGTCTCGGAAGATGCGGTAGAGCTTCTCTGGCCGGGGCGCCCCACGGAGTCGGTCCTGGGAGAGACGGTCGAGTTCGCCCGAGGTGAGGTCCGTGCGAGCTTCACTGTCGTCGGCGTAGCCGCCGCCGTGATCGACGACCCCACGGCGGGACGCGGTCGGAGCGACCCCAGGCTCTACCCTTCGATCCTGCAGACGCCCGAGGCCGTCTACGGGGAGGGCCAGCCGATCCTGGAGCTACGCGTCGCAACGAGCGGCGTCCCGCTCACCCACGACGAGTGGCGAGCCTGGGTACCCGGGGTCATGCCCGGTGCCGGTGTGGCCCGGACCTTCGAGCTCGAGCAGGTGCTGCGACAGTGGATCCAGCCGATGTTCGTGGTCGGTGCGCTCCTCGCGGGACTCGCCCTGCTGGTGCTGGCCCTCGTAGCCATCGGGATCTACGGTACGGTGTCCTACCGCATCGCTTCGACTCGGCAGGAAATCGGGGTCCGCCTCGCTCTGGGAGCCGATACAACACAGGTCGTCCGCTCTGTGCTCGCTCCGTTGGTCCGCGTCCTCACGGTCGCCGTGACGGTGGGCGTCGGGCTGGCGATCGCCACGATTCCCGTCCTCGCAGCCGGTGGGTTCCAGGTGAAGGCCTCGGGGGGCGCGACACTCCTGATCGTGTCGGTCGTGATCGTCGGAGCGACCGCCTTGGCTTCCTTGGGGCCGCTCCGCCGCGCAGTGCGGATCGACCCGGCCCAGTCACTCCGGCCGGAGTAGCAGAGCGGCCGACCCGGATACCAGGGAGCCTTGAGACAAACGAACGAGCGGGGGCGTCCACCGAGTGAGCTCCCCCCCTTTGCTTTTCGTCCCCACAGCACTCCCGCATGAAACCGACGGCGACTGTCCCTCGTCTAATTCAGTATGCACCCGACTTCACGCCGGGTTTCATCGACTGAGCAAACGCCTTCGAGGCTGAATCATGCGTGCGACGATAAATACCATCAGGACGCTGGGGCTCCTCCTGATTCTCATGACCCCCGCGCAAGCCATCGCGGCGACCGGCCTACACCCCGAGGACCTCGAGAGTCATGCCCGACTTCTCGAGACCGAACGAGCGAGCTGGGCCGAGGCGGCTGAGCTCTACCGACAGGCTGCCGGACTTCGTTCGATCGGTGATCCGACGGTGGCGGACAATCTGCAGCGGGCGGGATTCCTCTCGTACTACCTCCAGGACTGGGAGTCGGCGCTGGCAGACTTCAGCGAGGCTGCAGAGGCAGCGCACGGGATGAGCGACGTGCTCGTGGCCGCCCGCGCCTACCTCCACGCAGCGTGGTCGGCCTCTCGGCTCGGAGACGTGGATCAGATGGAGAGCCTGCAGGAGCAGGCCACCGCGCTCGGGTACGATTCGCTCCCTTGCGATACAATCGCGCTGACGGTGCTTCCCTAGTCGACCTCAGCGGGTCTTGAGCGGATCGGCGCTCTCGCCGCCCACGTCCTCGTGGCGGGGAAGGGAGAGCCTGTTGTTCCGGTTGACGATCTCCGTCATCCAGTTGCAGAAGTCTCTCGAGAAAGCCGGTCCGACGTCCGCCCAGAACTCCGGGAATCCGGGACTGGTGGAGTGGCCCTCGATGTAGCGGGAGTAGCCGGCCCAATGGCCCTCGTCCATGAGCCCGAGCACGTATTGGTGGTAGTAGGTCTCGGCGTGCAGGGTGAGCATCATGTGCCACCACCACCGGAACTCCTCGTCGCCCTGGCTGAGCTCGGCCTTCTCCTGGATTTCGGCGAACCGGTCCGCATGCTGCGCGCGGAACATCGAGATCTGCAGCACGAACTCCGAGATCTGGTGTCGGGCGTTCGCCCGGTTCACGCGGTTGGAAGTCCGGATCTGGATGCCGACGTAGATCAGTGATCCGACGACGGCGAATCCTCCGATCATCTCCCCCAGCTGGGCCCACTGTTCGAGCGTCACTCGCAGGTCACTCCGATCTCTAGGGCGGGTTCTCGGGCCGGTGCTTCCTCAGCCCCCCAGCCGCTCCTTCACCTCTTCGTACCAGTCCTGGACGAGCACCAGTTGGGGTGCGCTCTCATCGGTCGCGACCCGCCGTCCCATCAGGAAGCGCCCGCCGTCCGGGCTGATGTCGTAGAAGTCACCGTTCGCGCTGATCAGGTAGTCGAGCGGAATCGTGAACAGTACGTTCGTGGCCGTGACCGCGAACCCAGAGGTCGTGTCGATATCCGCCGACAGGAGCTCACGCGTCTCCCTGTTCACGAAGAAGAGCTCACGACCGTCAGGAGACCACAGAGGTCTGAGGCCACCCTCGGTCGAGACCTGCCACTTGCCTTCCTGCACGTTCGGGAAGGGCCGGACGAACACTTCTTCACGGCCGGTCTCGTTGGAGCTGTAGGCGAGCCACCGCCCGTCCGGTGACACGGCCGGAGCTTGCTCCAGGTACTCGGGGTCCGCCAGGAGCGGCGAGGGAGTACCGTCCTCGTCGGGCCTGACGGCGAAGACGTCACGAGCGCCGATGAACCCCGCCCGCCCGGCCGCCCGGAGCACCAGCCACTCCCCATCCGGGCTCCACGCCCCCAGGGTGACCTCCCTGCCGAGAGCGTAGACCTGCTCGGACTCCCCCACGCCATCCGCCCGCTTCGCGCGGATGTGGAGCCCTTCGTCGCCACGATCGGATGTGAAGCTCAAGAAATCGCCGCCGGGCCTCCACCTCGGAAGGATGTCTCGGCCGGGGTCGAAGGTGATGCGCGACAGCGTCCCGGACGCGACCGTCTTGACCCAGACGTCCTCGTTGCCCTCCGTCACGATCGTGAGCGCGATCCGCGATCCATCGGGTGACAGTCGCCAGCCGAAGTTGAGGCTCCCTCCGAGATCGACGACCCACTCCGGGTCGACAGGAGTCGGTTCTCCGCTTCGAGTGACCCAAATCAGCTCGGCCAGGGAGGTGGAGCGTCCGCCCCGCTGGTAGAGCAGGGTTCCGGAGGGCGAAAGCGCGTAGATCGCCGCCGGCACGGCATTGACCGCTACGCTGTCCAGCAGCGTCAACGGAGCATCGGCGAACTCGAGCGTTTCGAAGTCGAGGGAGGCCGCGAGGAGGTCACCGTCGAGCGATGCGAAGACGAGCTCGCCACCCGGAGCCAGGAAGGGCCGCATTCCGACCGCGAGCGTCTTCCGCTCCCCGGTGGAGAGCCTCACCGCCTCGATCCGGGACTCGGCGGACTGAACCTCGAACACTCCGATATCGCGGCCCTCGAAGACGAGGAATTCCGAATACGCCCCGTCGCCCTCGGTGCGTCGTATCACGCTTTCGACGGCGCCTCCGGTCGGGGCCACGCGATCGATCCCCCGGTCCAGCCCCGTGAAATACACGAACCCGTCCGTGTTCCAGCGAGGGCAGCAGAACACCGGATCGGCCACGACACGCAACGCCCCGGTCCCGAGATCGGCGATTCTGAGCTCACCGTTCCCCCCCACGTATGCCACCTCCTCCCCGTCGGGCGAAACCGAAGCCGTATGGAGGCTCATCAGACCTGCCGCCGAGCTCGGAATCGGACGCGGAGCAAGATCGCTCCAGAGGCGCAACCACAGCTGCCTGGTGGTGCCGTCACGCCCCAGAGGGTGGACGACCATACCCGATCCGTCCGGCAGGAGGGCAGGAGGATCGAGGATGAAATCGGGCGACACCGTGAAGCGCTCGACAGGCTTCGGCGGTGCCGGGCGGGTCGACGTCCACACCAGCGCCGAGGCCAACACCAGCGAGAGCGTACCCGCAAGGACGGCGGCCGGCTTCCACGCCGTAGACGCGGCCGCGCTCGCCGCTTCCGCGGCCTCGCCGTGCCGGAATCCGGGGTCGGCCAGCGCCGCGGCAAACGCCTGCGCGTTGACGAACCGGTCCGCCGGAAGCTTCTCCAGCGCCTTCCGAACGGCCGCGTCGACGTTGGCCGGCGTGGACGCGCGCTCCACCCGGGCGGAGACCGGCAGACCCTGGATGATCTTGCCCAACACGGCCTGCGCCGTGCTGCCCAGATACGGCGGCTGGCCGACGAGCATCTCGAAGAGCACGCAGCCCAACGCGTAGGTGTCACTCTGGGGGCCGACGATCTGGTCTCCGGTGGCCTGCTCGGGAGACATGTAGAAGGGCGTCCCGACGCTCAGGCCGGTCTCCGTCAGCCGACTTCCGCCCGCCGCCCCCACGGCAAGCGCGATCCCGAAGTCGGCCACCATCGGCTCGCCGTCCTGCATCAGGATGTTGGCCGGCTTGATGTCGCGGTGGATCACGCCCCGCTCGTGGGCGTGGTGCAACGCGTTGGCCACGGCCGCCGCAATGCGAACCGCGGCGTCGATCGGCAACTGCCTTTCCCGCTCGATCCGATCCCGTAGCGTCTCCCCTTCCACGTAAGGCATCACATAGAAGAGGAACGAGTCCGCTTCACCGGAGTCGAAGAGTGGGAGGATGTGGGGGTGCTGGAGATTCGCCGTCGTCTTGATCTCCGCCAGAAACCGCTCCGCGCCAACGACGGCGGCGAGTTCCGGCTTCAGGACCTTGAGCGCGACCTTGCGCTCATGCTTGACGTCGTCGGCAAGGTAGACAGTGGCCATCCCGCCCTCACCGAGTTCGCGCTCGATGGCATAGCGGCCCTCGAGGGCCGTCCTCAGGCGGTCGACAGCATCATTGGACATGGCCGTCATAATCCCGTTGCTGCGGTGTAGGGCGCAAGGCTGGGCCGGACCAGGGCAGGCCCGAGGAAGACGGCCTTCGCCTGCGGCAAGGGCTCCGAGAGAGCCGGGACGTCATTCCGACACCGGCAGCCCCGTCGGCACGACGCGCTGGAGCGCGGCCGCGACTTCGAGCGCACGCTCCTCCCCGAAGGGCGGAGCCACGATCTGCAGCCCCACCGGCAGCCCGTCCGGGTCGAGGCCGGCGGGTGCACAGGCGACCGGGAGCGAAGTCAGCGACAACACGAAGGTGGGCGCTACCCAGTCGATGTACGTACGCATCTCCCGCCCCGCGACAGTGCTCGGATAGTTCTGCTCGACGTCGAAGGGAGGAACGGCCATGCAGGGCGTGAGCAGGCCGTCGAACCGCGAGAGCAACGCTCCGACCTCTCCCCAGAGTCGCGCTCTAGCATGCTCCGCGTCGGCGAGCGCCTCGACGGTCACCTCGAGGCCCGAGCGGATGTTGCCGGCGACGTTGTCCCCGAACGCGTCCAGGTGATCCATCCGATCCCGCATCTGGGTGACGAACCAATAGCCGCGGAAGTCCAGAAAGGCCTGCCAGGCGTAGGATAGGTCGAGAGAGATCTCCTCTACGACAGCCCCGGCTGCCTCGAGGGCCCCGACCGCGGCGCGGCAGGTCGCCTCGACCGCGGCGTCGATCCCGATCCCGACGGCATCCGGGCAATACGCGAGCCGCATACCCCGGACGTCCGCACGCCGGGCGGCCCCCACGAAGTCGCGTCCGGCGATCGGCTGCTGAAGCGGCGACGAGGGATCGGGGCCCGCCACGGCCTGGAGCATCAGCGCGACGTCCACCGCCGTGCGCGCCATCGGTCCGGTCACCTGAAAGCCGTCCCACAGGAAGTCGGAGGGCACGGTGGGCACGAGCCCCGGGGAGGGCCGGAGGCCCACGACGCCACAGAACGAAGCGGGAATCCGAAGCGAGCCGCCCAGGTCGGTGCCTTCCGCCAGGGCGAACATCCCCGTGGCGAGACCGACCGCCCCGCCCCCGGTGGATCCGCCCGCAGTCCGATCGGGGCTCCACGGGTTCCGCGTGCGGCCGAAGACGTCGTTGAAGGTGTTGCCGCCCGCAGCGAACTCCGGACAGTTGGTCTTGCCCAGGATCAGCGCCCCGGCCTCGCGAAGACGGGTCACGACGAGCGCGTCCTCGGCGGGCACGTGATCGGCGTAGACG
>JBDHII010000148.1:0-2401 GCA_039587515.1 Gemmatimonadota bacterium
GCGGCCCCAGGCCCACTCGCCCCCGCACCGAAGCCTGGGTTCGGAAGACCTCACCAGGTGGTCACTGAGATTAGGCTTCTCGAGGACTCCTGTGTGACCCTGGCGATGGAGGCGAGGACGAACGACTTCCTGGAGCGAATCCGACGAGTCGCCGACCTCGAAGAGAGTCCGAGGGGGCGGGAGTGCCAGAGAAGAACAGAGGATTCGGAGCTGGAGATATCTACCCGCGGATGCGGGTTGGGGTAGCCAGCTACATCTGGGAGAGAACTGGGCAAGAAATCCCAGCGGAAACGCTTCCCCTGTTTTCGCCCACCTGACCAAGACCGGACATCCTGGGCCGGCGGAAGAGACGACCGTGCTTTCGAGATCATTCCCATTCGGCATTCTCGTGGTCCTGGGCCTCAGCTCCACGGTGGTCGCCTCTGTCGACCCGCAAGAGAGCGAGCGCCCCTTCGCCCGCGTCGTCAGCCTCGTCGGTATCGTGGGCATTCGGCTACCAGGTGAGGAGATCCGACCCGCCGAGGTGAACGATCCAGTTCCAATGGGAGCTCGGTTCGTGACCGGTCCGAGATCTTCGGCTGTGTTGCAGGTCCGGGATGCCAACCGAGAGCGGGGCGGAGGTGCGACCACGATAGGGGTTGGTCCCCGAGCGCGGGTGACACCTTTCCTCCTGAGCTTTCGGGGCAAGGGAGCTGCCCGTCAACGTTTCGGACTGGTGGACGTGGAGCGAGGACGTCTCAGGATCCGTACCGGCGCGTGGGGGCCGGGATCCAGCTTTGCGGTGCGCTCGGGGGGAAAGGTCCTGCGGAGCCGAGGCACCCACTACGAGATCGAGATCATCCAAGGAGAGGTGTTCATCGCTGTCTGGGACGGCGCCGTCGACGTGAGCGTCGGGGGCGAGGGGCAGCTTCACGAGGTGGGCCTCGGCGAGGGCGAGGACTACTCCTACGCGAAGATCAACGAGACCGGCGAGGTGACCGAGCTCCTGGAGCCGCCGAGTACCTTCGACGACGGACACAGCTCAGATCCGGGCGATGACTCGAAGGAGGAAGTCGAGGCCGACGGCTCGGACGATGAAGCTCAGGGTGATGGCCCTGACAGCGGCGAGAGTAGCGACGAAGGCGATGCCCCTTTCGGGCCAGACGTTGAAGAGGGAAGCCAGTCCCCACCGCTGGGCTCGGGGGAAAAGTGGTGGGATACCACCGAACCTCCCCCAGTCGAAACAGCGGCTACCCCCCGCGCCAGGCCCCGGTCGCCCTCGACCCTCGACCCCTCCCTGACGGGGGCCCAGGTCCTGGACCTGCTGGCAAGCGGCGGCGTCGCAGGCAGCGTGTCCGTGGACTCATCGGCCTCACGCTACCGGCGCGTCAAGCAGAACCTGGCCAACGCCATGCGGGGCTACGTCGCCAAGGACATCTCGACGTTCATGGACCTCTTCGCGAGGTCCTTCACCCAGGACCTGACCATCTTCCGAAACGCCGTGAACGACGACTTCGTGAACGACAACGACATCAGCGTCGATCTCGAGCTCCTGAGCTACCAGCTCAGCCAGGACACCGTCGGGCTGAGCCTGATCTGGAACCGCACCAGCACCGCCAGCAACGGCGGCGCGCCGACCGTCGAGCGGGGGAGCTCCCGCCTCATCTTCGACCGCAACGACGACTTCCGGGTGAAGACCTGGCTCGACAGCACCCCGTTCGGGCGGCGCGACCAGGCGCTGCGGGCCCAGGTCCAGGGCGGCCAGGTCAACGACCAGACCGGGATCCCCACGCCCACCGCAACGACCACGGCGCCAACTCCGGACCCGCCGGTCACCGTTGCATGGAGCCCCGCCAGCGACTTCAACAACGCGCTCGCGGTCGACGTCGACCTCGGGATCTCCCGACCCTTCTCGGACTCCCTGACTCCGAACGTGGGAGACTTCGCGGCCGGGGAGGACTTCTCGATCCACCTTGGTTTCGGCGTTCCGAACCCTCGCGTGCAGGTCCTCTCCAACACCGGCGGCGCCGTCGCTCGCTGCGTCGGCCTCCCGGCTCCGACTCAGATCGGCGACATCCGCAACCTGATCTCGACGAGCATCACCGCAGGGAACTCGACCTTCGCGACCGCCAACGGATCGCAGGAGGTCTTCGGCCTGCGGACCCCGGGCGGGAAGTTCGTGGTCTTGGAGGTGCCGGCGGAGCCCTCCACCAGCCAGTCGATCCGCTACCAGGTCCACACGGCGACGTCCTTCAGCGCCAGCGGCACCGTCGACTGTCCTACTGTAATACCGTTGCCCTGAGCCGCTAGCGGATAGGAAATTCAAACCGCCCTTTTCCCGGTCAGCCTTTCTCATCCGTGGCTCCTCGGACCTCGCCGGAAGGGAATACACCGAGGCCGGGGCACTCCTTCGGGTCCGTTG
>JBDHII010000076.1:0-11157 GCA_039587515.1 Gemmatimonadota bacterium
CCCCACCGGCTGGCCCGGTGGTATCCGAGCCACACCCCTGACCCGAGGCCGCTGGACACGACATGATCCTCGAGACCGACACCCGACTTCGCCTCCCGGCCCTCCACACCTTCGAGGAGGACGGCGTCTCGTACGCGATCGACCCGAGCGCACCGAACTGGATCGCGGTCGACGACCGCGGTCGCGACCTCCTCGATCGCATCGAGGAGGCAGGCGGCGAGCTCACCTTCGGCGGGCTCGTCGCGCGCTACGCCGAGCAGGGCGGCCTCGAAGCCGGCCAGGCGTGGGTGCACGTCCACGACTTCTTGAAGGCGCTCGACCGGGCGGCCCGACGGGCTCCGGGAGCTCTGGCTCCAGATCAACAACGCCTGCAACCTCAGCTGCACGCACTGCCTCGTCTCGTCGGGACCGGGCAAGGACCCGGGGCTCCCCCTCGAGCGACTCGAACGGTTGGTCGACCGCGCCTGCGAGCTGGGTCTCGAGCGCCTCTATCTGACGGGCGGCGAGCCCTTCGTGAAGAAGGACGTCTTCCGGCTGATCCGACACGCGACCGAGTCGCGTGGTCTCGAGGTCATCGTCCTCACCAACGCGACCGTCCTCACAGGTCCCATCGAGGCCGGGATCCGGAGCCTGGATCGTGAGCGCGTCCGCTTCCAGGTCTCGATCGACGGCGCGAAGGCCGAGACCAACGACGCCATCCGCGGAGAGGGGTCGTTCGAGGGCGCGTTGCGGGGCGCGAGCCTGCTCTCGGACGCCGGCTTCGAGGTCTCGCTCACCACCGTGGCGACGATGTACAACCTGAGTGAGCTCCCACGGATCCCCGAGATCGTGAAGTCGGTCGGCGCCGTGAGCCAGCACCTCATGTGGTCCTTCAAGCGAGGACGTGCGTGCACGAGCCAGAACGGCTTCTTCCCCGCCACCGACGCACTGCTGAAGAGCGTCATGGAGACTGTCGAAGCTGCGGACGCGGCCGGAACGGTGCTCGACAACCTGGAGGTCGTCACGCGCCGGGTGAACGGCGTTCCCGGGGTGAAGTACGACCTCGGCAACGGGGGCTGGGACTCGCTCTGCGTCTACGCGGACGGTAAGGTCTACCCGACGGCCGCGCTCGTGACGGAAGCCGAGCTCCTGTGTGGGGACACGGCGGAATCCGATCTCGAAGAGATCCTCGAAACCTCGCCGGTCGTGCGGCGTCTCCGGGGAGCGAGCCTCGCACAGAAACCTGCAATGGTCTCCGACCCGTTCCGGTTCTTCACCGGAGGCGGGGACTGGGAGCACGCCTGGTGGGCCTCGGGTGACCCCGTGGGCGACGATCCGTACTACCCGATCAGCGTCGCGCTCGCCAGGCACGCGATGACGGTGCTGGGCGAGGAGAAGCGCGACCGACGCAACCTCCGCTCGGGGTACGACGCGCCGCTCGTCCTGCACGCCATGGGCGAGGGTGCCGTCGCGTGTGGAACGGCCGATGGGGTCCTGGCCGAGCAGCCCGTCCTGACGCTGCACTCCAACTGCGTCCTCAGCTTCGACGTCGACAAGCCCCGCGCGAAGGTGCGGGAGTTCTACGCGGAGGCCGCGGAAGAGCCACAGGCAGCGCTCTGCTGTCCCACCAAGTACGACTACGAGGCGATCGACCACGTGCCGCAGGACGTGCTCGACCGGTTCTACGGATGCGGCTCTCCGGTCACCGCGGCCGGGATCCAGCCTGGAGAGACCGTGGTCGACCTGGGGAGCGGCGCGGGAATCGACGTCTTCATCGCGGCAAAGATGGTCGGACCCGAGGGCAGGGCGATCGGGATCGACATGACGGATCGGATGCTCGAGATCGCCCGGGAGAACAACGTGCGGGTGGCCGAGTCGCTCGGGTACGACGTCGTCGACTTCCGGGAGGGCTTCCTCGAGGAGATCCCGGTCGAGACCGGCACCGTCGATCTGGTGACTTCGAACTGTGTGGTGAACCTCTCGCCCGACAAGCCACGGGTCTTCGACGAGATCTGGCGAATCCTGAAGGACCACGGACGCATCGTGATCTCCGACATCGTGAGCGAGCGAGAGGTCCCGCCGCACCTGAAGGTGAACCCGCAGCTCTGGGGGGAGTGCCTGGTCGGTGCCCTGACGCAGGAGGAGTTCCTGGCCCGGCTCGAGCGTGCCGGGTTCTACGGGCTCATCGTCCGGGAGCGCACCTACTGGAAGGACGTGGAGGGCTACGCGTTCCACTCGATCACCGTCGAGGGCTACAAATACGAGAAGCAGGCCGGATGCGTCTTCGAGGGACATCGCGCCGTCTACCTCGGGCCCGGAAAGGCGTTCGTGGACGAGGAGGGCCACCTCTTCCCCCGTAACGAGCCGTACGAGATCTGCACGGACACGGTAGCCAAGCTGTCACGGGCTCCGTACCGGGACATGTTCGCCGTCCTGGAGCCCGGTGCGGATGCGGTGAGCTACGCCTGCTGTGCTACGGATGGGGCGTGCTGTTAGTCCGAAGCTCGACGAGTCGGCGCCGAAATACCATATTGCCATAGTTATGGTATCGCGATGAGGAAATCCCGGTGAAGAAGGTCACCTTCACGCTCGACGACGAAACGGTCTCCTATCTCGACCGCACCGCCGATCGGCTCGGGATGGCGAAAAGTCGCGTCGTTCGGGAAGCCATCCGGGTCTACGGCGAACAGGCGGGGCGCCTCTCCTCCGAGGAGCGCGACCGGCTTCTCGGCGTCTTCGATCGTGTGACCGAGGGGATCCCGAGCCGTTCGCGAGACGAGGTCGAGCGGGAACTCGAGGAGCTACGCGAGGTGCGGAAGCGAGGGGGTCGCGGAGCCGATCACCCGTGATCGTCCTCGATACCTCGGTCCTCGTCGAGGCGCTGGGGGCAGGCGGGTCCATGCGTGCCGAGCTCCGTGCCATGATCGAGCGACGTGAGCGGATCGTCCTTCCGACACTCGTGCTCTTCGAATGGGCGCGGGGACCACGGCATCCGGAGGAGCTGCGTGCACAGCAAGCCCTCTTCCCTCCGGAGGAGGCCGTCCCCTTCGGCCCGGACGAGGCGTTGCTGGCCGCGGAGCTGTACCGAGCGCTCCCCCCGTCGCGCGGACGGGAGATCGACCTCGCGATCGCGGCCTGCGCCCTGACGTGGCGTGCCAAGCTCTGGACGCTGAACGTCGACGACTTCCAGGACGTGCCGGGGCTGGAGCTGGTCGGGGGCTGCGGCCTGCGCTAGTTGCCGCCTCCCGTCATCCGCTCGCTCAACGCCTTGAGTCTGGCGCGCGCCTCCAGGTCATACGCCTGGTCGTGCGCCCGCGCCGGCTCGAGCCTGTTGAAGTACCCCCCGCTCCCGATGTCCGGGTTCGTCACGAGGTTCATCACCGCGTCCGCGCCCTCGTCCACGGTGGCGCGCGGCGTCACCCCGGCCCGACGAACCATCCCGGTGTCCATGTAGGTGGCCGGGTGCAGCGTGTTGACGATGACGCCCGTTCCCGCCAGCTCCTCGGCGAGATCGAAGGTGAAGAGGATCTGGGCGAGCTTGCTCTGCGCGTACGCTCGGCGCCCGCTGAAGTCGTTCTCCAGCATGACGTCGTCGAAGTCGATCGCGGTCTGTGCCGCCGACGCCACGTTCACGATCCGGCTCGGCGCGCTCTCGGTGATCCGCGGGAGCAGCATCCGCGTGAGCAGGAAGTGGGACAGGTAGTTGACCTGGAAGCGGAGCTCCATTCCGTCGGCGGTCAGGAGCCGCTCGTTCGGGGCCGAGCCGAACCCCGCGTTGTTGATGAGCACGTCGATCCGGTCGTGCCGCTCCAGGACCGCCTCGGCAAAGGCGCGGACCTCGTCGAGCGACCCGAGATCCGCCCGGTGGAACTCGGCACTTCCCGCGCCTTCGGCCATGATGGAGTCCACCACGGCCGTGCCCCGTTCCACGTTCCGTCCGTGCACGATGACGTGCGCGCCCGAGGACGCGAGCCGGAGGGCGAGCTCCCTCCCGAGCCCGCTGGTGGAGCCGGTGACGAGGACGACCTCCTGGTCGGGCCGGGGCGCCTCCTGCGCACGCGCGTCCTGCGGGCCGAGCGCGGTCACGGCAGCGAGCGCGGCGAGTGTCGTGGTGAGCCTGCGATCCGTCATCCGTCCTCCTTGGTCGAGGCCCTAGGGCCACACCTCGCTGAAGAGCCGATACCAGTTCCCGCCCATGATCTTCTCGATCGCCTCGGCCGAGTAACCCCGTCCCTCGAGCCCCTCCCGGACCGTCTCCATCCGACGCGGATGATTGAGCTCGGAGAGGAAGTACGGCCAGCGCACCGGCGGCATCGTCGTCGGGTCGGGATAGAGGCGCGAGAGCTCGTCGACGAGCTTCTGCCGCTCCGCGTCGGTGTCCGGAACGGTGCGGTGCTCCCGGTCGCTTCCGATCCCCACGTGCTCGATGCCGCAGAGGTTCACGGCGTAGTCGACGTGATCGAGGTAGTCCTCGAGCGTGTTGCGCTCCCGCGGACCGAGGAAGGGATTCAGCTGCACCACGCCGAGCACGCCCCCCTTGTCGGCCATCGCGCGCAGCGCCTCGTCCGTCTTGTTGCGGCTGTGATCGTGGACGCCCTTCACGCCGGCGTGCGTGATCGCGACCGGCGCCTTCGAGAAGTGAATCGCCTCGAGCGTGGTCTGCGCCCCAGAGTGCGACACGTCGACGAGCATGCCGATCTCGTTCATCCGCTCCACGACCTCGATGCCGTACTCGGAGAGTCCTGAATTGGTGCGCTCCGAACCGCCGTCCCCCAACAGGTTCCGGTGGTTGTAGGTGAGCTGCATGATCCGCACGCCCATCTCCCAGAGCGTGTCGAGCCGGCCGAGGTCGCGCTCGAGCGGGGTCGCGTTCTGCGGGTAGTAGACGAGGCCGATCGTGCGGTCGGCGATCGCCCGGTCGATGTCGGCCACGCTGCGGATTCGGGAGAGGCGCGTGGGGTTCGCATCGATGTGCGCCTCGTAGGCCTCGATCTCCGCCCGCATGTCGTCGAAGGCGTCCGAGCCGTACAGGCCGGGATTCCCCGCCGTGACCACGCAGCAGCGCATCCCGCTGGCGATGATCTCATCCAGCAGCTCGGGCTCGTAGTCCAGTCGGATCTCGCCCAGCCCGTCGATCGCGACCGGGGCCTTCTGGAACCGACCTACCTGCCCGAGCCCCCTGAGGGGAAGCCCCGCGACGGGAAGCGCTGCCGCGGCCTGAAGAAATTCTCGGCGCCTCATGGCGATGTCCTCGGGTCGAGTCTGTCGTGCGGAGGGGACCGGCGGGTCCTATCATGCGACGCACGCCCCCGCCCCACCAGGCGCCACGGGCCCACGCTCGACCAGGGAGGAGCCTTGAGCACCCGAAGAGACTTTCTCGCGCACGCCTCCAGGGGCCTGCTCGGCCTGGGCGCGCTCCCGATGGTTCCTCACCTCGACGGGCTCCGTCCTGCGACCGGCACCGGGTTCGTCTACGACCCGCGCTACCTCGATCACGTGATGCAGCGCCCGAGCCCCGAGCAGCCGGTGCGGCTCCTGCGGATCCTCGAGGAGCTCGCGCGCCGCGGACTCGACGCGGAGCTCACGCCCCTTCCGCTCCTCTCCGATCCACGGCCCTTCATCGAGCGTCTCCACACGCCCGAGCACATCGCGGCCGTGAGAGAGATCGAGGTGACCGGGCACGTCGCGGAGCTCGCGGTCTCGGGCGTGCTCGGGGGCGTCGACGCCGTCGCCCGAGGCGTCGTGCAGAACGCCTTCTGCGCCGTCCGCCCACCGGGTCACCACGCCAACAACACCGGGGCCGAAGAAGGCTTCTGCTACTACAGCAACGCCGCGATCGCGGCCCGCTACGCGCAGGTGGCGCACGGGTTCGAGCGCGTCCTGATCATCGACTGGGACTATCACCACGGGAACGCGACGCAGAACGCGTTCTACGACGACCCGTCTGTGCTCTTCTTCTCGACGCACGACTGGCAGGCCTACCCGCAGACCGGCGACCCGGCGCTGAGGGGTGAGGGCGAGGGGGCCGGATCGAACATCAACGTCCACCTGGACTGTGGCTCGGTCGACGCGGACATGCTGAGGCAATGGGACAGAGAGCTGCTCCCGGCGGTGAGCGCGTTCCGACCGGACTTCGTGATCGTGTCCGCCGGCTTCGACAGCCGGAAGGACGACGTCCTGGGCTGCTTCGAGCTCACCGACGACGCATTCCGCCGCATGACGCGGATCGCCATGGACCTGGCCGACGACTACGCGGGGGGCAGGCTCGTCTCTCTCCTCGAGGGCGGGTACAACGTCGACGGGACGGCGCTCGCGACCGCGGCGCACGTGGAGACGCTGCTGGGATAGGCCGCGGGCCATTGCGCCCCCCGCCTCCCCCGCCGAATACTCTCCGCCATGTCCGAAGACCAGATCAACAGCCTCAACAAAGCCCTCGAGGGCCGCTACGCCGTCGAGAGCCGGCTCGGCGAGGGCGGCATGGCCACCGTCTACCTCGCCGACGACCTGAAGCACAACCGCAAGGTCGCCCTCAAGGTCCTCAAGCCCGAGCTCGCCGCCGTCGTGGGGGCCGAACGCTTCCTCGCCGAGATCGAGACCACCGCCAACCTGCAGCACCCGCACATCCTCCCGCTCTTCGACTCGGGCGAGGCCGAGACCTTCCTCTACTACGTGATGCCGTACATCGAGGACGAGTCGCTCGGGGACCGGCTGGCCCGCGAGCGGCAGCTTCCGGTCGACGAGGCGGTGAAGATCGCGACCGATCTCGCCGAGGCGCTCGACTACGCGCACCGTCGGGGCGTGATCCACCGCGACATCAAGCCCGCCAACATCATGATGCACGAGGGTCGGCCGCTGATCGCCGACTTCGGCATCGCGCTGGCGGTGGGGGCAGCGGGCGGTGCACGCCTGACCGAGACGGGCCTGAGCGTAGGCACGCCCTTCTACATGAGCCCCGAGCAGGCGACGGGCGACCAGAACGTCGGGCCGCAGAGCGACACCTACGCGCTCGGCTGCGTGCTCTACGAGATGCTCGTGGGAGAGCCGCCCTATCCGGGTGCGACCGCTCAGGCGGTGCTGGGCAAGATCATCGCCGGCGGACCGGTCTCCGCCACGGAGCACCGGCCGATGATCCCCGCCAATGTGGACGCGGCGATCCGCCGCTGCCTCGAGAAGCTCCCGGCCGACCGCTTTCACTCGGCCAAGGAGCTCGCCGAAGCGCTCGGCAATCCGGCCTTCCGGCACGGGGCGACGATGGGGGCCGCTGCAGGATCCGCGACCGCCGCCGCGAGTCGGTACGCGATGGCCGGCTGGGGGGTCGCTGCGATTCTCGGGATCGGGCTGGGGTGGACGCTCCTTCGACCCGAGCCTCCCGAGCCGGTGACACGGGTCTCCGTCATGCTTCCCGCCGATCAAAGCTTCCATCCGGTGCGCGGGGACCTCGACCTCTCGGACGACGGCACGCTGATGGTCTACCGCAGACAGTCCGAGACGGGACCGCCCACGCTCTGGATGAGGAGCTGGAATGCCCTGGCAGCGGTCCCGATCCGGGATACCGAATTCGCGAACCTGCCGGCGATCTCCCCGGACGGCACCGAGGTCGCATTCAACACCAACCAGGGTGTCATCCAGGTCGTGCCCTTGCTGGGAGGGGTCTCCCGTACGCTGACGGAGGACGCGTTCTGTTGTCCGGCGTGGAGCCCGGACGGCGCCTGGGTCTACTACTCCGACACCGACAGGGGCATCAGTCGCGTCTCCTCGAGCGGTGGCCCGACGGAGGTCGTCACTCGGGTCGAGGCCGGGGCCGGCAACCAATACGGCGTCGAGGTGCTGCCCGGCGGACGCAACGTCCTGTACCAGGTGCTCAGCCCCGTCTCGTCGCGGATCCAGGCGGTCGACGTCGAGACGGGGGCGGTCAAGGACCTCACACCCGGGCGGTGGCCCCGCTACAGCCCGACCGGACACCTCCTCTTCGTCGAGGAGGGCCGGGGCACGCTCCTCGCGGCTCCCTTCGACCCGGACGAGGTCGAGATCACGGGACCCGCGTTCCCGATCGCCGACGGCCTCATGCTCGGCGCCAACGACGTCGAGTTCTACGATATCTCGGATGCCGGACGGCTCGTCTATCGCACCGGAAACAACAGCGGGCTCGTCGATCCGGTGTGGGTCGACCGGAACGGCGCGACGACCGAGATCGCACCCGGGTGGGGCATCCCTGGAGACGAGGACAGCGCGAGCCTGGCGCTCTCCCCGGACGGCAGCCGGCTCGCCCTCTCCACGACCGGCCCCGAGGAGACGCTGGACATCTACATCAAGCAGCTCGACGACGGCCCGCTCTCGCGGCTCACCTTCGAGGGCTCGTCGAACCGGCGTCCCGCATGGCTTCCGGACGGAGAGTCGATCGTCTTCATCTCAAACCGCGCGGGACAGGAGGACATCTGGACGAAGCGGGCCGACGGGAGCGATGCCGCGAGGCTGCTCGTGGACGGCGAAGGCCCGATCAGCGAGGTCGTGGTCGCCCGGGACGGATCCAGGCTCGTCTACGTGCAGGGCGTCGGCGGCAACTCCAACGACAGCGACATCTACACCGTTCCGCTCGACGGAAGCAGCGAGCCCACGCCCGTCCTGGCGACCGAGTTCGGCGAGACCGAGATCTCGCTCTCGCCCGACGGTCGTTGGCTGGCCTACGTCTCCAACGTCTCGGGCGATTGGGAG
The DNA here is from genome assembly GCA_039587515.1 of Gemmatimonadota bacterium. Classification (GTDB taxonomy): domain Bacteria; phylum Gemmatimonadota; class Gemmatimonadetes; order Longimicrobiales; family Gaopeijiaceae; genus JBDHII01. The sequence continues at coordinate 8,692 of JBDHII010000076.1, forward strand.
GTGTGGGTACGCCCCTTCCCGAACGTGCAGGCGGGACGGTGGCAGGTCTCCACGCTACGGGGCGACGAGCCCGTCTGGTCCAACGACGGAACGGAGCTCTTCTACCGGACCGGATTTCCGGGAGAGCGCATCGTCGCGACGGTCCGGACCGAACCCTCGTTCGCGGTGATCCGCCAGGAGTCGCTCTTCCCGCTCACCAACTTCCTGGGGCCGAACGGCCACGAGCAGTACAGCGTGAGCCCCGACAACCAGCGGTTCGTGATGCTGCGCCTCGGCGAAGAGGACACCGAGTTCATCCTCGTCGAGAACTGGGTCGAGGACCTCCGGGGGCGCGAGCGGGACTGAGTCCGGATCTCCCCCGTCAGCTCTCCCACTCGAGCGGCGGGATCACGTCCTTCTGCAGCGCACACATCTCGTCGATGAGGTGGACGGCGTTCCGGTAGGAGGGCGTGGTCGGGTCGATCAGCAGTGCCTGGAGCAGCTTGTCGCGCGAGCCCTCCTCGAAGGCCTCGCAGAGCAGCTGATTGACCGAGTACTGCGGCCGGAGCATCGCCAGCACCGCCTCCGGCAGCGCCGGCATCTCGCTCGGGTGCAGCCCGTCCGCGTCGGCGACCGCCGGGACCTCGACAACGGCTCCCTCGGGCAGGCCCGGCATATACCCCTCGTTGGGCACGTTGACGGCATCGAGCTCGCGCGCCACCCCGCAGGAGACGCCTTCGATGATCGGGATGGCGAGCTCACCCGACGGGCGGGGAGCCGACGGGTCGACCCGCTCGCGCTGCCCCGGGCGGAGCCGGCCCTCGGCGCGGGGATGATCGAGCGGGACGCCGGTCGGGTGCTCGTCGAGATTGTAGATCCAGGGCGGGACCTCGTCGTCCTTCCACGGATCGCTCTCGGCCGGGTCGTAGAAGAACTGGAGCGCGCTGCTGGCCAGAAAGTCCTGCGCCCACCCCAGGTACTCCCCGATGTGGTTGGTGCCGGGCGAGGGGTAGAGACCGAAGGCACGGAAGAGCGTGCGGCTCAGCGCGATCTCGTCCCACTCCGCGAGCCAGTGCGCCCGTCGCTCCCGCGCTCGGAGCTCGGGATAGAGATCGTCCCCGGTCTTCCGGTCCAGGATGGAGGTGAACCAGGTGAAGTGGTTGAGGCCGCACGCCCGGTACTCGATCTCCTCGACCTCACGCCCGAGGAGCGCCGCCACCTGCTTCATCCCTCCGAAGACGCCGTGGCAGAGGCCCACCGTCTTCACGGGGCTCGAGCGTGTCAGCTGCTGACACAGCTTGGTGAGCGGGTTGGTGTAGTTGAGGAGCCACGCGTCGGGACAGACCCGCTCCATCGTCTTGGCCACCTGCACGCACGGGCCCATGCCTCGGAGCGCGTGAAAGAGGCCTCCCGGACCTCCGTTCTCCCCGTAGACCTGCCGGAAGCCCAGCTTGCGGGGGATGTGGAAGTCCTGCGACCAGTAGAAGTAGCGCCGACGCTCGATCGACAGGACGACGTGGTCGGCGCCTTCCAGCGCCTCGTCCGGCGAGGTGGTGGCCAGCAAACGGACCTTGCGCCCGAGCCCTGCCGCGCAGGCCTCCGCGAAGGCGAGCGTCTCCTCGACGGCCGCGGCATCGAGGTCCATCAGGGCAACCTCGAGATCCCGGTCGCACAACGGATCGCTGAGGAGGACGTCGGAGACGGTCGCAGGTCCGAACTCGCGGCTGCCGGCGCCCACGAGGGCAATCTTGAGGCTCATGGATCTGTGCTTCCTCAAACGGTGATGGTTCCTTCGCGCTCCGCCACTCGAAGGGTCAGCACGAAGGCGACTCCGGACAAGACGAGCAGACCCACCCCGACCAGGGGCTTGCCGAGCAGTCCGTACCCGACCCCGAGGAGCGCGGTGTACAGGAAGACGGTGCCCAGGAAGAAGCCCAGCCAGCGACCGCGGTTGGATCCGTCCGGAACCACGTCGGTCACCCGGTCCGCGACCGGGCCCCACCACCCACCGGGCCGGACCTTGCGGTAGAACCCGTCCAGGACGGACGGGTCGTCAGGCGGGGTGATCAGCGCCACGCCCACCCAGAGGATCGTGCAGGAGAGCACGATGAAGGTGGCCCGCACGAAGTCGTACTCGCTGCCGTAGAAGGCGAGCATCGGCTGCGCGAGCGCGTCGGACAGGATCCCGATGCGGCTCGCCAGACCGATCAGCAGCGCACCGTTCGCCAGCACGACCGACCCCGCCATGGCGGCGATCTCGGCCCAGGCATTCACGCGCCACCAGTACCAGCGCAGGAGCCAGACGAAGGCCACGCCGGCCGTCAGCTCGATGATGTAGATCCAGGCCCGCTGAATCGACGTCATCTGCCACGCCGCGACGGCCGCGAGCACCGCCAGGAGGGCGACCGCGATCCGCGAGGAGAGCACGTAGTGCTTCTCGGACGCGTCCCTGCGGATGAACCTCCGGTACACGTCGTTCACCAGATA
>JBDHII010000077.1:0-15549 GCA_039587515.1 Gemmatimonadota bacterium
CCGGCTTCTCGGCCCGGATCTTCAGGTGGAAGTCGTCGGCGACCAGATCGAGCGCCAGCGACTCCACGGAGAAGAGTGCGTACGCCAGCTGGGTCTCGTCGCACTCGCCACGATTCCTGCGCTTGTCGAAGCTCAGCGTGTGCATGGCGTAGCGGAGGAGGGCGATCCGGTAGACGATCCAGTCGTCGCTCTCCTTGAGGGAGAAGCAGCGTTGTCGGATGAGGCGAACGGCCGAGAGGATCTTTCGGAAGCGGAGATCCCACTTCGCGAACTTCAGCGTATCGGGGAGCTCGTCGGCTTCGGACGGAATCCGCTGTGTGAGCAGGTACTCCTCGAAGACCCTGAGACGCGGCAGGTCGTCTGGGTCGAACGCCTTGCTCATGACGAACTTCACGTCGTTCCGAGCTTGGCGAAGTCCAGTTCGAGAGGATGAACGCCGCTGTGGGTCCAGTCGATGAACCAGACGTTGTCGCCCTCGTCACAGATGACGTTCGCGAGGTTCAGGTCGCCGTGTTGGAGGCAGGTCTCCGACTGGACCGAGTCGGGATTGCGCGTGACGAGCCGTACGAGACTCTCGAGCTGATCGAGATCCACGGGCTCGACGGGCCCGCCCAGCTCCTCCACGTATCCCAGAATGAGCTCCCCGTTTTCGCGGAGCCATCGGACCTGCTGCTCGGACTGCAGCCCGAGGCCGCGGAAGGGGGCGACGGGAGCCCGGTCCAGGGTGTTCCCGTAGAGCTTTCCGCAGAGCAGGTCGAGCGACTTCTCCAACCGGCTCAGAAAATGTTGGACGGAGGCCTCTCCCGCGGCCGTCTCGAAGTGGTCCTGCAGCGTCGTGGGACGACCCTCCATGGCCGCCAGCTCCATGCCGACCCCGAGCAGCTCTCCCTCCGTGACGGGATAGCCGAACGTCGGCACGTGCTTGCCGAAGAAGTCCTTCACCTGATGGTACCCGTCCAACTCCCTGCGCATCTGGGAGAACGCGTCGATCTTGATCACCATCGGCTCGGTCCGCGCGTCTCCCATCCAACCGTCGGCCAGGAAGAGAAGGCTGCCGCTGAAGCCGCCGGCCAGGGCCCGAAGGTGCGTGCGGGTCCAGTGCATGCAGATCATCTGCACGATCCGCTGCGCCTCGTCCGGCAGCTGTGCCTGCGCTTCCGGAGGCCCGATCTCGCAGGGCCGGGCAGCCTCGAGACCGGCCGCCGCCGGATCGACGTCCACCCAGCGGGCGGCTTCCTCGAGATCCAGGAGGACGCGCACCCCGGAGCGGGGAAGCGTGTGCCGGAGCGCGGCGAAATGCGCTTCCGATGTGGCGCTACCCACGAGATGGGGGCAGATCGCGACCCTCTCGAAACCCAGAACGCTCCTCAGGAAGGTCGCGACCGCCTGGACGCGCTTCTCGGTGTGGCAGCCGACGACGAGAAACGTCAGGTCCGCCTCACCCTTTTCGATGCTCCGGACCTCGGCTCCACTGACCTCCGACACGACCCGGAGGAAATCGCGCCAAGGAATCAGCCCGGGTGAGCAAGAGATGCTCGGCACGCCCTCGGCGAGCTCCTCGAGGGGTTCGACCCACTCGCTGAGCGTGCCGGCCGATTCGGAGTGCGCACCGGCGGACTCCGCCTCCTCTCGCAGGAGGATCAACCGTGTGCTCGCACCCGACTCGGCAGACGCCCGGATCAGGCGAGGGAGGGGCCCGTCCCCGTACGCCCGACCTCGACCCATGAGGCGGGCGATCTCCCGTGCGCCCAGATTCGACGGGAGCCCGTTGAACTGCTTCTCCGGGCTCAGCGTGGAACGGACCAGGCTGTCGGCGACGACGATGTTCATGCGTTATGACCTAGAGGATGCAGCCGTCCGACACCAGGTCGGCCAGCTTTTCGGACTTGTCAGACGAGATACGGCGGAGGACCTCTTTGAACTCCGGGTAATCCGCGCGCAGCCGATTGAAGGCCGTGCTCGGCAGGAAGAAGATGTCACAGTGACTCAAAGCGTACACCGAGCCGGTCCGGCGCTCCCCCAGCAACAGTGACAGGTCGCCGAAGTAGTCTCCTGCCTCGAATTCCCCGAAAGACTTTGTGTCGCCCTCACCCCTGATCGCAAGCCGGCCGCTACCGACGAAGTAGAGTCCGGTGGCCACCTCCCCCTCCCGCACGACGTAACTGCCGGGGACGAACACCTGGGGCTCGAGGTGCATGAGGAGCGCGTTGCGAAGCGGCTCATCGGCATGGGTGAAGAGGGGAACACGCTCCGTCAGGTCCCGGGTGAGATGGTAGAGGACGTCGAGGCGGATCGGGTCGGGCAGGTCCTCGAGAAACCGCTGGGTGCTCACCCCCCGGTGCCGATCCCAGAGGTACTCGTAGTAGGCCTGGACCTGGGCCTGCAGCTCGAGGGGAACGCCTCTGTTCTGCAGGTAGCGGTTCACGCCCTCGACGCGGTCCCAGAAGGTGGACTTCGCCGCGTCGATCGCGCGGACGAGCGAGGCGATGCTTCCGATGATCAGCGCGTACATCGAGGCACCGACGATCATGACGACCAGCGTGAAGAGATACTCGGCGTTGCGCGATGGAGTGATGTCTCCGAATCCCACGGTCGTGGTCGTCACGAACCCCCAATAGAGCGAGCGAAGGTACTGGCTGCCGACGTCCAGCGACTCGATGCCCGCGAGAACCACCCAGGAGTCCGCCGGGAATCCCTCCACGACCGCGACGAGAAACCACCCGCAGGCGATCCAGTGGATCAGGACGAAGACGCCCACGACGAGCTTCGTGATTCTCAGATAGCCGGTGTTCGTGGAGCGCAGTCGCTCCCAGCCCCGAAAGGCTCGGAAGAGTCGGCCGATGCGAAGGAGGCGATTGGTCCTGAGCAGGAGCGCGAGCGGGATCCCGCCCAACGTGGCCGCGGAGCCGAGGAAGAGGAGATCGATCGGAACGGTGCCCGCAACGTCTGTCCAGAAGCCCGAGCGGCGGTATCGCCGAGCGATGGCTTTACGGTCGTGGACCTCGGCTCCCCCGGCTCGGAACGGCGTGCGAAAGCCGAGCCGAATGTCGATCAGAAAGGCGAGGTCCAGCAGGTAGACGATCAGGCTCCCGACGAGGCCGACCTGCCGAAAGAAGGCGATCTGGGCGGGCACCACGACGACCGTGGCCAAGACCGCACCGGCGATGAAGAGGTCCCACCCGGCGCGAGATCTCGACCCCTCGAGGATCGGGGGGTTGGGACGAATCGGTGCCTCTGGGGCGACCTGCCCGCTCAGAAGCCCTCCAGCGCCTCGGCCTCGGAGGGGAAGACGGCGAAGATCGTGCTGAACCCGGAGATCTCGAAGACTTCGGCCACCGTCTCGTTGAGGCCGCAGAGTCTCAGGTTTCCGCCGGTTCCCCGGAGCTTCTTGGCCGTGGCCAGCAGCACGCGGAGACCGGCGCTCGAGATGTAGTCGAGGTCGGTGAAGTCCACCAACACCTTCGCGACCCCCTGTGCGGCGAGGTCGTCGAGGCGCTCCTGTGCCTCGGGCGCGGTGTTGGTATCCAGGTTCCCCTCGACTTGCACGACGGTGACGCCGTCGGCCTCACGAAGTGAGATGTTCACGCATCCTCCTCATCGGTTTCGATGCCAGAAAGGTATTTCACCAGGACCACCACGTTCCGGTCCGTACGTCGGGTGTAGGACACCTCGTCCATCAAGCTCTCGACGAGGTGGATGCCGAGACCGCCGATGTCGCGCTCGTCGATCTCCAGAGCGGTGTCCGGGCTCGCCCGCCCGAAGGGGTTGAACGGCTGCCCGTCGTCGGTCAGACGAACGGCGAGCCGATCCGACGAGAGCTCGATGTGGACGTCGATCACGTGCTCTTCGTCGTCGGTGTACGCATAGGAAATGACGTTGTTGAGCAAGTCGTCGAAGACGAGCTTCAAGCTTCGGCGGACCTTCTCCGGGAGGCCGTGCTCGGCCGAGAACGCTTCGAAGGCCTCGTTGACCCGGTCGATCTCCTCCAGACGGTTCGCGGCCTCGACGTGAAGCACGTGAATGTCCGCCGCCCCCCCGGCCCGCCCGACGAAGCGGACAGCGAGAACCGTCACGTCGTCCGCCTGCTCGGCCTCGGCCTGGAAGCGCCAGACGTCCTCGGTGGACGCCGCCACCATGTCCTCCACGGTCTCGAACGGCTTCGAGTCCAGGATCTCGACCAGACGGTCCTCTTCGTAGAGCGTGCCGTCCGGATCCATCGCCTCGGTCACGCCGTCCGTGTACAGGAAGACGAAGTCGCCCGACTCCAACTGGCCCTTGGACTCTCCGTAGACCAGCCCGTCGACCGCGCCGATCACCGGCCCGTGCCGCTTGTCGAGCCGGATGCTCTGACCGTCCGACCGCTTCAGGTACGGCGGGTTGTGGCCCGCGTTGGTGTAGAGGAACTCGCCGGTGCTCACATCCAGGATTCCGAGCCATAGCGTGACGAACATCGCCGAGTCGTTGTTCTGGGAGATCTCGTCGTTGACATGGGTCAGAATGCTCGCCGGGGAAAAGTCGTTCGTCGCCCGGGATTTGATCAGCGTCTTGGTGACGGCCATGAAGAGCGCGGCCGGGACGCCCTTCCCCGAAACGTCGCCCACGCAAAAGCAGAATCGGTCTTCGTCGATCAGGAAGAAGTCGTAGAAGTCCCCGCCCACCTCCCTCGCCGGCTCCAGCGTGGCGAACACGGTGAAGTCGTTGCGGTGCGGGAACGGAGGGAACTCGAGTGGGAGCATGCTCATCTGAATGTCCCGCCCGATGTTCAGCTCGCTCTCCATGCGCTCCTTGGCCGTCGTCGTTCGACGCAGGTTGTCGAAAGACTCCTGCAGCTCGCGGTTCTTGACCGTGAGCTCGCCCATCAGCGCGTCGCGACTCTTCTCTTCCACCATCGCGCGCAAGGCCGCGAGCCGACGCTCCGACAGCGCCGCCTGATTCAGGCTGGCGAGATGCAAGCCGAGCCTGAGAGCGGGCTCTCCGTCCACGCGCACACGGTGCACGTTGTCGAAGAAGGCTGCCGCGAACTCCCCGTCGACCTCACGGTCGACGCCCACGAAATCGAGGACGAGTTCCGGCATCACCGCGTCCGGGAGGACCCGCACGTCGATGCGTCCCGCGTCCGACATGCGCTCCACGACTCTGTAGAGCTGTGAGGTCACCGAGGCGATTCGGCTCGCCAGCATTCGGTCCCCTGTCAGCTCCTCCAACACACGCTGGACCTTCCGGCGTGCGTCGGAAACGGAGCCGATCCCGCCCCCCGTGATCGTTCCGACGTCGATCATCGCGTCTTGAAACGACAGACGACCACGGTCGCGTCGTCGTGTCTCTTTCCGTATCGGCCCACGATCTTCTCGGCTACGGTTTCGGCCGACTGGTAGCGCAGCTGAGGGTAGTCGTCGAACGTCGTGCGGTCCGAGATGCCGTCCGTGTGAATGATCAGCACGTCTCCCTCGGTGAGCCGGGCTGAATCGACACGGACATTCTTGACCTGAGAGCCCACGGTGCCTGCCGTGGCCGTGAGCCGCAGGGCTCGCTCTCCCTCGAGTCGAAGGACCGTGTTCCCGACCGCGGCATAGCGTGTCGTTCCCGAAGACAGCTCGATCCAGCAGAGAGAGACGGCGGCGCCTACGGTCTCCCGAAGTCGCTCGTTCAGCTTCTTCATCAGGTGACCGAGATCCGAGGTGGGCTCGCGCCGCACGTACCGTGTCGCGGCCTTTGCCGCCCCGTTGGCCTCCCTTCCGTGGCCCAGGCCGTCGACCACCACGATGAGCACGCCGTCTTCCACTTCGGTGACCGCGACGCCGTCTCCGCTCACGAGCTCTCCGCGACAGGGCCGGTTCACGTACGCCACCTCGAGCGGCCGGCTCTCTGCATCACCGGCCGGAAAGAGCAGGTTGCCTCGATCCGTTCCGCGTTCCGAGAAGGCCTCGCTCCCGGTGACGGCGGCGGGCAGCGAGACCCGCCTCGGAGGAGAGACGGATTCGAGCCACTTCTGCACGACCACCGTCGTCCCCTCACCGGTCTTGGATTCGATCGAGAAGTCGTCGACCATCCGCCTGACCCCCGGCAACCCGAGGCCGAGCGTCCCGCTCGAGCTGAAGTGATCTCGCAGGGCCTCCTCGACGTTCTCGATACCCGGCCCCCGATCGGCGACCGTGATCTGCATGCCGCGACGGCTGCCCGATTGCACCTCTTCGATCGTGACGCGACCGAACTCGGCGTACTTGAGAATGTTTGTCGCCAGCTCCGACACGACGGTTCCGATCGAGCGACTCTGCAGCTCGTTGAACTCCATCTCGCGCGCGAACTGCGTTGCCGAAACCACGGCGTGGGTCACGTCCGGATCGGTCCGGATTCTTCGCACGGTTCTACTCGGCATCGTCCTCGTCGACCGACGTCGCCTCAGTGGGCGCCCCCGCCTCGAGCTCGGTATCCGCTTCAAGGTCGGACTCCCCCTCGCCCGCGGGCTCCGTACGGCGCAGCTCCGCCATGCGTGCGAAGGCATCGTCGAGCGTCGCGGTGGCCTCCACACCACGCGTATCCGCTCCCAGGTCGATCAGGGCCGAGACCACGCCGGGCTGGAGGCCGGATACGACGGTCACGGCGCCGAGGAGCCGTGCCATCCGCATGGTGTCGCGAAGCGCCTGAAACTCGACCGAGTCCATCACCGTCACGCCCGACAGATCCAGAATGACACCGCGAGCTCCCGAAGCGCGGACGAACTCGAGCAGCTCGTTGCGGAAGGCGCTGAGAATCCGGTCGTCCAGATCCACCTGGATCGACGCGACCACGCACTCCTGGGCCAGCTGGAGCGGGATCTTCGACGCTTCCTCCGTACTCATCTTCAGCGCGCGCCGCTTCCCTTTCGTCCGATCGTCTGAACCGCGTCGGCCAGCGCGTCGCGCATCGTCGCCGTCGTCTTCACCTCACCCACGTCGATCCCGAGGTCGACGATCGTCTGGGCGATGGCCGGCGAGACTCCGGAGATCGTCGTCTCACAGCCCATGAGCTTGGTCGCCCGGGTGATCTTGATGAGGTGGTTCGCCACGGCCGTATCCACGACTCCAACCCCGCTGATGTCGAGAATGAAGACGCGGGCCTGCGACTCGGCGATCTTGCCGAGCGTGGCGTTCATGATGTCCCGAGACCGCTTCGAATCGATGATTCCGACGATCGGCAGGAACAGGAGGCTCTCCCAGATCTGCGTCACCGGCGTCGACATCTCCATGAGCGACCGGGACTGGGCGGTCAGCGTCTGCTCGACGAGGTGATTGTAGGTGTCGACGACGATGGCCGTGTCGAGATGCAAGAGCTTGATGACGGCATCGAGCGTGGGAGCCCGATCAGCATCCGCGAAATCCCCCTCACGGATGACCATGCTGAACAGCTCCTGAAACATGTTCATCCCGGCGAAGTACGTGTTCAGCGGCAGTCCGATGCGGGCATGCGCCTCTCCGACGAGCCGGCGCCGCTCGACGTATTCCGCATCGACCGTCCCCGCCATGAAGGCCTCCCAGTAGCCCTGTTGCAGGGATTGGACGCGCTTCAGCGTCTCGGGATCCGCGAAGAACTCGTCGTAGTCGGGGAGCTTGGCGAGCCACTCGTACCACTTGTCCACAAGCTCGTCCATTCGGGCCAAGGCCTGCTCCCCGAAGATACGAATCCGCTCCAGGCCTTCATCGTCGAGGCGATACAGCTCCAGGAGCGCCCTGTGATCGACATGATGGTCGCCCGTCGTTGCGTAGTGACCGGCCATTGAAAGCTCGCCTCCTGTGATGAAAGCCCCCGCCTCTGGCGGCAGGGTATCCTCAATTCTCGTGTTCGACTGCGATCTCGATGGCATCGCGAAGCGTGCGCGCCGTGACGATGCCGTGAATGTCCACGTTGCTCTCCGCCATCCGTGCGGCCATCTCCGGCCGCACCCCGGATATGATCGCCCGGGCCCCCAACAAGCCGGCCGAGCGCGCGACCTTGAGAAGCCCCTGGGCGACATCGTCGTCCAGGTTGGGCACACCCGTCAGATCCAGGATCGCGAACCGCGCACCCTTCTCGTGCAGCTGACTCGTCAGCGACTGGCGAAGCTGCTCACAGCGGGCCGTGTCGAGCTCGCCCACGAGAGGGAGCACGACCACGTCGTCGTGAATCGGGATGAGCGGGGTCGAGAGCGCTTCGATCGAGCGGTTTTGCCGATCGATCAGCTCTCGAAGCGAGACGCGCATCGCCTCGAAGCTGCCAGCCAGCTCCCCGATCTCGTCACCCCGATCGACTTCGACCTGGGCTTCGAGGTCGCCGCTCGCCAGTTGACTCGCCGTGACGGAGAGCGCTCGGATCGGGCGCGTCAGATTTCCTGCGAACCAGACTGCGAGCGCACCGAGGAGCGGAAGAAGGAGCGCGACCCACAGGAGCATGCGATTGCGCTGAGCGACGACCGGCGAGAGCGCCTCCGCGGCGTCGATCTCACTCATCAAAACCCAATCCAGGTCTGGAATGCTCAGGGGTCGGAAGCTCGAGAACACCTCGACGTCCCGGTAGTCCGGAAAGCGGGCCACGCCCGTCTCGCCGCCGAGCGCGAGCTCCGTACCGCGGGTCCGGACGGGCTGGAGGCCTACGGCGCTCCCCTGCGCCTCGATGGACCGAACCGTTGCCGGAGGCACACCCGCCTCACCGATCGCCGTGAGATACGCCTCGACGTCCTCCACCAGGAACCTCGACTCGGTCCTCAGCCGGTAGTCGGGGCCTACGAGGTAGGACTCGCCGGACTCACCGAGCCCGGTCGCCTGCCAAGCCGCCCCGCTCGTCATCACGTCGTTGATGCGGTCCAACGGAAGCTGGAAAACCAGAACGCCCAGGAGCTCGCCGTCCTGCATCACGGGTGAGGCGATGAAAGAAGCTTGGGCACCGTAGGAAGGAGCGTACGGCTCGAAGTCTTCGAGCCGCGTGAAAGCGGCGCTTCCGGCGGCCAGCGCAGCGCGGTAGACCGAAGCGAGGTTGGATTCTCGGTACGGACCCGCCTCGAGCGTCGTGCCGAAGTCGACCTCTTTGAAAACCGAGTAGACGATGCGGTGCGTCTGCGCATCGACCAGGAAGACGTCGTAGTAGCCGAAGCGTTCCAGGAAGCTCCGGAGCAGCGGGTGATAGCGCCCATGCACCGCGTCGTACCGCGTGCCCGCTTCGGCACGGTCCAGCAGGTGCTTGGAGCCCACAGCGAAGGGGTTCGAGCTCACGTAGAGGTATTGGAGTAGACGCCCCAGTCCGTCCGATGGCCAATATTCCGAGAGCGGGCCGGCATCGTCCGAATTGGCCGAGAGCCTCGGAAGAAACTCGTCCTGGTAGTAGAGCCTCAGGCCGAGGTCGAGGTCACTCGCCGACGGCCCGGAGGCCAGAAGCTCGTTCTCCAGCGTTCGCGCCGCGGCAGTAAACTCGCGGAGCGCCTCCACGACCATGAGGTTCTCGGACTGGGTGACCACCTGGTCGCGGATCGTCTCGAAGTAGCCCTCGATCTGCCGGCCCTTGAGCTCCCGGACCGACGTCAGTAGATCGAGGGCCTGCTGCTCGGAGGTGGAGACGCCGAGGCGGTAGGCCACGGCAGCCATCGTCCCGACCGAGATGATCGTTACGATCGCCAGCACCGAGAGGACGCGCAGGCGGATCGAGAGATCCCTCAGACCCTGGCTCGATGCGCCGGCTCGCTCAGACTCTGGTGACACGCACGCTTCCGGTTGGAAGGGTCACGTACCAGACCGACTCCGTGATGACGGATTCGACCGGATAGACGAGCCCTCCCTGGTCGAGCGCGTCCCCGAGCCGCATCGCTACGGAGATCCGGCCCTCCTCCACCCACTGGTTGTCCGCCTGGACCGTGAAAGCCAGTCCGGGACCGATCTGGGCCGCGAGAGAGGTGTGACCCCCTTCATAGACATCCACCACCGCCTCGGACGGATCCGGATTGGCGCTGAGGACCCATGCGCCGGACGTCTCCTCGTGCGTCAGGAACTCCTCACGCGTCTCCCGATAGAGGACCGAGTCGGGACCGAGTCCGCCGAGCTCCAATGTCTCTCGCAACGCCTTCGCGGTCGCATCGTCCATCACTTCTCCTCCCACGCGAGTTTACCGGAGTCTGAGTCTGACCCCAGGGCGAAGTCTCCGCAATCACCCGATCGCTCAGAGCTCCTTGGGGATCTCGGCGGTCGACGTGGACTCGCCTCCGCGCGCCATGCGCTCGAAGTCGACGCCGGTAGCCGTCTTCATCTGCTCGATCATCGAAACGGCACTCCCCGTGAGGTTGCGAACGTAGTTCGGCAGCCCCTCGCCGCCCTGCTCCCCCCCTCCGTCGAGGATCGTGAGCTTGTCCACGCGCAGGTTGTCCGCTACCACGCGCGTGACCTTCTCGATCAGGTCCGGGAACATGTGGATGAGGAAGAGCTCGTGGGTCTTGCCCTCGTCCCATTCCGCCCTCATCAGCTGGACGGCGTCGGCCGTGGCCTTCCCCTGCTCCCGGATGCGGGCCGCTTCTCCTTCAGCCCGAAGCCGCTCCGCCTCCGCCATGGCCGTCGCGGGGATCACCGTGTCGGCCTCATGCCTCCGCTTGCTCAACTCGGCCCGGATGGACTCGAGCTCGACCTCGCGCTCGACGCGGGCGATCTGCCCGGCGACCTGGGCGCGCTCGCGTGCCTCGTTCTCGGACGCTTTGAGGTTGGCCCGCTCGACCTCCAGCGCGTTTTCCTTCTGGATGACCAGCTGCTCGGCGGCGATCTCCGCCTCCCGCCCGACGCGACGCTGCTCGGCCGACACCTCCCTCGCCTGAGCTTCCGCCTCCGCCTCCGCGATCTGAGCGTCGCGGTGCACCTCGGCATTACGCTTGCGTCCGATGGCCTGCAGGTAGCCCGCCTCGTCCGAGAGGTCGTGGATCTGGAAGAAGTCCAGCACGATGCCGAGGCCGGCGAGCTCCTCACGCGCACGCTCCGCCACTTCCTGGGCCAGCTCGAGCCGGCGCTCATTGGCCTCTTCCGGTCGGACGCCCGCGATCACGCCGCGCAACGCACCCTCCAGCACCTGCTGCGCCGTCTTGTCGATGGCCTCTACGCCCTTGCCGAGGAACCGCTCGATGCCCGCCTCGAGCCCCTGCTCCTCCCGACCGGCGAGCTTCACGTTCGCACGGCCCTCGATGTCGACCGGGATCATCCCCAGAAGCCCCGACCACCCCGGATCAGCCGATAGCCGACGGTCGTGCCGTCCTTGGCCTGACGCTTCCGGCCCGAAATGATCACGACCTCGTTGGGCTGGCAGATCACGATGTTGGCCTTGATGAAGATCACCAGGGCCAGAACGGCCAGCGCCCCCACACCAAGGTAGATCCCGATAAGCTGTGCTTGATCCATGATGGTTCCTTCGGCCGCGCTACGCGTTGAAGTACAGAGCGAACTCCCCGGGGTGAGGCCGGAGGCGCACGTAGTCGATCTCGTTCTTTCGCTTGTAGTCGATCCAGGTTTCGATCAGGTCTTCAGTGAAAACGCCGTCCCGGACCAGGAAGTCGTAATCCGCTTCGAGCGCCGAGATCGCCTCGTCCAGGGTCCCCGGAGTGCGCTCGATCTCCCTTCCTCCCGAGCCCGCCGCAAGCTCGTAGATGTCTTCGTCCACGGGGTCGGCAGGCTCCAGCCCACGCCGAATCCCGTCGATTCCGGCGCACATGATCGCCGCGAAGCTGAGATAGGGGTTGCACGACGGATCTGGCGTGCGGAACTCGATCCGCTTCGACTTCGGACCCCCGGTCATCGTCGGGATGCGGATGCACGCGCTCCGGTTCCGTCCCGAATAGAGCAGGTTCATCGGGGCCTCGTAGCCCGGTACGAGCCTCCGATAGGAGTTCGTCGTCGGACAGCAGATCCCACAGAGAGCTCGGGCGTGCTCCAGTAGCCCCCCGATGAAGTGGACCGCCAGCGGGCTCAGGTCACCGTAGGTGCCCGCCTGGTAGAACACGTTCTTCCCCTCTTTCGAGAGGCTGATGTTGTGGTGCATGCCCGAGCCGTTTTCCTGAAGGAGAGGCTTGGGCATGAAAGTGGCCGTCTTCCCGTACCGGGCCACCACGTTCTTGACCACGTACTTGTACATGATCGAGGCGTCGGCCTGGCTCAGCAGCGGACCGAACCGGAAGCCGATCTCGCACTGGCCCGCAGCACCCACCTCGTGATGGTGCAGCTCCGGCTGTAGGCCGACCCGCTTGAGCACGTGGGAGATCTTGGAGCGGAGGTTGTTGTACTGATCGATCGGTGGCGCCGAGAAGTACGCGCCACGCTGCGCGGCTCGGTGTCCCAGATTCGCGCTGTCACCCTTCTCGCCCGTCGCCCAGGACGCCGCGGAGCTGTTCAGGAAGAAGTACCCGTGCTGGGTGGCCTGATCGAAGCGGACCTCGTCGAACACGAAAAACTCGATCTCGGGGCCCAGGTAGGCCGTGTCGGCGATCCCGAGCGAGCGCACGAGCTGCTCGGCCCGACGTGCGACCGAACGCGGATCGCGCGAGAAGGTGTAGCGCCCGTTCGGGTCGACGATGTCACAGAAGACCGACAGTGCCGGATCGTCGAAGAAGGGATCCTCGAAGACCGAAGACGCGTCGGGAATCAGGAGCATGTCGCTCTGGTTGATCCTCGTGAAGCCGCGGACCGAGGAGCCGTCGAAGGCCATGCCGTTGCGGAACAGGGCCTCGTCCACCAGCTCGGCCGGCAGCGTGAGGTGCTGAAGCGTTCCGAAGAGATCCACGAACTTCAGGTCCAGGAACTGGATCTCGCGCTCGCCGATCATGCGGACGAGGTCGCGCGGGCTGGTTGGATGCCTGGTCATCGAGGTCCTCAGTAGAGGGCCCGGGAGCCGCGCTCGCCGGTCCAGACAGTGACCACGTCCTGAAGCTCCAGAACGAAGATCTTACCCGAGCCACCGCTGTCCATGCAGCCCCTCGAGATCGCCTCTATCGCTCGCTCGAGGTTCGCGTCGTTGACGGCGACCTCGAGGCGAATCCGCTGAAAGAGAGAGACCTCCTTCTTCACGCCCCGGTACGTCTGCTGCTCGGTCCGAGAGGCAGTGCCCATGACGGAGGTTGCCGTCATGTGACGGACTTCGGTGTCGAACAGCGCCTGCTTGACGGAAGGAAGCTGCTCAGGCTTGATCAGCGCGACGATCATCTTCATGAGAAGGTCTCCACGCCTCTAGTCGGTGGTGAAGATCTGGAACCCGCCGTACGACTCGATTCCGTGCTCGTCGATGTCGAGGCCGCGCAGCTCGGTCTCCTTCGAGACGCGCAGGCCCAGAACGGAGTCGATCGACTTGAACACGACCCACATGGCCAGAACCGTGAAGCCCAGGCAGGCGATGACGCCCAGCGTCTGGGTGCCCAGCGGTCCGAAGCCACCCCCCATGAAGAGCCCGTCGCTCGTCGCTCCGAAGGCCTCCCGGCCCCAGAGCCCCACGGCCAGCGTTCCCCAGATTCCGCAGATCCCGTGGACCGCCACCGCCCCGACCGGATCATCGACCCGAATCGCGTCGATCCATGCGATTCCGTATACGCAGAGGATACCGGCGATGGCCCCGATCCAGAGCGCTGCTCCAGGGCTGACGGCGGCACAGGGCGCCGTGATGCCGACGAGTCCGGCCAGAGCCCCGTTGAGGGCGAGAAGCAGGTCCGGCTTCTCGTACTTGATCCAGCTGACCACCATCGCCGCGACTGCCCCGATCGAGGGCGCGAGCGTCGTGTTGATCGCGACCCGCGCGACCACGTCCGGCTCTCCCATCCCCAGCGTCGAGCCGGCGTTGAAGCCGTACCACCCGAACCAGAGGATGAAGACACCGAGCGAAGCCAGCGGGAGGCTGTGCCCTCCAATGGCGTTGGGTGATCCGTCCGCGTTGAACTTTCCGATACGCGGACCGAGAACCCACGCACCGACCAGGCCGGTCGCACCTCCGACGGCGTGTACGACCGTCGAGCCGGCGAAATCGTGAAAGCCCAGCCCGCTGAGCCAGCCGCCTCCCCACACCCAGTGACCGACGATCGGATAGATGAAGGCGGAGAGGATGAAGGAGTAGGCGAGGTACGAGGTGAACTTCATCCGCTCTGCGACCGCACCCGCTACGATCGTGGCCGCCGCACCCGCGAATACCGCCTGGAACAGCCAGAACACTTCGACCGGCAGGCCCTCCACGGGTGACTCCACCCCCACCAGGAACCACCCTTCAGTTCCGAAGAGCAGCCCCTCCGACCCGTACATGATGGCGTATCCGAAGACGAAGTAGGCCAGAGCGGCGAAGCAGAAGTCCAGGAGGTTCTTCATCAGAACGTTCCCGGCGTTCTTGGTCCGCACGAGGCCGGCCTCGAGCACGCTGAACCCGGCCTGCATGAAGAAGACGAGGATCGCGGCCAGCAGAATCCACAGCGTGCTCACGCTGTCGAACCCGCTCGCCTCCTGAACTGCTGGCAGGGCTGGATTCAAGTCGAAGAATCCCACACGAAAGGCAAGAGCCATGTCGACCGATCGGTTGTTTTCAGGTTAGTGGGGACTCCCCCCGGGGGGGGGCAGACTAGCCCACGCGGCGTGCCACATCAAGTTCAGTCGGAGACCCCGAGCACGGGGAGTGCAATCCGACCCCGTCTCAGCCGTCCCAGGGCACGCGATAGAGCGAAACCGGCTCAGGAAAGCCTTTCAGCTCCGCCGTGCCACAGACCTCGAACGGGAGGTTCTTGCCGAGGCAGAGCTCCCGAACGACGCCGGCCGCCAGGATCTCCCCGCTCTCGGCCTCGTCACAGACCCGGGCTGCGAGGTTCACCACCGAGCCGAAGATGTCGCTGCCGCGAGAGACGGGCTCGCCTGCACTCAGTCCGATGCGGATGTGGAGCGCATGCTCGGGATGGGCCTCCCGATGATCGGCGAACGCACGCTGCGTGTCGCGGGCGCAGGCCACGGCCGCCGTGGCATCGGCGAAGGAAGCGATGGCGCCATCTCCCGTGTGCTTCACCTTGCGTCCGTGATGCCGATGAATCTGCCCGCGCAGCAGGTGATCGTGTGCCTCCATCAGCTCCATCATCTCGTGGTCGCCGAGCTCCTGCACCAGCGCCGTGGACCCCACGAGGTCGGTGAACATGAGGGTTCGGAAGGCGGAGACAGGCTCGCCCATCGACCCGATCGCAGCGCCCAGGTCGTCGAAGCTCCCGCCGCCGAGGAAGGCGGCCACGAGCTCGTCCTCGACGCTGATGATCTCGTCCGCCACGAGCCCGTGCGCCTTGCGATGAACCGCGTGACAGGCCTCCTCGTTCGGCGCCTCCACCAAGCAGCACACCGTACCGCGCTTCTCGTCGAACCAGTACTTGAGGTACTTGACGCCGTGGGCTTCCTGGGCCTCCAGATCGGCGATGTGCCCCTCACGGATGGATTCCGGCGTGGCACCTTCCAGGTTGCGATGGATGTCGAGAAAAAGCGGCACGAATCCTCCCTTGATGTTTGGGCGTCGAGGATCATGGTCAGGGGCGATGCCAAGATCAAGGCGAGGCACGGCACGGGCGACTGGCCGGCA
>JBDHII010000149.1:0-2281 GCA_039587515.1 Gemmatimonadota bacterium
CGTATCGCTCGCGCCCGTCACCACTTCCCCTCGCGGCGCCAGCTGGTCGTCGGACGGGTTCATCTATTTCTCGCCGGGCACCAACCACCCGATCATGCGGGTGAGCGAGGACGGCGGCGACCCCGAGCAGGTGACGAGCCTCCCCGACGTCACGGACGAGGAGACGCTCTCCCAGACCAACTCCCACCGCTGGCCGACGATCCTGCCGGGAAACCGGGGATTGATCTATCTGGCCGGCCTTGCCGGCAACTTCGCCGAGTCGCGCGTCGAGTTGCTCGAGCTGGACTCCGGCAAGGTGCGCGTGCTCCAGGCCAACGCGATGTATCCCCGCTACCTGTCGAGTGGCCACATCGCGTTCATCTACGAGGGGACCCTGACGGTCATGGGCTTCGACGCGGCCACGCTCGAGGTGACCTCGGCACCCGCGGCGATGGTCAGGGGTGTGCGGCACATGTTCGGAAACGGCGCCGCCAACTACGCGGTGTCGGACAACGGGACGCTGCTCTACATCCCGGGGGAGGGATCGGAGGTCGCGATCCAGCTGCACCGGATCATGCCCGACGGTGAGGTGAAGATTCTCTCGGAAGTCGCCGGGATCCTGCATCCACGCTTCTCCCCGGACGGTCGATTCGTCACCTACTCCAGGGGTCTGGGAAGTCAGAGCGACATCTGGGTCTACGACCAACAGCGCGACGTGGCGACGCGCTTGACACTCGAACCGAACGTGGGGGATTACACGCCGATCTGGAGCCCGGACGGGAAATGGATCGCGTATTCGTCGGGCAAAGACGGCGCGAATCTCAACATCTATCGCAAACGCGCCGACGGATCGGGGGAGGCGGAGCTGCTGCTGGCCGACGAATCCGGTCTTCGGGCCTACTCCTGGTCCTCGGACGGGTCGATGCTGCTGTTCTCGAAGAGAATGGAGGGTCGGGGCTTCGATCTGCACCTGCAACGCTTCGACGAGACCGGGAAACCGGCAGGCGAGTCGGTGGCCCTGGTCGCTTCCCGCGATCTCGATCTCCACGGAGCCTTCTCACCGGACGACCGGTTCGTGGTCTACAGCTCGGGCGAGTCCGGGGTGGACCACGTCTACCTGAGCAAGGTCGACGGCGCGGGACGCTGGCAGGTCTCGGATGCGGACGGTGGGCGGGCGCCCAGGTGGAGCGGGGACGGGCGGCGGATCTATTACCGCCGGGGTGCGGCGTCGGACGCGGAGATACGGGTTGTCGAGATGGCCGTCGAAGACGGGAGCCCCAGACTGGGGAGGCCGCAGGTCGCACTGTCGACGCCCGTTGCCTTGATCCAGGCGACCAGCGCTTCGTTCGACGTGCATCCGGTGGATGGGAGCCTGGTGGTGACGGCGGCGCTGTGGCAGACGGAGACGAGTGGGCATCCGGTCCTCGTGCAGGGCTGGGGGGATCGGCTCGATTCCCGGTAACAGTTGTTCTGCTACAATCCCCCGCAGAGCCGGAATAGCTCAGTTGGTAGAGCGTCAGCTTCCCAAGCGACAAAGAAACGTTGAAGGTCCGGCATTCTCCTGTCGGGCCTTCTTTTTTTCTCTCCGAGGACTCCGAGTATTCCGACTACTACGGACACCTATTTGGACACCTGGCCTCGCTAGAGGGCGCGAAGCTCGACGCTGTGCTCCTTGGTGTCCGAGGGCCATTTGTTGACCGGACCTTCGCGATTCCCGTAGACTGACCGCGCCACCGGAGGGGGAAGCAAAAGACAGCCGCCCGCCTTCCAGAGGAGCGCCGTCGGCATGTCCGATGACGAGCAGCGCCGGCCACCCGAAGCCGAGCAGCCCACTCGCTCGGAAAAGGGCAACCCTCCGGAACCGGCGAGCGACGCCGCCATTCTCTACGAGCGCCTCGGCGACTTCGAGTTGTTGCGCGAGATCGGCCGCGGCGGGATGGGCGTCGTCTACGAAGCCCGACAGATCTCGCTCAAGCGGCGCGTCGCGCTGAAGGTGCTCCCGCCGGGCCTGGGTCTGACCGGTCAGGCCGTGCAGCGCTTCGAGCGGGAGGCGCAGGCCGCCGGCAAGCTCCACCACACCAACATCGTCCCGGTCTACGCCACGGGCGAGGACCGCGGCGCCCACTACTACGCGATGGAACTGATCGAGGGCCAGCCGCTCTCGCGCGTGCTGGAGGATCTGGGCGTCAAGCGGTCGAATCCGCTGATGGAAGAGACCGTCACGAAAGTGATGGAAGGCGGCGCCGAGATCCGGTCCGAGGAACGGAGCCCCGTCGAGCCTTCGACGAGCCTCTCCGACACC
>JBDHII010000150.1:0-2271 GCA_039587515.1 Gemmatimonadota bacterium
ACCGTCCACGAGGTTACGGTCTCGACCGTCTCGTACTGGTCCCCTGGGGGGGCCGTCGGGCTGCTCCACTCGTAGCACCCGGTTGTCGCCACCATGACGACCAGCACCGCTCCACCAAGTCTCATCTTGCCCTCCCGGCAAGCGTCCCATCGCTGCCTTACGATGGGCTTGGCATCGGAGAGCGTCGCTAAGTCGTCGTACGTATGCGGGGGGCTGGAAGCGCGTAGTCGGGTGGGAGCGGCGAGCTAGTCCTGCCGCAGGAACTCCCGGATCACGGCGCGGGAGCGGAACATCTCGCACCCCGGGATGTCGTGGCCGCAATCGTTCTCGAAGACCACGAGAGTCGCCCGGTCGCCGAGATACTCCGCGTACTCGATCGCCGGGGCCGGTGTCACGACGTGGTCGCTCGACACGACGATCACGAG
Source organism: Gemmatimonadota bacterium (assembly GCA_039587515.1). GTDB lineage: Bacteria > Gemmatimonadota > Gemmatimonadetes > Longimicrobiales > Gaopeijiaceae > JBDHII01. The sequence goes on from JBDHII010000150.1 coordinate 426, forward strand.
CATCGAGGCCTGCACGGAGTCGGCCGGAAGCCGCGCACCCCATTCGACCATACGACCGCCCCACAACGGCGCCACACCATCAAGGCACAGCTGAATCAAATTGTCGACCCATCCAGCCGGGAGCCGTCTTCCGGCAGCACTTCCTCGAGCCACTCGGCATGACGCAGAAGGACGCCGCTGGGCGTTTGCATATCTCGTATCCGAGGATGAATGAGATCATCAACGGGAAGAGGTCGGTCACGCCCGATACAGCCCTTCCTCTCGCGCGCCTCACGAAGACCGACGCCGAGTTCTGGCTCGACCTTCAGTCGGCGGTGGATCTTTGGGACGCTCTTCACAGCGAGGCCATCGAGGAGATTCGGACGATCGAGCCGGCAGTTGCCTAGCTACCGACACCAACACACCACTCAGTCGATCGCCTCGGCCCTCTTCAGGGCGACCTTCACCGCAACCGCTCCCCACACGGCGAGCACCAGGCCCGCGGTCAGGAAGCGAACCTCGGTTCCGGGTTCGAAGACCGGCTTGAGGCCCCCCGCGGCCCAAAAGGCTGCGCAGTTGAAGCCCTGGTGCAGCATCAGGGCGGTCCAGAGCGATCCCGCGCGCATCCGGACCGCAGCCAACGCCATCCCACCACCGAATGCGAAGAACACCTGCGAGAGAATGACTGTCGACGGGAGGTCGGTCTGGAGACCCATGAGGTGGATCGACCCGAAGCCGGCGGAGGTGATCAGCGCGGTACGCCACGGCCCGCGGTGGATGAGCGCCTCCCAGAGGGCCCCGCGGAAGACGACCTCTTCGCTGGTCATTCCAACGAGGGACACCCAGAACCAGCCGATCAAGAATCCGGGAGCGGTCGAGAGCGTCTCCGCGCCCATCAACGTCACGAATCCCAGCAGGATCATCGGAAGCCCGTAGAGCAGCGAAATGGGAGCGACCGGGGCGCGGAACCCGACGGCCGCGAACGACCCAAGACTCCAGACGATTCCGAGGATGCCCAGCGCTTTCACCGATTTTACGAACCCGAGCCCGACCATATAGCTGGCCTCGCCCAGGAAGAGGCTCTGAAGGGTCGGCGCGAGAAGCTGCACGAGGACGAAGACGGCAAGGGTCAGCCCGAAGATCTTGATCGGATCGGCGGAACGGCGTTCCTGACCGGGGCGGGTCTCTATGGCTGGACTGGCGAGCATTTGACGAACTCCTATTGTGAATCCATATTCGCATTAGCGATAATATGTGAATTATCATTCACAAATGTCAATATCGGAGTGTGGAGCAGCCGGTGGAGAACGAATCCGGGGTGGTGGTACCGCAGCAGGCGCGCGGGAGGGATACGCACACCCGACTGGTGCAGGCATGCCTCGACCTGATCGAGGAGAAGCCGTTCGTGCAGATCACGATCGCCGAGATCGCCGCGGAGGCCGGTGTCTCCGTGGGGAACTTCTACCGGCGATTTCGGAGCAAGGAGTCGATCCTGCCCGATCTGTATGCGGCCTACGAAGCACGGTTCGCCGAGTTCGCGGGGGGTCTGCCGGACCACGAGTGGGGGGACCCGGATGACCTGCGGGGTCGCATGCGTGTCCTGGTCTCCGCCGTTCGGGACTTCATCACTCGGAATCGTGGCCTCGTGCACTCGCTCCATCTGCACGCACGGCTCCACCCCGAGATCGTGCCCGCCCAATCCGTGTCCGCCCGAGAAAACCTCTACGTCCGGGTCGGCAGTCTCCTCGGCGCGGAGGAGGATCCGGTCGCGCAGCTCCGCGGGCGTGTGATCATGCTCACGCTCATCAGCACCCTCACCGAACAGATCCTCTACCCCGAGCAGTCGCCGGCCGTGGCCGTGGGACTC
>JBDHII010000078.1:0-10386 GCA_039587515.1 Gemmatimonadota bacterium
TCGCGGACCAGCAGATGCGGCGCCCTCAGGTTCACGTCCAGCACGCGATCCCACTCCTCCGCGTCGATGTCGAGCAGCGAAGTGGCGTGGAAGTTGGCCGCGCTGTTCACCAGGAGGTCGAGGCGACCGTAAGCCTCGCGGAGCTCCGTGCCGAGCGCGACGGCCGCTCGCGGGTCTGAGAGGTCGGCCTGTCCGATCACACATCGCCGACCGAGGGCCTCGATCTCGCGGCCGACTTCCCGTGCCGGACCGGCCGAGGAGTTGTAGTGGACGAAGAGGTCGTAGCCGGCCTCTGCCAGACGGAGCGAGATGGCGCGTCCGAGCCGGACGGCGCCTCCGGTCACGAGTGCTACGGGATTCATGGCCGGTAAGCTAGAGTGGCGGGGTGGGCCGGGCCACCGCACCTCGGCGGGTGGGAGCCGTGGGGATCGGCATGCTGCCGCAGGCGGGCTGGACCGAGGGGAACGCTCGAAGGCACCGGTGTACGCAGAGTCCCGGACGGACGGACAACCTCTTCTGAAGACGACGGACCATGATCGATCTCACCGGAAAGACGTGCATCGTAACCGGCAGCACCAAGGGTGTCGGGCGCGCCGTGGCACAGGAGATGGCGAGGGCCGGCGCCGATCTGGTCGTCAGCGCACGGACGGCCTCGGACGTGGAGGTCGCGGCGGCCGAGCTGGATCGGGGTGTTCGGGGTCGCGTGATCGGAATCCCGGCGGACGTGAGCAGGGTGGAGGACTGCCTCAACCTGATCGAGACGACGGTCGAGGAGTTCGGGCGAGTCGACGTCCTCGTGAACAACGCTGGAATCGGGGTCTTCAAGTCGATTGCGGAGCTTTCGATCGAGGAGTGGCAGAACCAGGTCGACACGAACCTCGGCGGAGTCTTCTACTGCTCCAAGGCTGCCGTGCCGCACCTTCGTGCGAGCGGCGGCTGGATCGTCAACATCGGATCACTGGCGTGCCGAAACTCCTTCCCTGGTGGCTCGGGCTACAACGCCTCGAAGTTCGGGCTTCTGGGGATGACCGAGGCGATGATGCTCGACCTTCGTCACGACGGCATACGCGTCAGCATCATCATGCCGGGCAGTATCAACACCGCATTCAATGACCGGGAGCCGGGCCCCGATCGCGCGTGGGCCCTTGGATCGGAGGACTGTGCGGCCGCGGTCATGCACATCCTCTCGTACCCGCAGAACGCGCTGGTCAGTCGCGTGGAGATGCGCCCGAGCCAACCGCCCAAGCGCTAGGCCCTCAGAAGTCGACGAACGTCTCCGTCTTCACGCCCATGAGGTGCCTGGCGACGAGCGCCAGCAGCAGCATCAGCCCGAACGCGCACACCAGCAGCGGTCCCGTGGCGAGGTCCCACACGAAGGATGCGGCGACTCCCGCGACCAGCGCCAAGGCCCCGGCGAGCCAGGCCAGCAAGAGCGCGGTCGTCAGCTGGTTGGTGAAGAGGAAGGCGACGACGGCCGGGATGACCAGGAAGCTGAAGACGAGCAGCACGCCGGCGATCGGAACGGAGAAGGTGATCGCCACGCCGAAGGTCACGTAGAAAAAGAAGTCCCACAGGCGTGCGCGGGGGACCCGATCGGGATTGAAGGACACGCGAGCGAACTGCTTGCGGAAGAACACGTACACGCCGCCGAGGATCACGTAGACCAGCGCGACCCTGATGACCTGCGGCCACGTGACCCAGATCAGCGTGCCGGTCAGCGTCTCGCTCACGTGCTCGGCGCCCTCGGAGGTGAAGCCCGCGAGAAGGAGGACGGCGGCGGAGGCCACCACGTAGGTGATCCCGATGATCGCCTCCTGGGGCACGACCGTGTTTCGCAGCCTGCTGAAGCTGAAGATCAGGGCGCCCAGGAGCGTGAAGCCGAGAGAAAACCCGAGCGCTGTCGCAGTGTGATGCTCCACGCCCATGAGCAGGCCGACGGTAGCTCCGAGAGCCGCGATCTGGGCGAACGCGAGGTCGACGAAGATGACGCCTCTCGCGATGACGTGAAGACCCAGGTAGGCGTGGATGGAGAGGATGACGAGTCCAGCCACGATCGGTACGAGCATCAGATCGAACATCTCATCCCCTCCCGTGCCGGATCAGCGAGGATCGGAGCCGAGCGCTCGCGAGAGCGCCGAGACCCAGGCGTCGACCATGTCGAAGTAATCCTGGCCTTCGTCGGGGTTCATCGGGACGATGACCGTCTCTGCGCCGCTCCGTCGCGCGACCGACTCCACCTTGCTTCGATCGAAGTAGGAGGCAGCGAGGATCACGTCCAGCTCCTCCTGCTTCATGAGCTCCAGGAGACGTCCCACATGGCCTGGTGTGGGCGGGATTCCGGGTTTGGCCTCGACGTAGTCCGCACAGCGCACACCGAAGCGCTCTTCGAGATAAGCCCAGTTCTTGTGGTAGCAGATCAGGTTGCTGCCGAAGACCGGCTCCATGGCCCCGAGCCATCCGGCCAGTTCTTCGATCAGTGTTCGCCCCTCGAGCTGCTGGCTCTGGAGGAACGGCCTGAGCGCTCCCGACATCGCGAGCTCCTCGAGGAGCGGTCCACCGACGAGCTCGACGAGACGGTCTCCGAAGAGCGCGCGGTGCAGGCGGCCCTCGAGGTGGCTCATGCCCTCGTCCCACAGCGCCGATCGCTCCGGGGCGACCCGCTTCAGCCCGGTCGTGATGTTGCGTGCGACCTGCAACGCGCGAAGGGGATCCGTCGTGAGGTGGGGATTGCCGAAGATATGCACGTCGCCGCCACTCCGGTCCGCAGAGGCCGGGATGTCCAACAGACGGATGCCCGTATAGGCCGTGACGTAGCCGCGGCCGCCCTCCTGCACGTTGGCGTTGCCGGCCCGGTCGATGAGCGCCGGGACCCACAGCTCGAGGTCCAGCCCGGTGGTGACGAAGAGGTCCGCCCGCCTGAGCTGCAGGGCGAAGCTCGGTTTGGGCCTTACGAAGTGCGAGTCCTCGTTCGGAGCGGCGATCGCCGTAGCCTCCACCTCGGCACCCCCGATCTGTCGGGCCAGGTCGGCATACACCGGCAGCGTGGCCACCACCCGTACGGGTTCTCGGATGGTGAGCTCGGGTGAGCCCTCCAAGGAAGCCGTGGCCGCGATTACGGCCGTCAGGACGATCTCGATCATCAGTATGTCTCGTGCTTGTGGGGACCCATCGCGAAGGTGAGCCGAAGTGTGAAGATCCCGGATGTATCCCCTGCGCTGTTCACGATGTCGTATTCCGCCCGCAGGCGGACGAACTCGCTCTGCCAATAGGTGAGGGCGGGTGAGACGAGCCAGGCGGTCTCGTCCGTGTCGTTCGGATTCTCGACCCAGCCGTAGCGACCGCCGAGAATCCACTGCCGGTCCAGCTTGAACTCAGCCAGCGCCCAGAGCCCGAGCGCCTCGTCCGGGTCGGGCCCCGTGGGAGCTTCCGGGGCCGAGAGCATGGCCCCGGCTCTGAGGGTGAAGCCCCGGTATCTCGAGGCGCCCGGCGGAATCCAGTTGAAAGCCGTCTCGATGCCGTAGAGCCGGTTGCTGAAGGAAAGCGCCTCTTCCTCGTCTCCGGCGTCGTCCTCGTCGTGCTCCTCCACGAAGTCGCCGACGATCCCGCTGATCCCGATCTCGAGGTCGGTCGATTCCGACAGCTGCCAGAACGCATTGAAGTGCCCGAGAAGGCTGGGGCCGTTGGACCCACCGAAAAGCGTCTCGTTTCGGCTGCGGGTGCCCTCGAGGGTGATCTCGTACGCCCCGGCGCCGGGTGACGTGGGCAGAAGCCAACGCAGGGAAGCGCCATCCTGGGCGAGAGGCTCCTCCCCGATGAAGACCAGATGGGGGAGCGAACGGCTCTGGAAGGGCAGCGCGTGGGTGTGCCAGCGGTTCAGCTGCCCGAACTGTTGGAAGAACCGCCCGGCCTTGATGCCGAAGCCACCCGGGAGGTTCACGTACTCGACGTAGCTCTCCTCGACGACGATGCCGTCGCCGTGTCCGTGTTCCTCTCCTTCCTCCGCGAAGACCTCGATACCCGCACCCTCTTGCTCCGCAGCCAGAAAGACCTTGGCACGAGAGAAGGGATCGAGGGCGGACTGGAACGAGATCTCGAACTCCCTCGGGATGAAATTGTCCCCGTCCGGGTCCTCCGTCTGGACGGCGGCATAGAGGTCACCCGAGACGCTGATCTCGGGGTTCAGGGCCTGCAGCGAGCGGCCGCGACCGACGAATTGCTGCTCCGCGGCCGGCTGCGCCTGGGTCGTGTCCGCTCCTGCGCGCGCAGCCGCCTGGGCCGCGGCACGAAGCCGGGTGATTGCGTCGACCTCCTCCCCGGGGCTCGCCTCGCCGCGCTCGAGCATCGCGCGGATCGAGTCGAGCTGCGCCTGAAGCCTCCGGACCTCGGTCCGGAGAGAATCCACTTGAGCGGGCGCGGGCTCCTGAGCCTGTGCGAGAACCGGGGTGAAAAAGTACAGCGCGCTGATCAGGACCCCGAGTCGGGCGGGGAAGTGACAGAGCCGAGCTGGCATGTTTCGTTTGCTCCGACAGATCGATCGACGCTCGGCCAGTCGGCTTCGCGTCGTGTAGTGAACGTGCCGAACCGAAAGGTCCGGCGGGACGATTCAGAGGATCTGGCGGAGAGGGGGAGCTCTGGGATCGTCCGGTCGGCTCCGGTCGACACCCCGGACCGGCTGGTTCGGGTGACCGAGCTGGTATCGCTCGTCTGGCGAGTGCACCGCGGGCAGGGCGCGGCCGACGCTCGCCCAGCGCTGGTTACCGAACTGGATGCAGATCGAGTGATCGTGCTCGGCGAGTTGACACGCCTGATGGTGGTCGGACTCGATCGCCGTCGTCGCATCGAGCGAGTCCGTGTCGAGCAGGGGCAGCACCGCGCCCATACCCAAGGTCATGAGCGCGACGATCGCCGATACCACCTGGCGAGACCGCTTGGTGAGCCCGAATTGCATACTTGACGCTAGGGGCCCCGGATGGGCGTGTCAACGCGTCGCTCGGGTTGGCGTGACCTCGGTAGGCGCTTGGGAGGTGTCCCCGTGGGAGGACGATCCATGCGCAAAAGGTGCGCGCACGAGCTTCGTATATCATTGTGCTGCATAGGCTTGCACGAATACGAAGTTTTCGGCACGGTCGCTGCTTTTCAGGGATGTCGGCCGGCTGCACCGAGCGGAGGCCGTAGAGGGCGGCCCGCGGGGCAGGCGTGGAAGGGAAGGGGGAGAACCATGAAGACGCGGTGGTTGGCCAGTGTCGTCGCGGTGGGGCTGCTGAGCGGCTGCGGAGTCATCGAGATCGACTTCGATGACGATCGCGTGAGGGGCTCCGGTTACGTGACCCTCGAGGCTCGCCGCGTGGCGGACTTCCGGAGTATCGAGGTACACGGCGTCGGCGAGCTCGTCGCGGATGTCACGGGACATCGATCACTCGAGATCGAGGCCGAGAACAACATCCTACCCTATCTCGATTCTTGGGTCAGCGGAGGTGTGCTGCACCTCGGCCCCCGGGCCGGCGTAAGGCTCGATCCACGTCGTCCGATTCGCTACTTCGTGAGCGCGCGACGCCTGGAGCGTGTCGAGCTCTCGGGTGCGGTCTACGCCGACATTGCAGGGGTGGATACCGACGTGTTCCGCGTGGCCATGAGTGGGGCGACCGGCATGGCGGTTCGAGGCATTGCGGACTTCCAGGTCGTCACGCTTTCCGGTGCGACCACGTACGACGCCCGTGACCTCGAGTCCTTCGAGGCGGACGTGGCGACGTCAGGGGCATCAAACGTGATCCTCTGGGTGCGTGAATACCTCTCGGCGGATGCCAGCGGCGCCTCCTCGATCCATTACTTCGGAAGGCCGGTGGTGGATGCGCGTGTCTCGGGCACGGCCGTCGTCGGCCCCGCCTGAGACGGACCGGAGGAGCGGACCGAAGGGGTCTGGATGGCCTTTTCGGTCCGCTCCGTTTGGGTAGGTTTCGAGGCACGCCCTGCCGAAACCTTCCCCGGAGGACAGTCATGTCCGAAACGCGCGTCGAGCGGGATTCCCTCGGCGAAGTCCACGTCCCGAAGGATGCCCTGTACGGTGCCCAGACGCAGAGGGCCGTAGAGAACTTCCCGATCAGCGGTCAGCGGTTCGGTCGGCGCTTCATCGAGGCGATGGGGATGATCAAGAGGGCGGCCGCAGAGACGAACCGGGAGCTCGGAACCGTCGACGACCGCATCGCCGATGCCGTGGCTCGTGCGGCCTCGGAAGTGGCCGAGGGTGAGTGGGACGCAGAGTTCGTGCTCGACGTCTACCAGACCGGCTCCGGTACCTCGACGAACATGAACGCCAACGAGGTCATCGCGACCCGGGCCAGTCGGATGCTCGGAGAGGACCACGGCGTCCACCCCAACGATCACGTCAACTTCGGGCAGTCCTCCAACGACGTGATCCCGACGGCGATCCACGTCGCGGCCCGGATCGCGATCGAGCGGGAGCTGGTTCCCGCTCTCGAGCATCTGCACGCGGCTCTGGCGGCGAAGGCTCGAGAGTTCGATCACGTCGTGAAGTCCGGACGCACGCACCTGATGGACGCGACGCCCGTCCGCCTGGGGCAGCAGTTCGGTGGCTACGCGAAGCAGATCGAGAAAGCCATCGCTCGAGCCCGCGCCGCGAGCGTGGAGCTGGCGGAGCTGGCGCTGGGGGGAACGGCGGTGGGGACCGGAATCAACACGCATGAAGCGTTCGCCGGGAAGGCGATCGCCCGCATCAGCGAATACGCCTCGATCGAGTTTCGTGAGGCCGAGCACCACTTCGAGGCACAGGCGGCGAAGGATGCGGCGGTCAACGCCGCGGGGGCCATGAACACGATCGCCGCCAGCTTCTTCAAGATCGCGGACGACATTCGGTGGCTCTCCAGTGGGCCGACGTCCGGGATCAGCGAGATCCAGCTGCCCGCCATCCAGCCGGGCAGCTCCATCATGCCGGGCAAGGTCAATCCCGTGATGTCGGAGGCCATGATGATGGTGGCCGCCCGCGTGATGGGAAATCACACGACCGTGACGGTCGCGGGTCAGCGCGGGAACTTCGAGCTCAACGTGATGATGCCGGTTCTGGCCCACGCGCTGCTCGAGTCGATCTCCTTACTGGGTTCGGTGGCCCGAGCCTTCACGGACCGGTGCGTCTCCGGCATCCAGGCGAACGAGGAACGGGCCAGGGAGCTGCTCGAGAAGAACCCCTCCATCGCCACCGCGCTCAACCCCTACATCGGATACGACAAGGCCGCGGAGGTCGCGAAGAAGGCGGCGAAGGAGGGGCGTTCCGTCCGGGACGTCGTGCAGGAGCAGGATCTCCTGCCGGCCGATCAGCTCGACGACGCGCTGAACGTGCGGAGCATGACGGAGCCCGGCCTACCGGAGAAGTAGACCGGGCTCCCCGGGGAAGCCACACCGTCGCGTGGCTTTCTCCGACAAGAGCGCCCGGCGGCACCCCGCAGCTGCTCTGAACAGACCCTTGCCTCGAGGGGGCCGACAGTTGGGCTGGGGGTACACGCCGGGCGTGCGGTGCGGATCGGGTTGCGATCCTACTCGTCGGGCTGCAGCTCCAGCTGTCGCTCGACGCTCTTGAGCTCCTTCGAGGACGTCTTCCCTCGGATACCACCGTGCGGGAGAACGCGTGTCACCGAGCCATCGAGGTAGACCGGATAGATCCACTGATCACCGTATCGGACCACCTGGACGAGCTCGGGCTGGTCCGATGTCGGTGGGTTCACAGGCTCGGTGATGTTCCTCCAGACGCGGTCGATGTGGGACATGCGTTCCCCGACCGAGTCCGCCCACATGGCCATGCGGATCTTCGTCCGCTCCGGAATCGTCATCGAACGGACGATCACGCGATGTCCGGGGAAAGAGTGGGAGAGCAGGAAGGCCAGGGCCTCCGCCTCCGGTGCCGGCTCCACCTTGTGATCGTACGAGCCCGGCATTCGCACACGTTTACGATCGGACAGATCCAGCCAGCCGTCGGCACTGATCCGCGTCTTCATGTTCAAACCTCACGAGGCAAAGAGATTCATTCGCATTCGAAGCGTTGTAGAATCAAGACGTGTGCCCTTGGGCCAGAAGGGGGTCGCAGAACCTGAAATGCATATCCAAGTGGTTGTCTTGCATGGGTTTATAAATCCAGGTCGCTTGAACGGGGATCGTGAGGAGCGACGACCTTTTTACCGGACAGGGTAAGAATTACCAGCCATGAACGTGTCTGAGATCGACGAGTTGGGGGCGCACGTATCGACGGCGGGCGGTGTCGACCTCGCCCCTCGACGTGCGCGTGACATCGGATCGGTCTGTCTCCAGCTCTTCACCAAGCAGCCGAACCGCTGGCTGGATCCCGCGATTCCGGAGTCGCGCGCGGAAGCGTTCAGGGGGGCGCGCACGGAGCACGGCATCCGTGTGGCGGTCTCGCACGACTCGTACCTGATCAACCTGTCGTCGCCCGATCCAGCGCTTTGGAGGCGCTCGTACGCCTCTTTCCGCGCCGAGCTCGAACGATCCACGGAGCTGGGCCTGGACTTCGTCGTCACGCATCCGGGCAACGCCACGGACGGAGATCTGGAGGCCGGCATCGCGCGGAACGCCGACGGTCTATCGAAAGCACTCTTCGACGTGCCGGGCCCCGTCGTGGTCCTTCTGGAGCTGACCGCCGGGTCCGGCACCAGTGTGGGCGGGTCCTTCGAGCACCTCAGAGCGATCCTCGACGCGATGGACCCGCACGCCAGCGCGAGGGTCGGCGTGTGCTTCGACACCTGCCATGCGTACGCGGCAGGCTACGACCTGGTCGCCGCGTACGATCGCGTCTTCGAGGACTTCGATGCCGTGATCGGGCTCGAGCATCTCCACCTCTTCCACCTCAACGATTCGGTCGGGGGCCTGGGGTCCCATCGAGATCGCCACGCGGCCATCGGAGAGGGGGAGCTCGGGGAGGGCCCGTTCGACCGCCTCATGAACGATGACCGCTTCCGGAACGTTCCAAAGCTCCTCGAGACGCCGAAGGGGGACGATCCGGTGGCTGCGGACTGTGCGAACCTCGCTCTTCTTCGCAGCTTTAGAAGAGCGTGACGACCTTCGAAAAGGAAGCCTGCTGGACCCCCGGAGGCCCGGCGGGTATATTCGGAGCCGCGCGTCGGAGGGCATCCTTAATTGAGCCAACGCAAGTGAGGCCGGGGCTGGCTTCCCTGGCAGACGTCACGCCCCCGTAGGGGGAAGGCGAAAGTCGGGGGGAAGCCACCATAAATTTACCCTGGGCTTCAATAAGTCTCCTCCGGTGCGCGACGAGGCCGGTGTCTTCGGGACACCGGCCTCGTCTTATTTGGACCTCGTTGAAGTCTCGCGGCCTCTATGGCATCTCTGCCGGAAGAGAGGTCGCGACCAGCAAGGCCGTGGCCAGCAGCACCGCCCATCCCAAGACGAGCTCGGCGGGTACGGAGACCGCCATGAAGTGCCTTCGCCCTTCGTCTTCCGACAGTCGCGGCGTGACCCGGCGCCAGTTGTAGGCGCCGAGCAGCACGACAGCGACGATCAGCGCGAGCTTGATCAGCAGGACCCGCCCGTATCCCGAGCCGAGGAGGAGCGACCAGGATCCCACGTGGAGCCAGGTGGCGAAGAGGCCGCTCAGGCCGAGGATGGCGAAGCTCGCCAGCGCGAGCGGCGAGAAGGTCTCGACCCAGAGAGCCAGCGTGCCGCGAGGCTCACGTGCCTCGGACAGGTGGCGTCGCGCGGATACGAAGACCATGAGCAGCGTGCCGATCCAGGCTCCGGCAGCCCACGTGTGGAGCACGTCCAGGAAGACCGTCATCGTCCGCAGCTCCGAGACTCCGAAAGAGTGTCCCGAAAAAGCGGGCAAAGCGCCGACGAAGAGAGCCGTGAATCCCGCGATCGTCCACGGTAGGCCGCCTGTTGGACGGCGCCGTGCCACGGCGTACGCGAGCACGGTGAGCACAGCGGCTCCTGCCTGAAGGGTCCAGATGCGGCCCCAGAGCGTCGCTGTCAGGAGCAGGCGAAGCTCGGAGGCGACCGGCTCGAAGGGGTCGCGGAAGGCGCTCAGCTGGGTGTACAGGATCACGCCGAGCGAGAGGAGGAGGACAAGAGCGGCCGCAATCGCCCAGCCCGCGGCACTCCTGCGGACGGCGGCCTTCAGCTCCGGGCCCGGCGAGGTGGAGCGCCCGAGGACGACCGTGTGGAGGCACGCCGTCCCGACGAGCAACGCGATGGCGCCGTAGAGCGCCCAGCGCGCGAGTGTCGGGCCGAGCTCGCTCAATCCTTACCTACGCGTCGGGTCGGCCGCACGGATCGTAAAAGTGAACTCGCCGGTCACCACGTGACCGTCCGCTGCCATCGCACGCCAGACGACCTTGCTCTGGCCGGCGGCGA
>JBDHII010000151.1:0-3524 GCA_039587515.1 Gemmatimonadota bacterium
GTTGGTGTCCCACGTGCCCTTGTCCGTCACCCGAATCCAGCGGTCCTCCAGCATGTCCAGGTACTGGAGGTTGCCGGTGTAGGAGTCCCAACCGGGCACGTAGCGCCCGTCGATCGAGACCATTGTGTTTCCGCAGCAGAACGGCTCCTGTGAGCCCTTCCAGACTCGACGTGTGCGGGTCTCTTCGTCCTGGGCGTGCAGGGATGCCGGCGCGACCCACGCGATGGCCGCGAGCGCGCACACCGCAGCCGTCGCCCACCGGCCCGCCGTCTTCGACCGTGTCCTCATGTCGTCCTCCCGTGTCGCTGGATGGCTCGCGCCGTGCGAGGATCGATGCCCGAGCCGCTGGTGCCATAGAGAGGCAAGCGGGACGCCAATGGCGGCCGGAGGCTGGAAGTGATTGTGCCGCAGTGGGTTACGCCGAAGACAGACATCGGCTGGCGGTGAAGCACCGTACCGAAGCGTGACGGGTGACGGGAGCGCCGGGTAACGAATCCTGCCGATCCCGGGGTCGCGCTCACGGGCGCAGGAGGGGAAGGCCGAGCCGGAAGACCGTCTCGCCTCCGCGCCGTTCGGTCGTCAGCTCCGAGCCGTGCGCTCGGGCGACCCGCGCGGCAATGGCGAGGCCCAGTCCCGTCCCTTCCGGCTTGGTCGTGACGAAGGGATCGAAGAGCGTTGCTCGCACGTCCTCGGGGATCCCCGGTCCGCTGTCCCAGACCTCGACCGTCACGAAGGGGCCGGGTCGGCCCGCTTCCTCTGTAGTCGTTCGAACGCGAACACCGAGCTCGCCACCCGGCTCGACCGCATCGACCGCGTTGAGCAGCAAGTTCAGGAATAGTCCGCGAAGCGCATCCGGATCGCCCATGACGCGGATCGGCTCGTCGGGCCGCTCGTATGCGAGCGGACAGCCCTTCTGCGTGCGCTGTGGCTCGCTGGCGTCGATCGCCGCAGCAAGCGGGTCCCGCACGTCGCAGCGGCCGAGGGACACCGTGCCGCTCCGTGCGACGCGGAGGAAGTCGTTCACGGTCGCGTTCAGGCGATCGACCGAGTCCACGGCCCGCTCCACCAGCGCCTGGGCACCGTCCGGGTCGCTGGCGAGCTTCCGTTCGGCGCGCTGGAGGTCGGTTCGGATGGCCGTCAGCGGGTTCCGGACCTCGTGGGCCAGATCGGCCGCGAAGGTGCCGACCGCCGCCATCGCCTCCTTCCCGGCGAGCTCCCTGAGCGTGTCGGAGAGGGCGGCGCTCATGGCGTTGAACGCGCGCGCGGTATCCCGAAGACCCGGAGGTCCGGACTCGTCCACCCGTGTGCTCAGGTCCCCCTCGGCCACCGTGCCCGCTGCGGCTGCGAGCCGATCCAGGGGCTGCATGAGCCGTCTCGAGAAGACGGTCACGAGGGTGAAGGAGAGGATGACGACCGCGAGCGTCGCCGCAGCACCTCGTCGCGCCGCGCGATCGTACGGAGCCGTAACGGGTTCGAGGGGAGCGGCCAGAACGAACCGCAGCCGGGGCTCGTTGGAGAGCAGCGCCTCGGTGACCCACTGCTCTCCTCTCCAGGTGAAGGCGTCTCTCGAAAAGAGGCTCGGCTCGATCGAGGTGGGGATCAGCGACACGCCGCTCTCGGCGTCGAAGATCCCGGGGAGCGACCCCCCGACGCCCTGGGCCAGGAAGCCCGCGGGAAGAATCCCCTCCACCCTGAACCGAACCGTCATCGAGCCGAGCTCCTCGCCGGAGAAGCGGGCGAGGACTGGAAAGTCGCGGTCCACCGTTCCCAGCGGTGGCTGCACCGGCACGTCCGGACCGAGCGCGTCGGGCAGCCTGCCCACGAGCGCCCCCTGCAGGTCGCGGACCTCGACGTACAGGACGAACGACGAGATTTCGGCCCAGATGGCCGACAGCTCGGTCCGACGCTCGTCGTCGAGCCCGGCTTCCCACGGCCGGCCACTCGAGAGTGCGCGGGTCACCACCGGGGTCTCGCTCAGGTCCAGGATGACCGAGCGCAGGCCCACCCACTGCCGGTGGAACTCGTCGACCGTCTGGCTCAGCGCCTCGCCCAGTCGCTGGTGCACGAGCTCGATCCCCGTGCGCCGGGCGGAGTAGCTGGTCCAGATCCCCGCCACGCCCAGGGGGAGGACCACGCCGAGGAGCACCAGCATGAGGAGCCGCCCGCGAAGCCCCAGATCGAAGCGCCGCCTCACCGTTCGGTCCTCATTCGAGCCCGTGCTTCTCGATGAGCCGGAGATCCCGAGCACCCGCGCCGCCTTCGCCTTGTTGCCTCCGACACCCTCCAGCACGCGACGGGTGTGCTCCCCTTCGATGTCGTCCATGGTACGGAAGACCGGGGAGCCCTCCGCCGTGCCCTGTGAGATCCCGAGGTGCTCGACCCGGATGACACCGCCCGTCGCGAGGGCCATGGCACGCGTCAGGCAGTTCTCCAGCTCTCGGACGTTGCCGGGCCAAGGGTGCGCCAGCAACGACTCGCGGGCCTCCTTCGAGAGCGTGGGTGGATCCAGGTGGAGGCGCTCGGCCGCCTTGTCGATCAGGTGGTCGGCGAGGACCGGCAGGTCGCCCGGCCGCTCTCGAAGCGGCGGGAGCTCCACCTGGGCGACTCGCAGCCGGTAGTAGAGGTCCTCCCGGAAGGAGCCTTCCTTCACCCGGGTCTCGAGATCGCGATGCGTGGCTGCAATGACCCGGGCTTCCATCGGCTCCGGACGCTCGCCACCGACCGGGTAGACCTCCCCGTCCTCGAGCACCCTGAGGATCTTGGCCTGGAACTCCGGACCGGTGTCCCCGATCTCGTCGAGGAAGACCGTACCCTTGCCGGCCAGCGCGAAGCGTCCGCGCCGGTCGCTCATGGCACCGGTAAAGGCGCCCTTCACGTGGCCGAAGAGCTCCGACTCCAAAAGCGTCTCCGGCAGCGCGGTGCAGTTGACCGGGATGAAGGGCTCCGAAGCCCAGGGGGAATTGAAGTGGATGGCCCGGGCGACGACCTCCTTGCCGGTCCCGCTCTCTCCCCGCACGAGGACGTTCACCCGCGTGGAGGCCAGCTGCCCGATCAGCTTGAAGACCCCGATCATCTGCGGGTCCCGGCCGACCAGCTCGTTCAGGCGATAGGACCTCGACCGATCCTCGACCTCGCGCTGCGCCCGCTCCCGGGTCCGCTGGTCGGCCAGCGCCCGCTTGAGGACCTCTTCCAGCTCGTCGAGGTTCGTCGGCTTCACGAGGAAGTCGAAGGCTCCCTCCCGCATCGCGGAGACGACAGTCGGCATGTCGTCGAATGCGGTCATGAGCACGACGTCCACGTCGGGGACGCGCTCGCGAAGCAGCTTGAGGAGCGCAATGCCGTCCATCCCCGGCATCCGGATGTCGGAGAGCACCACCTGAGGCTTCGTGGCGGCCAGGCACGAAAGGGCGCTCTCGGCCGACTCGGCCACGTCCACCTGGAAGCCGAGCTCGTCGAGCGCCTCGGCGAGGGAGGTCCGGACCCGGGCGTCGTCGTCGACGAGGAGAATGCGTCCAGCCACCGGC
>JBDHII010000023.1:0-42019 GCA_039587515.1 Gemmatimonadota bacterium
CGCCTGGCCGAGGCCCGAGGGTTTCAATTCTCCCTCCAGCTGCCCGTCGTGCTGCTCTTCGTCCTGATCCTCGCGACCGGCTTCCTCGGCACCCCCGATCCGACCCGCAACATCGCCCCGGTTCTCACGTGGACGATCTGGTGGACCTGGCTCGTGTTCGTGATCCTCTTCCTCGGCAAGGCCTGGTGCACCGTCTGCCCCTGGATGGCAATCGCGGACTGGATCCGCAACCGCTCGTTCTGGCGGCGCACACACGCCGATCGAGGACTTCGTCCCTGGCCTCGCAACCTGCGCAACATCTGGGTGGCGATCGGCTTTTTCGTTCTGCTGACCTGGCTGGAGCTCGGTTTCGGGGTCACGGCCCGCCCGAGGCTGACGGCCGCGCTCGGGATCCTCATGCTCATGGCCGCAGTCGGCACGATGCTCGTCTACGAGCGGAAGGCGTTCTGCAGATACGCCTGCCTGGTCGGGCGCGTGAGCGGGCTGTACTCGATGTTCAGCGCGTCCGAGCTGAGGGCTCGGGACCGGAGCATCTGCCGCACCTGCGCGACCAAGGACTGCTACCACGGCAACGACCGGGGATATCCCTGCCCCACGGATCAGTTCATCGGCGCGATGGACCGGAACACGTACTGCATCCTCTGCACCGAGTGCATCAAGAGCTGCCCCTCCCGCAACATCGCCTGGAACCTGCGCCCGCCCGGATCGGATCTGATGGAGCTCCGGCGCACCCGTCCCGACGAGGCGTACCTCGCGGTGATCCTGCTGGCGATGAGCGCCTTCCACGGCCTCTCCATGACGCCTACATGGGACCGCATGGTTTCCGCCTTGCGAGCCTGGTCGGGCTTCGGAGAGCTCGCGGCCTTCTCCATCGGAATGGGGGCCGTGATCGTGGTTCCGATCGTCCTGTTCCTGGCCGTCTGCCAGGCCATGAAGTGGTCGGCGCGCGACCGGGAGCACAGCGCGGCCTATCTGTTCATGCGCTTCTCGTATTCACTCCTTCCGATCGCGCTGTTCTACCATCTCGCCCACAATCTGCAGCACATGTTCAGCGAGGGCTGGCGGCTCGTGACGATCGCGTCCGACCCCTTCGGCTGGGGGTGGAACCTCTTCGGTACCTCCGGACTCGAGTTGAGCACGGGCCTGCCTCCTGAAGTCGCGTGGTGGAGCCAGGTCGCGCTGATCCTGATCGGGCACATCTTCGGAATCCTGATCGCCCACCGGATCGCCGCCTCTCTCTACGCCAATCGACGGACGGCGACCGCAAGTCAGATTCCCATCCTGATCGCGATGGTCCTCTTCTCTCTGCAGAGCCTCTGGCTGCTGGCTCAGCCGATGGTCATGAGGACCGCGATGTAGGCTGTCAGGCTGCGACGACGACGCCGATCGCGAACCCGTCGTACCCCTTGCTGCCGACCGTCTGGATCGCAGTCGCCGAGATCCGGGCGTCCGCCGCGAGCCGCTCGTTGAAGAGCCGGATTCCCCGCACGGTCTCGTCCTCGGACGTCGCATCGAGGACCTCACCCCTGCGAATCACGTTGTCCGCGATCAGTAGCGTTCCCTCGCGCGAAAGCAGAAGCGCCCGCTCGAGGTAGTGGGGATAGCCGCCCTTGTCGGCGTCGATGAAGATCAGATCGAAGGCGTCGACACCCTCCGAGACCATCCGCTCCATCTCATCGAGCGCGGGCCCGACACGTACCTCCACCCGCTCGGCCAGGCCCGCCCGTCGCAGGTTCTCGCGGGCGACCTCCGCGTGGGCGGCCTCCAGCTCGAGCGTGACCAGACTCCCCCCGGGTTGCAGCCCCCGAGCCAGACAGATGGTGCTATAGCCGCCGAGCGTTCCGACCTCCAGGATGCGTCGAGCGCCCACGGCACGAGCGAGCAGGTACAGCAACTGGCCGTGAGCCGCCGAAACCTGAATGTCGGGTAGCCCGGCGGCGCGACTCCGGTCGAGTGCCTCGTCGAGCGCGGAGTCGTCGGGATGGAAGAGGTCGGCGATGTATTCGTCGACCGCCGTCCACTGGTCGTTCGAGGGCATACGCTGCTCTCCTCACGGGCGAGCCTGGAGATCCACGGAGGCGATCGAAGATGCGTGCCCGCACCCCATACCGACAGACCGGAGCCGGGGGGCCCGAGAATCAGATGGCGGACACCGCTTCGGAGGCTACGCGAGGGTGTCCTTTCGAAAGGACATATCGGCGAGGTGCCGACCGATTTCCTGAAGGGCTATTCCTTTATATTCAAGAGATTTACGGCGTATCGCCTCCGGGGCACAGCTGTTGCTTCGGACGCCTTTGTAGCGGGTCCGGTCACCGCGCTACGGACCCGTGGGTGGGGTGCTCTCGGCGAGCGAGGTCCGGCTCAGCGCGGGTGCGAGGAGGGGGACGATGAACGGGTTGGGGAGGATGACAGCGCTGCTACTCACCGCTCTCGTGGTGACGGCGTGCTACGAGCACACATACACGGTCGGCACGGGGGCGCCCGAGGGCCGCCTGGTCTACGACCACTGGCAGAACCACTGGCTCGGTGGACTCATCGGCGAAGAGACGGTCGATATCGCCGAGATCTGCCCGTCGGGCAACGCGACGATCCACGACGAGCAGACTTTCCTCAACGGTCTCGTCTCGGCGCTGACCGCAGGAATCTACAGCCCAACGGAGGTGAAGGTGCGTTGCAGGGGTGGTCGCGGAGCTCGAATCGAGCTCTCGGAAACCCAGATTCAGCGCATCGTGCGCGCACCGGAGTTTCTGGACCGAGTCGAAGCGATCGCCCCGGAGAGGCTGGAGGAGGCGATCGCCGGAGTGCAGGAGCTTTTCGACTTCTGACCGCTCCCGGCTACCTGTTGCGCGGGTCGACTACGGCGTCGGGGTCGACCCGCGTGGGGGTCGCGAGACCGTCGACGATCGTCTCCGCAGCCCGTGCGATGCCGCGGATCGTCTCGACCATGTGATCGAGGTCCAACGTCTCGACGTGGTCGGTGACCTGATGGTAGTCGGGATCGACATCGATCGGCGTGGTCGAGATCGAATGGGCCGGCACTCCGAGTCTCGCCAGGGTGGCATTGTCGGACCGGAAGAACAGGTTCTCCTCCGGATACGGATCGGGCCCGAACGCAAAGCCGGTGCCGGCTACGGCGTCTTGCAGGATGGTGCCGAAGGACGAGCGCTCGAAGCCGGTGATCCAGGCCGTGTTCGGCCCCTCGACCCCCGGTTTCCCGATCATCTCGATGTTGAACATCGCGACGATCTCGGCCGGATCGACTCCGTTCGAGAAGTAACGGGCTCCGAAGCCACCTCCCTCTTCAGCCGTGAAGGCCACGAAGATCAGCGAACGCTCCGGTGTTCCACGCCGCGCGAAGCGTCGCGCGAGCGCGACCACGGCCGTCGTGCCCGACGCGTTGTCGTTGGCGCCGTTGCCGATCGAGTCCCCGTCGACCGGGGCCTGGATTCCGATGTGGTCGTAGTGGCCGGAAAAGACCACGGTCTCTTCGCTTCGCCGGCCCGGGACGACCCCGATCACGTTGGAAATGGGCACCTCGGTGACGGTCGCGTTGGCATGGACCTCGAAATCCACTCCGTCCGTCGCATCAGCGAGCGCGACGACCATCGACGTGCCCGATTCGTCGCCGAGTGCCCGAGCCGTCCGCCCCGCGAAACGGGTGCGAAGCGAGTCGAACCCCCGAGCATGTGCCTCGGCCACAAGAATCAGGACATCGCCGCGACGGCTCGCACTGCGGAACTCGTCCTGCAGGCTCATCTCTGGACCGATGACCACGACGTCCCCCTCGCCCGATGCCCACGCGATCGAAGGTGAACGCAGCCTGGCGAACACGCGATCGCCCTCGACCTCCTCGCCGTCCACGGCGACCCGGAGATCCTCGACCGTGAAGGCACGGGTCACGAAGGTCTGCAGATAGCCGTCCAGACCCTCGAGTGGCTCGAGCCCGGCAGCCTCGAATTCGGCGGCCAAGAAAGCCGCCGCACGGCGCCCACCTTCGTCGTACGCGAACCGACCCTGCATGTCATCCGACGCGAGCGTCCCGATCACACGCTCGACGAGCGCCCGCTCCTCTTCCGGCTGTGCCGGGGCTGCCGAATTCCCGCAGCCGGCGACAAAGAGCGGGACGAGGAGGCGTGTCGCGTGCTTTCGGGTAACCGACGGGTTGCGGGCGCTGGGCATACGGTTCTCGCACGGGAAGAGGCAGGACGTCTCGAGGCCAAAGAGGATCGCACGAGCGGACCGTGCCGTCCACAGGTCGGCGGCCGACCGCTCAGGGCATGATCGGTACGAAGGCCGAGGTGAGCTCCAGGTAGGCGGTGCTGCGCGTGATCCGGATCAGGAGACCGTAGCGGTGGTGCCCGTCCTCGAACAGCTCGGCCTCTTCGATCAGGCGCTCCGAGGAGCCGGTCAACGTCACGTACTCCCGGGACTCCTCCGAGACGACCCGGCCGTCCACGGCGACTCGCCAGGCGAGCCGTGAAACCATCGAGTCCGGCTGGCTCGGCGCGGGGAGCACCTCGCCGCTGAACGAGAGCACGGCCGTGCGCTCCACCCGCTGATTCTGATCGTCGTAGTAGAAGTAGTCGCCTTCGCGCTCGGCCTCGACAGCCCCATCGTCCAGCGGGACATACCGGTACAGGGCCGGCAGGCGACTCTCGGTCCAGTCGGGGCGGATGAAGTTCTCACCCCGCTCGACCTCGATCTCGGCATAATACCGCACGCCGTCGGCGACATTGTAGTGCAGGACGTGCGGGCCCGGGCGAACATCGAGGACGAGCCTGCGATTCCCGTCCCCGGGCTCTCCTTCCAGAAGCACCTCCTCCACCCCGTCGAAGTACGAAATCTCCGGCGAATAGTCCGAGAGGAAGACCTCGGTGCGCTGAAACTGCAGGTAGCCGAGGGTGGCACCCACGCCCACCAGCACGAAGCCGGCCGCCCAGGCCACACCGGGCACCGACCTCGCGCGCCGGCCGCTCGGCGCGCGCAGGGCAGCCCGCTCCGGATCGACGACCTCGAAGATCTCGACCGGGCCGGAGACGCCTTTGAGGTGGTACCGGCCGTGAGACGCCCACTCGAGATGCTCGTTCGCCGGCGTGCTGAGCCAACCACGGGCGCTGTCGAACACCGTGTAGGACATGAGCACCTGACCCCCGTCGGCCAGGCCTTCCACACGCGACGCACGGTTCACGTGGCGGCCGAAGACGTCGAGGTCGACGGCGTCCTCGAGCGTGACCTGACCCATGTCCAGGCCGATACGCACGGCGAGCGGCTCGAGCTCGGGGTGTGTGCGGTTCAGCTCGTCCAGCCCCCCGTGAATCTGGAGCGCACGCTCGACGGCCGCGGACGGCTCGGCGAAGACGGCCATGACGGCATCGCCGATGTGCTTGACGATGATGCCGGCCCCTTCGGCCGTGATGATCCGCTCCAGCACGTCGTCGTGCAGGCGGCGGACCTTGTTCGCGTGCTCCTCGCCCTTCTCGTCGGTGAGCTGCGTGAAGCCTTTGATGTCGGTGAACATGATGGTGAGAACCGCCGTGTCCTTCACCCGACGGAAGGATTCGATGCTCTCGAGCTCCGCAGGCGCCAGGGCGAGCTCGGGCTGGGGCTCTCTCATATTCGGCCCCCGCTCAACCGCCCAGATCGAGGAGCGTGCGGCCGACCGTGATGGTGATGTTGTCGGTGCCCCCTTCGTCGAGAGCCGCCTGGAGCAGATCTTCGCAAAGCTGACGGGAGCTCGTCATGGCGCCGCAGCGACGGGCGATCTCTTCGTCGGTGACGTGCTTGGTGAGGCCATCGCTGCAGAGGAGGACGACCGTGCCCCAATCACGGGTGATCCTCGTCACGACCGGTGCCGTCGCTTCGCCGCCGATCGAGCTCGAAAGCACGTGGGCCCAGCGGGTCGTCTCCGCCTTCGTCTGACTCAACACGCCCTGGTCGACAAGCTCCTGGGCGACCGTCTGGTCCCGACTGATCTGTGTGAGCTCCCCATCCTGGTAGACGTAGCATCGGCTGTCGCCCACCTGCAGCAGGTAGGCATGCGGCCAGAGTCCGAGGAACAGTGTCAGCGTGGTCGCAAAGTGTCCGACTTGAGCCTCGTGCTCGGCCCGGCGCACCAGGCTGTGGTGGCAGGCGAGAGCCGCGTCGTGCAGCATGGACGTAAGGGCCTGGGGGTCGCGAGCCTCCCGTCGAGCCGCATCCGGAAAGCTCCGGGCGACCTCGTGGACGAGGGCCTGCACGGCGATCCTGGCCGCCTCCCCGCCACCGGATCCACTACCGACACCGTCGGCGACGACGGCCAGCGACGCGACGCGCGCCAGCGGCGAGACTTCCGAAGGGTCTTCGGAGAGGCTCGTGCGCTCTACGGTGACTCCTCGCGTGAGAGCACCGATCAGGTAGTGGTCCTGGTTCTCACTGCGCCGAAGCCCCGTGTGCGTGAGACCCCATGAGTCCACGCTTGCAAACTGCGGTCTGTCGAACTCGCCCAAACGACCTCCCCACTCGTGCGACCTCCGAGGGCCCCCAACTTAGGACCGGCCCACACGGGCAGGCTAGGGCAGGATGCGAGTTGTCAGTAGCGGAACGGCCAGTTGGCGAAGTAGCGCTTGACGCTCAACCAGATGCCGCGGAGGCCCGTGGGCTCGACCAGCATGAAACCGATCACGAGGACAGCGAGAACGAGCAGCGACTGCTGAGACGTCGTCAGCGCCTCGAGCAGATCGAGACGGTTGACCACGGACTCGGCGAGCGGACGAACGATACCGAAGAACAACGCACCGACGGTCGCACCGAAGACCGTCGTGGCACCGCCGATGACGATGATCGCGATAAACTCGACACTCATGTTCATGTTGAACGGTGGATCGATCGTGATGTAGGCCGCCTTGAACGCGTACATGGCACCCGCCACACCGGCGAAGAAGGACGAGATGCCGAAGGCCACGATCTTGTACCGGGCCGGGCTCACACCGAGCACCGCCGCGGCCAGATCGTGGTCCCGAACGGCCATCATCGCGCGGCCGGAATTGGACCTCCGGATGTTCACCCCACACCACATCGTGAACACGGCGAGGATCACGAAGAGGACATAGAGCTTCACATCGGTCTCGAGGGTGACCGGGCCGATCGCGGTCGCCGCTCGATAACCACCGAGGAAGTCCGCAGCGGCTTCCTTGTCGAACCACCACAGCATCGGGACGGACGTCCCCTGCACCCCGCCGGTCAGCCCCGGGAACGACCGCAGGACATGGTTCACGACGAAGACAAGGCCGATCGTGATGATCGCCAGATAGAGCCCGCGCAGGCGAAGGGCGAACGGACCCGCCGCCAATCCGACCGCCGCTGCCGCCGTACCCGCGACCGGTATGACGAGCCAGAAGGGGACACCCAGGTGGTTGCCGAGCACCGCCGCGCAGTATGCCCCGATCGCCAGGAAGCCCGCGTGCCCCAGCGAGATCTGACCGGTGAAGCCCGTGAGGATCACCAACGCGACCGCACCGACCACGTAGATCGTGGTCATGTTCACCACGTCGAGCCAGTAACGGTCCGCGACGAATGGAATCGCGATCAGCACCGCGACGCCCAGCACCAGGCCGATCTTGTTCCAGCGCGTGGGGAAAAGCGACAAGTCGTCTTCGTAACGCGTGACGAGTGGGCGGATGGGCATCTACCGCCGCCTCCCGTGGGTCGACCGACTCATACGCGCTCGACCTCCTCCCGTCCCGCGATCCCGTAGGGCCGCACCACGAGAAAGAGGACCATGATGATGTAGGGCAGCACCTCGTGAAAATTCTGACCGAACCCGCCGAGCAGGGGATTCACGTAGCCCTGCGTCAGCACCTCGATCACGCCGAGGAGCGCCCCCGCGACCACCACGCCACCCGCCGAGTCGAGCCCTCCCACGATCACGACCGGAAAGGCCTTCAGAGCGATGAGCCCGAGATTGGTGTCGACAGTCCGGGGAAACATCCCCAGGAAGATCCCCGCGAGCGCCGCAAGGGCGCCGGCGAGAAACCAGGTGTAGCCGAAGACCCTGCCCACCGGTATACCGAGGCTCAACGAGGCCTCCTGATCGGAGCTCGTGGCCCGCATGGCGATCCCGATTCGGCTGAACTTGATGAGGTAGTAGAACGAGCCCAGCGCCAGCGCACCGGCGACCACCGCCGCGACCGAGCTGGCGAAGATCTGGGCACCACCGATACTCAGCTGCGCGTTCATGGCCCATGGCGTCGGCATGCCCCGCTGGTCCGGGCCGAAAACCACCATCACGAGCACCCGCACGATCAAGCCGACGAAAATGGTCAGGATCACGGTGATGACGACGTCGCGCCCGACGAGCGGCCGGAGCACGAGCCGCTCGATCGTCGCGGCGATGAGCCCCGTGACGAGCATGGCACCCAGGACTGCGAGCACCCAGGGAACGCCCGTACCCGCGAGCGCCACCATGATGAAGGCCCCGGCCATGACGAGCTCGCCCTGCGCGAAGTTGAAGACCTGCGAGGCCCTGTAGATGACGACGAAGCCGAGCGCGATCAGCGCGTAGATCGTCCCGAGCGCGAGGCCGGAGGCCAGAAGCTGAACGAGGTCGCCCATGACTAGCCGTAGATCTCGGTGACGAGGGTCTCGTACGCGGCGAGCACGTTGCGACGCCGGACCTTCTGGGTGGCCGTAACCTCACCGTCATCTTCGTTGAGCTCTTTGGGCAGCGTGCGGAACTCGCGGACCTGGGCGACCCGCGGGAGGAGCTCGTTCGCCTGGTGGACTTCGTCGCGGAGCATCTTCAGCACCTGCTCGTTCGCAGACAGGTCCGCGAAGGAGGTGTACTGGATCGCCCTTCTCGTCGCCCAGTCCGCCACGACGTCGTATTCGATCTGCACGAGCGCGGCGATGAAGTTGCGACCGTCCCCGACCGCAACCGCCTCGTGGATGTATGGGCTGGTCTTGAGGGCGTTCTCGATCGTCTCGGGCGAGATGTTCTTGCCGCCCGAGGTGATGATCAGCTCCTTCTTCCGACCGGTGATCCACAGATAGCCGTCGTCGTCGATCGTCCCGATGTCACCCGTGTGCAGCCAACCTTCCGAATCGATCGTCTGGGACGTCTTCTCCGGATCGTGCAGGTAGCCCACGAAGACCGCCGGACCCCGGAGAAGCACCTCACCATCCTCGCCGATCGCGCACTCCAAGCCAGGGATCGGACGCCCGACCGACCCGATCCGATTCTCCCCCGGGAGGTTGGCGTGACTCACGCCCGAGCACTCGGTCTGGCCGTATCCCTCGCGCACCGGCACCCCGACGGCGTGGAACCACTGCAGGATCTCCGGTGCGATCGGGGCTGCACCGCTGACCGCGATCCGGCACCGGCGCATCCCGAGCTGCTCGTGTAGCGACCTGAATACGAGCAGGTCGCAGAGGAGCCACTGCACGCGACCCACGAGGCCGAGCTGACCCTTCTCCCAATCCGACGAGAGTCGCCGTCCGAGCGCGAAGCATCGGGAGAAGACGGCTCGCTTCAGCCACGAGGCGTCCTTCATCCGCAGGTTGACCGATGCGTGCATCTTCTCCCAGATCCGCGGAACACCCAGGAAGACCGTGGGCGAGACCTCCCGCAGGTCCTGCCGCACCGTCTCGATCGACTCCCCGAAGTGAACCACGCACCCGCTCAGCATCGGGGCGAAGAGGCTGAAGATCTTCTCCGCGACGTGGCACAGCGGGAGGTAGGACAGGATCACGTCGTCCTCCCGGTACCCGAAGTTCCGGGCCATGCCCTCACCCGCCAGGGCGTTGCGACTCGAGAGCATCGCCCCTTTCGGCCGTCCCGTGGTGCCCGAGGTGTAGATGACCATGACCGGATCGTCCGGGTCCATCTCGAGCACGCGCTCGAGGTACCAGTCGGGCTCCTCCCGGGCGAGCTCGAGCCCCCGCTCGAGCAGCGCACGCCAGCTCTGGAGGCGCGGGTCACCACAGCCGTGCGTGCCCCTCGGGTCGAAGGCGATCAGGTGCCGCACCGAGGGCGTCTGATCGGCGATTTCGACGGCCTTGTCGATCTGCTCCTGGTCCTCCGCGAAGTGCACGACCGACCGGCTGTGGTCGAGCAGGTACTGGACGTCGGGCGGCGGGTTGGTCTGATAGATGCCCACGCTCTGGCCCCCGAGTCCCTGGACGGCGAGGTCGACGTACATCCACTCGGGCCGGTTGTCACTGTGGATCGCGACGTGGTCGTTCCGGTCCACGCCCAGCTCCCGCAGCGCGAGCGCCACGGCGCGCACGCGCTCGTAGTAGCCCCACCAGGTGATCTCGTCCCACTTCCCGAACTCCTTGACGCGAAGCGCCACGGCGTCGGGACGCTCGTGGGCCCAGAGGACCAGGCGTCCGGGCAGCGTCTGAAGGAGCGCCTCGCGATGCTCCAGGGGATCCACGCGGACGGACGGACGCTCCGTCGATGCAACCGTCACGTACCGGCCTCCTCTCCCGTCCCCGTCGGCGCCCGTGACCCGGACAGGCCGTGTGACACCGCGGCAGACGCGTCGACGCCGATGTACGCCTCGACGACCTCCTCGTGCTCGGCGATCCGATGGGGCTCGTCTTCGGCGACCTTGCGCCCGAAATCCAGCACGGCAACCCGATCGGCCAGGTCGAGCACGAGGCCGAGCTGGTGCTCGATGAGGATCTGCGTAATCCCGAACACCTCCTTCACCTCGAGCAGATAGTGCGCCAGCGCTTCGGTCTCTTCCTGATTGAGCCCTGCAGCCGGCTCGTCGAGCAGCAGAATCTCCGGGTCCATGCACAGCGCCCGGCCGAGCTCGACCAGCTTCTTGACGCCGTACGGGAGCCCTCCGACCGCCCGCATGCGGTACTTCTCGAGCCGGAGGAAGTCGATCACCTCCTCCGCCCGGGCGCGGTGCTCGACCTCCTGGCGGCGGGTCGAGGGCAGCCAGAGCGTGTCGGTGAGCCAGCTCGACCGAAACAGGTGATGCCTCCCCAGCATGAGATTCGAGAGCACCGTCAGCTCGTCGAAGAGCGCGAGGTTCTGGAATGTGCGGGCCACACCGAGCCCTGCGACCCGGTGCGGCTTGATGCCCAGGAGCGATCGGCCTCGAAGCCGGATGTCTCCCCGGCTCGGTCGGTAGATACCGGAGATGCAGTTGAAGAGCGACGACTTGCCGGCGCCGTTCGGACCGATGATGGCGAAGAGCGACCCCTCGGGGATCTCCAGGGTCACGTCGTCCAGCGCGATCAGACCCGCGAAGGTCAGCGTGACCCCCTCGACGGCGAGCAGAGGAGCGGTCACGAAAGCCACCGCTTCTTGCGCCGGTAGAGCTTCACGTCGGCATAGCTCCTGCGCCCCTCACTCCCGATTCCGAGATAGAACTCCTTGAAGTCGGGGTCGTCCTCCAGCTCTTCGGGGTCTCCGTCGAGGACGATCTTGCCGTTTTCCATGACGTAGCCGTAATCGGCGAGCTCCAGGGCCAGCGCCGCATTCTGCTCGATCAGCAGGATGGACACGCCGCGCGCCCTCACCTCCCGGATGACTTCGGCGACCTCTCCGACGATTCGGGGAGCGAGCCCGAGTGAGGGCTCGTCGAGGATGAGCAGCTTCGGCCGAACGAGGAGCGCACGACCGATCGCGAGCATTTGCTGCTCCCCTCCCGAGAGATAGCCGGCGATCTTGTGGCGCCGTTCACCCAGCACGGGAAAGCGCTCCATCAACGCTTCGATCTCCTCGTTGACGCCTGCGTCCCTCCGGGTGTGGGCACCGGCTCTGAGATTCTCCTCGACGGTGAGGTCGATGAAGATCCTCCGGCCCTCCATGACCTGGACGACACCCGCCTTCGCCACGTTCTCCGGCTTCATCGAAAGAAGGTCCACGCCGTCGTAGCTCACGGCCCCCTTGGTCGCTTCGGCGTCATGGATGTCGAGCAGGCCGCAGACGGCTCTCACGGTCGTGGTCTTGCCCGCCCCGTTCGGTCCCAGGAGCGCGACGATCTGCCCGTCCGGCACCTGGAGGCTGATGCCCCGAAGCACCACCACCACGTCGTTGTAGACGACCTCGAGGTTGGAGATTTCGAGCACGAGCGTTCCAGCGCTACCGGATCATCCGCCGGCCCCGTCACTTTGGGGCACCGCGTAGTCGCTCACGACCTCCCAGCTTCGCTCTGCCATGATCGGCCGGGAGACCCGGATCTGCCGGTGGGCATCGTAAGGGACCGTGGCGAGGCTGATCGGCCTGCTGAGCCCGTTGATGTCCCAGCCGGTGATCGAGTGCAGCGCCGAGGCGAAACCGTCCCGACTCAGGTCCCCCGCCTCGAGCGCCCGCCGAAAGGCCTCGACGCCGGCCGACGCGAACATCCACCCGTAGATGATGTAGTTGTCGGGCTCCATCTCGGACGCTCCGTACTTCTCGTACGCGTCCAGGACGGCCTGCATGCCCGGGACGTCTTCACCCCAGAAGGGTGGGCTGCTGACGTGTAGGTAGTTGTCGAAGACCTCCGGGGGGATCACCGCCGGATCGAAGAAACGGTCGAGCCAGGCGGGGCCGTTGCCCATCCAGGTCGGCGCGTATCCCAGCTGGGCAGCCGTGCCGAGCAGCGGACCCGTGGCGCTCGGTAGGATCCCCAACATCACATACTCGGCACCGGCCGACTCCAACGCCGAGACGACCGCCGTGAAGTCGGCCTGACCGGCCGCGATCGCCTGCCTCGAGACGATCTCGACCCCGTGGAACTCGGCTTCGACCTCGAGGCCCTCGAGCGAGTCCTGTCCGTATTCGTCCTGCTGGTAGACGATCCCGATCCTCGCCTCCGGCCCGCCCTGCTCCAACGCGAAGTCGACAGCGCGCTGCGCTTCGGTCCGGTACGTGGGCGTGATCGTTGGCGTGAGCTCGTTCCGACCGGTGCGAGAGGACAGCGACGCGGGTATCGCGATCATGTCGTCTCGCGCGAGCATCGGGTGGAGCGGAAGGGTGGTCTGCGTCCCGAAGCTCAGTCCGATGAGGAGCACCTCCTCGTGGATCTCGTTGTACATCTGCACGGACTGCTGGGGGTTGTAGCCGTGGTCGCGCGTGACCCACTCGATCGTCCAACCTTCGGGGAGCAACCCGCTCCCCCCCTCGTTGATGGCCTGGTAGAGCATCTCGTAACCGAGCTGCATGGGGCGCCCGATCGTGGCGGCCGGCCCGCTCAGGTCGTTGATCAGTCCGATCCGAACGACCCGGTTCTCCAGATCCACACCCCGAAGCGCTCCGTCGTCGTCCCCACCCCCACCGCCGCATGCGGTGGACACCAGAATCAGCGCGACAAAGGGCAGAAAACGGGCTCGCAGGAGCAGGCGCATGTGGTTCTCCTATGGGGGTCGGGATGCCGACGGCGGTCCGGCCGCATAGAATACCGCGCCCGGGCGACTCACCGCCAGAATGCTGTGGTATTCCACGAGAGGACTCTCCCATTGATGCGTGAAGCTGCTGCACGGACCGAGCGACGTCCCTACCACGGGCCGTGCTTCATCTGCGGGCCCGACAACCCCGACGGGCTGGACGTCGAGGAGGGCTGGAACACCGAGATGGGTGACGAGCCGTCGTCGGTGCCTTCGTGAGCGCCCCCGGGATCGGCCTGCTCGGCCTCGGCGCCTACCTGCCCGAGCGGGTGATGACGAACGCCGACTGGGCCGAGTACGTCGACACGTCCGACGAGTGGATCCGGAGCCGCACCGGGATCGAGCGACGGCGAGTCGCGGCCGAGGACGAGAGCACGGCGGACTTCGCGGTCGCGGCCGCCCGAAGCGCGCTGGACGATGCGGGCCTGACCGTTCAGGACATCGACGAGATCATCGTCGCCACCGACACGCCCGAGGTCTATCTCCCCGACACGGCGGCCATCGTGCAAGCACGCCTGGGAGCCCGGGAGGTCACCTCCTTCGACATCGGCAGCAGCGGCTGTGCGGGCTTCGTCCTCGCGGTCGACGTGGCCCGCTCGAGGGCCCGCGACGGCAAGCGCGTACTCGTCATCGGCGTGGAGCTTCTCACCAAGCTCATGAATTGGGAGGACCGGAACACGTGCGTCCTCTTCGGAGACGCGGCCGGAGCCACCGTCGTCGGTGCCGGAGACGACGTCGTGGAGATCCTGGCAGCCGATGCGGGGACGGACGGCACGAAGAACGACATCCTCGGCCTCGAGTGCGGAGGCACCCGCGTACCCTTCACCGTCGAGTCGGCCGCCCAGGGGCTGCACCTCGACATCGTGATGCACGGACGTGAGGTCTTCAAGAACGCGGTGGCGCGAATGACCGCGTCCTCCAACAAGGTGCTCGAGCAGGCAGGCGTCGGAGTCGAAGATCTGGCGCTCGTCGTGCCGCACCAGGCCAACCTCCGCATTCTGGAGTCGGTGCGAGAGCGACTCGGGGCCACCCCGGAACAGGTCTACATCAACGTCCAGAACTACGGCAACACGGGATCCGCCTCGGTGCCACTCGCTCTTTGGGAGGCTCGGAACCTGGGCCGCATCGCCCCAGGGGATCTGGTCCTACTGACGGCTTTCGGAGCCGGCTTCCACTGGGCCTCGATGGTGGTGCGGTTCTAGGAGCTCGCCTCAGAACGCGAACAGCTTCGTGACCTTGAGGCTGAGCAGCCGGTCGATGAGGGCCCCGCCGCTCGCCTGACGGCGCTCCGTGTAGACGAGGAAAACGTCGCTCAGCGGCGCGTGGATGAAGTTCAGCCGAACGTTGCTGAAGACCTCCTCCGTCTGCGCGTTGTACTGCACGTAGGTGCTGGTGAGGAGCGTCGTCGAGAGCGCCAGGTTGATCCTCCCCCCGTATACGTCGGCGGTGAAGGAGCCTTCCGGAAGCGTGACCTCGTTGCGGTCGGCGATGAAGTCGAAGGCCAGGTGCCGGTTCACCCGCCAGAGCACCCGCGCCCCGATCGACGTTCGATCGCCGCCGAAGTAGCCCCCGTGCGTGAGGGACACGTTGCCCGACAGCGCCTTTCCGGCATTGGACTGGTACGTGATGCCGGCTTCACGGAAGGAATAGTCGTCCTCGGGAACCACGACGCCGCCGACGGAAAAGTCACGCTCGAGTCGCTCGAATCGGTCGGCGTACGTCGCGGCGACCGAGCTTCCATCCCTGAATTCCACCCCGAATCCGGCCCTCGTACTCCTCGTGAGGAGTAGCCCGTCGGGATCCGAGACGTACGTGATCTCCCCGTACGGATTGATCTCCTGCACGCCCGGGATGCCGGGAACGGGGTGCGCGCCCACGGTCGCGTATCCCTGCCGTACCCCCCTGCGGCGCACGAATCCGACGCCCGGGTCGAAGGCCTCCCCCACCTGCTTTACGAACGCGGAGGCGTCCCAGAGCCGATCTCGCCAGGCGAGCGAGACCCGCCCGGCCCAATCGTCCCCGGACCGCTGCTCGCTGTCGTCGGTCGCGGCAAAGTAGGCGTTGACGACCAGGTTGTCGGCAAGCTGGAGGTTCGCGTCGGCACCGTAGCTCCGGTTGTACCGCCCCGAGCCGTCGGTCGCCTGCCGATTCACGAAGATCGCCCCGACGTCGGAGTTGCCGATCACGTTCCGGCGCAGCCGGGCTACCGAGAAATTCTCGGCGGGCCGATCACGCCTGCCGTCGGTTTGCATGTTGAGCACGCCGATTCCCCACCCACCCGCTTGTCCGGTGACGCGACCGCCCCCGACGATCGGAATCGGCAGGCCGTTTTCGTCGAGCCCGATGCGGCGCGAGTGGAAAAGCGTGAACTCCCTCAGCGAGGAGCCCATGCGGTAGTTGCGCTCCGTCACGTCTCCGAAGGTGAACGTGCCCGCATTCTCGAGGAAGAAATCCCGCTTCTCCGGGAAGAACAGGGAGAATCGCGTCAGGTTGACCCGCTCCTGGTCCACCTCGACCTGTGAGAAATCCGTTCGGAACGTCCCGTCGAGGGTGAGCCGGGGCGTGATTCCATATTTGAGATCGAAGCCACCGTCGAACCCGTCGTCGCCCGCCCCGACCTCGGTGAGTGAGCCGGACGCGCTCGAGGCCGACGCGTAGGGCTTGATCGACACGTTGCGGCCCGCCCGGAGATCACGAAAACCGTGAAGCGTCCCGGCCCGCGACATCTTGTGCAGGAGCTCGCGTCGTGCGAGCGGAGACCAGTAGGAATCCTCGTTCTTGCGTCGGACGCGACGGGAGAACTGGAATCCCCAGGACTGCTCTTCGAGCGTCGGATCGAACCGCAACGTCGTCAGCGGAATCGCCATCTCGACCGTCCAGGCCAAATCGTGCGCGGCGACCTTCAGGTCGATGACTCCCTCCCAGGGGATGTTGTAGTTGCGGCTGTTGTCGAAGACCTGCCCGTCCTTCACCGCACCGCCGGGATTGACCAGGAACATGAAGGCGTTCCGGCGATCCAGGTACGGATCGATCGTCACACCGAAGATGTCCGAGTCGTGCGTCTCGAAGTCCTGCTCGATGCTGGGGATCGTGAGCGCGTCCATCCGGGAGTCGTAGCACACGGCAGAGACGTACACGTAGTGCTCGTCGTAGAGGACGCGCACTTCGGTCTGCTCCGTCGCCAGCATCCCCAATTGCGGCAGCGTCTGGACGAATCCGGTCAACACCTCGGCTGCGTCCCAAGCCGCCTCGTCAGGCGTCCCGTCGATCTCGATCGGCGCATCGGTGCGCACGGCGCGGGCCTCGGGACGGGGAGCGGCTTCGGGATCGACCGCGACCGAAGGCGAGGCGGAGATCGTGAGGGGTCCGTTCTCTTGAGCGAAGGTCGGCACCGCCGAAATCCAGGCCAAAGAGAGCGCGCACGCCACCCTGACGCAGGTGCTCGTGATGTTACTGGACAAGGATCCTCTTCGGCTGTGGCGCTCTCGATCTCACGGCCCGCACACAATTCCCCGTCCCAAGGTTTAGACACACGAGCCCTGCCCGACAAGCCCGGCCCCCCGAGACTCCCGGCCGCCATCGTACGATCCCCTCGGGAGCCATCCATGTCTCGCTCGACTCTCGGTCTTCTCGCCGCTCTGACCGCCCTCGCCTTCGTCCCCCTCCCGCTCAGGGCCCAATCGTCCTGAGACGTCGAGGGGATGGCACGGGCGCTCGAGAGCCAGGTGCTCGAATGGCGACGCGACATTCACCAGAATCCGGAGCTCTCGAAGGAGAGACCGTAGCGGGCCGAAAACGTCCTCTCGGGAGGACACTCCGGACGGTCCGATTTGCTGCTCTGGAAACCCGTAAGTCCAATAGCAGCATCAGCTTGAGCCGAACACCGGCTCTTTGGCACTCTGTGTGCCTCTCCTCTCCCTCGAAGCTCGGCGCCGCCCGCCGCGGCAGCCGCGTCACTCGAAGGGGGGGAGGGTGGAAGCATGAAGCGGACGATCCTGACGCATGCGCTCCTGGGCATGATCCTCACCACGCCGGTCCAGGCGGCTGCTGATCCCGGTCACCGGAACGAGGTGCACGAGCAGGCTCGTCGGCTCGAGCGCGAGGCACTCCGAGCTTTCCGCCGTGCCGAGGCACGCCTCCACCGACGCTCGAGTGCGGAAGAGGCAGCGCTCCGTGCCCTGTCGGAGCTGAGCTACGAGGCTCGTCATTTCCGGCAGCAGGTCACGCACGGTCGCTACAGCCCGCGGCACACGGGCGACGATTTCGAGGCGCTGGCGGTCGCGTTCGAGCGGGCTGCGCGCTGGACGGACCGGCTTCGGAACGCGAGCCTGCTCCGTCACGACTTCGGTCGGGTCGCACGGGCGTTCGACCGACTCGCGTACGCTTTCAACGGACCGGCCTACCGAAGCGGCCGGTTGAATCGTGGCCGGGTCGTGATCCGGCGTGACGGCCGGCCGGACTTCCGACGGGGACGGCCGCGTGTGAGGGTGAGCCTGCCTCTGCCGAACGGGCGGATCAGCGTGGACTGGAAGTAGCCGCCCCTACCGGGGCCGGGAGGTCGGAACCTCCCGGCCCCGGGTGGTCGACCCACCGACCGCTCACCGACTCGAAACACCCGTTGCGGTCTCCGCTCGAGGGTTGTATAACCTTTGTATAGGTATTACCATATTCCTGTACACTTGTTGAACAACCGGGGCGCTCGATGGCATCTCAGCGGGTCCGCACCACTCGAATTCGCCCTGAACGGGCGCTCACCGTAGCGGTCGTTCTGGCGACTGGCTGCTCGTTCGCGCCCGAGCCCGTCGCGATCCCGGCCGTTTCGGCCATACCCGATCGTTTCGGTGAGGAGGGCACGTCGACCGAAGCCGCTGCGGCCCTGCGCTGGTGGTCGACCTTCGAAGACGAGACCCTCGACCTCCTCGTTTCGTCGGCCCTCGACTCGAACCTCGACATCCGGGAGGCGATCTCCCGAGTCGAGGAGATCCGCGCGCAGTACAGGATCGCCCGATCCCCGCTCTTCCCGTCCGTTACCCTCGGAACGGACGCGTCACGCTTCAGCCAACCCGCCAACGCGGGGCAGTTCGGAGCGATCTTCGGCGGCGAGGACGGAGAAAACGACCCCGACCTTCCCGCGCGTCCCGACCGCTTCACCTTCTCGACCTTCGGCGTGAGCCTCGGAGCGGCGTACGAAGTCGACTTCTGGGGACGCCTGGGCAGCGGACGGCGCGCAGCGATGGCCGACTACCTGGCCTCCGACTCCGACGCTCGGACCGTCGAGATCACCGTCGCCGCGGAAACGATCGCTGGATACTTCGAGCTGCGTGAGCTCATCGCTCGCCGTGAGATCCTGACCGAGGTGGTCGACATCCTCGGCGAGCGCCTGAGCCTCACCGAAGACCGGTACCAACGCGGCATCGCGACTTCCATCGAGCTCTTCCAGATCCAACAGGACTTGAATGCGACCCGATCGGGTCTGCCCCTGCTCGACGGTCAGATCGCCGCCTCACGAGGCCGCTTGGCGGTGCTTCTGGGCCGATACCCGGAGGAGCTGCAGCAGCTGCTCAACGGCGAGGCGGTGCCGTCGGTCAGCCTCGAGCCCATCCCCTCGGGCCTCCCGTCGGAGATGCTCGCGGCCCGCCCGGACCTCCGCGCCGCGGCGTTCCGACTCGAGGCTTCACGTCAACGCGTCGGTGAGCGCGCGGCGGCCCGGCTGCCCTCCATCTCACTCACCGGATCCACGGGGACGCAGAGCTCGGACCTCGCGAACATCGTCCGGGCCGACCAGTGGTTCACGAACTTCGTCGCCTCATTGACCGCCCCGATCTTCGCCGGAGGTCGTCTCGAGGCGGACCAGCAGGCGGCTCAGGCCCGATACGAGCAGGAGGCCGCTCGGTACGCCCGGTCGGTGCTCACCGCTTTCCAGGAGGTCGAGGCCTCGATCGCTGGTTTCAACGCGCAGCGTGAGCGCAGCCTGGTCCTCGACGAGCAGCTGAACGTCGCCGAAGCGTCCGCCGAGGCGGCGTTGCGACGTGTCGAGCAAGGCGTCGGCGATTACGTCGGTTACCTCGACGCCCTGCGCACCGTTCTCAACGTGCAGGACACGCGGGCCTCCGCGGAGCGCGAGCTCGCGACGGCGCGACTCGATGTCCACCGAGCTCTCGGGGGCAACTGGGTCGCTGAACCAACTCACGATCAGGAATCTACTGGGAGAGACACAAGATGAGCCCGGACCACTCCTCCACCCGTAAGCGACGTGGCGTACGCCGTCTCCTGCTTCCGGCGCTGATCCTCGGCGCCGGCCTGGTCGGCGCGATGGGGCTGGTGGCCAGCCGGCCGGAGCCGGTCCGGGCGGTGAAGCCCCGGCAGGATCCCGTCGTGTCGGTGGCCCGCCTTCGGTCGCACTCGGCACCGCTCGTAGTGGAGGGGACCGGCACGGTACGTCCGACGGCGGAGATCACACTCTCCGCCGAAGTCTCGGGCCGTGTCGCCATGGTCTCCGCCGAGATGGTCCGCGGGGGCGCCTTCAAGGAAGGCGACGTGCTGCTCCGGATCGAGGACCAGAGCTACAGGAACGCGGTCGCGATCGCGAGGGCGGAAGTCGAGCAGCGTCGCGTCGACCTCGCCCTGGCTGCGCAGAACCAGTCGATCGCCGAGCAGGAATACGAGCTGCTCAGAGCACGGCTCGGCACGCGGGCGCCCGCCGACACGTCGTTGGCCGCCCGGCTGGCTCGCAAGCAGCCGCAGTACGAGGCTGCGCTCGCATCGCTGCACCGTGCGGAGGCTCAACTCGCCGACGCGGAGCTCGACCTGAGCCGTACCGTCGTTCGGGCCCCCTTCTCCGGTCGTGTTCGGTCCGAAACCGTGGACATGGGTCAGGTGATTTCGGCCGGTCAGACGGTGGCGGAGATCTACGGAACGGACGCGGTCGAGGTGGACATCTCGCTCAGCACCCGGCAGGCCGCCCTGATCGACGACCTCTGGACCGAGGCCGTAACGGACCGCACTCCCGCGGTCGTCCGAGCCGAGTTCGGCGGTACGTGGCACGAGTGGGAGGGCTTCGTAGAGCACGCGTCCGGTGCCCTCGATCAGGCCACGCGCACCGTCGAGGTCGTCATTCGCGTGCCCGATCCCTTCGATGCCGGCGACGCGCGTCCCCCGCTCCTGGTCGGATCCTACGTCCGTGCCAGCATCGCCGGTCGCGCGTCGTCGTCTCACTACGCGCTTCCACGCTCCGCCCTTCGCGACGGCCCCTCCGTGTGGGTCGTCGACGAGGAGGAGACCTTGCGGGCGCTCGAGGTCGGCGTGATTCAGGAGGTCCAGGACACGGTCTTCGTACAAGGCGCGTTGAACGGCGGCGAGCGGATCGTGGTGAGCGACCTCACCGTGATGACCGACGGCATGTCCGTGCGTGTGGCGGAAGAGGCGGAGCGCATGGCCGCTTCGTCGCCGGATGAAGACCAGTCCGATGCCGCGGTTGCGGGAGACGGACCGTGAACGGTGCAATCCGCTGGATGATCCGGAACGGCGTCACGGCCAACCTCCTGATGCTGTTCATCCTCGTGGCCGGCCTTTTCGGGGCGACCTCACTCCGGAAGCAGGTTTTCCCGGAGTTTTCGCCGGACGTCATCAACATCTCGGTCGCGTACCCGGGTGCCTCGCCGATCGAGGTGGAGAAAGCCGTGGTCGTCCCGATCGAGGCGAGCCTCGAATCGATCGACGAGGTCGAAGAGGTCAATGCGACCGCCTACCAGAACCTGGCGGTCGTCACGGCCGAGCTTCGGACCGGCTCGGACAAGTCGCAGGTCCTGGATCAGGTGAAGTCGGCGGTCGACCGGATCCGTACCTTCCCCGCGCAGATCGAGCGACCGATCGTCAACGTGGCTTCACCGCGCTCCCAGGCGATCCAGATGGTGGTCTCCGGCGACGTGGACGAGCGTGCGCTCAAGCAGCTGGCGAAGCAGGCGAGGGACGACCTGATCGCGCTTCCCGCGATCTCCGACGTGCAGATCTCCGGTGCCCGTGACTACGAGATGTCGATCGAGGTGTCGGGAGACGTGCTGGACGCCTACGGTCTGAGCCTCGGTCAGCTCGCGACGATCGTCCGGCGGGAGAGCCTGGAGCTCTCCGGTGGAGAGATCGAAACACGAGACGGTCGGGTGCTGCTTCGCACGCAGGGGCGCAACGAATCTGCGGACGAGTTCCGAGAGATCGTCGTCGTGAGCCAGACCGACGGGACCGAAGTGAGGCTCGGCGACATCGCGACGGTCACGGACGGGTTCGCGGATTCCGATCTGGCCGCCGAGTTCAACTCGGAGCCGGCCGTCGTCGTCACCGTCTACCGCGTCGGTGAGGAGAACATCCTCGAGATCGCCGAGGCGGTCCACGTCTATGTGGACCGAGTCGAGACGACGCTTCCGGCCGGGGTGAGCGCGTCCGTGTGGCAGGATCAGTCCGTCGTTCTCGACGGACGCCTCAAGCTTCTGATCAAGAACGGCATCCTCGGGCTCACGCTCGTGCTCGTCGCGCTCACCCTCTTCCTCGACCTGCGCCTCGCCGCCTGGACGGCGGTCGGGATCGGGATCTCGTTCATCGGAGCGTTCGCGCTTTTGGCTCCGCTCGGCGTGACCATGAACACGATCTCGCTCTTCGGCTTCATCCTGGCTCTCGGGATCGTGGTCGACGACGCGATCGTCATGGGAGAGAACATCTTCGCAGAACGCGAGAAGGGTCACTCGGCCCGCGCGGCAGCCGAGCGTGGCGCGCTGCGTATCGCGCGTCCGGTCGTGTTCGCGGTGCTGACCACCGTCGTGGCCTTCGCTCCGCTGCTCTTCATCGAGGGCACGCTCGGTCGACTCCTGATCGACCTGCCGCTCGTCGTCATCGTGGTGCTGATGCTCTCGCTCGTGGAAGCGCTCTTCATCCTGCCGATGCACCTCTCCCACGACGGCGACCGAAGCCGGCGCCCGAACGCCGTCGTGCGCTCGATTGCCACCGTCAGGGCGGCCGTCGACCGCGGCCTGCAGCGCTTCGTCAACGGGCCGCTCACGAGAGCCGTCCGCTACAGCATTGCCAATCCGGGCGTGGTGCTCTCCGGTGCGACGGCCTCGATCTTCATCTGCTTCGGCCTGATCGGGGGAGGTCGCCTTCCCTTCTCCTTCCTGCCCTCGATCCAGGGCGAGACCGTGGTCGCCTCGCTCCAGATGCCTCCCGGAACGCCCGTCGAGCGGACCCTCGAGGTGATCCGTGAGATCGAGGCGTCCGCGCTCGAGGCGGGAGAGCGCCTCGCAGCGAAGCTGCCACCCGATCATCCGCAACCGATCCAGAACCTATACTCGGTCGTCGGCGGAGCGGGCGGGGGCGGTGGGCCCGGCCAGACCGACACCCCCCGGGGATCGGTTTCGAATCGGGCATCTCTGACGATCGAGCTCCCCAACCCCGAGGAAAGCCGCTTCACCCCGGCGGAGTTCGAGGCGATCTGGCGAGAGGAGCTCCCCGAGCTGATGGGAATCCGCTCGCTCACCATCACCTCCGACTTCTTCCGCGTCGCGGAGGCGATCGAAGTGAGGCTCGCGTCCGACGACACGGATGCGCTCGACGCCGCGTCGGCCGACGTCGCGGCCGAGCTCGCCGGTTTCTCGGGTGTGTTCGACATCCTCACCGCGGAGGACCTCGGCGAGCGGGAGTTCCAGCTCGACCTGCGTCCCGAAGCCCGCTCCCTCGACATCACGCTGGACGATCTCGCCAGCGAAGTTCGTGGCGCCTTCTTCGGATCCGAGGTCCAGCGCCTTCAGCGGGATGGCGAAGAGGTCCCGGTATACGTCCGGCTGCCGGAGGCCGAGCGCGATGCGGTGGCCGACCTGCTCGACTTCCGCGTGTCGACTCCCGCCGGGCCGCGGGTGCCGCTCGATCAAGTCGCGTCCGTCTCCCTCGGTTCGACCCCGACGAGCATCCGTCGTCGCGACGGAGAGCGCATCGTCTCTGTGACCGCCGACGCGGACGAGTCCGTCGTCACGACGGACGAGGTCAACCGGCAGCTGCGCTGGGCCGTGCTACCCGAGCTGAGGCAGCGACATCCGGCTGTCGGCTTCAGCCTGGGTGGAGAGCGCGCCGAGCAGGACGACACCTTCGCTTCCCTGGGACGGGGGTTCCTGCTCGCTCTCCTTGGGATCTTCGCGCTTCTGGCGATCCCGCTCAATTCCTACATCCAGCCGCTCGTGATCATGTCCGCGATCCCGTTCGGGATCATCGGTGCCCTCATCGGCCACGCGGTCGTCGGTGTCCCCGTCGGTCTGTTCAGCCTCTTCGGCATCATCGGCCTGACCGGCGTGGTGGTGAACGACTCGCTGGTCTTCATGGATTTCGTGAACGCGGAGCGCGCTTCGGGGCACGCGCTCGACGACGCGCTGTTGGCCGCCGCGAAAGCCCGTTTCCGTCCGATCTTCCTGACCTCGGTGACCACCTTCCTCGGAATCTCGCCCCTCATCTTCGAGCGGAGCATCCAGGCTCAGTTCCTGGCTCCCACCGCGGTAAGCCTCGGCTTCGGGATCCTTTTCGCCACGCTCCTCATCATGATCGTCGTGCCGGCGCTCGCCGTGCTGGAGCAGCGGGTCCTGGGATGGCTCCGCGCCCGGCCGCGGGCTACCCGCGTGCAGGCGACCCCCTCGGCCGGAGCCCTGGCCCCGGCTGGAGATTGACTCGGGCGGCAGGCAAAGAGAACGCCCCGGCCGGCCCAAAGCCGGTCGGGGCGTTCCGCTCTTCGCACGGGATGCTCGCCCGGGTCAGTTCCCCGTTGTGAACTGGAGCCCTGCGCGGATCGCGTAATCCGGAATGTCGCCGATCCCGATCGCGCCCTCCGCAACGAAGTTCAGCTTGTCCGATGCAGGAATCCTCAGACCCCCACCGGCCCGCAGAGCGACCTCGGTGCTGCTCGCGCTGACGCTGCCGAAGCTGCCCAGATCCGCGTCGAAGGACCATCTGCCGATCCCGACGCCTGCCAGGACATAGGGCGTGACCTGGCTGTCACCGTCCGTCGTGAAGAGGTAGTGCAGGTCGCCGTTGATCTCCCAGTAATCACCGACGTCGGGGAAGAAGAAGTTGAAGCGGCCTGCAAGCTCCACGTTCTCGTTCAGAGACGGGAGCGGAATCGTGAGTTGAGCCCCGACCCCGAGGTCCACACCGTCAGCGTAGGCCGCCTCGGGCGCGATCATGACCTGCGCCTGCAGGCCCATCGGCGCCGCCAGAGCCAGAACCAGTGCGGCCGCAGCGAATCCGTAGACTTTCCTCATACGTCCTCCTGTGAACGAAGTGAATTTGCACACAGCCCACATCATATAAGCGGTCGCCCGATTTTTCAGCCCTTAATTTTCAGCGGCCGAGACACCTGTCTCCCGCCTGATAACCGGAGCGACCTCGGTCCCCAGCAGCTCGATCGCCCGCATCACCTTGGCGTGCGGCAGCGGGCCGACCGTGAGCTGGATGAGGAATCGGTCGTGCCGAAAGAGCTCGTGCTGATAGAGGATCTTGTCGATGATCTGCTGAGGGCTGCCCATGAAGAGCGCGCCCTGGAGCGTCGCCTCCATGTCGAAGTGCCGGCGTGTCGAGGGCGGCCAGCCCCGCTCCCGCCCGATCCGGTTCATCGTCTCGGAGAAGGCGGGATAGGCGATCTCGGCGGCCTGGTCCGCATCGTCGGCGAGAAAACCGTGTGAGTTGATGCCGAGCCGGATCGACGACGGGTCGTGA
This sequence comes from Gemmatimonadota bacterium, assembly GCA_039587515.1. Lineage (GTDB taxonomy): Bacteria > Gemmatimonadota > Gemmatimonadetes > Longimicrobiales > Gaopeijiaceae > JBDHII01. The sequence continues at coordinate 25,105 of JBDHII010000023.1, forward strand.
CCGGCTCGCTCGGCCGTCTCCCGATACAGCTCCACGACCGGCCTGAAACGCTCGGGCGCACCCCCGATGATGGCGAGCGCCATGGGCAGCCCGAGCGTCGCGGCCCGAACGACGGACTGTGGCGTGCCCCCGACCGCGATCCATACCGGAAGGGGATCCTGTACCGGACGAGGATAGACACCCCGGTCGTCGATGGAGGCCCGGTGCGTCCCCCGCCAGGTGATCCGTTCGGTCTCCCGGAGCTGAAGCAGCAGGTCGAGCTTCTCGCCGAATAGCGCGTCGTAGTCCCGCAGGTCCTGGCCGAAGAGCGGGAACGACTCGGTGAACGACCCTCTCCCCGCCATGATCTCCGCACGGCCCTTCGAGATCAGATCGATCAGGGCGAAATCCTGAAAGACACGCACGGGGTCGTCCGAGCTCAGCACGGAGACCGCACTCGTCAGGCGGATCCGCTCCGTTCGAGCAGCGGCGGCCGCCAGCACGATCGCCGGCGAGGAGACCGCGTAGTCGGGCCGGTGGTGCTCTCCGACACCGAACACGTCCAGTCCGACCTGATCCGCGAGCTCGATCTCTTCGAGCAGATCGCGCACCCGCTGGGGAGCGCCGAGCTGGGCGCCGGTCACCGCGTCCACGCGGGTCTCGGCGAAGGTGTAGAGGCCGATTTCCATGGTTTGTGAAACTACAGTAAGATCCGAAGCCACGTCCTGAAACGGTTCTTCGGAGATGCCCATGTCGCGCCGCCCGACCCACCTGCTCCTCACGCTCCTGACGGTATTGGCCCTCGCGCCCGCCGCAGCCGCGCAGTCCGACTACTTCTTTCCGGCGGGGGAGCAGTTCGATTCGAGCATTCCGTCGCCCGAGGAGTTCCTCGGCTATCCCATCGGGACCTTCCACACACGCCACGACCGGATCGTGTCGTACATGCAGGAGCTCGCCCGACTCTCCGATCGGGCCAGCTACCGGGAGATCGGCATGACGTACGAGCACCGGCCCATGCCGGTGCTGACCGTGACTTCACCGCAAAACCATGCCGAGCTCGAAGAGATCCGCGCGCGCCACCTCGCGGCCTCCGCGCCCGGTGCCGGGCCGGAGGCAGCGGGCGACCTGCCGGTCGTCGTGCACCTGGGATACGGCGTACACGGCAACGAGACGTCTTCGGCGGAGGCCGCGATGCTGACGGCCTACTGGCTCGTCGCGGGCCAGGGTGCCGTCGAAGGGTACCTGGATAGCGGCATCTTCCACATCGAGCCGTCGCTCAATCCGGACGGGCGGGACCGGCACACGCACTGGGCCAACATGCACCGGGCCGAGCCCTTCGTCGCGGACGGTCTCGACCGCGAGCACAACGAGGTGTGGCCCGGCGGGCGCACGAACCACTACTGGTTCGACCTCAACCGCGATTGGCTTCCGCTGGTGAACCCGGAGAGCCGCGCGCGGATCGAGTGGCACCACGGGTGGCAGCCCCACGTCGTGACGGACTACCACGAGATGGGGGCGAGCAGCACGTACTTCTTCGAGCCGAGTGAGCCCGTCGGGTCGTGGAACCCGCTGCTGCCGGAGCGACTCTACACCGACATCACCCTGCGCTTCGCGGATGATTGGGCGGCCGCGCTCGACGAGATCGGCTCGCTCTACTTCACGAAAGAGGTCTACGACAACACGTATCCCGGCTACGGGTCTACGTACCCGAACTTCCTGGGCGGCCTCGGTCTCGTCTTCGAGCAGGCCAGCTCGCGGGGGCACGTCCAGGAGAGCAGCCACCACGGTGTGCTCACCTTTCCGTTCGCGATCCGCAATCATCTGCGCACCAGCCTCGCGACCGTCCGTGTGGCCGTGGAGGAGCGCGCGGTGCTCCAGCAGTACCAGCGCGAGTTCTTCGAGAGCGCGCTCGACGAAGCCATCGAGGACCCGGTCGACGGCTGGATCTTCGGTGATCCTGCCGATCCGTCCCTCAACCGCGCCTTCCTCGATCTGCTCCTCCGTCACCGGATCGAGGTGCACGAGCTGGGTCGCGACACGCAGGCTGCCGGCACCACCTTCTCGCCGGGCTCGGCCTGGGTGGTTCCCGCGGAACAGGTCCAGTACAGACTGGCGCGCTCGATCTTCGAGAGAACGACCTCCTTCGCAGACAGCGTCTTCTACGACGCCTCCACCTGGACCGTGAGCCTCGCCTTCGGCATGCCCGATGCCGAGCTCCGGGACGGGCTTCCGGAGCTGGGCGAGCGCGTCACCTCGCCTCCCGCGGCGCCGGCGACCGACGTCGTGGAGGGCCGGGTGGCCTACCTCATGGATTGGCGCGATTCGGGAGCGGCGACGGCTCTCCAGGCGATGCTCTCCGCCGGCGTGCGCCCCGAAGTGGCCATGCGCCCCTTCACCGCGCAGACGACCGCCGGGCCCGTCGCGTTCGGTCGCGGGTCCATCTCGGTCCCGGTCCAGACGCAGGAGATGCAGGCGGACGAGCTCCTCGAGATCATGCGTCATGCGTCGGAGCGCGGCAGAGTCCCCATCCACGGTGCGACCACGACACTCTCCCTGTCGGGTGTCGACCTCGGCAGCCGAAGCTTCCGACCCGTTCACGAGCCCAGGGTGCTGATGCCCATCGGGGAGGGCGTCTCCTCCTACGAGGCCGGGCAGCTCTGGCACCTGCTCGATCAGCGCATCGGCATGCCCGTGACCAAGGTCGACGTCACCGACTTCGGACGTGTGGACTGGTCGGAGTACAACGTGCTCGTGCTGACTTCGGGTGGCCACGCCTACATGGACGACGCCCGCCTCGAAGAGCTCCGAAGCTGGCTGCGGCGCGGAGGCACCCTGGTCGCCACCCGCTCGGCCACGGCGTGGGCGGCCCGCAACGGGCTCACGCCCGACATCTCCCCGCCGGGTGGTGACGACACGGACGAGACGGAGGACCGGCGCGACTACGAGGACGCCCCCGAGATCGAAGGGGCACGGCGGATCGGCGGCTCGATCTGGGCCACCGACCTGGACACGACCCACCCGCTGGGCTTCGGATACACGCGCCGCTTCCTGCCGGTCTGGCGCGACCACTCGCTCTTCTTCGAGCCGAGCGAGAACCGCTACAGCACGGTCGCCCAACTCACCGACGATCCGCACCTGAGCGGTTATGTCTCCGCCGAGAACGAGGAACGGCTGCGCAACTCACCCTCCGTGATGGCGGACAATCTCGGTCGCGGCTCGGTCGTGCTGCTGATCGACAACCCGAACTTCAGGGGGTACTGGCGAGGGACCACGCGTCTGTTCCTGAACGCGCTCTTCTTCGGGAACCATATCGACGTGCCGTAAGCCGGCCCCGCGTTCCCCCGGGCACTGCGGACACGCCTGGCTTCCACGTGCGGCTCCGCCCATACTCTCCGTCCAACCCTTGCACGGAGCAGCTCATGCGGACGTTCGGCCTCGTCGCTCTCGTACTCCTCGCCAGCCCGTCCCTGCACGCGCAGCAGATCGACTCGACAACGCTCCCGGGCCTGAAGTACCGCTACATCGGTCCCGAAGGGAACCGTGTATCGACGGTCGCGGGCATTCCCGGAGACCCGAACACCTATTACGCCGGCGCCGCTTCGGGCGGGATCTTCAAGACCACGGACGGGGGAACGCACTGGGAGCCGATCTTCGACGATCAGGACGCGCTCTCGATCGGCTGGATCGAGGTGGCGACCTCCGATCCCAACGTGGTCTGGGTCGGTACGGGTGAGCCGAACATCCGCAGCCACATCTCGATGGGCAAAGGCGTCTATCGCTCCACGGACGCGGGCAAGAGCTGGAGCTTTCTGGGGCTGGAGCAGACCGGACGCGTGAGTCGCATCCAGGTCGACCCCCGCGATCCGGACATCGCCTACGTCGCAGCGCTCGGTCACGGGTACGGCCCACAGCAGGAGCGGGGGGTCTTCAAGACGACCGACGGGGGGCAGACCTGGCGGCACGTGCTCTTCGTGGACGAGAACACGGGGGCCTCGGATCTCGTCATGGATCCCACGAACCCGAGAATCCTCTTCGCCGGCATGTGGTCGATCGAGATCCACACCTGGGGTCGCTTCAGCGGCGGTCCGGGCGGCGGAATCTACATGTCGCGCGATGCGGGAGAGAGTTGGACCAAGCTCGAGGGGAACGGCCTTCCCGCGAGGGACGTGGGGAAGGTCGCGCTCGCCGTCGCGCCCTCGAATCCGGATCGGATCTACGCGCTGATCGAGACCGGGGACGGCGTACCGCTCCCGGACGGGACCGAGACGGACAGCGGTGAGCTGTGGCGCTCCGACGACGGCGGCGAGCACTGGGAGCTCGTCTCCTACGACCGGCAGCTCGCCGGCCGAACGCACTACTACAGCCGCGTCGAGGTCTCCCCGGCCGACGACATGGAAGCGTACTTCCTCGCGGCTTCTTTCAGCTCGTCGACGAATGGCGGAGAGACGACCATCGACCACGTCGCCCCGAATGCCCCGTGGGGCGACAATCACGACATCTGGATCGATCCGATGGACCCGTCACGGATGATCGTCGCCAACGACGGGGGCGTCGACATCAGCGTGAACCGGGCCGGGACGTGGCGCCAGATCGCCCTCCCGATCGCCCAGATGTACCACGTGACGGTGGACACCGCGGTGCCCTACTACGTCTACGGCAACCGACAGGACGGACAGAGCGCGCGTGGACCGAGCAGGACCCTCTACCAGGGTTTCCTGGGCTCGGTGGGCAACATCCCGAGAGGCGACTGGCACGACGTGGGTGGGGGCGAGAGCGGGTTCGCCACGCCGGACCCGACGGATCCGAACATCGTCTGGTCGAGCGCGTCGGGCTCCGGGGCGGTGGGTGGCATCGTCTCACGCATGGATCTCGAGTCCAGGCAGGTCCACTACGTCGAGGTCTGGCCCCGGAGCACCACGGGCTGGCCCGCCAAGGACCTGAAGTACCGTTTCGTTTGGGATCCGCCCCTCACCATTTCGCCGCACGACAACGAGCGGGTCTACACCGCCTCGCAGCACGTGCACGTGACGACGGACCGTGGCATGAGCTGGCAGGTCATCAGCCCCGATCTGACGCGCAACGACACCACCCGTATGGGGCTCAGCGGCGGGCTGACGCCGGACAACATCGGGGTCGAGTACTCGGGGGTCGTGTTCTCCGTCGAGGAGTCGCCGATCACCCCGGGGCTGATCTGGGCGGGCACGAACGACGGCCTGATCCACATCACCCGCGACGGCGGGTCGACCTGGACCGACGTCACGGACAACGTCCCCGGACTGATCACCTGGGGCTCGATCCGCAACATCGAAGCCTCCCGTTACGCCGAAGGCACGGCCTTCTTCACGGTCGACGGACACCAGGAGGGAAACTTCGATCCATGGATCTACCGGACCCGTGATTACGGGGAGAGCTGGGACCTGATCGTCAACGGGATCGAGCCGAGCCCGCTGAGCTTCGCGCGATCGATTCTGGAGGATCCGGTGCGGCAGGGTCTGCTCTACGCGGGAACGGAAAACGGCTTGTACGTCTCGTACGACGACGGCGACCGATGGCAGCCGCTGCAGTCCAACCTTCCGCACGCGCCCGTCTACTGGATAGTCGTGCAGGAGCACTTCAACGACCTGGTCGTGGGCACGTACGGCCGGGGCTTCTGGATCCTGGACGACCTTTCGTCGATCCAACAGCTGACCGACGAGGTCGCTTCGAGCGAAGCCCACCTATTCCAGCCGAGGTTCGCCTATCGCTTCCGCGCCACAGTGCCTCCGTACGCGTCGGGACAGGAACCGGTGGCCGGCGAGAATCCGCCGTACGGAGCGAACATCGACTACTTCCTCGCCGAGGCCTCCGAAGACAGCGTCTCGATCGAGATCCTGAACGCCTCGGGTGAGACGGTTCGGGCGATGAAGGGCGGCATGGCGGAGGGCATCAACCGGGTGTGGTGGGACCTCCGCGAGGATCCTTCGGAGCGGACACGGCTGCGCACCACACCACTTCACGCCCCCTGGGTCGAGACGGACGAGCAGGGCTTTCGCACGAACGAGGGCTTCGGGCGCCTCTCGGTCCTCGTACCTCCTGGACGGTACGCCGTGAAGCTCACGGTGGGGGACCTTGGGTTCACCGAGCCCATCGAGGTCCGGAAGGACCCCAATTCCCGGGGGACGGAAGCGGACATCGCACTGAACTACCGCCTCGTCCAAGAGATCGTGGACGACTCCGATCGGGCTGCCGCGATCGTGAATGGAGCCGAGATGGTGCGCTGGCAGCTCCAGGCGTTCCGCAGGCTGCACGACGGCGAGGAGCACGACGAGCTTCGTGCCGCAGCCGAGGCGTTGGAGGCCCGCTTCACCGAGGTGGAGGGGAGGCTCTACCAGTTGTACACGACCGGCCGGGGACAGGACGCGATCCGTTGGCCGGCGATGCTGGGGCAGCAGATCGCTTCCCTCGCAGCGAACGTCGAGGGCTCGGATTTCCCCCCGACAGAGCAGCAGCAGGCCGTGCACGACGAGATGCACGCGGAGCTCGACGAGGTCGAAGCGGAGTACGAAGCTCTCGTCGCTGGCGAGCTGGCCGGCTTCAACGAGCGACTCCGCAGTGAGGGGCTCGGGGGTATCGGGACCGGAGGTTGAACAACGACGGTCCTCGGGGGTCGAAAAACGAAGCTATGGCCTTGATCGCCGAACGACCTTAGCGTCATGCCGCCATCCATGCGACGAGTGTAAAGAGTCGATCAAACACAGACATCTCCGTGACCCATTCCCGCCTTATCCTGTTTTCCTCGGCGCTTCTCGCCGTACCGGGCGTCGCTCAGGCCCAGGTTGCACCGGACCGTATCCGAGAGCTGGTGGCGGAACAGGCCGTTCCCTCCATCGAGATGTTGCGGGACTACCTGAGGCTTCCAAACGACGGCCACTTCCCCGACGACATCGATCGGCTGCTCACTTGGCTGGAGGGGGAATTCACGGCGCGCGGGTTTACGGCCGAAAGGCTCAGCACGCCCGGTAATCCCTTCCTCCTGGCCGAGCGTCGGGTCCCGGATCCGACCGCCACCGTGCTGGTCTACATGCAGGCGGACGGCCAGCCGGTCGATCCGTCGGCATGGCACCAGGAGAGTCCGTACGAACCCGTGCTCAAAGAGGTCGGCGGCTCGGGGGAGTACCGGGAGATCCCGTGGGCCAGGCTCGACGCGCACTATGATGATGAATGGCGTGTCTTCGCACGCTCCGCCTCGGACTCCAAGGGTCCGAACATCCAGTTCCTCAAGGCCATCGACGTGATCGAAGCGGCCGGCGGCCGGCTCGACTACGACCTCAAGGTCATCGTCGACACGATGGAGGAGATGGGCTCTCCGTTCCTTCCTGCCGCGGTCGGGGAGTACAGCGACAAGCTCGCTGCAGACATGTTGATCATCTTCGACGGCCCGCCCCATTACTCGGGAAGGCCGTCGCTGAAGTTCGGTGCTCGCGGCATTGCCCGCTTCACCCTGACGACCTACGGGCCGCGCACCCCCCAGCACAGCGGTCACTACGGCAACTATGCGCCCAACCCCGGCATTCGTCTGGCAGAGGTCCTGGCGTCGATGAAGGACGAGCAGGGTCGGGTGACGATCCCCGGCTTTTACGATGGAATCGAGCTCGACGAGGAAACGCGCCGGATCCTGGCCGCGGTCCCGGACGACGAGAGTGAGATACACGACAACCTGGGGATCATCCAGCCCGACCGAATCGCATCCACGCTGCAGGAGTCCGTTCAGTACCCCTCCCTGAACGTGCGAGGCCTCCAGTCGGGGTGGGTGGGTGATCAGGCCCGCACGATCGTCCCCGCCACGGCGGTAGCCGAGGTCGACGTACGGCTGGTGCGAGAGACGGACGGCGATCGGCTGCTCAGCCTCATCCGGAGTCACATCGAGGGCCTTGGGTACTACCTGATCACCGATCGCGACCCGACCGAGGAGGAGCGGCGCCTCCATCCACGTCTCGCTCGATACGACTCGCGCGTCTCCTACGCGGCGTTCCGGACCGACTTCGACTCGACCCCCGGCCTTTGGCTGCGCTCCGCCTTCGAGCGCCTCTTCGGCGAAGAGCCCGTCCTCGTTCGAACCTCCGGCGGGTCGATCCCCATCTCACCCTTCGTCACGACACTGGACGTGCCGGCGGTGACGGTCCCGACGGTGAACCCGGACAACAACCAGCACTCGCCGAACGAGAACATCCGACTCGGAAGCTTCGTGGAGGGAATCGCGATCGCCGCCGCCGTGTTGAGCGAGCCGCTCCGACCCTTCGTGCAGGTACCCTGACGGACAGAGCTCCGGGGGCGGACGCGGCCTAGGCCCCGCCCTCGAAGAGCTGGTCCGTCTTGGCGGCCATGATGAAGTCGTTGCGGTGGAGCCCCCGGATCTTGTGGGTCCACCATGCGACCTTCACGCTGCCCCACTCCGTCAGCAGCGCCGGGTGATGTCCCTCGGACTCGGCCAGATCGCCGACCCGGTTCGTGAAGGCGATCGCCTCCAAAAAGTTCGGGAAGGTGTAGGCGCGCTCCAGGCGATCGACGCCGTCGACCTCCACGAGATCCCAGTCGGGAATCTGCGGCTTCAGCTCTTCGATCTCCTCGTGCGTGACCTTCGGCGCTCCGACCTGGCAGGCCTCACAGGTCATCCCGACCAGTTCACTCATCTGAGCTTGCTCCTTTGGCGAAAACCACGCTCCACCCTCAGTCGGGCAGCGCGAATGTGAACAGCGCCCGATTGGCGGAGATGCTCACGTATTGGCGACCGTCCACCGCGAAGCTCATCGGCCCGGCATGAACGGGTCCTCCGACATTCATATGCCAGATGTCGGCACCGCTTCGATCGTCGAGGGCGAAGAAATAACCGTCGCTGCTGCCGCTGAAGAGAAGCCCTCCGGCCGTCGTCAAAATCCCTGCCCGATACCAGTTCAACTTCGTGGAGTCTAGCTCATACTCCCAAAGCCTGTTGCCCGTGAGCGGATCGAGGGCTCGAATCGCCGCCGTGAAGTTGTCGGGATGCTCGCTGTCCTCGCCGAAGCCGCCCAGGTACAGGTCTCCCTCCACGTATTCGTCGTCGCGCTTGTAGTAGATCTGTCCGGCATCGGCGGCGAAGGTGTAGAACAGCCCGGTCGCAGGACTGAAGCTCGGTGAGTTCCAGTTCGTGGCCCCCGAGATCGAGGGGTAGACCTCCACCCCCTCCTCGGTCGGATCCATGTTCGGGATCAGGATCGGCCGTCCGTTTTCGTCGATCCCCTCCGCCCAGGTCTGCTTCGCGAACTCCGTGGCGTGGAGATACTCTCCCGTCTCACGGTCGAGCACGTAGTAGAAGGCGTTCCGGTTGGCCCAGAGCATCAGCTTTCTCGGCTCACCCTCCCACTCCATGTCGACCAGCACCGGAATCTGCGTCGCGTCCCAGTCGTGCGTGTCGTGCGGCGTGAATTGGAAGGCCCATGCCAGCTCACCCGCGTCGACGTCCACGGCGAGGACCGCGTCGGAGTAGAGGTTGTCGCCCGGCCGAACGTCACCGTTCCAGTCGGGGCCCGGATTCCCCGTGCCCCAATAGACGAGGTTGGTCTCCGGATCGAACGAACCGGTCAGCCAGGTCGGGGCGCCCCCGTACATCCAGGAGTCTCCGCCCCAGGTCTCGTTCCCCGGCTCGCCTTCGGCGGGAATCGAGTAGGTGCGCCACCGCCGCTCTCCGGTCTCGGCGTCGTAGGCGTCGAGATAGCCGCGCACTCCGTACTCACCACCGCCCACGCCCGTGATGACCATGTCCTTCACGACGAGCGGCGCGCTCGTGATGCTGAAGCCGGACTCCGCGCGCCCGACCTCGACGTTCCAGAGGATGCTGCCCGTGCGTGAATCGAAGGCGATCAGTCGCCCGTCCACGGTGCCCATGAAGACCCGATCACCGAGCACCCCGACCCCTCGATTGTTCTGCCCGCAGCAGAGCGTGAGCTTTTCGGGCACCGGATGCTCGTACTTCCAATAGGGGCGGCCCGTCGCCGCATCGAGCACGATCAGCGTGCTCGGCGATTCCGTGATGAACATCATTCCGTCCACCACGATCGGCGTGGTCTCGACGACCGAGAGCGTATGGAATTGGTAGACCCACTCGATCTCGAGCTCGTCCGCGTTCGCCCGGTCGATCTGGTCGAGCGCGCTGTAGCGGTGACCGTTGTATTGCCCGGAGTAGGTCAGCCAGTTCTCGGGCTCGGCGTCCGCGTTCACGAGCCGCTCGTAGGTCACGAACCGATCGGGAGCGTTCTCGTCGGCCCCGCTCGAGCTGCCGGTCTGAGGCGCCTGGCAGCCGGCCAGCATGACGGCCAGTCCGAAGGCGATCTTTCTCATCGGTCTCCTCCACGCAGTCCCGCCAGGTAGGCGACGAGGTCATCCAGCTGTCCTTCGCCCAGGATCTCCCCAAGGGTGGGCATCTTCGACAGCTTGCTTCGTTCCAGAGATTCCAGGTCGTACTTCGCGACCGCGTGTAGCTCGTCCTGACCGTCCAGAATCCGCACGGCGAACTGATCTTCGTCGACGAGAACGCCGGCGATCTGCGCTCCCGACCGCGTGACGGCCCGAGCGGTCCACCACCTCGGATCCACATCGGCGCTCGGATCGAGGATCGACTGGCGCAGGAAGTCGGGAGCCCGCTGCCACCCGATCCAGCTCAGGTCGGGCCCCTGTCGGCCTCCCCGACCGTTCACCATGTGACAGGTGCTGCACGTGCCCGAGCCGAAGAAGAGGGCTCGGCCGTTCTCCGGATCGCCCGGGAGGGAGGGTCTGTTCGCCGAAAGTGAGCGGATGAACGCCACGACCTGGCTGGCCTTCTGGTCGCTCAGGCCGGTCCAGGGCATCCCGGTTCCCTCGATGCCGTTCTGGACGATATCGGTCAGCTGGGCATCGGTCGTGGCATGCCGGAACATCCCCCTCGAGAGATCCGGCCCGCGACCGCCCGTGGCGTCCCCACCATGGCAAATCGCACAGTTCCTCTCGAAGATCTGCCGGCCGTCGTCCACGGTGGACTGACCGATGGCCGGCGATACGACCAGGAGCGTGGCCGAAGAGGCCAGCGCCAGGGCAACGAAAGAACGCGTGGTCCGCTGCATCTCGGTCCCTCGGTTGCGGGGTGCATCTCGGCGGACGGGCAAAGTAGGGGTGCGATGCCCGGGGTGCGAGTGCCTGCAGCCTGGCGCGATACTTCGGAGTGCGTATCCTTAATAGACTTCGTTCTTAAGCTACGCGCCCCGAGAGGAGCGGAGCTCAGGGGTACCCCGCCGGCCCCCGGTCAGAGGGTGCCCACGTGAGGAGTGGGGTAGGGTCCAGGATGAACATCCCGGAGAAGGTCGGTCCCTACACGATCATCAAGGTGATCGGCGAAGGCGGCATGGGGGTGGTGTGTCTCGCCCATCAGTCCGAGCCCGTGCGCCGCAGCGTCGCCCTCAAGATCCTCAAGTCCCCCGCCGACTCCAAGCAGGTTCTCGCCAGATTCGAAGCGGAACGTCAGGCGCTGGCGGTCATGGAGCACCCGGCGATCGTCAAGGTGTTCGACGCGGGGATCACCGACGACGGGCATCCCTACGTCGTGATGGACCGCGTCAGCGGCATCCCGATCACCGACTACTGTGACGAGCGCCGCCTGACCATTCGAGAGCGGATCGAGCTCTTCATCGAAGCCTGCCGAGCCGTTCAGCACGCACACAGCAAAGGAATCATCCACAGGGACCTCAAGCCGAATCACGTCCTCGTCAGCGACTCGGACGGTCGGGCGATGATTCGCATCATCGACTTCGGTATCGCGAAGGCCATGGGCACGGCGGACTTCGAAGGCGTGCACCTCTTCTACGGAGAGGACATCGTCGGCACTCCGCAGTACATGAGTCCCGAGCAGATCCAAGGTATCGAGGATGTCGACACCAGAAGCGACATCTACTCGCTCGGCGTCATGCTCTACGAGCTCCTCGTCGGAGCGCTTCCCTACGAGCAAGATGAACGGCCCGGCTGGTCGGCGATCGCCGCCCACCTGCTCGAGGAGCCTCCGACGCCGACGCAGAGGCTCAGCGCCCTTTCCGACACGCAGGATACGATCGCCCAGCTCCGAAGGACGACGCCCGTCGCCCTGAGAAAGGAGCTCCGAACCGATCTCGACTGGATCGTGTCCCGCACGATGGATCGCAACCGGGCACGCAGGTACGAAACCGCCATCGGTCTGGCGAATGACCTCGAGCGTTACCTGGCGATGGAGCCCGTGCGGGCGCGTGACGGTGGAGCCGCCTACCGACTCGGGAAGTTCGCGCGGCGGAACCGGCTTGCCGTCGCGTTCGTAGCCACCGTGGCCGCCGGCCTCGTGACTCTGACCGCGACGAGCATCCAACAGGCCAACCGAACCGCTGCCGCCCGGGACGAAGCCGATGCCCGTCGTGCGCAGGCCGAGTCCCTCATCGACTTCATGCTGAGCGATCTGTGGGAGAAGCTCGAGCCGATCGGGCGTCTCGAGGTGCTGGATGACGTGGGTGAGCAGGCGACGGCCTACTTCAGCCGGGTTCCCCCCGAACTCTACTCCGACGCCGAGCTGGCCGCGCGATCGAAGGCGCTCTACCGAATCGGCGACGTTCGGCTAGACCAGGGCCGGCTGCCCGAGGCGCAGCGGGCCTTCGACGAGTCGCTTCGACTCGCGCGTGCGCTGAGCGTGAGAGATCCGGACAGCGAAGAGTGGCTGTTCGGTCTGGGGCAGGCGGAATTCTGGGTGGGCGAAAGTCAACGCCGCCAGGGCCACCTCGACCAAGCGCTTGAACGCTTTCAGGCTTACCGGGATGTCTCTGACCGGCTGGCTGAAGCGGATCCGCAAGATCCGACCTACATCCTGGAGGTCGGCTTCAGCCACGCAAACGTCGGGGCAATCCTCTACACGGAGGGACGATACGAGCAATCCCTCGTGGAGTATGCGGCAAGCTTGAGGGCCAAGGAGCTAGCGGTCCGGCTGGAACCGTCGAGTCGTGCGCGCTTGAGCTCGTTGGCCGAGGACCATAACAAGATCGGAATGAGTCTTCGGGACCTGGGGAGGCTCGATGAAGCCGGGGATCATTTCGAGAAGGAACTGGAGATCAGGGCCGACCTCGTCTCCCGTCAGCCAGAGAACGCCGCCCTCCTCCATCGCCTCGCGACTACCCATCACTTCATGGGTGAGCTTCTCCACCGGCGCGGCGATCTGTCGGGCGCCATTCGGCGCTTCGAGAACCATCGCGAGATACTCGAACCGCTATCACGCGGTGACCCCACCAATCTCACATGGAGGCGTAGCCTGGCGGCCGGAAGTGTGCGTTTGGGCCATGTCTTGCTCGACCACGGGGAGGCGGAGGAGGCCCTGCGGATGGCCCGCATGTCCGTCGGAAGCCTGGCGGAGCTTGTCCGACTCAATCCTGAGCAGACCAACTGGCAGTCCGACCTGGCGAACGCACGCCTGGAGTTCGCCAGAGCGCTCCTGGAGAGCAATCGCCTCGAAGATGCAATCTCCCAGGCAAGGGATGCCGCCGAAATCACGATAAGAGTGGCTTCGGCAGGTTGGACCCGGCAACACACAGTCGCCGTCGCCCGTGCGGAGCTCCTGGTCAGCGACGCCCAAGCACTTTCCGGACAGACCGAACTCAGCAGAGAGACGTGCCGGACCGCTTTGAACAGACTGGAGGGCATGGAACATCCGGGTACCGACATCTACGCGGAGCTCGCACGGGCTGCATGCTACGACAGAACAGGACGCTCGGAAGAAGCCCTGACCCTTGTAATGGAGCTCGCGGACATGGGTTTCGCACTGCCCGAGCTCACCACGCTCATGTCGGCGCACACCGATGCCGGCAATCACGAAGGGAGAGGAGAATGAAGCGGAAGCATCCGACCGCCCGAATTCAGGTGGAACTCGTGGCCGCCCTCGACGCACAGGGAAAGGTGGAGGAGTACTGGTGGGCCGTAATCCCTTCCCGCGTCTACCTGGACAACCCCGGCAAGAGCAAGAAGCAGGTGACGATCTCTTGGTCTCTCAACGGTAGGATGTTGAAAGAGAACAAGGGTCTATCTGGCCTCGATTGGGACGGTCCCGTGGTGATGAATAAGGACGGGGCGGGGGGGAATGTCTGGGATGATGCCTGGGGTACTCCCGGCTTCAGCTCGAACCAACCGACGAAGAGCTCGGTCTGCCGGCTGACACTCAAGCCGAATGCTCCGCCCAGCGGAGGCAGCTATAAGTATTCGATCTATCTGAAGATCGGCGGCACACGGGTCGTCATCGATCCCGAGGTGGAGTTCGAAGCCGAAACCTGATTTGGGGCTCGTCCGGGAGTTCCTCGGACTCCCTCTTCCTCTGCGAAGCGCCGGGTGACTAATGCCCTTCCCCGAAACCCACCGCCCACGAAACTCGTCTTGAAAGGAGAACTCGACCGACCGAAAAACCCGAAGACATACGCCCATGGAAAAGCTGCTGCGCGACGTCCGCTATAGCCTCAAGACGCTGTTCAAAGAAAAGACCTTCAGCGCGACGGTGCTCACCACGCTTGCGGTCTGCATCGCCGCCAACGTCGCGATCTACAGCGTGATCCATACGGTTCTCCTCGAGCCGCTGCCCTTCGAGGAGCCCGATCGCCTGGTCACGGTCTTCAACAGCTACCCGGGCGCCGGCGCTGCGCGCGCCTCGAACGGCTCGGTGGACTATTTCCAACGCCGTGAGAACATCGAGGCCTTCGATGGGGTCGCCCTCTACCAGGGCTCGGGCCACACGGTCGGAGAGGCGGGAAGCACCGAGCAGGTCAGCTCCCTTCGCGTCACGCCGTCGTTCTTCCCGGTGCTCGGCGTCGAGGCGGCGATGGGCCGCACCTTCACCGAGGACGAGATGGAGGTGGGCAACCACGAGAAGGTGGTGCTCACCGACGCCTATTGGCGGGAGTACTACGGTGGCGCACCGGACGTTGTCGGGCGTGAGCTTCGGCTCAACGGCCGGCCGTTCACCGTGGTCGGCGTGCTCGATCCCGACTTCACGATGCCGAACCGCGCGGACATGCGGTTCTTCGTGCCGATCCCCTTCACCGAGGAGGATCGCGGGCTGGACCGCTGGCACAGCAACAACTTCAGCATGATCGCACGGCTCCGGCCTGGGGCGACGCCGGAGCAGGCAGCGGCCCAGAACCTGGCCCTGAACAACACGCTGATCGACCAGTGGCCGCTCCCCGGAGCGCGCCAGATCCTCGAAGACGCCGGGTACAAGACCATTGTCGTCCCGACCCAGGCGGACCTCGTTCGCGACATCCAGGGCGTGCTCTACATGCTCTGGGCCGGGGTCGGGTTCGTCCTCCTGATCGGATGCGTGAACATCGCGAACCTGATGCTCGCCCGGGCGCAGACGCGGGTGAGCGAGGTGGCCACGAAGCTGGCGCTGGGAGCCTCTCGAGCGCGGGTCGCACGGCAGGTGATGACGGACGCTCTGGTGATGGGCGTTCTGGGTGGCGCCCTGGGAGTCGGCCTGGGTACGGCCGCCCTCCGGTTCCTGATGAGCCTGGGTGCGGCCGAGCTGCCGCGGGGTACGGAGATCTCGATCGACGCACCGGTCCTCCTCTTCACGCTGGCCCTGGCGGTGGGGGCCGGGCTGATCTTCGGCTCGATCCCGATGGCCCAGATCATGAAGGGCGACCTCACGCCCGTCTTCCGTACCGAGTCGCGCTCCGGCACCGCGAGCAAGCGCGCCGTGCTCCTGCGAAGCGGTCTGGTCACGAGTCAGGTGGGGCTGGCGTTCATCATGCTGATCGGCACCGGACTCATGCTCATGAGCTTCCGTGCCGCGCTCTCGGTGGAGCCCGGCTTCGAGCCCGAAGGCGTCTTCACCGCGTTCATCTCACTCCCCTCTTCCCGCTACGAGGAGAGCGAGCAGCGCAGTCGGTTCCTCGACGAGCTCATTCCCGCGGTCCAGGCGATCCCCGGAGTGAAGACGGCGAGCATCACGTCGCAGCTTCCCTTCACCGGGAACAACTCGAGCAGCGTGATCATGCCCGAGTGGTACGAGCCGACAGCCGGCGAATCGCTTCTCTCTCCGCTGCAGACCTGGGTCGGGGCGGACTACTTCGAGACCCTCGGCATCGAGCTGATCGAAGGACGCCTGTTCCAGCCCTCCGACGGTCCGGACTCTCGGAACGTGATCGTGATCGACGAGTGGCTGGCCCGGCGCTACTGGCCCGAGTCGAGCCCGATCGGCGAACGGATGCTCTGGGGCGCGGTCCCGGGTGTGGAAGACATCTCGGAGGACAACTACTACACCGTGATCGGCGTGGTCGAGACGATCGTCCACAACGACCTGACGGCCCCGCGATCGGAGCACGTCGGGGCCTACTACTTCACCTACCGCCAGGGGGCACCCGGCTTCTCCACGATCGTGGCGAGCACGGACCTCGAACCGGCCAGCCTGACGGCCCAGGTGCGGTCGGCACTCACGCGCATCGACCCCGAGCTGCCGCTCTTCGGTGTGGAGACGATGCGGTCGCGGATCGACGAGTCGTTGGCTTCGCGCCGGATTCCGTTGATGCTCCTGGGCGTCTTCGCGTCCGTGGCACTCTTCCTGGCCGTGATCGGCATCTACGGGGCCCTGGCCTACTCGGTCACCCAACGCCGACGGGAGATCGGAATCCGGATGGCGATGGGCAGCGGCCCGCGGGGTGAGTTCTGGAGTGTCGTCCGGGGTGGTCTTCGGGTCACCGGGCTCGGCCTCGCCGTAGGCGCGGGCGCGGCGCTGCTGCTCACCCGCTTGATGGAGTCGCTGCTCTTCGGCGTCCAGGCGGCCGACGCACGGGTGATGGTCGTGGTGGCCGTCCTGTTGGCGTTGGTCGGGTTCGTGGCCTGCGTCATTCCGGCACGCCGTGCGACCCGGGTGAATCCGGTGGAGTCGCTGACGGCCTAGGCG
>JBDHII010000152.1:0-5119 GCA_039587515.1 Gemmatimonadota bacterium
CGCTGACAAGCGCCTCCCGCAGCTCATTTCCTGCCGTCGACCGGCTCACCCGGAGCTCCGCTCCGCGACGGCCGCTGCGACGGCGTTCCGAAGCGCATTCGGGAAGGGGGCTCGACAGACCCCGTGCTCGGTCACGATGCCCGTCACGAGCTCCGCCGGGGTGACGTCGAAGGCGGGGCTCCAGACCCGTGCGTCCGCAGGAGCGGTTTGGCTCCCGAAGCCCCGCCGGACCTCGTCTGCCGAGCGATGCTCGATCGGGATCTCCGCACCGCTGGGTGTTTCGAGGTCGATCGTCGAGGTCGGGGCCAGCGCGTAGAACGGCACGTCGTGGTGACGCGCGAGTACGGCCACCGGGTACGTGCCGATCTTGTTCGCCACGTCTCCGTTCGCCGCGATGCGATCCGCGCCGACGAGCACCACGTCGGGTCGCTGATGCTGAAAGAGGGCGCCGGACGTGTTGTCGGAGATGACCGTGACGTCGATGCCGGCCCGGCCGAGCTCCCACGCCGTCAGACGGCTTCCCTGGAGCAAAGGCCGGGTTTCGTCCGCGAAAACCCGGACCCCGAGGCCGCGCTCGTGCGCCAGGTAGACGGGAGCCAGCGCCGTGCCGATTCCTCCCGTCGCCAGGGCACCGGCGTTGCAGTGCGTGAGGACGCTCGCACCTTCCCCCAGAAGAGCGAGGGCATGCTCACCGATCCGGCGGCACATGTCCCGGTCCTCGTCCCAAATCGACTGCGCCTCGGCTTCCAGCCTCTCGACGAGCGAGTCCTGCTCGGGGCCGGCGTGGGCTACACGTCTCATGCGTTCCAGAGCCCAGGCCAGGTTCACGGCCGTGGGTCTGGCCCCCGAGAGTCGATCGCACCACGATCCCACCGCTCGACGCAGAGCCGAAGGGTCTTGCTGCCGCTCCGAGGCCCTGGCCAGCGCCGCGACGCCGAGGGCGGCGGTGATCCCGATCAGCGGGGCTCCACGGACCCGGAGGGCCTGGATGGCCTCGAAGACGTCCTCCAGGCTGCGCAACTCGAGCTCCACCGTCTCGTGGGGCAGTCGCGTCTGATCGAGAATGACCAGGCCGGCCCGGTCTTCGGTCCAGCGGATCGGCTGCGGGTATGAGGCGCTCATGGAGCAATCATACATGCTTTGATGCACCAGCGGTCATCGGGCGCTGCCCGTATCGAAACCGGCAGAGGCACCCGCTCGTCTGGATCAGGGTGGCCTCCAGGGATCACCCAGCTTTCAGCGATCATGCGCAACTTCGTCATCCGCCTCGTCATCAACGCCTTCGGACTCACCGGGGCAGCCTACGTCGTCGACGGCATCGAGCTGACCGGGACATTCACCGAAGTGTTCTTCGTCGCATTCGTTTTCGGTCTGGTGAATGCACTCGTCAAGCCCGTCGTGTTCTTCTTCTCGCTCCCATTCCTGCTGCTGTCTCTGGGATTGCTCGCCTTCGTCCTGAACGGTGCCCTACTTCTTCTCACCGCCAGGCTGGTGGACAATTTCAGTGTTGCGGGTCTGGGCCCGGCCATCCTCGGAAGCATGGTGATCTCCATCATCTCGATACTGATGGGAGCGGCCTTGAAGGACGACAAGAAGAAGCGCTGAGCCGGTGGAGGACCTTCAGAGGGCTTGAGGGGTCCCACGGTCGCTTATTCGCTCCAGCCTGAGCGGCAAACCCTCGAGTCAGGAGAAATCCGTGCGAGTCGATCGGAAGTGGCGGGCCGTCGTGCCCCTCGTGGCAGGACTCACCATCGGTGCTTGCAGCGATGCCCCGCCCGAGGGCTTCCTGGGGGAGATGGGCATCGACACCCGAGAACGGTGACGCTGTCTTCATTCTCTATACGGGCTGGCTCACCGACGGGACCGAGTTCGATTCCTCCTTCAAGGTGGATCCGCCGCGGACCTTCCCGGTCATCATGGGTGGAGCGGGTGCGATCGCCGGCTTCATGGAAGGCACCAGCGGCATGCGCGAGGGTGAGAAGCGCCATCTCGTCATTCCACCCGAACTCGGGTACGGCGCTGCCGGAGCAGGGGCGGTGATCCCGTCATTCCACCCGAACTCGGGTACGGCGCTGCCGGAGCAGGGGCGGTGATCCCGCCCAATGCCACACTCGTCTTCGAGGTCGAGGCGGAGCGGATCGAGCGCCCGGCCGATCCTGCGGACGCCGATTATGCGGCAGCGCTCGGTGTGGACCTCGGGTCCATGACGGAGACCCCCTCGGGGCTCTACTGGACGACGCTGAAGGAGGGTTCGGGAGATCCGACGGAGCCAGGCGACGCCATGTCGCTGCACTACACGGGGTGGCTGGCGGACGGGACCAAGTTCGACTCGTCCTATGACCGGACTCCGGTCGAACCGCTGCCGATGGTTCTCGGGGAGACAGCGCTGATCCAGGGCTGGACCGAAGGTGTGACCGGGATGCGGCTCGGCGAGCGTCGGCGACTCGTGATTCCGCCGGCCCTGGGCTACGGCTTCCAGAATCGGGGCCTGATTCGGCCGAACTCGGTCCTCGTCTTCGACGTGGAGTTGATGACGCACGAGACGGGCGGTTGATCACGCCCTCGCGGCGGGGAGTCCGTCGGAGGTAGTTCCCGACGGGCTCAGGCCCGACCATGGATGTCGTTTCGGGCGTGTTGGACGTAGTCCTCGGCCAGCACCCGCTGGAGCGCGTCGACCACCCTGTCCGCGTCGGATTCCTCGAACACCAGCGGTGGCTTGATCTTGATCACGTTGTGGTCGGCGCCGTCCGTGCTCAGCAGAATCCCGTGCTCCTTCAGCCGTTCGACCACGTAGCTCGCGACTTCGGCCAGAGGCTCGCGGTCCTGCATGTCGCGAACGAACTCGATCCCGAGGAAGAGCCCTCGTCCGCGGACGTCGCCGATCACCGGGTGGTGCTCGCGTAGCTCGTTGAGGGCCTTCTTGAGGTAGGTCCCGACGCGAGCGGCGCGCTCCTGGAGCCCCTCGCGCTCGATGACGTCGAGCACGGCCAGCCCCACCGCGCACGAGACCGGGTTGCCTCCGAAGGTGTTGAAATACTCCATCCCGTTGGCAAACGCCTCGGCAATCTCGCGTGTCGTAACGACCGCCCCGAGCGGGTGGCCGTTCCCGATCGGCTTGCCCATGGTCACGATATCGGGCACGACACGCTGCGTCTCGAAGCCCCAGAAGTGGGATCCCACACGGCCGAAGCCGACCTGGACCTCGTCGGCGATGCAGACGGCGCCTCGTTCGCGTGCAGCCGCGTAGGCGAGCTCGAGATAGCCTTCCGGCAGCTCGATTTGGCCGGCGCACGATAGGAGACTCTCGTGCAGGAAGGCCGCGGCTCCTCCGCGCCTGCCGGCCGCCTCCAGCGCGGCCTCGACGCCCGCCGCGTAACGCTCTGTGTGGCCGGGCTCTTCAGCCCGGTAGGGTCCCCGGAACGTGTCCGGGAGCGGTGCCACGTGCACGTGCTCCGGGCGTCCTGAGCCACCCGGCCCATCGAACTTGTACGGGCTCGCCTCCACGACCGCACCGGTGTTTCCGTGGTAGGCGACGTCGACGACCACGAGGTCCCTTCGGTCCGTAAAGGTCCGAGCGAGTCGTATCGCCAGCTCGTTCGCCTCGCTTCCGGAATTCGTGAAGAAGCAGACCTCGAGCGGATCGGGGAGCATCGACGAAAGGCGCTCGGCGTATTGCACGAGGTTCGAGTGCAGATATCGGGTGTTGGTGTTCAGGACCGACGCCTGCCGATGGGCGGCGGCGACGACGTCCGGGTGGGCATGCCCGACGTGGCACACGTTGTTCACGCAGTCGAGCCATGCCTGACCGTCCTCCGTGTAGAGATGCTGCATCCATCCCCTGACCACGTGCAGCGGTCTCGAGTAGGACAGGCTCAGGTTGGGTCCGAGGTGGGTGCGCCTCGCCGACTCGAGGGCCGTCGCATCCTGCTCGGGCGTGTAGGTGCTGCCGGACGGGAGCGCCAGCATGTGGGCCGGGTCGGGCGAGATCGATCGCCATACGGGCATCTGGCTCGGAAGCGCGACCCCCGGGAAGCTGCCTTCCCAGCCCAGCAGATCCGTGATGATCTGGAAGTGCAGATGGGGCGCCCAGTCGCCGTTCTGCGGGAAGTCGCCGATGCGACCCAAGACATCACCCTTTGCGATGGCGACCCCCTGCTCGAGACCTTCGAGCGAGTCCTCGGTCAGGTGAGAACGTCGGCCCGTCGCCGGGGCGATGCTCCAGGATGATCGTCGGACCGTAGTCGAGGCGCTCCGCGTTGTTGCGGAACGAGTGGACGACGCCCGCGATGGGAGAGAGGATCGGCGTCCCCGGTTCAGCGAAGAGGTCGATCGCGGTGTGGACCGTGCGCCGCTCGGGGAATTCTCCGCCACTCCCTGCATACTCGTCCGAGGCGTACCAGAGGCGAGGCTCGTCGTACCGCCCGATCCCGAACCGGGCTCCCTCCGCCTCCATTCGACCGAAGAGAAGCTCGGTGAATCGCTCGGCATCGAACACCTCGTCCAATCGCTCGACCTCGAGGCTTGCCGGTGACAGGTCGAAGACGATCGTGGAGCCGTCGTCGAGCTCCGCATCCACGAGAGAGCCGGCCTCCGAACGATGCGCCTCCAGCCAATCGACGACGGCCGGCGAGCCGGGGATGGCGGACAGGCCACACGCACTCCTGAGGACGCCCCTGCCGAGGCTGTGGTGGACCGCATCGAAGACTTCGAGCGCATGCCACGCGGGAGCCTCACTCACGCTCAGATAGGGGTCGGCTCGCTCCTCGGCGGATCTGCCCGCCGAAACGACGACGCTCACGCCGAGCCGGGCCTGGATCAGGGCGAAGAGCACATCGACTTCCACCTCGGAGAGGGGGCGGGTCGCGTGGTAACCCCTTGCCACTTCGGCGCAGGCGGCGAGAGGGTCGGGCGTTCCGAGACAGGCGTAGGCGGACGCAATCGCCAGATCGGCGACCCACGGTCCATGCATCAGGTCTCCGAAATCGAGCAGCCCTGTGACCTCCCGAGCGATGTCCGAGGGTGGAGAGACGAGCACGTTGTGGTCGTTGGCGTCGCCGTGGATCACCCCCACGGGGAGTCCGTCCTTTCTCGGCTCGACCTCCGAGACAAAAGTCTCCCG
>JBDHII010000024.1:0-43318 GCA_039587515.1 Gemmatimonadota bacterium
ATCGCGCGCGGCATCGACGGAATCTCCGAGGAAACGTTGGGCGACGATATCGAGTATCTCGAGGAGTTCTACGAGGTGATCAACGATCCGGAGGAAGCCCGGAACAAGATCACCGACGCCTGCCGCGACTGAACCGGAAGCCATGAGAGTATTGAAGATCGTCGGACCGATAGCCGTCCTGGCCGTCGTGCTCCACCTGGGATCGAGGCCCACGGGTCCTCTCCCGGCTCTGGGCGCTTTTCTCGATCCGGTTCACGGAATCTGGGCCGTCGCCCGGACTGCGGAGCTGCCCCCGACCGCCCGAGCCGTCATTCCCGGGCTCGAATCGGAAGTGGAGGTCATCTACGACGAACGGCGCGTCCCCCACATCTTCGCGCCGACTCGCGCAGACCTGAGCCGGGCGCTCGGCTACGTGATCGCGAGGGACCGTCTTTTCCAGCTCGAGCTCCAGGCGAGGGCGACGGCCGGAACGTTGACGGAGCTGGTGGGGGAGCGTGTGCTCGAGGTCGATCGGCAGTCCCGCCGTCTGGGCCTGGCCTGGGCCGCCAAGCGCGACTGGGAGCGCGTCCAGAACGACCCCGAGCTCGCCGAGCCCCTGATCGCATACGCCGAAGGAATCAACGCCTTCATCGACGCGATGGGGCCCGAGGACGTTCCCTTCGAGTTCCACCTCCTGGGGCGGAAGCCGATGCGTTGGAAGCCCGAGCACACGCTCTACCTGCTCAAGCGAATGGGGTGGACACTGGCCTACAGCAGTGTCGAGCTTCGCAAGGCGTGGCTGGCCTCGAAAGCAGGCCGGGCGGCGGCCGACGGTCTCATCCCGAGAAACAGCCCGATTCAGGAGCCGATCCAGCCGCACCGGGGTCCTCGCGACTTGAGCGTCACGATCCCTCCCCCCGGAGCACCCGACGCCGATGCGGCGATCCAGATGGAGACGCTGCAGGCTTTCTTCGGACCGATGGACCTGGCCCGCGATGGAGACGGGCGGGCGCTGGGGAGCAACAACTGGGCGGTCAGCGCCAGCAGATCGACGACCGGCGGGGCCATCCTGGCCGGTGATCCACACCTCTCCATGACACTACCCAGCATCTGGTACGAGGCCCACCTCGTCGTACCCGGCGAGATGGACGTTTACGGGGTGACCTTTGCAGGCACACCGGCGATCGTGATCGGCTTCAACCGCGACGTGGCCTGGACCTTCACGAACACCGGTTCCGACGTGATGGACTACTACCGGGAGCGGGTCGACGACCCGGAGGCGCCGACCCGTTACAGGCTCGACGGCGAGTGGCGCCCACTGGAGAGCAGAATCGAGGAGTTCCGCGGCCCGACGGGAGATCTCCTGGCGGTCGACACGATCCGTCACACGCATCGTGGTCCGATGACCGAGGTGGAAGGTGACTACGTGTCCCTGCGGTGGACGGTGCTCGAGGACCAGGGCGAGATCGGTCCGCTTCTGCGGCTCAACACGGCGGGATCCGTCGAGGAGTGGCTGGACGTCATGTCGACGTGGCACGCACCGACCCAGAACGGCTTGGTGGCGGGTCGGGACGGAAGGATCGCCATCCGGTCGGCGGGACGGTACCCGGTCCGACCCGAGCAAGCGACCGGTGACTGGTTCTTCGACGGCAGCACCTCGGAGTCCGACTGGAAGGGTTGGCTGCCGATCGACCGCTTCCCGCAGGCGCTCGATCCTGCCCAGGGCTACCTCGCCTCGGCGAACCAGCAGCCGATCGACCCCGACGACGACGACATCTTCATCGGGGCCGACTGGCCGGCACCCTGGAGGGCACTGACGATCAACGCGCTCCTCCGCGCCAAGGAGAGGCACAGCCCCGAAGACCTGGAGCGGTATCAGACCTTCCCCGGGAGCGCCCGGGCCGACCGACTCGTGCCGGCGTTCCTGCAGGCCGTGGCCGTGCTCTCCGATCGGGGCGACGCGACTCCAGAGATGACCGCCGGAGCCGAGCTTTTGGCGACGTGGGATCGTCGCTACACGACGGACAACGAGGTGGCCATTCTCTTCGAGTCGGCAGTCGAGGCCCTCGAGGAGCGTTTGTGGGACGAGCTGCACGACGATGACGACCCGCGAAGGCTGACACCGGGCACGGACATCGTGGCGGCCCTCATCGAGGATCCGCGAAACGCCTGGTGGGACGTCCGTGAGACGGAGACCGTCGAGACCCGCGATGAAGTGCTCGCCGCCAGCCTGGCCGAAGCCCTGGTCCGTGAGCGGGACCGGCTGGGGCCCGAGGGCTCGGACGCATGGCACTGGTCCGAGCACCGGCAGGCCAACATCCTCCATCTCATGCAGTTGCGCTCGCTTTCACGCACCGAGATCCCGGTCCAGGGTGGCCCGGGGCTGCTCAACCCGAGCTCGGGGGACGGTCGCGACGGGCCCAGCTGGCGCATGGTCGTCAGCCTCGGGGACGAGGTGAGCGCCCGGGGCACTTACCCGGGCGGGCAGTCGGGCAATCCTGTGAGCCCGGGCTATTCCGACCGGATCGAAGCCTGGGCGGAGGGAGCGCTCCAGCCTTTGCGGTATCCGCGCTCTCCCGAAGAGCTCGAGGCCGACGGCCAGGTCCGTTCGCGCCTGTGGCTCAGCGCGGGAGGCGGGCGATGACGCGCGTCGGAGTCGGAACCCTGCTGGTCGTCCTCGGCACCTGGGCCCTGGGGTGGTGGGCCGTACCGGTCGTGGGAGCGCTGATGGGGGCGATCTGGCCCGATCGGAGGCCGGGGATCGCCGCGGCTGCGGCCGGCATGCTGGGGTGGGTGGCGTTGTTGGTCTGGGGGAGCACGATCGGGCCGGTGGGAAACCTCGCAGACACCGTCGGCGGGGTCATGGCGCTCCCCGGCGCTGCGGTGCTGCTCATCACCCTCCTCTTCCCCGCCGTTCTGGCCGGGGCCGCAGGGGCTCTCTCCGCAGCGTTGAGGGGTGGGAAGGGAGCCTGAGCTAGATCTTGTCCATGATCCAGCTCAAAACGACCTTCACGATCCTCCGCAGGATGGTCATCATCGGCTGTTTTTCCTCCGAGAGTGGGGTCGGCCAGGGGTGGCCGCTGCCAACCCTACCCCTTACGGCGCACGCGCGTTCGGGGTTTCCGGGGTCCGATCACCCGATTGGACGTTCCGGGGCCCGTCGCAGTTGCCACGATCAGGTCGTGGTCTTGGGCTTCTCCGATCCCGGCGCCTCTTCCCAGACGTAATCGCGCTCGGTCACCCAACGCTCGAACCAGTCCAGGTCGACGTTGGCCCTGAAGAGCTGATGCCGCAGCTCGGACCACCCGTGACCCTGCCGTGGCGCCACGTAGAGATGCGTCGGAACCCCGTTGTGCTTGAGCGCCCGGTACATCTCGACGGACTGCGGCATCGGCACTCGGGGATCCTCCTCACCGACGAGGAAGATCGTGGGTGTCTCGACCTTCCACGCCTCGCGAAGCGGCGAGTCCTCCCAATACCGCTCGATCGGCGCATCGCGCTCCCACGGCGTCCCCCCGAACCACGGGGTGCGGTAGATACGCACGTCGGACTGCGCGTACATCGAGATCCAGTTCGCGGCTCCGGCACCCGATACGGCCGCTTTGAAGCGATTGGTGTGGGTGATGATCTTGTTGGTCATGTGCCCGCCGGCGCTCCAGCCCATCTTCGCCATGCGGTCGCCGTCCACGAGCCCCCGCTCGATCAGGTGGTCCACCCCCGTCATGACGTCCGTATGCGCCTGGTTGAAGTAGTGGCCCACCATGTCCCGGAGGAACTCGTCGCCGTAGCCGGTGCTGCCTCGGTAGTTCGGTTTGAGCACGAAATAGCCCATCGAGGCCAAAACCGGCACGAAGGTCGAGGAGCTCGCGAACTGGAACTTGTCCGACGATGCCGGACCCCCGTGGGTCTGCACGACCAGTGGATACCGCTGGCCTTCCACGTAGTCGAGCGGATAGAAGAGCAGCCCCTCCACCTCGACGCCGTCCTCACCGCGCCACCGGAGGACCTCCTGGCGTGGGAGTCGGAACTGCTCCGTCAAATCGTCGAAGACACGCGTCACGCGAGCCGTGGACTCGCGGTCCACGAGCCAGAGATCCCCCGGGTCGTCGGCACTTCGAATCTGCACGAGGTGACGGTCGACCTGGGGAACGTAGTGCCATCCACTGATCTGATGGTCCCCCTCGGTAAGCCGAACCGGCTCGTCCGCCTCGAGCGAACCCTGGAAGAGCTCGACCCTGACCCCGAGGTTCGCCCGGAAGAGCACGCCGGACCCATCGCGGTCGAAGGTCGCGGCGTTGATCTCTCCACCGAACGCGGGGAAGAGCTCCCGCACTTCCCCGGTCGACGCCGAGGCCAGGAAGAGATTGTCGTTGTAGTAGAACTCGCCCTCGAGATTCGAATCCGCACGGTAGAGGACGTAGCGGTTGTCCGGAGACAGCTCGGCGCCCGTCTCCGGCACCTCGTTGTGCGTGACGCGGGTCGCGTTTCCACCGTCGGCATCGATCACCCATACCTCGGACTCCGTCATGTGCTCGCGCAGCGGAGTCGGCATTCTGTGCATCGCGATCCGGCGTCCGTCGCGGGAGAGCCGGTAGCCCATCACGGAGTAGTCTCCGACGGTGACCTTATGGGCCGTGCCCGAATCCAGGTCGAACCTCCACAGATGCCGCTGCTGGTAGTCCTCCTCGAACGCGTAGACGTCGTCTTGCAGACGCTCGCGCTCCTTCTCCTCCTCCGACTTGTCGTCCTCGGCCACGAAATAGATCGTCCGGCCGTCGGGCGCCCATGCGATCGAACCCACGTCCGTGGGATGCCCCGTCAGCGCACGCGCCTCCCCGCCCCCGACCGGCAGCAGGTAGATCTGTCGGATCTCGTCCTCCCCGCGCGAGGCCAGGAACGCGATCAGATCGCCGCCCGGAGACCACCTCGGGCTGGATTCGCCGCCCTCTCCCCACGTGAGCTGTCTGGACTCTGAACCGCCGGCGTCGGAGATCCAGATGTGGGAGACCCGGTCGTTCTCGTCCCAATCGGCGTCGGAGCGAACGAAGAGCACGCTCGACGCGTCGGGAGACAGCTGCGGATCGGCGATGGAGGGCATCTCGATGATGTCGGTGATCGTCATCGACCGGGCTTCCTGACCCGACACCGGAACCGTCATCGACCATGTGCACGTCACGGTTACTCGAAGGAAGCTACGAAGACGCATCGGGATCTCCTCAACCCTGGGTGCCCGCGGAACTAGGGAAGTATGGACGAGTGTGCCTGCGCACCGCTACCCTCCCGGCGACCTGAGAAGCCGTTCTCGTCCACCAGGAGTCCCTCGAATGAACCTCCGGCCGCTCTTCGTGACCGCCGCCCTCGTCCTCACCCCCGTGGCGCTTCAGGCGCAGCTTTCCGAAGACAAGTTCGCGTTCGATACGACCGAGAAGCTGGACGCCCGATCGATCGCCCCGTACGAGGGCGAGCACACGGAGATCTATCGGTACGTCGACGAGCACTTCGAGGAGCATCTCGCCAACATCCAGCGCTGGCTTCGCCAGCCCTCGATCAGCGCACAGAGCGTCGGAATCACCGAGATGGCGGAGCTCGTTCGAAGCGACCTGGAGCGCATGGGCTTCCAGGAGGCGCAGATCGTGCCGACCGACGGCCATCCGGGTGTCTGGGGCTACTACGACGCCGGCGCCGAACGCACGCTGATGGTCTACCTGATGTACGACGTCCAGCCCGTGGATCCGGAGGACTGGCAGTCGCCCCCGTTCGAGGCTCGTCTCGTGGAGAACGACCTCGGTGAGATCCTCATGGCGAGGGGTGCGACCAATCAGAAGGGGCCGGAGCGGGCCTTTCTGAACGCGATCGAGTCCATCATCGCGGTCGAGGGGACGCTCCCGGTCAACCTGATGGTTCTCGCCGAGGGCGAGGAGGAGCTGGGCTCACCGCACTATCCGCAGCTGGTGGATCGGTTCGAGGACAGACTCAAGACGGCGGACGGCGCCTTCTTCCCGTTCAACTCGCAGGGGACGACGGGCGCTGCATCCCTGAGCCTGGGCGTCAAAGGCATCCTCTACACGGAAATGGAGTCCGTGGGGGGCTCTTGGGGTGGGCCCACGCAAGCCGAGATCCACGGCTCCTACAAGGCGATCGTCGACTCGCCCCCGTGGCGGCTCGTGCAGGCCTTGTCCACCCTCGTCTCCGAAGACGGCAACACGATCCAGGTCGATGGCTTTTACGAACCGGTCCGTCCACCGACGAACGAGGAGCAGCGCCTGATCAACGCCATGGCGGACTCGTGGAGCGACATGGGCCAACAGAGCATCCTCGGTGTCGAGCGGTGGATCGATGGAGCGACCGGGCGCGACGCCATCATGCGCTACCTCTATCACCCGACGCTCAACATCGACGGGATCTGGGGCGGCTACACCGGAGAGGGCGTGAAGACGATCCTGCCTCACATGGCGACGGCCAAGGTGGACTCGAGGCTGCCCTATGGACTGCACCCGGACACTGCGCTGGCCCTCATTCGTCGCCACCTCGACGCCCGCGGGTTCGATGACATCACGATCCGTAAGCTCTCGGGATACCCGGCGGCACAGACGTCGGTCGACGCGCCACTGGTACAGGCCGCGATCGGCGTCTTCAACAAATACGGTTACACGCCCTCCGTCTCACCCCGGCTCGCAGGGAGCGCACCGTTCTACCAGTTCACGGAGCGGCTCGGTCTGCCGCTCGTATTCGCCGGATTCGGGCACGGATCGGGCGCACACGCTCCGAACGAGTACATGGTGATCACCCCCAAGGAGGGGTCGGGAATCGCCGGCCTCAGCGAGATCGAAAAGGCCTACGTCGACGTGCTCTTCGCATTGGCGAAGCAAACGCCGATCATGTAGGTCGGCGAAAGTCCGTAGCAGCCTGCCGTCACCAGCCGAGCCCTTGGAAGTCAGAACATGAACTGGACCGCAGTCGGAGCGATCGGAGAGCTGGTCGGAGCGATCGCCGTCGTCGTGTCTCTCGCCTACCTCGCCGTCCAGATCTCGCAGAACACGCGGGCCGTCCGTGCCGCGACGATCGACTCGGCAGTCCGGGGGATCAGGGACTGGATCCGGCCGCTGATCGAGGACAAGAAGGTGGCCGAGATCTTCCGCCAGGGCATCGAGAACTGGGATTCGCTCGACGACGACGGCAAGGCACGCTTCCTCCACCTCATGCTCGGCTTCATGAAGACCGTGGAGACGTTGCACTACCAGTACAGCAAGGGGCAGCTCGACCCGTCCGTGTGGCTCGGCTGGCAATACGTGATGACCGGCTACATCCAGAGTCCGGGCGGCCAGAAGTACTGGGAGCTCAGACGGATGGCATTTTCCAGCGAGTTCCGCGACTACGTCGAGTCCCTCCCGGAGAACACCGATTTCATCCGTGCGGCCCAGCTCGCCGAGCGGACGATCAACCCGGTGGCCAGCTAGGGCATTTCGGCCGGCAGTGCGCGCTGCCCCGGCCGCGCCCGCCACGGTGCGGGGCGGCACCACGGCGTGTGGTCAACCGCCCTCGGGCGGGCTCTGCTCCGAGAAGTGATACTGGACGATGAGCCAGCCTTCTTCGCTCGCGACGCGTGTATCGGAATACCGCCAGGTGCCCTCGAGCACGTTGCCTCCCGGCAGGGTGAGCGAGCCATCGAGATAGGCCGCTGCCAGGGCCACGTCGCCGAGGACCCTGACGCTCAGGTCACGCACCTCGAAGTCGGCCCGAAAGCCGGAGTTGTATGCCGCGGTCAAGGCTGCCACGTTGAAGCCTTGCAGCAGCAGGCCGCCGTCGAGAAAGAACCCCCGGGTATCGGGGTCGTAGAACTTCGAGAAGCTCTCGAAGTCTCCTGCCTCCCACGCCGCGAGCATGTCGCTCACGGCCGATTCGACCTCGGCCTGCTGTGCTTCGGCCGACGCGGCCGCGAGCACGACGACCACGACGCCGACGAGCATTCGGATTCCAGCGTGCACCCGACCCTCCGCTTCGATGGGAAATTGCCTGATAAACTCACTTCGACCTTAGGGGCGCCCTGATGTTCCGCTTCACATGGTCGGGACGTGTGGCCCCGTGGGCCTGGGCCGCGGCGGCAGTGCTTCTCTCGGCGGCCGTGGCGCGGTGGGTCGATCTCGCGCCGAGGGTCGAAACGGACTTCTTCTTCTCGGAAGACGATCGTCAGCTGCAGGCGTCGTTGGAGCTCGATCGACGCTTTCCCTCCCCCGAACAGGTCATCATCCGGACCGAGGACCTGGAGGGCGACGAGTCGGCCTATCGCGACCGTCTCGCGATGCTGACCGAGGAGCTCCTCGCGCTCGACGAGGTGCGTGGCGCCTACAGCGTAACCAACCAGTCCGCCGCGGGCAGTCCCCTCTTCCGCCGCATCCTCCTCAACCCGGACAGCGGCTCCACGAACATCGTTCTGCAGACCGAGCCCGTGGATCCCGCGCAGCTCCTCCCCAGTCTGGAGGTGGTGCTCGACCGACATCGAGGGGCGGAGCTCGCCGTCGTGATGTCGGGAGTTCCCGTCATCGTCGAGCGGATCCGGCAAAGCCTCTTCCGAGACCTCGTCGTGTTCAGCTCTGTGGCCGTCGGGCTCTTCACGCTCATCATCCTTCTGGTCTACCGTGACCCTGGCGTTCTGTTGGGAACGCTCGTCACGGCGACGACGACCGTGAGCGCGACGCTGCTCGCGACCCGAGTCCTCGGGATCTCCATCGGCCTGCTCACGGCCAACATCATCACGATCGTCTTCGTCCTGACGCTCTCCCACGTGGTCTTCCTGACCGGCAACTGGTCACGTGTGGCACGGGCGTCGGGCAATGGCGTCGAGGCGACACGTCGTGCCGTCGCGGACACGCTCGAGGGCTCGTTCTGGAGCATGACCACGACGCTGTTCGGCTTCCTCAGCCTCCTCCTGGCCTCTGCAAAACCGCTTCGGGAGCTCGGGCTCGCCGGGGCGATCGGAACCGCGACCGCACTGCTGGTCACGTACGCCGCCTATCCCGCGTTCCTCGCGCACCGTGCGCGTGTCCGGCCGATCCGTTCCTGGCTCGGGCCGGCCATGGTTCGCGGATCTTCCGTGGCCAGACCCGTCCTCGGCACCGTCGTCCTCCTCGTCGTAGCAGTCGGGTTCGGTGTGCCGCGCCTCGACACCGATCCGGGCCTGCTCACCTACTTCGCCCCCGGATCGAGCATCCGCGAGGGACTCGAGCAGATCGACCGGGACGGCGGGAGCAGCATCCTCAAGATCGCCGTGACCGACCCGGAGGGGCGACGCATCGACTCGGCGCCGGCCATCGAGTCCATGGACGCATTCCAGACGGCGCTCGAAGCGGACTCGGCCGTCGGAGTGGTCCTGTCCCCGTCCGTCCTGATCGGACACGCCCGGACCCAACCGCTGGCCCGTTTCCTGACCCCGGCGATCCTTCTCGACATCGCGGAGAGCCCGGAGCTGGACCAGGTCGCCCTCAGCTATGTCACCCCGGACCGCGATCAGGGGCTCTTCTTCCTGCGCATGCGGGAGACCGTCGAGGAGCCGTCACGTCGAGCGGTGATGGACCGCATCGCGGCCTACGCGGCCGACTCCGGGCTCGAGACGGTCCTGGTCGGGGGGCTCTACGATCTCCAGGACCAGCTCGGTCGCCTGATCGCCGCCAGTCTGCGGATCGGGCTGGGCGGTCTGTTGACGCTGTTCCTCCTGATCGCATGGGTCGTCTCGCGATCAGTTCGGACGACGGCGGCGATGTTCGCCTGCCTGGTCGGTATCCCGCTGGTGGTGCTGGGCGTCTTCGGCTGGACGGGCACCGCCGTGGACATCATCACCTCACCGGCCGCGAACGTCGCTCTGGCGATGGGCGTGGACTCCATGATCCACCTGGTCGTGCGGGTCCGGAGGATTCATCGTGGCGGTTCCGACGCGGCATCGGCCTGGATGGAGGGCCAGAGACAGATCGGACCCCCTGTCATCGCCGCGACGCTCATCATCTGCGCAGGGTTCGGGATCTTCGCCTTGTCGTCGTTCCCACCGACCCGACGCTTCGGCTTCGCGGTCATCCTGGGCACCATGACAGCCGCCACGATGGCCCTTCTCACCTTGCCGTCTGTCGCCAGCCTATGGACCGGAGCCCAGGAGGCCGAGCCGGAACCGGCTCAGTAGGGGAGCGCCAGCGCGACCAGCTCCGCGTTTTGGCTCGGCCCACCGACGGTCATCACGATGTACTGCCGGCCGTCGTGAAGATAGGTCATCGGCAGGCCCGTCTGCGTTCCGGGAAGCTCCATCTCGTGGATGATCTCTCCCGTCGCTTTGTCGTGGGCTCTGAACCACGGATCACCACCCCACCCCTCTCCGGCGAAGAGAAGGGTCTTCGTGACCAGTAGACCGGCTCTACTCGGCTTGCCGGTGCGCCCCAGCTCGATCCCGGCGAAGGCCTCGTGGTTGCGGATCGACTCCGGCGTGTCGCCGTTGGCGATCATCCAAACGTGGTCGCCCGTGTCGAGGTCGATCGCCGTAATGCGCCCGTAGGGCGGCTTGACCACCGGAAAGTCCGGGAGCGGCGAGCTTCGATTGGCGATGTAACGCATGGCCGTCGTGTCGGCGGAAGGCCGAAGCGACTCCACACCCGGATCCGACATCGAGCCCACGTAGAGCAGGCCGGTCTCGGGATCGGCGGCCCCGCCTTCCCAATTGGCCCCGCCCGTGGTACCCGGCATGCGGATCGTGCCGACGGTTCCGTCAGGGGCGTCGGCGAGCGAGACAGGCTGATAGAGCGGGCCCATCCTGACGTTCCGGAGCGCCTCGACGACCCGGGCCTCGAGCTCCGGCGTGAAGTCTACGATGTCGTCCCTGCTGAACCCCTGCCGGTCGAACGGGGCGGGCCTCGTCGGAATCGGCTGCGTCGCGGCGGCCCGCTCTCCCGGGACGTCCGAAGCGGGCTGTGGGACCTCGTGGATCGGCCAAACCGGCTCACCGGTCTCGCGATCGAAGACGAAGGTGAAGGCCTGCTTCGTGAGCTGGGCGACCGCCTTCACCGCACGTCCGTCGACTTCCACGTCGAGCAGGATCGGAGCCGTCGGGATGTCCCAATCCCAGATGTCATGGTGAACGAGCTGGTAGTGCCAGACACGCTCACCCGTGTGGATGTCGAGCGCCACCAGCGAGCTCGAAAAGAGGTTGTCGCCCAGCCGGTGTCCGCCGTACAGGTCGGCCGTCGCCGACTCCACCGGCAGATAGACCAGTCCGAGATCTTCGTCGACCGACATCGGGGCCCACACGCCCGCGTTCCCGCTGTAGCTCGCCGACGCACCTTCCCAGGTGTCGTAGCCGAGCTCGCCCGGGCCTGGGATCGTCTCGAACGTCCAGGCCGGCTGCCCCGTACGCGCGTCGAACGCCTGGACCGACCCTTTGACGTTCCTCTTGTCGGCCTGCCACAGGCCCATGGCCAAGGCAGGGCCGACGACGACCACGTCCCGTGCGACGACGGGTGGGGACGAGTTGCCGATGATCGCGGAGGCGGTATCGACGCCGAGCGTCGACTTGAGATCGATCATGCCCCTCTCACCGAAGCCGGCCACGGGCCGACCCGTGTGGGCGTCGAGCGCGACGAGCCGAAATCCGGGGGTCACGACGAATACGCGGTCGTCCCCTGCACCGTCCGTCCAGTAGGCGACGCCCCGCCCCGATCCCTGCCGTGGCGCATCCTCCCCGCGCTCCGCTTCGTCCAGCCGCCACATCCAGAGCGTCTCGCCGGTGCCCGCGTCGAGGGCCGCGACGTTGCGCCGGAATCCCGCAGTCGCATACAGAACCCCGTCCACCATCAGTGGTGTCGTGGAGTTCTTGGCTTCCGGTACCGGACCCATATTGGCGCCCTGCCAGCGCCACGCGATCTCGAGGTCGGCGATGTTGGTGGCGTCGATCTGATCGAGAGATGAGTAGCTCGTACTCCCGGGGCCGCCGCCGTAGTAACGCCACTGCCCATCCTGGGCACCCGCCTGCGCGGAGAGGTGGGCGCCCTGTGCGAAGAGCACGAGGGCCAGGACGGCCGGCTGGAACGGATTCATACGGGCCACTAGGTCGGAGTCGTAACAGCGGGGGCGGGCCTGCTCCCGTGGATCACGGCGCCAATCATGTGCCTGCGCCCCGGTCCTCACAAGCGGGACGCCAGGGACGCCTCAGCCGATCATCAGCACCGCGGTGCCCTCGATCCGCGAGTGCTTCAGGTCTTGAAGAGCGCGGTTGGCGTCGGCGAGATCGTATTCCACCACGTGTGGACGGAGCCCCGCCTCGGCTGCCTCGGCCAGGAGCCGTCGCCCGTCCTCGCGGGTGTTCGCCTCCACCGACCGTATCTGCTTCTCGTGGAAGAGCTGGCTCTCGTAGTGGAGCCCGGGGATATCCGACAGATGGATCCCCGGAATGGAGAGGGTTCCGCCCCGCTCGAGCGCAGACATGGTGGGTGGAACGAGTCCGCCCGCGGGCGCGAAGAGGATCGCGCTGTCCACCCGATGCGGTACGGCTCCGAAGTCCGAGCCCGCCCACGACGCTCCCATCTCCAGAGCCTGGCGAACGTGATTGGCGCTCCGCGTGACCACGAAGACCTCGTGACCTCGATGAAGCGCCAGCTGCAGGACGATGTGGGCCGAAGACCCGAACCCCACGAGCAGGAGCTTTCCACCCGCCGGCACTTCGGCGCGCTCGAGACCGCGGTACCCGATCAGCCCCGCACACAAGAGCGGTGCACCGTGCACGTCGTCGAAGTCGAATGGCAGCGCGTAGGCATAGGCCTCGGGCACGACCGCGAGCTCGGCGTAGCCCCCGTCTTCGTGGTAGCCCGTGTACCGGGAGGCCTTGCAGAGGTTCTCGCGACCGGAGGTGCAAAACGCGCACGAGCCGTCCGTCTCGCGCAGCCACGCGATCCCGACACGGTCTCCCACCGAGAAGCGGCCGGCGCCCGGCCCGAGCCGCTCCACCGATCCCACCGCCTGATGGCCCGGGATGAGCGGTCGACACGTCTCGGGCAGGTCGCCCTCGATCACGTGGAGGTCCGTGCGACAGACCGCACAAGTCCGGACCCGCACCCGGACCTCTCCCGGCCCGGGCTCGGGCTCGCCGACCTCCCGAAGATCCAGGGGGGAGGTGTCGACGTCCGCCGTTCGATCGAGAACCGCTGCTCGCATGCTTGATTCTACCATGCACCGCGCGTGCTTCGAAATCGTCCATCTCGCAGGCCGACGAACGACCGTGCCGACTTCGTCCGACCCTCCTAACTTCCGGCATGGACAGACCACCGACATTGCTCCTCGAGGAGCTCACCTGGCCCGAGGTCGGTCAGGCGATCGAGGCCGGCTTCACGACGATCGTGGTGGGCGTAGGCGCGGTCGAGCAGCACGGCCCGGCGCTGCCCCTCTCCGTCGACGCCGAGCGCGGCACGCGGCTCGCGCTCGAGGTGGCCGAGAGACTCGGCCATGCGCTCGTGGCCCCCACGATCCGGGTCGGGTGTTCCGAGCACCACATGGACTTTCCGGGTACGCTGACCATCCGTCGTGAGACGCTCGAAGCGGTCTGCACCGACTACTGCACGAGCCTCGCTCGGCACGGGTTCGAGCGGATCTGCCTCGTGCCCTCCCACGGAGGCAACTTCCAGCCGCTCGCCATGATGCTCGATGAGCTCGACACCTCGGCAGGCGAGGGAACGCGCGTCTTCGCGTACACCGACCTGGTGGGATTCGTGAAGATCTGGAAGAACTCGGTCGACGAGGTCGCCGGATTGGGGGACCGTGTCGGTGGACACGCAGACATCGCGGAGGCGTCCGAGATGCTCGTCGTGCGCCCCGACCTCGTCCGCATCGAGCGGGCCGAGGCCGGGCGCATCGGTGAGCTCGACCCCGAGCTGGTCGACGAGATGTTCGACAAGGGCCTTCGCGCAGTCAGCGCGAACGGCGTTCTCGGGGACACGCGGGGGATGTCCGAGGAGATCGGTCTCGCCACCTTCTCAGCCGCTGCAGACGTGATCGCGGCACATTTCCACGAGCAGATGGGCCGGCCCTGATCGGATGCCGAGCCGCGCCCGTACGAGTCCGAGAGAGGTGTGGATTGGGGGCGGCAGCCTTGAGCCGCGGAACGTTTCGACGCTAATTCGTATTAGCGAAGAGCGTGAGGTGGAATCGGATTTTCGTCCGTCGGGCGAAGTCTTCCACCCGCGCTCTCATGTCCTGAAACGGTGATCCTGGCATGCCGAAGCCGCACGAAGCCTTCCCGTTCGCCACAACGCTCGACTTCAGCCCGCTCGTGGACTTCTGGCGCGAGGTGGCGTCGGACCCCGGAAACCGTTGGCATTCCCTGGCGCAGACCGTGGTGCAGCGGGTCGGGACCGTGCCGGAGCTGAACGGTCCACTCGACACTGCCGAGAGGCTCGCTGCCCATCGGCCCGACGTCGAGCTCCTGATGTCGGCCTTCATGTCGCCCTCGAACGACGGGCTCGTGGCCGCGGCGATGGGCCCGTGGTCCATGGTGCCGGCCTACGCGACGGAGGCCGCCCGAATGGCGGATCTCGTCGGCAAGATGCGGGAGCACTTCCGGAAGACGTACGACGACGAC
Organism: Gemmatimonadota bacterium; assembly: GCA_039587515.1. Taxonomy (GTDB): domain Bacteria; phylum Gemmatimonadota; class Gemmatimonadetes; order Longimicrobiales; family Gaopeijiaceae; genus JBDHII01. The sequence continues at coordinate 14,582 of JBDHII010000024.1, forward strand.
GAGATGTATGTGGGAATGGCGATGAAGGCCTACGGCTTCATCCTGCGCGAGATCTACGATCTCGAGATCCCATTCGAGCTCCCGTTCTCCTGGGTCAGCTTCCGAGACGTGGAGAGCACGGTTCCGATGCAGTGCCCGGAGTCGGGAATCACCCGTCGATTCTCGGTTGATTTCGACTCGCGATTCGTTCGCGTCGAGGTCGTCGGGGAGCGCCCGGAGATCGATGCGGAGGCGATCGCGCACTGCGCGGGGGATTCGAGCTGTCTGCCCACGCTTCTGGAGATGCTGCCGCCCGAACGCTTCGCCTTCCGAGGCGTGACGATGCTCTTCGCCGAGGACGTGACGGCCGAAGCCGCGCTGACCGCGATCCGCGACGACCTCCTGCTGAAGGACGTGCTTCTCTCCCGAGATGGCATCCTGCACCTGCAGGAGCACGCCCGCGCCTTCATGGGCCAGGCCGACCTCGAGATGGGGCTCATCGGAATCGAGCGGGGGGACGGCATCGATGCGCTCGTCAGTGGCAGGGCCATAGGTCGGAGTCTTCTTCTCGCTGAGGGTCATACGCCGACTTGTCCGCAGCGCAGAGAATCTCTGTACGCTCAGGCCGTGGCATCGATGGAGCCGGTCTTCGTGGAGGATCTCGAGTGTTGTGGTGAGCGCACGGGTTTGGAGGACCACGTCCAGTCTCTCGGGATCAAGGCGCTGCTCCTCCAGCCGCTACACGTCGACGGCGAGGTGATCGGGCTGCTCGAGCTGGGCTCACCGACGGCGGGCGCCCTGGGCACGGTGAATGTCTTCAAGCTGGAGAAGATCCAGGGGCTTTTCGCGCTGGGGCTGCGTCGCAGCATCGAGGAGCAGGAAGATCGGATTCAGGCGATCATCAAGCGCGACTACACGGCGATCCACCCGGTCGTCGAGTGGCGATTCCGCGAAGCGGCACGCAACCGTCTGCAGCAGGAGCTGCGGGGAGAAGTGGAGGGTGCGGAGGAGATCGTTTTTCGTGATCTGGTGCCGCTGTACGGGCTCTCGGACATTCGCGGATCGTCCTCCATGCGAAATACGGCGGTCGTTGCCGATCTGCTGATCCAGCTCGAGCTGGCGAAGGCGGTCGTCACGTCGGCTCAGTCCGCCCGACCACAGCCTGCGCTCGGCGAGCTCCATCACCGGATCACGCGCTCCATCGAGTCCCTACACCCGGCGATGGCCACCGAAGACGAGACCTCGGCATTGGACTACCTGCAGACGGAAGTCGAGCCGCTCTTCGATCACCTCGCCTCCTTGGATGCCTCGGTCTCGCAAGCGGTGGAGGCCTACCGTACGGCACTCGATCCCGAGCTCGGTATCGTCTACCGCAAGCGTAAGGACTTCGAGGAGAGCGTGAGCATGGTCAACGAGACCATCGTCCGCGTCCTCCACGATCAGGAGGCGCACGCCCAGTCGCTCGTCCCACACTACTTCGAGCTCTTCAAGACGGACGGGGTGGACTACAACATTTACGTCGGCACGTCGCTACAGCGGTCCTCCGCCGAGGATCCGCTCGACCTCCCGAACCTGCGTCTCTGGCAGCTGATGACGATGTGCCGGATCGACTCGGCCCTGCACGAGCGCAGGCCCGAGCTTCCCGTACCGCTCGATGCCACGCACCTCATCCTCGCGCAGAACATGCCCCTCGCGATCCGCTTCCGCCGTGACGAAAAGCGTTTCGACGTGGACGGTGCGTACAACATCCGCTACGAGATCGTCAAGAAACGCATCGACAAGGCCACGATCCGAGGCACCGGCGAGCGGCTCACGCAGCCGGGCACGATCTCGATCGCGTATTCACAGGAGCGCGAAGCCGCCGAGTATCGCCGATATCTGGAGTACCTGCAGTCCGCCGGCTTCGTCGAGTCCGAAATCGAGGCTTTCGAGCTGGAGGAGATGCAGGGCGTGTTCGGGCTGCATGCCATGCGTGTCCGCGTCCGGCACCCGGAAGCCGGCGATCCCGATATCTCGTCCGCACTCGAAGCGGCGGCCGAAGACATGGTGGTCGGGCCGGCCTGACCGAATCCCGAGCTCGCGGCCATTTTGCCGTGGGGCCCGGTGTCCCTAGTATGACGCCTCGTTTCCCTTCGACCGAGGCTGAAGACCATGACCCGAGGGCCCGACGCGGACGCCGACCGAACGCTCTCCCGAAAGGCGTTCCTGGGGGCCGCCGGGGGACTCGTCGCGGGCGCCGTCGTCCACACCCGAGCAGACGCGGTCGACCTGCTCGCTGCGCAGAGCCCCACGCAGCAGACGTCCGACCCCACGAAGGTGCACGGCCCGCCGCCCAGTCCCCTGGGACGGCGAGCACCCACGGAGCAGCCGAGGCGGCTGGCGACACGCCCGAGTACCTCGGCCTCGTCGACGACGCCTCTCCAGGACCTGCACGGCATCATCACCCCGGCCGACCTGCATTTCGAGCGCCACCACGCGGGCGTGCCGGCGATCGCTCCCGACACGTACACGCTTCTGATCCACGGGATGGTCGACCGTCCGACGGTCTACACCCTCGCGGATCTCAAGCGCTTTCCCGCAGTCTCTCGGATCGCATTCCTCGAATGCTCGGGGAACGGGGGACGCGGCTATACGCGCGATCCCGCACCGCAGACGACGCCTCAGCAGGCCGACGGACTGACGAGCACGTCGGAATGGATCGGCGTTCCGCTTTCGACGCTCTTCCAAGAAGTGGGCGTCCAGTCTTCGGCCACGTGGTTCGTAGCCGAGGGGGGTGATGCCGCGCTCATGGCCCGCAGCATTCCGGTCGAAAAAGGCTGGGACGACGCGATGATCGCGTACGGGCAGAACGGTGAAGCGATCCGTCCGGAGCAAGGATACCCCGCCCGGCTCTTTCTCCCGGGCTGGGAGGGAAACGCCAGCGTGAAGTGGATCCGTCGGATCGAGGTCACGGACGCACCCCTCATGGCCCGCGACGAAACCTCCAAGTACACCGACGTCATGGCCGACGGGCGGTCTCGTCAGTTCAGCTTCGTGATGGACGCCAAGTCGATCATCACCTTCCCGGCCTACCCGTATGCGCTGCCGGATCGAGGCTGGTGGGAGGTCCGCGGAATCGCGTGGACCGGGCGGGGGCGGATCACCGCCGTCGAGGTGAGTACGGACGGGGGGCGGAGTTGGGAGGCCGCCCAGCTGCAGGATCCGGTGCTGCCGATGTGTCACACGCGCTTTCGCCATCTCTGGAACTGGCAGGGTGAAGAGACCGTGCTCATGAGTCGCGCCATCGACGAGACCGGATACGTGCAGCCCTCGACGTCTGCGCTCATCGCCGCGCGTGGACCCGGCGGATTCTATCACTCGAACAACATTCGGGCCTGGCACGTCGCAACGGACGGGGTGGTGACCTTCGCACCGGGGGACCCGTCGTGAACGGCCGCGGCCCGACCCTAGCGGGCTCTTTCGCCCTGCTCCTGCTCGTCACCACCTCCTGCACCATCGAACGGACCCCCGAAGCCGATGCCTCCCCGGACGATCCGGCCGCTGCAGAGCCCTTCGGCTTCGGCTCACCTGCGTCCGACGCGTTCGTCGCGGCCCTGGATCTGGACGTCCGGCCGGACGGCGCGGGGCTGCCCGAGGGAAGCGGAAGCGTCGCGGAAGGAAGGCGGGTCTACCTCGCGAAGTGCGCGGCCTGTCACGGCCCGACCGGGACCGAGGGACCGAACGACCGGCTGGTGGGCCGGGAGCCATCCGACTTCTCGTTCGGTCGGGATCGGCGCGCGGTCAGGACGGTCGGGAACTACTGGCCTTGGGCCAGCACGGTCTTCGACTACGTGCGAAGAGCCATGCCCTTCGACGCACCCGGATCGCTCGACCCGGACGAAGTCTACGCAGCCGTGGCCTACGTCCTGTACCTCAACGAGGTGATCCCGGATGACGCCGTCTTGGATGCGACCTCCCTGCCCCGGATCGTCATGCCTGCCCAGGACCGGTTCTATCCGGACGACCGGGTCGGCGGCCGGGAGGTCCGATAGCCGACGGGGCGTCCGACGTGGTTCCCGTGGTGGCCGCCGTCGTCCGGCGTGCGGACACCTATCTCGTCGGACGCCGACCCGCGCAAAAACGTCACGGCGGCCTGTGGGAGTTCCCGGGCGGCAAGCTCTTGGACGGCGAGTCGCTCGCGGACGCGTCCCGGAGGGAGCTCGCGGAGGAGCTGGGCCTTGAAGTCGTGACCACCGGCGCGGTCCTACACGAGGAGCGTGATCCCGGCTCCCCCTTTCTGATCTCGTTTCTCGAGGTCGGCGCGGCCGGCGATCCGACACTCTCCGAGCACAGTGAGGTCGGCTGGTTCACGGCGGAAGAGCTCTGCGAGATGCCTCTCGCCCCCAGTGACGCGGCGTTCGTGCGTCGCTGCCTGCTCTAGGCCGATTCCGCCAGGATCGTGGCCAAGCTCTTCGCGTGGACCTTGGGGATCTCGTGCCGCAGCCCCTCGCGCCGGACGAGCCCTCTCCCGGCGATGCGGCCGGACATCTCGAGGGCACAAGGACCGAGGGCGAGCTCCCGACTGGAGACATGCTCTCCTTCGAGCAGGCCACGCCATTCCGCCGGGGACGGACATATACGACGGCCGACGGCCTCGAGCGGCAGCCTGCGAACCACGTCGTTCGTCAGGCGCAGGCGCCCCCCGGGGCCGGGTGACATCGCCCTCAGGCCGACCGCGACGACTCGCCACTGCCCCTCATCCCAGCCCGAAAGCGGCCATTCACCGCAGCTGTTCGCCCACACGTGGTCCCCGCGGCACATCCAATGCACGTCGCCGAGCGCATCCGGCACGAGGTCGAGATCCTCCTTCACCGCGGAGAGCCCCTCGGCGATCATCCCTCGGGCCTCGACCTCACGTCGCCGTCCGTCGGGAAACTGAGCGGGCAATGCCGTCCAGCCCTCGTCGGTGCGCTCGTCACCGCCCGACCGTCTGAGTCGCGCCATGAAGAGGCCCCCCGAGTTCAGGTGGTGCGGGTAGATCCGGACGGCCCGCGAAAGCCTGGGGTCGATCTCGAGATCCTCGAACTCCACGACGCCTGGTGCGTGATCCACTGCGAGGGATATCGGCTCGATCTCCACGAGGCCATCCGCCAGGACGCGGCTGACGATCGACTCGTTCTCGGCCGGGTCGAAGGTGCACGTCACGTACAGGATCGTGCCTCCTGGACGCGTCAGCTCCACGGCACGCCGCAGCAGGCGCTCCTGTGCCTTCACCGTCTGTCGGCGGAACCCCTGCCGCCGATCGCGGAGCTTCCCGCCCCGCTTGCGCAGCGTCCCTTCGGCGGAGCACGGCGCATCGACGAGCACCCGATCGAAACGCGCACCCGTGGGAAAGCGGCGCCCGTCCCCGGAGACGACCACGACGTTCGAGTGGCCCGTCCGATACACGTTGCCGAGCAGCGCCCGCAGGCGATTCTCGTTCACGTCGGCGGCTACAAGACACCCCCGGTCCTCCATGAGATCGGCCAGGTGGGTGGTCTTGCCCCCCGGAGCAGCGCAGAGGTCGAGGACGCGCTCGCCGGGCTTCGGGCCCAACGCGAGTCCGGCGACCCCGGTGGCGGCCTGCTGCACGTAGAAGAGCCCCAGCCAGTGCTCGGGAGTCATCGAAACGGAACCCGGCCCGTCGATGACCCTGAGGTGCTCGGGCAAACCCGAGATCTCTTCTACGGTGAACCCCCGGTCCCCGAGTGCGGAGGCCAGCGCCTCGCTGGAGATCCGCCCACGACGCACCCGCAAGGTCTGTGGGTCGCGGGTTCGGATCACGTCGATGAAGCGGTCCCAATCGGGAATGATCGACCGGTAGCGTTCTAGCTCGGACAAAGGGCCCTGTGGCGGTGCGCGCGGATGAAGTCGGAAACTCGTGGTGTCGCGGCGGAACGTAAGAGGCCCTGCCCACCGGGGGCAGACACAGAGGCCCGGCTCACCACACGGGAGAGCCGGGCCGTCGGTCCAGGCGGGATCGTTAAGCGGCCGAAGGCCTTACTCCTCGCTCACGGATCAGGCGCCGGGCTTCGCGGAAGCTCACGAGCCGTCTCGAATGTTCGTCGTAGAGCGAGAGGAACAGCGTCTTCATGCCGTCCCACATGGTGATTTGAACGGCGGTCTGGAGTTCCGGATTCTCGTCCAGGCACTCTTGCAGCCTGTAGTTCGGAATCCTCGCACTGAGATGGTGCACGTGGTGCAGCCCGATATTCGCGGTGATCCACTGCAGTGGCTTCGGCAGGACGAGGTGCGTGCTTCCCTCCAGCGCCGCGTCGAAGTAGCTCCACTCCTCGTGATTGTACCAGTACGATTCCTCGAACTGATGCTGGACGTAAAAGAGCCAGACGCCCCCACCGGTCGAAAGCGCCAGAATCGGCAGGTGCACGAGGACGAACGCCTTGAAACCGATCGTGAGGCCGAGAAGCGTGACGACCGCCGCGACGGCGACGTTGGTCTTCCAGACGCTTCCCCATTCCCTCTTCCAGGACCTGGGGATGTCCCATGGGAAACGGTGCTTCACCACGAAATGGAACATCGCACCGAACCCGAACAAGACGAACGGGTTTCTGTAGACCCGGTACTTCAAGCGCAAGAACGGGGAGAGCGCGAGGTATTCCCGGACCGTCTTGGTCGCGATGTCACCGAAGGCCCGAAAGTCGAGATCCCCCGAGTGTGCATGGTGGTACGCATGGGTCTTCCGCCAGTACCGGTACGGTGTCAGCGTAAGCACACCGATCCAAAAGCCGATCGTGTCCGCCGCGAACCGGCTCTTCAGGAAAGACCCGTGTCCGAGGTCGTGCTGGATCATGAACAGCCGCATGAGAAAGCCGGCCGTCGGGATCGAGAGCGCCAGCGTCAGCCAGTAGCTGACCTCCAGGCTTCGATACGCGGCGTACCAAAGCAGGAAGAAGGGCACGGCCGACGCCAGGAGCTGAAAGACGCTGCGTCGCGGCTCCGGTCCGAAGTACGGGGCGAGAATCTTGTTCCACCTGTCTGCGGCCGCGCGATGGTGTTCGTGGCTCAAGGAGTTCCTCTCCCGGGGGTTTTTCTTCTGTATAGGGGGCCGAATGATCGCTTACTGGCCCCGAGTCCGCAAATCCGTGGTCAGTCGGTGAAGAGTTCGGGCCTGTCGCGGACCAGGGCACCCAGCTCCCCGCGGCTGGCCAACTCGAGCTTCTGGAAGATGTTCGAGAGATGCGTGCTCACGGTACGAGGAGAGACCCCGAGCTCCTTGGCGATGCCCTTGTTCGACTTCCCGCCGGCCGCGAGGAGGGCGATCTCGGCCTCTCGGCCCGTGAGCCCACCCGCCCGGCTCTCACTCGCCCGTACCGGTGCACGGGCATCCATCTCCTTGAACATCGCCCGGGCCTTCTTCAGCTCCTTGCGAGCCCCCATCGCCACCAAGGCGTCGTGCGAAATCTTGAGCTGCTCCAGTGCTTCCTCGCGGCGTCCCAGATCGGCGAGCCGGCCGGCGAGCATCCGGCGCACCCGGGCGGCGTCGTACAGCATGGGCACGGCCTCCAAGGCCTCCGCGGCATCCGAGAGCAATCCGACGCTGCGTTCGACGTCCCCGGAGTGCCAGGCTTCGAGAGCGCCGAACGCCTGCAGCCAAGCCGTCCCGAGCTTGTGCTCCAACCGGTCCGTGAAGCGTCGCATCCTGTCGGCGACCTGCCTCGCCGCATCGAGATCTTCGAGCCAGAGGTAGGCCTCGATCACGTATGGAAAGAGCCTGTGGACGGCCCAGATCAGGTATCCCGAGTTCTCCGCGATCGCGATGCCTTCCTCACCGACCCGGACCGCCTCTTCGAAACGCTCCTCCGCCGCCAGGCAAGCAACTCGCCCGATGTAGGTGGGGACGACCATGTGAATGTCCCGGGCATGGCCTGCACGTCCGGCCAGGGCCTCCGCCTGCTCGACGAGCTCCCAGCCACGCTCGATGTCACCCCGACCCAGGTAGATCAGACTGAGCCAGACGGATACCCGGGCGAGCAGGACCGGCTGGTTGAAGTCCCGAGCCCTCGAAACGGCCGCCTCTCCCACCATGATCCCTCGTTCCCAGTCACCCGACGCCGCCGCATGCTCGATCGAGACCTCGGACGTCCACAGCCGAAGGATTGGTGAACGGAGCTCGTTGGCGATGCGCTTGCACTCGACGATGTGCTCCTGCATCACGGGGGTCTCGCCGAGCAGCCCGTGGGAGACCGCCAGGATCCAATGGCTCCAGTACTCCAGATGGACATCACCGGAGCGCTCCGCCAGCTCGATGGCCGACCGGCCGTGCTTCCTTACTTCGTCCAGGTGGCCGATCCACGTGTTGAGGATCATCAGCCCCCGATGCACCCGCCCCAGCACCGCCGGGTCGCCGCTCTCCTCGGCAAGCGCACGGGCGGCGTCCAACTCGGCCCGAGCGCCTTCCTCGTCTCCGAGCGCCTGAAGGCTCACGCCGGCAAGCTGCCTCGCGTGGGCTTCCTGGACCGTCAGCCCCTTCTCCTGCGCCAGCTCGATGCCGGCACGATACTCGTCCAGGGCCTTGCGGTGGTCCCCACGCCAGTAGGCGACCTGACCGAGCCTCCGGTGGACGCGCGCCTCCCGGTCGTGCTCCCCGAGCTCCCTGGCATGCTGCAAGGCCTCCCGGAGGCGCTGCTCCGCACCGCCCAGGTCCCCGGTTCGCACGTGGGCCTGTCCGAGAAGCTCTTCGAGGTCGTGCGTCCAGAGCCATTGGACCCGCTGCGCCAGGTCGACGGGGGCGAGCCGCTCCCTCGCCGCCTCGAGAAGACGCACCGCCTCGGGGCCGTCCCGTCTCTTGAAGGCCTTGCGACCGGCCCGCACGAGCATCTCCAGCGCGTGCGGGTCGAACTCGCCTCCGATGGCGAGCGCATAGTGGTGCGCGAGCTCCTCGACGCGATCCTCCGAGGCATCTCCGTAGAGCTCTCTCAGCGCCTGACCGACACGCCGATGCATGACGCGCTGCCGGGTCACCCCCAGCGCGTCGTAGACGACTTCGCGAACCATGGGGTGACTGAAACCGTAAACCACGTCCCCGTCTCGCTCCTCCTCCAGGAGGAAGCCGTTGGATCGAAGCTCGTCCAGGGCGCCGAGGATACGATCCTCCTCGAGCTCGCTCGTGCGGGTCAGGACACCGAACGTGGCCCGCGGACTCGCCACGGCGACGACGCTCGCCACTTCCGAGCTGTCTTCGGACAGGTGTCCGAATCGCCCGGCGATGGCGCCCCCGATCGACTCCGGCACATCCGTCGGGCGTGCCTCCCATCCGACCCAGGTTCCGTCGCGCTCCCGGAGCGCGCCCGAGGCCGAAAGGGACTTGAGCACCTCCTCGACGAAGAAGGGGTTGCCCCCGGTCCGCTCGAACAGCCAGTCTCCGAAGTGCTGCGAGAGCTCTCCCGTGGCACCGAAGCCGCGCTCGATCAGCTCCAGGACGTCGGTGCGCCCGAGCGGCTCGACCTTGATCGCTCCGTCTCCGGCGAGATCATGCAGCCACTGGCGCGGCGTCTTGAACGTGGGGATTCCCGGTGCCGTCTCCGTGTTGTACGTACAGACCCACCCGATGGGCGCGTCTCGCACCTGCCGCAGGCAAAAGTGGAGCAGCTCCAGGTCGGCGCGGCCGGCCCAATGCAGATCCTCCAGGAGCACGAGCAACGGCTCGCGCCCGGCGATCGAACGAAGAAAGTCGCCGAAGACCCATTGGATCCGCCCCTGAAGCTCGCCGGGGATTCCTCCTCCCGAAGATTCGTCCGCGCCACCGAGGCTCGGAAACATGACGCCCAGAACGTCGTCGCGGCCCCGACTCAGGATCGTCCGCGTCTCGATGTCCATGGCGTTCAGGAGCGGAAGCGACGCTTCGGCCCAAAGGGCGAACGGCACGCCGTAGTCAACGGGGAAAGCCGCCCCGCGCATGACCTGGAGTCCTCCGTTCCGAGCGGTCGCCTCGATCTCCCCGGCGAGTCTCGACTTCCCGACACCGCTCGGACCGTGGAGGAGGGCGACGGCGCTCCTGCCGTCGGCGACCTGCCGTGAGAGTCTCTCCAGATGCTCCAGCTCGTGATCGCGCCCGACGAGCGGAAGGGACGGAAAAGAAGCCAGATTGGATGTCGTCATGACGTCTCGCCGGCTGAGGAGGGTTCGTGCCACAATTCTGGGCGCCGATCCGAAGCCAGGCAATGCAGGGCCACCCCGGTTCCCCTTCTTTCGGGGGGGGATTGGCGTGACCACCCCGAACCACCCAAGCCAAGCCGCAGGCGCAAGCGCTGCCCGAATCCGGAGAACCCGTGAACCATAAGGTTTGACGCGGCGTTCCGTAACCGTATCTTGGCGCCGGGCAACTCTCGCTCGAGGACTTCGATGGACAGCGTCGAAAAGACGTTACAAGACGAGCTCGGACAGGATTTCGAGATCCTGCGTCCCCTCGGAGAGGGGGACAATGCCTTCGTGTACATGGCTCGGGAGAAAGCACTCCGCCGCCTGGTGGCCATCAAGGTCCTGAAGCCCAAGGAAGCGGAGGACGAAACGACCCGGAAGCGCTTCGAGCGTGAGGGTCGTTCGATGGCCCAGATCTCCCACCCCCACGTGGTCTCGGTCTACCGCGTCGGAGCCCTGTCCAATGGCACCCCGTTTCTGGTCATGGAGTACATCAACGGTCGAACCCTGAAGGACTCGCTCGAAGCCCAGGGTGCCTACGGCCTGAAACGTGGCGAGCAGGTCCTCGGGGAGATCGCGGCCGCCCTGGAGGCCGCACACCAGACCGGTGTGATCCACAGAGACCTGCGGCCCGGGAACGTTCTGGAGGAGCAGGAGACGGGCCGGATCGTCCTCACCGACTTCGGCCTGGCAGGGGTCGCACCGTCCGGGGCCGCAAACGAGACGCGGCTGACGATGCAGGGCCAGATGCTGGGCAACCCGACCTATGCGAGCCCCGAGCAGCTGCGCGGGGACGCGGTATCCGAGTACACCGATCTCTACAGCCTCGGCATTCTGGGCTACGAGCTTCTCACCCAAAAATTCCCGTACGACGCGCGCACGAACGTCGAATTCCTCACGGCTCACCTGCAAAAGGAGCCCAAGCCCCTCAGGCAGCTCCAGCCCAACGCGGACAAAGACGTCGCAGCGCTTCTCGAGCGTTGCCTGAGCAAGAAGCCCGAGCAGCGGCCCACCGCGGCTGAGGCCCGCAAGACCCTCGAACGTCTCCATGCCGGAGCGACGTCGGGAGCGCACACCGCGTCCGAGGAGCCCCAGGGGAAGATCGAGGTCTTCTTCGCGGAGATGTCGCGGCGCAAAGTCTGGCGGTTCGGCGTCACCTACGTGGCCGTGGCGGCGGTGATCATCGGTCTGGGCGAGGGCGTACCTCCCGAGTTCGGACTCGAGGGCGTGCACAGGGTGGGCTCGGCACTTCTCATCGCCGGGTTCCCGCTGGCGCTGGTCCTCGCATGGCTGTACGACATCTCCGCTACGGGAATCCATCTGACAGGATCGGCGAAGGGTAGTACAGGAGAGACTGGGGGACTCAAGCCGATCCACATCGTGAGCCTCACGGTGACGATCGTCCTTTCCGGATTCATCGGCTGGTTCCTGCTGACCCGCTAGCAGCCTCTTCGGCAGCGCCCACAGACAGCCGACCTCGGGTCGTCCCACCCCCTCGAAACGCCGACGGGCCCCCGCCCGAAAAGAGCGAGGGCCCGAAATGTGACCGACTGCGCTGGATCTAGACGCCTTCTCTCAACACGTTCATGATGTACGTAGCGACTGCGTCGATGTCCCGATACCCGAGTCCGTACAGGCCCCAGGTCGGCATACCTGCGGCTGTTCCGGTGTAGATCCGCTTTCGAAGTCCGATGGGGTCGGCGGTGTAACGCCACTCGGCCTGCCGGAACGAAGGCGGCTGCAGCGTGTCTCCAGCCGACACGAAGCCTCCGTCCCCCTGTCCGCGCGGTCCATGGCATTTGGCGCAGCTGACCCGGAAGACCAGCGCTCCACGCTCTTGAGCCGCTGTCGCGTCGTCCCAGGCGAGAGAGTCGAAGGCCGCCTCGTCGAACATCTCCGAAGCCACACGAACCGAGTCCGCGCTTGGATTCCCGACCTGTTGGGAAGGCGCCTCACCGCCGCACGCGGCAAGGCCGAAAACGAGGGCTGGAAGCAGGGGATTCCGACGCATTTTCGACCTCCGGGTTCGGTGTTACTCGAACACTACGGGGGGACCGACCCGAGCCGCTACACGGAGAATCCTGTTTTTCCTGTGGTGTGCTTCCCCACAGTCCGCACGGCGGCCCCCACGGGCGCTCACCCCTGGGCCAAGAATGCCTCCAGCCGTTCGATCACCGACCGCCGAGTGGTAGACGAGCCTGCGACCTCGAGCAGGCGACGGTAGAACTCGCCCGCGACGTCACGCTCTCCCAATGCCTCAGCCGCGACTCCGGCGCCGTGGAGGCTGTTGAAACGGTTTGCCGACCGCTCCAAGGCCGACTCGTACGCCGCGAGCGCCTCCTCGTGACGGCCGAGCGCGGCCAGCATGTCCCCGAGGAGCTCGCCCGCCGGCAACACCTCACCCGGTGTGACCGGGCTCTTCTGAGTCGTGGATTCGAGGGCGACGGCCTCGGATCGACGTTGGCCGCACTCTCGAAGACCCGCTCGGCCTCCACGTAGGTCATGTTGTGCAAGAGCGCTATCGGCGCCACGGGAACGCTCGACATGCCTCTTGCCGACAGGCTCGACCGGTCGACCGCACCAGCCCCCAGGATATTGCAGCGCCGATCGACCCGGGGTAACATCGCGGCACCCCGCAACCTCGAGCGCATGTCTCTTCTCTCCGAGCTCAAGCGGCGAAACGTCTACCGAGTCGCCGCGCTGTACATCATCGTCGGCTGGGTCGTGCTTCAGGTCGTCGACCTGTTCACCTCGTTCATGCCGCTTCCGGAGTGGACGAGCCAGCTGGTCTTCGTGCTGCTCGTGGCGGGGTTCCCTGTTTCGCTGGTGCTGGCTTGGGCGATCGAGCTGACGCCGGAGGGATTGCGGCTCGATGCACCCGTGGATCGGTCACCGACGAGCCGACGACGAAGCGACTTGCTCCTCGTAGGGGGGGTGGGAGTCGTGCTCGGCATCGGGATCTGGAATCTGGTGGGCGGGTCGGTGGGTGAGTCGGTGGAGGTACGCTCGATCGTCGTCCTGCCGCTGGACAACCTGATGAACGATCCCGAGCAGGCCTACTTCGTCGAAGGCATGCACGAGGCGCTCATCACGGAGCTGTCGAAGGTCGAAGCCTTGCGCGTGATCTCGCGAACCTCGGCGATGAAATACCTCGATTCGGACAAGTCCGTACCCGAGATCGGACAGGAGTTGGGTGTCGACGCCGTCCTGGAGGGATCGGTTCTGCGAGCGGGAGAGACGGTGCGAGTCACCGCGCAGCTGATCGAGGCTGCCACGGACCGTCACATTTGGGCCGACAACTTCGATCGGGAGTTGACCGACATTCTCGCCCTCTACGCCGAAGTGACCCGTGAGATCGTCGATCGCATCCGCATCGAGGTCACACCCGAGCAGGCGGCGCGTCTCGCTACGACCGCGCCCGTCGACCCCGAGGCATATGAGCTGTACCTGCGAGGCACATTCCTCTGCGAGAAGTGGGCCCCTCAGGAGATGCTGGATGGGATCGAGCACCTACGCAGGGCTGTGGCGGCAGACCCCGAGTACGCCCTCGCCCACGCAGGTCTGGCGATCTGCCTGCAGTACGCGGCGTTCTTCGACTACATCCCTCCCATTGAGATCTTGCGCGAGGCTATGGCGGCGGCCAATCGGGCGGTCGAGCTGGATCGCGACCTCACCGATGCATGGGTAGCCTTCGCGGGTGTCCGCTACTATCTCGATTTCGACTTCGCGGCATCGGAGTTGGCGCTCGAGAGAGCCCTCTCCCTGAATCCCTCGCACGTTGGGGCGCTCACGCACTTCTCGTGGCAGTTGGGAGAAGCCGGGCGGACGAAGCCCGCGGTAGAGGCAGCGCGTAAGGCAATCGCCCTCGACCCCCTCACGACCGGCACACGTACCACGCTTGCCCAGGCACTCTACCTGGGCGGCGACTTCGTGGCTGCCAAGGACGCGTACGAGGTCATGGTCGACCTCGATCCGACCGACCCGTCCGGGCACTACTACTTGGGGTGGGCCCTGGAGCAGACCGGAGGCGTCGGTGCCGCGGTAACGTCGCTGGAGACGGCGGTCGAGCTCTCGGGGCGAGAGCCCCTTTACCTCTCCGGTCTCGGTCGGCTGCTCGGCGTGGCCGGTCGGCTCGATGAAGCCCGAGCGATTCAGGAAGAGATCCAAGCCCTTGAGCGGAATGGTCTAGCCGATCCGATCCACGTCGCCCTCGTGCACCTGGGTCTGCGCAACGACGTCGAGGCGATCGATTGGCTGGAGAAGGCCTACGACACGCGCAACAGCCACCTGCTCTATATCAAGCAGGGAGCCCAATTCGATCCCCTCCGCGGTGATCCGAGATTCGAGGCGCTCATTCGCCGGATGGGCTGGTAGACCCTCCCTACAACCCCCGCACGATCTCCCCCGCCGATCTCAGCGACAGCGCGCTGAAGGTCAGTGTCCCGTTGGCGCACCCGCCCGAGACCAGGGTCGGCGCCCCGACGACGAAGAGGTTCTCGTGGTCGTGTGTCCGGCCGTACGAGTCGACCACGCTCGTGGCCGGATCGTCCCCCATCCGGCAACCGCCGCCCGGGTGGTCATAGGCGTTCGATGCGCCGCGTGACAGCATCCGTCCCCCGCCGGCGCCGACCAGCCGATCGAAGACGCCGTAGATGCTCTGCTCCGTGTGCTCGCGAAGGTCGACGGATTCGGGCGCGTCCACGAACCGAATGCTCGGCATCGGATCGCCCCACCCGTTCTCGTGGCCGCCCTCGAGCGTGATGCGGCTCTCGCGGTCCGGGATCACGTCGTAGTAGCCACGCATCCGGGCCACCCCGGTCCGGGTGCGGGCGCGCCAGTCGCTCAGGAGGTCCTCGCCCAGAAGCAGGTCACCGTCGTCGTTTCGGAGGCGCGGCCCCCGGCCGAAGCTGGAATCCCAGAGGCGGAGGTCGTGGCGTACGTAGCGGTCGAGCGGGCCCGGCCGCTGGAACGCCTTCGAGAGCAGGCTGTGCCCCCCGTACATGCCGGGGTAGAGCTTGAGCGGTACCTCCGCGAACCCGCTGACCGGCCGGTGGCCGGTGATCCAGCGCCCGACGTTGCCGGTGCGGTTCGCGAGCCCGTCGGGGTAGCGAGCGCTGCGCGAGAGCAGCAGCAGGTGAGAGCTCCATGTGTAGCCGGCAGCGACGACGAAGGTCCGCGCGCGCACCCTGTACGCTCCGTCCGGGTCGTCCCGGTCCTGCACGACCGCCTCCACGATCCGGTCGCTGCCGGTCTCCAGCTCGAGTCGGCGCACCAGCTGCCGCGAGCGCAGCTCGATGCGCCCTCGCTCCAGAAGCCGGAGGAAAGTGAAGTCGGGCGAGTACTTGGCTCCGGTCGGGCAGATGTTGCAGGTGTCGCAGCGCTGGCAGGGCGCCCGCCCGTCGTACGGCTCGGTCGTCTTGGCGACCGGGTTGGTCCAGAATGGGATCCCGCTCTTCTCTCCCCACTCCTTGAGCTGGACGAGATTCCAGGAGAGGGGCATGGGGCGCATGGGATACGGCTTCGAGCGCAGGTCGAGGTCTCCCGGCCCCGGCTCGCCCCCGACCCCCATCCGCTCCTCGGCCTCCTGGTAGAACGGCTCGAGCTCGTCGTAGTCGATCGGCCAGTCGGTACCGACACCGTAGATGGAGCGCTGCCGGAAATCCTCCGGCGTGAAGCGCGGCACGACGCCGCCCCAGTGCATGGCGAGCCCCCCGACGAGCATCGAGCGCGACTGGATCCCTTCGGCGTATTGGTCGCGGATGTGGTCGTCGGGCCAGGGGTTCTCCCCGTACTGGATGTATCGCTCCCGGTGGCCGAAGCGATCGCCCAGGTTGAAGATCCGGTTCCCCGCTTCCAGGACGAGGATCGCGGCGTCCGTCTCCTCGGCGAGCTTCTCCGCGACCATGGCCGAGGTGATGCCGGCGCCCACGATGCACACATCCGTCTCGATGGTTCGGATCTGGCGAAGGACGGCGCTCATCGGTCGGCCTCCAGACGTCCGGGCTCCTCGGGAAGCGAGTCGATCCCCCGGCACGTCTGCCGTCCGATACGGGCGTCGTAGCACAGGTCGTTGGCGAGAGATGTCCGGAAGAACCAGGCGAGGAGGCCCAGGGCGACGTGATCCGCCCGAGCGGGGTCGGGTAGCCCCCCGCCCTCTTCGGTTCGGAGCTCCCGCTCGATCAAAGCCCGGCGCACGTCGAGCGCGACCTCTGCGAAAGACATGTCGTGGCGCCGTCGGGCTTCGAGATCGAGCGCCTCGAGCTGCGCTTGCCAGCGCGGGCCGGGGTGCGGCGGGCCGTAGCGGATCTGCTCGGTGAGGTAGCCGTGGTCGAGCTCGGCGGCCGGCTGGAACGCGTCGACCCACCGCTGGAAATCCGCCAGCGCCCCCTCGACTCCGGCGCGGCCCAACGTGGCGGTGGGAAGCATGATCTCGGCGACGGCTTCGAGAATCGCCGCATCCAGGATCGGCGCCGAGTCCGCCTCTTCCGGTCGGTCCGAATCACCGAGCCTGGCACCCACGGCGGCCGCCGGGATCACTCCGGCGGCATTCTTGAGGAAGGTCCTCCGGTCCGTGCGACTCATCGTCGTCTCGTCAGTCTCTCAGGGCCGCCCTGAGCCGCTCGGCCTCGAGCTTCGACTCGCTCAGGGCCTCGAGTAGGCGATTCCGCTCCCGTACGAGTGTGGTCTCGGCGAAGAGGTAGCGGTCGGTGCCCGGATCCTCCTCGGCGAGGACACGTGCCGGGGAAAGGCCCGGGAGCAGCCCCACCGACCACCCGGGATCGGGATGGAAGGGATCGACCGGGTCGTACGTCACACGGTAGAGCGGGCGGAGCACCCGCAGGATCCCCCGGTCCGACGCGGGACCTGCATGATCCGAAAGCTCGGCCTGCAGCGCCATGACCTCCGCGAGCAGCTCCTGCTGCATCCTCAACGCGTCACCGAGATCGAGACCACCGCCCGACTCCTCCTGCCGGCCCTCGACGAGCGCGCCGAGCGCCTGCACCTCGGCCACCATGTCGATCGGGAGCACGGGGTCGATCAGCAGCCGTGCGATGGCACGCGCGTAGATGCGCGTCGCGGTCATCAGCACGTCGAGGTCGATCTTGTCGTAGGTGTCGTCGGGCGTGTGCCACCACCAGTACCCGCCCAGCTCGGCGGGCCTTGACTGGTTGAACTGGAGAAGCGGCAGGCCGACGCCGTTGAAGGCCTGGTCGGAGTTGCGCCCCGGGGTGAACGCCCGCACGTCCTCCACACCCGCCTCGGTCGTCAGAACCTCCGCCGCGAGGCCGTTCATGGCCGCGGTCGCCGACACCCCCAGCCGGTCGGCGTCGATCTGCCCGACGCCGTCGATGTTCATGTAGGCCACCGCGCGATCGCGAAGCTCCCCGAAGAAGTGGTCTGCGAACCAGGTCGAGCCCGCATAGCGTGCGTTGCTGTGGCCAGGCCACCAGGCGACGACGAGCCCGCGACGGAGCTGGTCCCGATTGGCATGGAACGCCTTGGCGAGCTCCACCATCGCCGCATTCGAGGCGCCCTCGTCCGTGCCGCCGAAGTACCACCCGTCGATGTGCCCGCCGAGGAGCACGTACGGAGCCTCGGCGTCCGCCGCCTCGATCCGGGCCACGGCCAGACGTAGCGGCTTGCGCCCGGTCACAACCTCCGCCGAGATACGCACCTGCACCGCACCCGCTGCCGCTCGGCGGCGCAGCTCGTCCCCGGCGCTCTTCGAGATCTGAACGCTCGGCACGCTGGGCAGTCGCTGATAGCTGCGGAGCGAGGGCGTGCCCCATGTCGAGGTCACGATGAGGTCGTTCAACCGCTCTTCTGGATTGGAGAAGATGATCCCGGCGGCCCCCGCCAGCTCCAGGACCGCCTGCGGCCCGTTGCGCGGCTGCCCCTCCACGAGCGCGATCCGGCCCCGGACGTCGGGCATGTCGATCGAGCCACCGTGGAAAGCCGGATCTCCCTCCAGCGCGAGTCGCTCGCCCGTTCCCGGCTCGAGCCCCGGCAGATCGGCGAGCGTCCCGACGTCGACGAGCGGTGCGACCAGCCCGTCCGCAGCACCGCTGTACGCCATCGTGATCGCCTCGAACCGAAGGTCGGTCCCGGGTACGGAGACCTCCGCCGCGACCGGGTCGGAGGCATAGGTGTCGAACTCGTGGACGGTGACCGGCACGCCGTCCGCCCGCAGCGAAGCGACGATGGAGTCGATCGCGGCGTTCTCGCCCACGCCCCCCGAGGGCCGCTCGTACATCGTGATGGCTCGGGCGTGACGCTCGAGGCTCTGGAGCGTAAGCGCCGCCTGGACTTCCGAGACCAGGGCGTCCGAAGAGATCGGTGGCGCATCGGGGGGCTGGCAAGCGACCCAGACCAGGGCCGTGGCGGCCAGGCCGGCCATCGCGAGGCTGATCCGCGGCATTCTCGGGTTCCCTGCATGTATGGAAACGATGACGGACAGCAACTTACGGCCCGATGGGGGATTCCGCCCTACCAACCCCGGGAAGATCACTCGCCCGGTCGCGTCTCGGGTTGCATCCGAGGGAGAGTGCTTTTACCTAAGATGTAGGGGTGGGTGGGGGAGTCGTGGGTAGTCCCGTCGCTGTTCAAAGAGGTTTCTTCATGCACCGCAGGCTTCTTTCTTGCCTTCTCTGCGGGATCCTCGTGGTCTCCGCATGTACGAACGACGCCTACTCGCCGGTCTCACCGGACGAGTCGGACCTGCCGACGACCGAGCTCTCCCGCTCGCAGGCCGTCGACGTCATCGTCGTCCTCAACGACGACTTCGCCCCGGGCGGTCACGCCGCGAACCAGGCTGCGGCCCGCGGGGTCGCGCGTGGGCTCGGTATCAGCCCTTCGCACGCGTACGGTACGGCGCTCTTCGGATTCGCCGGCTCGATTCCGGCCGGTCGCCTGACGGCCTTGGACCGGGATCCGCGGGTGGCGTACTGGGAGTTCGATCAGATCGCCCGTGTCCCCGGACCGCGGCCGAATGCGCCGCGTTGGTGCAACGACCCGGCGAATGCCGACGACCCGCGCTGTGGAGGTGGGGGGGGTGAAGAGGAGACTCCTGGCGGCCAGACGACGCCCTGGGGCATCACACGCGTCGGTGGCGCAGAAGTGTATACGGGAACTCGAAAGGCGTGGATCATCGACTCGGGGATCGACCTCGATCACCCCGACCTGAACGTCGACGTGAACCTCTCGGCCAACTTCGTCTTCCGGGGCAAGGACTCTCCGGACGACGGAAACGGGCACGGCACGCACGTCGCCGGCACAGTGGCGGCAATCGACAACGACATCGACGTCGTGGGCGTGGCGGCCGGCGCCAGCGTCGTGGCCGTCCGTGTGCTCGACAACAGTGGCTCCGGCTCTTATTCGGGGGTGATCGCGGGCGTCGAGTATGTCGCGGTCAACGCTTCGAACGGTGATGTCGCGAACATGAGCCTCGGTGGACCCGGGTCGTCGGCACTCGATGAAGCGGTGGAGGCTGCGGCGGCCTCGGGCGTAAAGTTCTCCCTCGCAGCCGGGAATTCCGGGAGCAACGCAAACAACTACTCTCCCGCGCGCGCGAATGGTGCCAACATCTACACCGTGAGCGCGATCGGTCAGAACGGCTGCCTCGCTTCCTTCAGCAACTACGGGAGCGCCGTCGATTACGCTGCACCCGGCGTCGGGGTCGAGTCGACCAAGAAGGGGGGCGGCACGACGACGTACAGCGGCACGTCGATGGCAGCGCCCCATGTCGCGGGGATTCTGTTGTTGGGCAACGTCGCCACTGATGGGACGGTCTCTTGCGGCGATCCCGACGACAAGCCCGATCCGATCGCGCACCGCTAACCCTTCCGCCACCGCCAAACGCAAGCGGCCGGGCCCGATCGGGCCCGGCCGCTTTTTCGTTCGGTCTTCTAGGGCCTGGACCCAAGACGACCGGCTGCGCACCCGAAGTCCTTGATCCACACGGCCGCCGGGCCCAAGCTGCTGCTGCAGTGAGCGGACGCACGGCAGAACCAGCCCCCCGGCCGCCCGACGAACCCCAGCATCCAACCGAGGAGGCCCCATGGCCGAGCGACAGTCCTTCGAAAGCCACGCCAAGGTCGTTCCGGGATATCACTACCTGGTTACCGGGCTGGTCCTCTTCTTCCTGTTCATGGCGGCGGTCCGGCTGGTGCGCGCCCCCTCTTTGACGACGGTCGAGGGCGTGCTCTGGCCGATCGCGCTTCTGATCGTCGCTCTCTGGGCTCGCGTGTTCGCGCTCGGGGTCCAGGACCGCCTGATACGGCTGGAGGAAGGCCTGCGCATGGAGCGCCTCCTTCCCGAGCATCTGCAGGGCCGCATCGGAGAGGTCACGACGGACCAGCGGATCGGACTCCGATTCGCCCCCGACGAAGAGCTGACGGGTCTCGTCGAGCGGGTGCTCAGCGGCGAGCTGGCGGACCGGAAGTCCATCAAGCAGGCCGTGCAGAGCTGGAGAGCCGACCACGAGCGCATCTAGGAGCGATCGACTGGACACCGTCTTGACTTCTCCCGCACTCCCAGTCGCACGGACGATCTGAGTGTCGGCTTCCGTCCCGCCATTCCACGTCATGCTGAAGCCCCGCGGGGCGATCTGCGACCTGGACTGCAGCTACTGCTATTACCTGGAGAAGGAAGCGCTCTACCCGGGCTCCGACTTCCGCATGTCGGATTCGGTGCTGGAGTCGTTCACCCGGCAGTACCTGCGGAGCCAGGAGAGCCCGGAGATCGTCTTCGGGTGGCAGGGCGGCGAGCCGACGTTGATGGGGCTGGACTTCTTCCGCCGGGCGGTCGAGCTGCAGGGGGAGAATCGACCTCCCCGTACGCGCGTGCTGAACACGCTCCAGACCAACGGGGTGCGCCTCACCGACGAGTGGTGTGCCTTCCTGGCCGAGCACGGCTTTCTCGTGGGGATCAGCATCGACGGGCCCGCCGAGCTCCACGACGCCTACCGCGTGGACAAGGGCGGCAAGCCCACGCACGAGCGTGTGATGCGTGGGTTGGAGCTGCTGCAGAAGCACGGCGTCGAGTTCAACGTGCTGACCACGGTGCATGCCGCCAACGCCGAGCATCCGCTCGAGGTCTACCGCTTCGTGCGGGACCAGGTCGGTGCGTCGTTCGTGCAGTTCATCCCCGTCGTGGAGCGGGCCGGCGAGTCGGAAGCCTCGGAGCGCTCCGTGACGGGCGCGCAGTACGGGAGCTTCCTCTGCACCGTCTTCGACGAGTGGGTCCGGTCCGACGTGGGACGGGTCTTCGTGCAGATCTTCGATGTGGCGCTGGCGGCGTGGGTGGGCCAGAGGCCGGGGCTTTGCGTCTTCGAGGAAACGTGCGGCAACGCGCTCGCGCTCGAGCACAACGGTGACCTGTACTCGTGCGACCACTTCGTCGAGCCCGACCATCTGCTCGGTAACGTCGAGGAGACCGCCCTGCCCGCGCTGGTGGGCGGGGAGCAGCAACGAGCCTTCGGCCTGGCCAAGAAGACCACGCTGCCTCAGTACTGCCTGGACTGCGAAGTCCGGTTCGTGTGCAACGGGGGATGCCCGAAGAACCGCTTCATCCGGACACCGGACGGTGAGCCCGGGCTGAACTGGCTCTGCGAGGGATACCGGGCCTTCTTCAACCACGTCGGGCCGGCGATGACCTACATGCGCGAAGCGCTCCGGCAGCGCCGGCCACCGGCCGGGATCACGCGGGTGATCGAGGAAGGGTCCGACGCCACCCTGGCGTCCAGATACGCCACTCGACCATTATCGGCGGATGAGTGACTTCTCGGAGCTGAACCGGGCCCTCGAGGGCAAATACCGGATCGAGCGTGAGCTCGGCGAAGGCGGGATGGCATCGGTCTATCTCGCCGAGGACATCAAGCACGCCCGCAAGGTCGCGATGAAGGTCCTCAAGCCCGAGCTGGCAGCCGTCATCGGAGGCGAGCGCTTCCTGGCCGAGATCCGGACGACGGCCAACCTGCAGCACCCGCACATCCTTCCGCTCTTCGACTCCGGCGAGGCCGGTAGCTTCCTCTACTACGTCATGCCCTACGTGGAGGGAGAGACGCTCCGCGACCGACTCGACCGTGACCGCCAGCTGCCGGTCGAGGAGGCGCTGAGCATCGCCCGTGATGTCGCCGACGCCCTCGACTACGCCCACCGCAACGACGTCATCCACCGGGACATCAAGCCCGAGAACATCCTGCTGCACGAAGGCAATCCGGTCGTCGCGGACTTCGGGATCGCGCTGGCGATCAGCGCGGCCGGGGGCGGGCGGATGACCGAGACGGGCCTCAGCCTCGGGACGCCACACTACATGAGCCCCGAGCAGGCCACGGCCGAGCGCGACCTGAGCGTGCGCTCGGACGTCTATTCGCTCGCGTGCGTCCTCTACGAGATGCTCGCCGGGGATCCGCCGCACACCGGCCCCTCCGCACAGGCGGTCCTGATGCGGATCCTGACCGAGGAGCCCCGGCCGATCCTCGACCTTCGCAGGTCCGTGCCCCCGAACGTCTCGGCAGCGCTGCAGCGCGCGCTCGAGAAGCTTCCGGCCGACCGTTTCGAGAGCGCCGAAGCCTTCCGGGCCGCGATCGACGATCGGAGCTACACCTGGGTGAGCACTGCAGTGACGCGAGCCGCCCCGCACCCGACGCCGGCCCCGGCCGAGCCGTCCGGCCGTGGCTTCCATGCCGTGCGCGTCGCCCCGTGGGGCCTGGTCGCGATCCTCGTCGGCCTCCTGTTCTGGACGAACCGTACGGTGCCGACGCCGCTGGCCCCGCCCGTCCGCGCGGCGCTCTATAGCGCCACACCCGGTGGCGGGCTCGGCCGGCTCGTCGACATCTCTCCCGACGGGACGAAGATCGCCGTCGTGCAGGTCGACGTTGGACAAACGCAGATCTATCTGCGTCGCGCCGACGATCCCGAGCTTCGCCCGATTCCCGGGACCGAGGGAGGCATCAATCCTTCCTTCTCACCCGACGGAGATTGGATCGCCTTCACGCGCGCGGGCACGATCTTCAAGGTCTCGCTCGCGGGAGGCCCGGCCCTGCAGTTGACGGCGGGGAGCGGGAGCAACGACGTCCATTGGGGCTGGGACGACTACATGTACACGGCGTCGGGGCTCATCTACCGCGTCCCCTCGACGGGAGGGGACGTGGAAACGCTCTACGAGGGCGCCGAGGCACCCGCCGCCCGGCCCTTCCCGCTCCCCGACGGCAAGGCGGTGGTCTTCAGCACCGTGGGCGGAGCCCTGGTGTCGTCGATCTGGATCTTGGAGCTCGAGACCGGCGAGGCGAGACGGATCATCGAGGCGGGGAACGACCCGCGATATCTCCCCACGGGACACCTGGTTTACGGGACCTCCGACGGAGCCCTGCTCGCCCAGGCCTTCGACCTCGAGAGCCATCAGGTCGTGGGAGGCCCCGTACCGGTGATCCCCGCGCTGGACGTGTACGGTTCCGGAGCGGTGCAGTTCGCCGTCTCGCAGAACGGCACGGCCGTGTATTCGACCGGCGCACTCGGCGGAGGGACCGTGGAGCTCCTGCGCGTGAGCCTCGACGGGGAGGAGACACCCTACCTCCTGCCTCCGGGTGGCCTCGGGACGCCCCGTTACTCTCCCGGTGACGGGGAGCGGATCGCCTACCAGGAGGGCAGCAACATCTGGGTCTACGACGTGGCGACGGGCGCGAAGACCCAGCTCACTTTCAACGGCACGAACGTGTACCCGTTTTGGTCACGGGACGGGAGCGAGCTGCACTACTCGGCGGACAACGCGGAATCGGAGAGCTTCGACGGGTTTCGAAAGCCCGCGGACGGATCGGGCGAGGCGGAGATCGTCATCGGGCGACCCGGGGCGGACTTCCCCCAGGATGTCTCACAGGACGGCCAAATCGTGGTCTTCCGGGCCAACACGGGAGACCAGGGGCGCAATCTTCTCCTCTGGCACACCGGCTCGGACAGCATTTCGCCCTACCTCACGGCTGATTGGAACGAGCTGATGCCGACGATCTCGCCGGACGGACGCTGGCTCGCCTACGTCTCGGACGAGACGCAGCAGAATGAGGTCTACGTTCGGACCTTTCCCGACCCGGCCGGGGGCCGATGGCGCGTCTCGAGCGGGGGTGGAGATCAGCCGCTCTGGTCTCCGGACGGGGGTAGTCTCTACTACACCTCGTCAGGGGAAGTCCGTGTGGCAGATGTGCAGACGGAAGGCGGCTTCTCGGTCGGCCCCTCTCGAGCGCTGTTCACGGGAGACTACGTGCGGGGACAGATGCTCGAGCGCGGGTGGGACATCCACCCGGACGGGAACAGCTTCGTCGTGATGAAGTCCGTCGAGGGTCTCGAGAGGCCGGAGGGACAGGCCGTCTACATCGTCACCAACTGGTTCACCGAGCTCCTGGATCGGATGGGCGAGCGCAACTGACGGCTCGCCGCGCTTGCCCCAGAAGCGCCGTTGCCCTCTTTTTTACGGCTCGATCCAACCGTAGTCCGTCTGCCAGCAACCCAGGAGAGCAACACATGAAGAGACTCGTCGTCACCCTACTCGCCCTCGCGCTGTTGATTCCCGTCGGCACGGCCGCACAGGGTGCGCCCGACTTCGCCATGGTGTACACGGTCACGCCCATGCAGGGCCAGGCAGCCGACTTCGAGAACCACACCAAGATGTACATGGATTGGCTGGGCAATCAGGGCGGGGAGTTCGTGTGGGCCGCCTTCGAGATCATGATGGGCGAGCGGTCCGGTCAGTTCGTCTTTGGCACGTTCAACCACGCGATGGCCGACTTCGACACGCCGGACGTCGACCCCGCGGCCCAGCAGGAGCAGATGGCGCGGCACGTGACCCCGTACGCGGCCGGGTACGTCGGGCAGCTCATGCGCGAGCGCCGCGATCTCCAGACGTCGCCGGACGATGCTCCGCTCAGCCCCTACTATCAGGTCATCCGCTTCCAGATCCACCCGGCCGAGGCGGAGACGTGGACGCAGGCGCTCGGGATGGTGAAAGGCGCGATGGAGTCGGCGGGCTTCGAGTACTCCGTCTTCCAGACGATCGTAGGCGGGGGCGCGAGCGAGTGGGCGATCTCGATCCCGTACGCCAGCATGGCCGCCATGGAGCCGGGCGACGACGACGCGATGATGCAGCTGATCGCGAGCCAGTACGGTGAGTTCCACGCCGAGACGCTCGAAGAGATGTTCAACAAGTCGGTGCTCTCCTCGAGCTCCGAGCTCTTCGCGCTGAGGGCGGACATGAGCGTCAACCTGCCCCCGATGTAGTCCCGTCCCATCGGTGGTAGATGAGAGGGGAGTCGAGCGATCGGCTCCCCTCTCTGCTTTCCTGGCCGCCGCGAACGTGGCATGATCTCCCGATGAGTCCCGACAGACGCGAGTTCGTACGACAGCTCGGCGCCGCCGGCATCGCGCTCGGGGCGGCCCCCTGGTGGAACGGCTGCACGCCTCCCGGGCGCCCGCCGAACGTCGTCCTGGTCTTCACCGACGATCAGGGCTACGGGGACGTCGGCGTATACGGGGCGGAGGGTTACGAAACACCGCACCTCGATCGGCTGGCGGCCGAGGGCATGCGCTTCACCGACTTCTACGCATCCCAGGCCGTCTGCTCGGCGTCTCGCGCCTCCCTCCTCACGGGCTGCTACGCGGAACGGGTCTCGATCCTGGGCGCGCTCAGCCCCCGATCCGCGGTGGGGCTCAATGAGCGGGAGACGACCATCGCGGAGATGCTGAAGCCGCTCGGCTACGCCACGGGTGCGTTCGGGAAGTGGCATCTCGGGGATGCGGTCGAATTCCTGCCCACACGGCACGGATTCGACGAGTATCTGGGGCTCCTGTACTCCAATGACATGTGGCCGGTCGAGTACGACGGCACGCCGGCGAGCGGCGGAAACAAGGCCGCCTGGCCCCCCCTGCCCCTCGTGGAGAACGAATCGGTGCTCGAGCTGGTGGACGAGCTCGCCGACCAGGACCGGCTCACCACGCGCTACGCGGAGCGGGCGGTCGACTTCATCGATCGCCACGCCGACGCGCCCTTCTTCGTGTACCTCGCGCACTCGATGCCGCACGTGCCGCTCGGCGTCTCGGAGCGATTTCGGGGAAGCACCGAGCAGGGCATGTACGGCGACGTGATCGCGGAGATCGACTGGTCGGTCGGGCAGGTCCTCGAAGCGCTCGAGCGCCATGGCATCGCCGAGGAGACGCTCGTGATCTTCACGAGCGACAACGGCCCCTGGCTCAACTTCGGCAACCACGCCGGGTCGACCGGTGGGTTGCGCGAGGGCAAGGGCACGGCCTTCGAAGGCGGGCCCCGCGTGCCGGCGATCATGCGGTGGCCCGGTCACATCGAGCCCGGCTCGGTCTCGAGCGCCATGGCGTCGACCATCGACGTCCTGCCGACCATCGCGGCGATCACGGGTGCCGCGTTGCCGGAGCTGCCGATCGACGGGGTGAGCATCCTCTCGGTCCTGGAGGGCGAGCCCGACGCGAGCCCGCGCAACGTCTTCCTGTACTACTACGGCGGAGAATTGCGCGGCGTGCGGGAAGGCCGCTGGAAGCGGGTCTACGAGCACCGTACACGTTCCTACGTGGGCGTCGAGCCCGGAATGGACGGCCTGCCCGGTCCCTACGCCTCCGAGACGGTGCCCCCCGCCCTGTACGACCTCGACAGCGATCCGGCCGAGACGACCGACGTGGCGGCCGACCACCCCGATGTCGTCCTGCGCCTGGACGCGATCGCGGAGGAGGCGCGCGCCACGCTCGGCGATCGGCTCACGGACCGGGAGGGCTCGGAGGTCCGCCCGCCCGGGCGTGTCACGTTCGATCGTCCCGAGCGCCTGGTACACGCGGCCGTGGGGGCCGGCGTCGAGCTCGCCCGACCGCCCCATCCGCGCTAACCGCCCCATCCGCGCTATCCCGGAGGCGGGCCGAGCACGCTGGTGGACGGGCTGGTCGGCAGCCGCGACTTCAGCGACGGGCTGTGGCTCGGATTCCAGGGCGAGAATCTCGACGCCACGGTCGATCTGGGCGAGGCCCGGCGGATCGCCGGCATCGGGCTCGACTGCCTGCAGAACCAGGGACCCTGGATCTTCTTTCCGGCCACCGTGGAATTCTGGGTCTCCGAGGACGGAGAGCGGTGCGCGCCCGGACGTTCGCGATCCCGGTTCGGGCCGAAGCGGTCCGGTACGTGCGCGTGGTGGCGACGGGCGTGAACCCCCTACCCGACTGGCATCCCGGCGCCGGCAATCCGGCATGGGTCTTCGTAGACGAGATCGTCGTGGAGGGATGAGCATGCGCGACCCGATCAGCCGTCGTGAAGCCATCGGCCGCACCGCGCGGGCGGGAGCCGGCTTCTACGCGCTGAGCACGCTTCCCCTCCTGGCCCGCTGCGCTCCGGGCGTGGGGCGACCGAACATTCTCTTCATCTTCAGCGACGATCACGCACCGCACGCGATCAGCGCCTACGGATCCCGCATCAACCGCACGCCCAACATCGACCGGATCGCGAACGAGGGCGCGATCTGGTGCTCACCGGCAAGCACAGCCACGCCAATGGGAAGATCGACAACTCGGGTGCGAACCCCTTCGACATGTCGCAGCCGACCTTCAACAAGGACCTCCAGACGGTCGGCTACGAGACGGCGATGATCGGAAAGTGGCATCTCGCGGTGGATCCGGAGGGCTTCGACCACTGGGAAGTGCTCCCCGGCCAGGGTCGGTATTACAACCCCGACTTCCGAACGGCCGCCGGCACCGTCCGCTACGAGGGCTACTGCACCGACATCATCACGGACCTCTCACTCGACTGGCTGCGGAACGAGCGGGATCCCGAGCGGCCCTTCCTGCTGATGAGCCAGCACAAGGCGCCTCATCGGAACTGGATGCCGGGACCCGACCACCTCTACACCTACGAGGACGTCGACATCCCGGAGCCCGAGACCCTCTTCGACGACTACCGGGATCGGGCGAGTCCGGCGGCCGACAACGAGATGTCGATCGCAGGGCACATGTTCCCCGCCTACGACCTCAAGATCACCCCGGCCGCGGCCGACGACGAAACGGACCAGCGCTTCTGGGCCTCGGAATGGGAGCGGATGACCGACGATCAGCGCGCGGCCTGGCAGGCGGCGTACGGACCGCGCAACGCGGCCTTCTTCGATGCCGGGCTCCAGGGCGACGCGCTCGTCCGCTACTACTACCAGCGCTACATCAAGGACTACCTGCGCTGTATCGCTTCCGTGGACGACAGCGTCGGCCGGATCCTCGACTATCTCGACGAAGCCGGCCTGGCCGAGGACACGCTCGTCATCTACTGCTCGGACCAGGGGTTCTACCTCGGGGAGCACGGCTGGTACGACAAGCGCTGGATGTACGAGGAGTCACTCCGCATGCCCTTCGTGGCACGGTGGCCCCGGAGGATCGAAGCCGGGACGCGCGTCCCCCAGATGATCCAGAACATCGACTACGCACCCACGTTCATCGAGCTGGCCGGCGGCCAGGTCCCCGTCGACGTGCACGGTGAGTCGCTGGTGGGGCTGCTGAGCGGGGACACGCCCGACGAATGGCGCGAGAGCATCTACTACCA
>JBDHII010000153.1:0-2365 GCA_039587515.1 Gemmatimonadota bacterium
GAGACGTCCATCTTCACACACATGGACGCCTATCGCGGCGATCAGTGGCGGACGATCGGGCTCATGAACGGCATGGACCCCGAGGCCCACCTCGTCGTGAACGCCGTCTTCGCGACGCTCAACACGATGCAGGCGCAGTACCTCGCGCGGAATCCCAAGGTGCAGGTGTTTCCCCGCATCCAGAAGTACGCGGATGCGGCGCGGCCCTTCTCGAACCTCATGAACTATCTCGTCCAGGAGGCCAAGCTCAGCCGCGCCTGGAACGCCGCCATGCGCGACGCCTTCTACCGCGTCGGGTTCGTGCGGGTGGGATACACCCCGCCCCCCGAGCGCTTCAGCGCGAAGAACCGCCGTCTCGAGGGCCATCCCTCCGCGCTCGACGTC
This sequence comes from Gemmatimonadota bacterium, assembly GCA_039587515.1. Lineage (GTDB taxonomy): Bacteria > Gemmatimonadota > Gemmatimonadetes > Longimicrobiales > Gaopeijiaceae > JBDHII01. The sequence goes on from JBDHII010000153.1 coordinate 385, forward strand.
CCGTGGATGCGCCGTGTGGCGCCGTGGGACATCCGCATCGACCCGCTCGCCGAATCCTGGCACGCCGACGGCGACGCCCGCTGGTGCGAGTTCATCTCGCTCGCGACGATGGATCAACTGAAGGGAAATCCCAACATCACGGTCCCGCGCGATCTCCAGCCGACGATCAGCAAGGACCGGCGCAACCGCGATGAGCGGCGGATGCAGGACCCCTACCACCACGAGGCCGGCAATCTCGTGGAGCTCCGGACGGTCTACGACATCGAGGAGCGGAAGTGGTTCCAGTGGAGCCCGGGGAGCGACCGAAACCTCCGCGACCCGGACGACTGGCCCGAGTCTCTCGATGGCCTCGAGGGCCTCCCCTACGCCATGCTCGCCCTCAACGAGCAGCAGGACGATCCCTGCCCCCTCGGCTTCGCCGACGTGCTCTGGCCGCTCCAGGTCGAGCGCAACAAGGTGCGGACGATCCTCAACGAGCTCACGAAGCGGATGCGCCGGATCATCGTCGCCAACCGCAACGCCTTCACGGACGACGACCAGAACAAGATCGCCGACTCCGACCTCGTGGAAGTGCTGTTCGCGACGGGCGAGGCCCGGGGCGCGATCGAGCAGATCCCGATTGCGGGCTTCGACCAGACCCTTCTGCTCTACGACCAGATGATCCAGGAGGACATCCGGGAGACGCTCGGGCAGAGCAAGATGGCCCGCGGCCAGCGCATCAACGTCACGAGCGCGACCGAGGCGGCGAGCGTGGCCCAGGGCGACGATACCCTCGCGGCGAGGAACCAGGCGCGGATCGAGGAGTGGCTGCGCGACTCCATCAAGCTCTACGCGAAGGTGGCCCAGCGCTCCATCTCGGACCACATCATCGTCCCGGTGGTAACCGAGGAGGACGCCGCGGCCGTGATGGCCGGGACCGACGCCTCCCGCACGGTCAGCCCGGAGATGCTCCAGGGCGACTTCCTGTTCGAGATCGAGGTGGGCTCCACCCTCCCCCGGAGCCGACAGGCGGAGATCGCCGAGGCGATGGCCTGGATGCAGGCGATCGGGCCGTTCGCGCAGAACGCGAGCATCCCGGATGCGATGGTGGCCCTCGCGATTGCCTTCAACAAGGACCCGCGCAAGGCCCTCATGAACGCCCAGCAGATCAAGGGCACGCAGGAGAAGCTCGCCGAGACGGCGCCCACCGAGGAGCCGGGCCGTTCGGGCGGCGGAGGCAGCATCGACCCGGCGGCGCTCGCGGCGCTCAACGAGGAAGGGGGTCCGGTCCAGTGAAATCGCCCCTATTCCGGAAGCGGCGCGAGAAGGAAGCCGCGGAGAACTTCAAGGCCGCCCAGGATGCGCTTCAGGAGTTCTGGGGCACCCGCGGACTCGAGGGGCTCGCCGAGGCCACGGAGGCGTGCCGGAAGCTCGACGAGGAGCAGCTCCGGCTGGTCGAAATCTGGCTGCCCTACGGATCATCCGGCAGCGTCACGACCGATCGCTGCTCTACGGCGCGGCGCGTCGTAGCAAGGCTGATCGAGGAGAAGGCCCGGTGAGGCGGATCCACGATCTCCATTGCCCCGCGTGCGGCGCCGTCCGTGCGGACGTGATGGTGGTCGACGAGGAGTGGCCCTCCTGCGCGTGCGGCACCACGATGAAGTGGACACCCGCGCGGCTGAATACGGACATCTGGGGCCAGTCCTCCTACATCCGCTCGCTCGACATGGAGTTCGACTCCAAGAGCTCGCTGAAGCGCCATCTCAAGGAGAACGGCCTCATCGAAGCCGGCGATCGGGTGGGGGGTGCCCGGACGACTCGCGCACATTGCGCGAGCGATCCCGGAGAGCGAGGTGGAGGAGCGGCGAAAGCCGCGTTAGGATCGAAACACATAGCACCACCCGGTTCGCTACCGAGTGGGGCGGGTCAGGGGCCTTTGCAAAGGGGGTCGAACCGGAGACGGTCGGCTCCCTTTTCCTTTGGCCCGCCAGCTCTGAAAAGC
>JBDHII010000154.1:0-2608 GCA_039587515.1 Gemmatimonadota bacterium
GACGCGCTGCCCCACAAGGCATACGTTCGCTCTCCGATCAGCGGCCAGTCGCGTACACCGTCCGGCGGCGGCGGAACCTGCAGCGTCCCGGCTTCGGCCTTCTCGCTCACCTCGCGCGCCTGTTCAACTGTCACGCCGAAAAACTTCCAGCTTGGAACCAGAAGTACCCCGAGGGCGGCGAGCGTGATCAGGGTGGCGGACAGCTTCTTGCGCCCGCCCAGCCGTCGTGCCAGGCCCGCATACAATGGGTAGACGGCGACGGCCAGGATGATGGCCCACAGGACGATCTCGATGAACGGCCGGAGGATCTGCAGGGACCAGATAACGATCAGGGCCAGCACGCCGATCCGGATGGCCGCCTCCACGGACAACTTCAGGAATTTCCCGCTTTCGTTCGTCTCGACGCTCGACTCCATGGCAGCACTCCTTTGGCTCGTCGTCACCGTTGCACGTTGCCTATAACTTTGGCGCTCCGTCTCGGCTATGCCAGTCCGACAAGGAGTCTGTTGGGTCCGAGAGAGATCGAGGTGTTCATCCGAACGGCATGTCGATCTCCAGCATGAACGACCAGCCCCGGTTCTTGAGGCTCACCTCGCTCGCGTCCGTTCCACCGTTCAGGTTCGACAGTCCGAGGTTGAAACGGCCAGTCCCGCGGGGGTCAATGCCTAGTCCATCCAGCTCAGCACATCGCGGACGATCGACCAGCGGGGCACTCGCCGGGTGGGCGGATCCTGTCCCATCACCCAGCAGGAAAAGTGGCGGTCCATAGCACTTCCCGTCATCGCGTTTGATCGACGGCGGTTGGCCGAACCAGGGCCGCCCCGGTACCGTTCGGAAGGTCACAGGTTCAGGCGACCACGGACTCCAAACAGCCACAGGGAGCTCACTTCCGGGTTCAGCGCCGGGTTGACGATGAACTGGATGTCCGGCGTGATGGCCACCTGGTTCGCGACCTGGATGCGCATGAAAGCCTCGATGGCGAACTGGTCGTCCAAGCCGGGTGAGAACGTGCTCTCGCTCGGCCTGCCCCAGTTCAAACCCAGGCCGAGCACGTGGGCGCCGGGCCCGGTGAGATAGCCCACTCCCGAGCTCACCGAGGTCTCGAGGAGCGATCCCCCGTCTTTCGCGTATCCGCCACGCAGGAAGGGCAACCATCGGTCCTGCACGAAGAGGGCCCCGGACACGTTCACGCCCCAGCCGTCCGGCACGTTCGCCTCGACCCGCTCGTCGGCGTGCCAGAAGGTGACGTGGATGTTGTCGAGGTACGCACGGTCCTTCGACGTGGCCCACCCGACCTCGACGTGCTTGAAGTACTCGTGTTGGTCGAAGAAAGACTCGAAGCCGTCTCCGGGCATCGTGGGATCGGAGTTGGAGTCGGCGAGCCCGCCGATGACGTACACGTGGTCCGAGGCCCAGTATCCGGCTGCCACGCCGAGCCCCTGGTTCGGGGCCGGGATCGTGGCGCTACCGGTGCTGAAGGCGAAGTTGCTGAAGTGGAGCCACGGGCTCACAAGGCCGTAGATGTCGAGGTAGTCGGTCGCATCCACCCAACCACCGACCAGGACGAGGCGGCCGTCGGCCAGACCTTGCCTCCAGTAGAGGTTCGTGAGGAGGAAGCCGGCGTCGTTGAACGGCGCTCCCTGGAGACCGGCGTAGCCGAGCTCGAACCCGAGCCCGCTGACGGGAACGTCCGTGTATCCGTGGCGGTGCTCGACCTTCCAAACTACCGCCCCGCGGTTCGCCGACTCGCGCCCCACCAGCTCCCAGCTACCGAACAGGCGCAGGTTGCCCGATCCCGCCTCGTCCGCGCCCAGGCTTTCCGTGCCCTTGAAGTAGAGGCTGGTGTAGTCGAGGCCGAGTCCGAAGCCGGACGACTCCTTGAGGCCGGCCTTGAACTCGTCCCAGGGCTGCAGGAAGGCGAAGTCCAATAGAGGCTGCCTGAGAAGGGCATCCTCTTCGAGCTGGTTGTCCACCTGGTTGGGGCCGGCGAGGTTGGCTCGGGCTCGGACGGTATCCTGCGGGGCCTCCTGTGCGGCGGCCGGGACGGCGAGGCCGGCGATGACCAGGGCCGGAGCGGCGCGCACGCAGAGGGCGAGCGCCGCCACCGAAGGGCTCCAGTTCCGCGCCAGGCCTCGTCTCACGCTCGAAGAGACCTCAGTTTTCCGGCACCTGGTAATTGTAGTCCTCGAATGTCACGGCCTCGGGTGACAGGCGGCCGTCGATCTCGTTGCGGTAGATCTTGCCGTCCTTCATCACCAGGTGAATGGTCGGGATGAGCTTGAACTCGGGATCCGCGTCGAACCACTCGGTCGTTCCGCCGATCACCGTGATGTCTGTGAGCGGGTCGCCATCGACGAGCAGTAGATCCGCGTATGCCCCTTCCTCGATCACGCCGAGTGGCCCGTCCTTGTATGGATTCCGGGGACCGGACAGCGCGAGCAGCTCGCCGGCCGTGGAGGTGAGCTGCTTGAGCACCTCGTAGTTGCTGTCGAACGTCTGCGTGCGCCACCAGATCTCGTAGCGGCGGGCGCGCTCGGCATCGGCATATGCGCCTACGTAGTCGGATGCGAAGACGACCTTCACACCGTTCCGAAGAAGCTGGCGCCCG
>JBDHII010000155.1:0-2945 GCA_039587515.1 Gemmatimonadota bacterium
TTCGCTGCCCGGTTCTTCCGGACCGCGGACGCGCTGGACCTCGGCCTGTCGATGTTCCGGGGCACGTCGCGGGAGCCCCGACTCGTGCCCACGACCGACTCGCGCGGGGCACCGGTGCTGCAGCCCGAATACGACGAGATCGATCAGCTCGGCGTGGACGCGCAGTGGACCGGTGAGCGCACGCTGCTCAAGCTCGAGGCCGTGACCCGGGGCGGGCATGACGAGCGCCTGTACGCCGTGTCGGGCGGGTTCGAGCGGACGCTCTACCAGATCTTCGGGAGCGACGGTGACCTGGGTCTGCTGGCGGAGGTCATGTACGACTCACGGGGAGCCGACGCGCCACCCACGCTGTTCGAGCACGACGTCTTTCTGGGCGGCCGATGGGCGCTGAACGACATCGCGGACACGAGCGTGCTGGGTGGACCCCTCATCGATCTGACGACGGGGGAGGCACTCGTTCTCGTGGAGGCCGCGCGCCGGCTCGGATCGGCGTGGCGGCTGAGCGTCGATGCTCGGCTCTTCGTCGACGCCGATCGGGGTTCGATGATCCACGGCGTCCGTCGGGACGGGTTCGTGTCGATCTCGATGTCGCGGTTCTTCTGATCCGGCGGCGCGCGAGCGTCCGCCTCGCGTGTCAGCCGGTCAGGAGAACGCCGCCGATCAGGACCATCGCCTGAATCACGAAGGCCCAGCCGATCGCGGACATGGCCGACACGCCGTGGGTGATGTCGCTCCCCTCGGTCTTCACGACCGCGATCAGCCGCCTTCCGATCTCCAGCGAGGCGACGCCGACGACGGCGGGGGGAAGCGCGTAGAGCCCGAGCTCGTGCATGCGCTCGAGCCACGACAGGCTCCAGTCCGTCACGATTCCGGACCGGGTGATCGCGTCCAGGGCGACGAGGGCGGCGAAGAGCAGCGCCACGACGCCCCAGGACGTCGCAAGTCGTGCACTCTTGCGAAAGGTCTCGTTCTGCTCGGCCGTGAACTCGTACTCGGTGCTCACTCTGCCAACCTCCGCGTCCGTGTGCTCCACATCAGCGCACCGCCATCATCACGACGATCCATCCGACAATGAGGATCGCCTGGAGCATGAACGCGCGACCCACCGCGCTGACGGCGTCCATGAAGTGCGTGACGTCGTTGCCTTCGGTGCCGACGATCGCCATGAGCCGCCCGCCGATTCTCAGCGAGGCGAGGCCGACCACGATGAGGGGGATGGCGGTCCCGAAGGACGCCGCGACCTCGGCCCAACCTTCCGGGTCGGCCATGATGCGGACCCCCCAGTAGGCGACCAGGAGGCCGGCCAGAACGGCGACGACACCCCAGACGGTGGTCAGCCGCGCGCTCCTCCGAAGCACCTCGTTCTGGGCGGCGTCGAACTCGTACTGGTCGGCGAGCAAATCCACCTCCGTGCTTCCGGGGAACCTGCACGACAACCTAGGGGACGGCGTCGCGCCTGGCCATCATGCGCCGTCCGGTCGGCTCAGGTCGCGGCGGAGCCGAGCGCCTCGAGAAACTCCCGGCCGTACTTCTCCAGTTTGGCCGGCCCCACCCCCGAGACCGCGAGCAGCTCGGCCGGGGTGCGCGGGCAGGCCTCGGCCATGGCCCGGAGCGTCCGGTCGTTGAAAACGATATAGGCCGGGACGCCCTGCCGGTCGGCCAGCGATTTCCGGAGGTCCCGGAGCCGTTGGAAGAGCGCCTCCTCGTCATCGCTCGGGGGTGGCCCGTCGACGGCGCGTGTGCTCCCCGACGACGGCCGCGCCCGCTTCACGGCTCCCTTTCGCATCATGCCTTCGGCGGCGAGCTCCTCGGCGGTCAGGCCGGTACACCGGTCGCAGGAGGCCTCGCAGTCGCCGATCTCCTCGCTGAAGTGCGCCAGGATGCCCCGGTGGCGGCACCCGCCGTCCTCGATCAGCCGGAAGAGCTGCTTGGTCGCCTCGATCTTGGACCAATAGAGGTCGGGATCGTCGACATCGCTCAGGAACCGCTCGTGCATCTTCACGTCGGCCCACGAATAGAAGAGGAAGCAGTCGCTCTCGAGGCCGTCGCGGCCGGCGCGGCCCATCTCCTGGTACCAGGACTCGATGTCCTTGGGCATGTCCCGGTGGATGACGAAGCGGACGTTCGATTTGTCGATGCCCATCCCGAAGGCGATGGTGGCGACGATTGGCTCGCCCGGCGCTCCTCGGCTTCCATGCCGGCGTGGTACGGCAGGGCTCGAACCCCGTTGGCCTCGAGGAAGGCGGCCATCGAGTCCACGGCCTTCCGAGACAGGCAGTAGAGGATTCCGGACTCCCCGGAGCGGGCCCGGATGAGCCCGAGGATCTCCTCGCGCGTCGGCCCCGAGCCCTTCTTTCGGCAGTACACGTTCAGGTTGGGCCGGAAGAAGGACCCCTTGAAGCCTGCCGGCTCCCGCATGTCGAGCTGCCGGAGGATGTCGCGGGCTACGGTGTCGGTGGCGGTGGCGGTCAGCGCGAGGACGCCGACGCCGTCGAGGTCGGCGCGAAGCCGCTGCAGCCTCCGGTACGACGGCCGGAAGTCGTGACCCCATTGGCTGATGCAGTGGGCCTCGTCCACGACGAGGAGGGAGAGCGGCCATGCGGCCACCTCCCGGCGCATGCGGCCGTCGAGCCCCTCGGGAGCCATGTACACGAGCTCGTACTCTCCCGCCCGCAGCCCTCGCAGGCGCTCCTCTCGCTCCTCCCACTCGAGGGAAGAGTTGATGGCCGTGGCACGGAACCCGAGGTCGGCGAGGGCGTCGACCTGATCCTTCATGAGGCTGATGAGCGGAGAGACGACGAGCACCGTGCCGTCCAGGATGCGGGCCGGGATCTGGAAGGTGAGGGATTTGCCCGCACCCGTCGGCATCAGCGCGATGCAGTCGCGTCCCACGAGTACGGCGTCGATGACCTTCCTCTGGCCGGGCCGGAATTCCGGGTAGCCGA
>JBDHII010000006.1:0-114332 GCA_039587515.1 Gemmatimonadota bacterium
GGCAGAGCTCCCGGAGCTTTCCCGGATGCGCGCCGAGGATACAGAGCACCTTCGGCTGCGTGTCCGGTCCGGACTCCAGCGCGTGAGCTTCCTGCTGATTCCGACCGTGTTCGCGTACTGGGCGATCGGCGACACCTTCGTCGGAGCCATCTTCGAACGGGGACGGTTCGGGCCCTCGGACACGGTCGCCGTCTACCTCGTGCTTGCCGCGTACACGCTGGGTCTCTTCGCTTCGGCCTCTTCGCGTGTGCTCACCTCCACGTTCTACGCGGTTCGCGACACCCGAACGCCCGCACGGATCGCGTACGTACGCGTCGCGCTGTCGGCGGGGCTGGGCCTGGCGCTGATGTTCCCCCTGGACCGTTTGGCGGTGGGTGAGCTACGACTCGGTGCAACGGGTTTGGCGCTCGCGGCGAGCGTGGGAGCCTGGGTGGAGTATCTGCTCCTCAGGCGGGCGCTGGGAAGTGTGATTCCGGGCCACGGCCCGGGTAGGGAGGTATTGGCCCGCTTCGTGGCTGCCGGCGCAATGGCGGCGACCGTGGCGGTCGGTCTGAAGTGGATGCTGGGTTCGACCTTCCCTTCTCGACCCGGGGCGCTGAGCCGATTGGTCGGTCACGAGAGCCTGCTCCTTCAGCCCCTCGCCGCCTTAGGAACGGGCCTGGCCTTCGGTGTAGTATACCTCTTCGCCACCTCCCGGATGGGCGTAGGTGGCTCGCTGCGTGACGTCCTTCGCCGATAGGCGGTTTCACCCTTTCGGTCAACGATCGATTTGGACCCCAAGCTGATCTCGAATCTCCCTTCGCGGCCGGGCGTCTACTTGTTCAAGGACGCCCAGGGTGCCGTGCTCTACGTCGGCAAGGCCAAGTCTCTGCGCACCCGTGTGCGAAGCTACTTCAGGAAGGACGCGGACCGGTCGTTCAAGGTGCGCGAGCTCACGCGTCATGCGTGCGACATCGACACGATCGTCGTCGGAAGCGAGGCAGAGGCCTTGCTCTTGGAAGCCAACCTGATCAAGGAGCACCAGCCGCGATTCAACATTCAGCTGCGCGACGACAAGAGCTATCCACACATCGCCGTGACCGTGCAGGAGCCGTTCCCTCGGGTATTCGTCACGCGGAGACTGCGCGACGACGGAACGCGGTACTTCGGACCCTACACTTCGGTGGGAGCGCTCCGACAGGCCCTCGAGGTCATCAAGCGCCTCTACACCGTTCGCTCCTGTCGCTACGACCTCCCACGCGAGAGCCCCGCCCGGGCCTGTCTCGACTATCACATCGATCGATGCCGAGCACCTTGTGTCGGCCTCCAGACGGAGTCGGACTATCGTGTCATGGTCGACGACATTCTCCGAATTCTCGGAGGCGATACCGAATCCATCCGGACGGACGTGGAGCGGCGAATGCGGGAAGCTTCGGATCGGCTGGATTTCGAGGGCGCGGCCAAGCTTCGTGACGTTCTGCCCGGACTCGATGCGCTCGCCCGGGAGCAGCGGGTCCAGAAGCTGGGAGGCGGCGACTACGACGTCGTGGGCCTCGCCAGGGATGGCGCGCTGGCCGTGGGCGTCGTTTTGCGCGTACGAAAGGGCGTCCTTCTCGGCAGGGACACGCAACGTTTCCAGGAGCTGAATGCTGAAGGGGATGCCGAGTTGTTGTCGTCCTTCGCGGCTCAGTACTACCTCGGTGGTGGTGATCGACGGCTCCGGGAGCTTCCGCGAGAGATCCTCTGTCCGGAGCCCTTCGAGGATGCGGTTGTGCTGGAGGAGGTTCTCACCGAAGCGTGCGGGCGTCGCGTCCGGATCCAGGTTCCGGAACGCGGGGAGAAACGAAGGCTCGCCCAACTGGCTGCCGAGAATGCTCGCCACGCCCTGGAAGATCGTGTGACGGCGATCGATCCCGGCGTGGATCGCGCAGACGCCGCCCTTTTCGACCTGCAAGATCGACTGGACCTGAAGATGGTTCCGCGGTTGATCGTGTGCTTCGACGTCTCCCACACACAGGGTGCCGAGACCGTCGCGAGCGCGGTGGTCTTCGAGAATGCCGAGCCCAAGAAGTCCGAATACCGACACATGCGGATCAAAGGCGATTGGGGCAACGACGACTATCGGTCGATGGCCGAGGTGGTCACCCGCTATTTCAGAAGGCGTCTGGAGGAGTCGCTCCCACTACCGGAGCTCGCGGTGATCGACGGAGGCAAGGGCCAGCTGAGCGCGGCGAGAAACGCTCTGGCGGAGCTCGAGGTCAGCGACGTAGCCCTCGCGGCGCTCGCGAAGAAAGAGGAGCTCGTGTTCGTACCGGGACGTTCGGAGCCCATTCGAATCGGTCGCCGCAACCGGGCCCTCCATCTTCTACAGCGGCTTCGCGACGAGGCACACCGCTTTGCCGTCTCCTACAATAGAAAGCTCCGTACAAAGCGAACCGTGCGTAGCGATCTCTCGTCGATCCCGGGGATCGGGCCCAAGCGCCAGAGGCTCCTCCTCCTGCGGTTCGGCTCGCTGAGAGGGGTCAAGGAGGCCAGCTCCGCCGAGATCGCGAGGATTCCGGGCTTCACGGAAAACCTCGCGAATCGGGTTCTGACGTACTTGGGTCGCTAAGAAGGCTGCAAGGTCGGTCCGCTTCTTGCGTATTCCTCTCTCGGAAAGACGAAATCCTCGGGTGTGACGGGGCTTCACCGCGCGCCGGTTTCGGGGTTTGAACTGGATTCCAGGCCAGTTAAGTTGGAGCGCTATTCAAGACCGCAATCGTAGGAGGTAAGGCGGATGAACACCCGTTCGGGACTCATCCTGGTGGTATTCGGGCTCTTGGCGGCCGTCGCCCATCCGGCAGCTGCTCAGGCACCTCGTGACAACAATTTCACGGCCCTCGCCGGCGCGCATCTGCAGGAGGCGCAGGGCGAAGACGATCCCGTGAAGGCCGCGGAGGCCTATGAGCGGGGGCTCAGGGTCAGCCTGGACGGCATCGAATCGGATCCGGATAACTCGCAGTCGTACTTCCATGCGGGCGTCGCCTACATCGGGCTGCGTGACTACGCGAAGGCCGACTCGATGCTCGACATCGCGGAGGAGATGCACCCCGAGTATCACGAGCAAACAGACCTTTTTCGGGAAAACGGCTGGATCCAGGCGTACAACGACGGGATCGGTGCGATGGAGGAGGGGGACTGGAACGCTGCCATCAACCAGTTCTCCATGGCGAACCTCGTGTTCGACCGGCGCCCCGAGGCCTATCTGAACCTGGGCTCGTCGTACGCGAACCAGGGTGAGCTCGAGAGCTCGATGGAAGCGTATGGCGAGGCGGTGACGCGTATCGACCTCCCTGAAAACCAGGACCGCGATGAGGCGGAGTTGGCCCGGTGGCAGAGTTACAAGGTCACGGCTTGGCTCAACTCGGCTCAGATTCTGGTATCGCTCGAACGGCCTGCCGATGCGATCACCTACCTCGAGCAGATTTTGGAGATCGACCCGGAAAACCAGGACGCGAAGACCAATCTGGCGGTCGCCATGGCTGCCTCTGGCCAGGGTGGGGATGCGACCGGGATCTACGAAGACATCATCCAGAGTCCCGAGTCGAATCACATCGACCTCTACAACGCGGGGGTCGGGCTGTACCAGGCCGAAAACTATGCCATGGCCGTTCGCGCTTTCGAGGCGGCGCTGCAGAAGAGCCCCATGTTCCGCGACGCACTCCAGAACGTGACGCAGGCGCTCGCCCAGGCGGCCCGTGAGGATGAAACCCTCTGGGATCGCATGCCCGAGTACACGGGCAAGCTGGTCGAGATGGATCCGCACAATGAGTTGGCCTTTCAGCTCCACGGGATCGCGCTGGCCCGCACGGGTAGCTCGGACGAAGCCGTCGCCCTGGACGAGAAGAGGCAGGCGCTGTCGTTCGTCATCGAGAGCCTGCAGCTTCAGCCTGCCGGGGAGGGCATTCGGGTCGTCGGCGCTTTCGTAAACCGCACCATGGAGCAGGGAGTATCGACCACGCTGCGCTTCACCTTCTACGACAGTGCGGGCGATGCGCTCGGGACTGCGGACGCGGAGGTCGTCGCCCCGGCGCAGGAGATGGCCGAAGTCTTCCGCGTCGAGTTCCAGGGTAGCGCCGGAGTCAGCGGGTATTCCTACGAGGTGATCGGCAGCTAGTCCTCGCAGGCTATGAGAAGGGGGCCGGGTGCACGCCTGTCGCGCATCCGGCCTTTTTCCGTGTCGAGGCCCCCAATAAGTTGTAGTGCTACGCGGGAGTAGCTCAGTTGGTAGAGCATCAGCTTCCCAAGCTGAGGGTCGCCGGTTCGAGTCCGGTCTCCCGCTCTGGGGTCTGCGGAGAAGCCCGGCAACGGTGTATGTCGTTGCCGGGCTCTTTCTCTTCGAGATCGATGGGCGCGCAGGCTAGATTCGTGACGTGAACCGATCTGCCGCGATCCTCCGTATCTTCTTCCTCGCCGTGCCGACCTGTGCCTTCGGATGTACGGGTGACGGTGGCTCGGTCGCGCCGCCCGCTCCGGCGAGTGTCCTGGTCGAGGGGTACGAGGGTCCGTTGCACACGATCGGCGAACGGGTGCAGCTTTCCGCCCGGCTGCTCGACGAAAGCGGGGCGGTCATGACGGGGCAGTCCTTCACTTGGAGCACGACCGACGGAACCGTCGTGGCCGTGGACAACTTCGGACTGGTCACGGTCGTCGGCGCCGGCACCGCCCGCGTCGAGGCTCGGGCGTCTGGCGTGACCGGGAGTGTCGAGGTCTCCGTCGAGTTCGTCGCGACCGCGATCATCGCTCGCAGCGGTGTGGGCCAGACGGCTCTCGTGGGGCAGGCGCTGGCATCCCCGTTGTCGGTGGAAGTCCAGGATGCGACCGGGAGCCCGCTCGTCGGGCACGAGGTGCGCTTCGAGGTGGTTTCGGGCGCTGGCTCGCTTTCGGTGGAGACGCCGGTCACGGACCTGTCCGGGCTCGCTTCGACGGTCTGGACGCTCGGGACCTCTTCGTCGGTGGCCCATACCCTGACGGCACGAGCCGGGGCGCAGGTCGTCGAGTTCGCGGCGACGGCGTTGCCGGACGTGCCCGCTTCATTCGCCGCGGAGGCGGGCGAAGGGCAGATCGGTCCCGCAGGAGAGACGCTGCCCTCGCCCCTGGTCGTCGGCCTTCGCGATCGTTTCGGCAACGGCGTACCGGACATCGAAGTTCTTTGGACGGTAGATCCCGAGAGCGGTGTCCTGTCCGGCGCGCAAACGCGGACCGATGTTCAGGGGCAGGCTGTGGTCGCCTGGACGCTCGAGGCCCACGCCGGGAGCAAGGAGGCCGTGGCGGAGGCCGAGGGCTTCGCGCCTGTCGCGTTTCGCGCGACGGCCACGCCCAACGGTGTGATCGAGGGCACCGTGCGGGTCGCGGGCCCCGACACCGGGCTCCGGGCGGGCGCCAAGGAGGCTGCAGAGGGCTCGAAACGGTCGACCGCGATCGCCGCCATGGATCACCTGGCAGGGTCCTCGTCCAGCTCCAGCGTGCGATACGTCCCCGGCGAGCTGCTCGTTCGGATGCGTCGCTCCTTCGCGGCCGCCGCCGATGGTCAGGGTGCGATCGTCCGGGACCTTCGGGCGGCCGACCTCAGGGCACGTACGCTCCGGGCCCAGGTGCTGGCCGCCGAGGACCGGATTCTCGAGCCTATCGGAGTCATTCCCGTGCTGAATACGCTCAAGGTCCGCGTCCCGACCGACCTCGACCTGTCGGAGGCGGAGTCGCTCCTCCTCGAAGATCCCCGGGTCGAGTCCGTCTCACGGAACTGGCTCTATCGGCGTCACGCCGAAACCTATCCCTCGCCCGAGCCGCTCTACCCCCGGCAGGCCTGGCATCTGGAGACGCTCGAGCTTTCTCAGGCGTGGAAGATCACGCGTGGTGATCCGAACGTCATCGTGGCGATCCTCGACACCGGCGTGCGCTTCGATCACCCCGACGTTGCAGAGAATCTCACCAGCGACGGCTTCGACTTCGTCAGCGCGTCGTTTTCCACGTCCTGTGATGGCGAGGAGATCGACATCGCCGGCGACGGGGACGGTCGAGACGAAGACCCCACCGATCCGGCCAGCTGGCTCTACAACCCTTCCGAGGCGTGTCCGGAGGGTATCGAGGCCGAAGGCTCCCACGGCCTGCACGTCACCGGAACGGTCGTCGCCGCGGACGACAATGGCGGCGGTGTGGGTGTCGCACCGCAGGCCCGCGTACGTCCCGTTCGGGTGCTCGGCGTCACCGGCGGCGCACCCTCGGACGATCTCGCCAACGGCATCCTCTACGCCGCAGGACTGCCGGCGGACGGGGGAGAGCTCGGTCCGGTCCAGACGAGCTCGGCGCAGGTGATCAGCATGAGTTGGGGTGCCCCGCTCCCGGATCCACTTCTCGAGTCCGCGATCCAGGCCGCGCACGCCGAGGGGCTGTTGCTGATCGCCAGCGCCGGGAACGGGAATTCGACGGCAGTGCAGTACCCCTCCGCTTATGAGGAGGTCGTGGCCGTGTCGGCCGTCTCCGCTCGGGGAATCCGGTCGTCCTACTCGAACCGGGGAGCGCATATCGAGATCGCCGGTCCGGGTGGAGAGCTCTCGCTCGGCAGATCCCACGGCGTGACCTCGACGACCTGGCGTTTCAGCGGTGACACGCCCAGCCACGCGAGCTGGCATGGGACGTCCATGGCAGCGCCTCACGTGGCGGGCGTCGCGGCACTGCTCTTCGCACAGAACCCGGCCCGTAGCGGCGAAGACGTCCGTGCGATCCTCAGGACCTGGGCGACCGATGCCGGACCGGTCGGTCGGGACGACCGCTACGGCTACGGCGTCGTGAACGCATACGATGCGCTCACGGAGGGGCAGGGGCTTCCCGGCGACGTTTGGGTCGAGCTCCGGGATGCCGATACCGGGGAGGTCGTTGCGGTCGAGCGCGCGGGCGAGAGCGGGGCCTTCCGGTTCGAGGGGCTGCCGGACGGGCGGTACGCGCTTTTCGGGGGTCGCGACGAGTTCGGCGACGGATCGATCGGTCAGCCCCCGAGGCGTTGGGGCACGCTCGGAGGAGTCGACGCTCCCGCGACGTTGGAGTTCGATGGCGCGGCAGTGCGGGACGGAAGCTTCTTCATCGGTTTCCCCGGAGAGGTCGAGCCGAATGATTCACCACAGGAAGCCGCTCCGCTGCCCCTCGGTGGCTACCTGAACGCTGCCCTCGACAACGGGGGTGATGCGGATGTCTTCCGCATCGAAGTCGGCCTGCCGGGGCGATACGAGTTCGAGACCCGAGGGTGGCTCGGTGCATGCGGTTTCGCAGAGGGAGCCGACACGGTGATGGAGTTGCTCGACGCATCGGAGGCGTCGCTCGCCTTGAACGACGACGTCGATACCGAGGGCGACAATCTCTGCTCGAAGGTCGTCAGCGACCTTGCACCCGGCACCTACTACTTGAGGGTGACTCCCTGGGATTCGAGATCGTCCGCGGCTGGCGCGTACCGGATCCTCGCGCGGCCCCTGTTCCCCTAGTCGTCAGTTCCCCAGCGCGAACTGGACGCCCGTCCCGACCGTCCAAGCGCTCACGGCGAGCGCGCGCGGAAGAGTGGCCAGGGGCGGGGTGCCGATCGGACCGGACCACTCCACGCTCGTGAAATCACGCAACCCGACCGCGGTCTCGACGAAGAGGTTGAGGCCTGCGAATTCCTTGGCGTACCCGACCAGAGCACCGGCGAAGAAATTCTCGGCTCGGCCCTTGAAGCTGACACCGTTCTCGTCGAAGACCTGAAGGCTCTGGAGCTTCTGGTACCCCGTTCGAAGGCCGACGTAGGCGCCCCAAGGCTCGTAGCTCGCATAGAGGGAAACTGCGGGCAGATCCCGGATCGTTCCCCTCAGGTCCAGTGAGGGATCGCTGGACTCGAAGCCACTCATCTGACCGTAGCCGAACCCCATCTCGAAGTACCAGATCGCCTCGGTCGGAGCAGTAGGGGCGGGTGTGGGCCGGACTTCGTAGACGTATGTGGTGTCTTCAGATCCGTCGTCGCTCTTCACGACCACCATCTCCGTCCAGACCAGCCTTGCGGTGTCTGTCTGGGTCGGCGCGGGGCCGGTAACCCGGTCGACCGAACCGACGGAGAACAACAGCTCAACGCCGAACTGCTGCAAGCCTCCGTCATCCGTGCGAAGGTCTTCACCGCCGGAAAAGAGACCGCCGGCATTGAAGTAGAAGCTCAGGTCGGTCACTTTGCGTGCGAATGCCTCGAGCGCACCGAACTGGGCTGCTGCTCTGTCAGGGGCGACGAGGATGGTCAGGACTGCGACGAAGGTCGACGCGAAGCGAAGGGTTCGTGTTCTCATTGGCCCGACGGATGGGGAATGTACCGGAGGTTTCGAGCGGAAGCCTACGGCCTAAGTCGCGCTCAGGCTAGCCATGGTAAGGGAGGCGTTGTTTGGAGACGTTCAAGTCGCTGATCGAGGTTCTCACGGTAGCGTCGCTGTTTCTCGCGGCTGCGCAGATCTACCTGACGGTGAACAAGCTCTGGAAACGGAAGCACGAAGCCGCCGTTGCGGAGAGCATCTCCATCATGGGGGAGTTCCTGGGATTGATCCCCATCACCTTGCTCAGCATCAACTGGCTGTTGGAGTCGCAGTGGGAAGGGGCCGTCGATGGCGCCATGTGGATTCTGGCCGGCGGAATCACGATCTCGATCGGGACGGGACGATGGGTGGAGGGTAGGCGAGGACGCAGCTTTCTTTCCCTTCTCCGAGAGGCATTGGCACTCGAGCGCCGCGAAGTCGGAGACCTCGCGAAGTCGCTCATACGCCCTTCCTCGGCCCGAAAGGTCCTCGACATTCTCGCGCAGGTCGCGCTCATCGACGATCACCTCGACGATGCCGAACGCCGTTACATACAGAGCTTTGCCGACGCGTGGGGACTGCATGTCGATTGGGACGCCATGGCCGAGACCTCTGCGAGCACCGAATTCAACCTCTTGGCGCTTCAGCGCTCTACCGCCGAATACCTCGCCACCTCTCCACCACCCCACCAGGTGGAGCAGCTCGGCGACATCCTTCGTGCCCTCGTCGAGGCCGACGAGCAGCGCACGAGCGAAGAGGATCTCGTTCTCGCCGAGCTCGAGGGAATGTTCAACAACTACCTGGAGCTGGAGGGCCAGTCACACTTCTCGGTCGCCGTGGTGCCACAGAGCAAGAAACAGGACCAGGCGGTCTCCACGCTTCTTCCGGACGCACCGAAGCGGCAGGTCGAGGGTGGGGAGGCCTACGTCGTCGGTCAGTACTACTCGGCAGACTTCGCCGACATCGTGGGCGATCAATACCGCAACCTCGGGTTCTTCACTACGGTGATTCGGGGCACCGTGAGATGAGGGCTTCCGGGCGGGGTGACGATGCCTGGCCACGGGTCCGGGGCCGACTGTCGAATCTTTGTGCTCGGGGTCCTCGTAGGGAATTCCGAAACCACGATTCACCCCTCTCGTTCGAGGACGAGAATGTCACCGAAGAAGACGATCCTCCGGGCACTGGATCAGATTCACGCGACCGACCCGGGTTGTTTTACCCGTCCGGGCTCGATAGACGGTTTCAGCGAGAACGCGTCCAGGTATCAGGCAGCGGTCAACGATTTGCTCAAGGAAAGACTGATCGACGGTCGGAGGGACGAGGAGGGTCACATGGCGATTGCCTTGAACCCTCACCGTGCCGCGGACGTCAGGCGCCAGCTCCGACCTTTCTTCGCCAGGCCGGCCGCCTGGGTCGTGGCCGTGCTGCTTTCCGTGGTCGCGGCGGCCCCTTTCCTGATCTAGGATCCGCCCCGGCGCGACCGATCGACTCCTAGTCTTCCTGGAGCGTCGCCGGCATCCAGCCGGCACGACCTTCGCCTACGCGGACGAAGAGGAAATCGCCGAAGCCCCCGAGCACCGAAACGTCGGTGCCGGCGGCGACGTCATTCGTCACGGGACTCTCCGCCTTCGGCTCGAGCTGAAGGCGCGCTTCGGTGGCCACGGTCGCTCGACGCACGGGAACGCGCAGGTCCTCCGTCAGACGGGACGCGACAAAGCCGGTGCGCCCGTCGGGCAGGATGACCCGGTACCATGAACCCGCTGCGCCGATGACACGCAGCGCGGTGTGTATCGGCAGGGCCTCCAGCACGCCGGCGCGCTGGAACGGACCTTCCCGAAGGCGGATACCGTCGTCGACCGTGCGCGTCCAGGTGCCGAGCAGCTCGGTCGACGCTGTCAGGGACTCGAGCGTACGCGTGGGCTCGAACAGATAGTGGTACGGATCCTGTGGCCCTCGCCGGTAGATCCCGAAGTGGAGATGGGGTGGGGTCGTTCGGGCGTTGCCCGAGTTGCCGATCAGCCCCAGGGGGTCGCCACGCCGGACCCGGACACCCTCGGAAACCAGCTGGCTATCCAGGTGGGCATAGTAGATCGACTGCCGAATCCGGGAATCCCGCACCCAGACCACCTTGCCGCCGATCGGGGTCTCCCGGACGCGGGACACCACACCGTCTGTCGCGGATACGACCGGCGTTCCGCGCCGGGCGAAGATGTCGACGCCGTGGTGGCTCCGTCTTCCTCCGTCCCTCGGTGCGCCGAAGACGCTCTGGATCGCACCGGTGCCGAGTCCCTCGACCGGAAAGGTCATCGATGCTTCGACCTGGAGGGTGATGCGATAGCGTCCACCCCTCAGGAGCTCGGGCTGAACCCGCACGACGTAATCCGACTCCTGAGGAGATACATACTCCATGTTCGTCAGGACGGAGTCCGTGGACAGGATCTGAAGGTACGGACGCCCTTCCGAGCCGGGCATCCGGTACAGGTCGACGAAGACTCGGGTCTGGAGCTCGGCATCGAGGGAAACGTCGATGGTCAAGAGCTGGCCGGCGCGGAGGCGGACACGATAGGAGCGGGCTTCGGGAGTCTCGGCGAAGAGGAACCCCTCCTCTTGATACGGAAGCTGAACCTCGGGTGGCTCATCGAGGGCCTGACGACCCGCTTCCCACCATGCATCGGCAAGGGCGGTCTCGGAGAGTCCGGCGGCCCTCAGCTGCTCGAAATAGGCCTCGTGGGGAGTCAGATCTCGGAACTCCTCGCGAAGCTCCTCGATCGGACCGCAGGCCGAAGCCACACCGGCAAGGGCAAGGAGGAATGCGCACGGCGGCCGACGCGACAGCGACCTCGCCCGTCTCGGTCCGTCCGTTCGTTGGCCAGTTCTCATCGATCTCCGTACGCGTCTGCGTGATTCGGGTTCCCGTGTACGCGCGGCGAAACTGATCACGGAGAAACGGGATCGTCAAATTGATCGGAGATTTCGATGCCGGTATCTTTCATGGCTTTTTCGCTGAGTCTCAAGGCACACGGCAAGGTCCGGGTGCCCAAGCGCCGGTCTCCGAGTGATCCGAATCGCCGAAATTGAAAAAGGCAGCATCGCCGAGGAACTCCACCTGGAGATCGGGACGCGGATCGTTCGGATCAACGGCGAGTTGGTCCGTGACGGAATCGACCTCACCTTCATGCTCGCCGAGCAGGAGGTCGAGATCGAGGCGTTCACACCGGGTGGTGAGCCTCTGCTTGTCGACATCGAGCGTGAATCCGGTGAGTCGATCGGGATCGTGCCGGCTCCCGACAAAGTTCGGGAGTGCTCGAACAAGTGCGTCTTCTGCTTCATCGACGGGAATCCCGAGGGCGCCCGCGACACGCTTTGGCTGAGAGACGACGATTTCAGGCTCTCCTTCACCTACGGGAGCTACGTCACGCTCACCAACCTGGGACCCAAGGGCCTTCAGCGCCTGATCGATCAGCGGATCAGCCCGCTCTATGTAAGCGTCCACGCGACGGAGCCCGAGGTGCGTCGCAGGCTCCTCGTGAACGAGCGGGCGGGCCTGATCATGGATCAGCTCGAGAGCCTGCTTCAGGCAGGATTGAGCCTGCACACACAGGTCGTTCTCTGTCCGGGCTGGAACGACGGGGGTCACCTCGACCGGACGATCGACGACCTGTATGGGCTGGGCGAGGGGATTCAGACGCTTTCGGTGGTCCCGGTGGGACTGACGCGGTACAACCTGGGACGGCCGGTCCACCTACTCACGCCCGAAGAGGCAAGGGGAGCCATCGGCCAGGTCGACCGGATCCGTGACCTGGCGGCTCGGGAGCGCGCCTCGGGCTGGGCGTACGCCGCAGACGAGATGTACCTGATCGCGGGACTGCCCCTGCCCGAAACCACCTACTACGATGACGGTGTTCTGACGGAGAACGGGGTTGGAGCCGTGGACCGGTTTTTCCGGGAGTTGGACGACGGCATCCCGACCCTCGGTAGGCTCCCGAGTCGTCGCGTCCGCATCGTCACGGGGCAATCGATGGGTCCGTTGATCGAATCGAGGCTCCCACAGCTCACGGCTGCCACCGGGACGGAAGTGGAGGTCGTAGCCGTCGTGAATCAGTACTTCGGTGAATCCGTCACCATCGCGGGACTCCTTGGAGGCGAGGACATCGTGAGGGCCCTGGGCGACGCGAGATCGGGTGACCTCGTCCTGATCCCCGGGGAGGCGCTGAATGCCGACGACCTCTTCATCGACTCCCTTTCGCTCGAATCGGTTCGACGGCGACTCGCTCCCGCGCAGGTCGTTTCGGGATACGAGCTCGCGGCTTGTCTCGCGGCATCGACGGAGACCGCAGCGTGAGCGCGCCGTTGCCCATCGTCGCCGTGGTCGGTCGCCCCAATGTGGGCAAGTCGACGTTCTTCAATCGAGTGCTCGGCCAGCGGCTCGCAATCGTCGACGACCGGCCGGGCGTAACAAGAGACCGCAATTTTGCCAGGGCGGACTGGGCGGGAAGGTCCTTCTTCATCGTCGACACGGGGGGCGTGGTCGAGGACAGTGACGAGCCGATGGATCGCGCGATTCGTGACCAGGCACTGGCGGCGGTCGCAGAGGCCGACGTGATCCTCTTCCTCGTCGACAACCAGACCGGGGTGCATCCTCTCGACGAGAAGCTCGCCGAAGTGCTTCGCAAGGCCGACAAGCCGGTCCTACTCGTCGTGAACAAAGTCGACAATCTACCGGGAGATCCCGCCTACCTGGATTTCTGGAATCTGGGTAT
Organism: Gemmatimonadota bacterium; assembly: GCA_039587515.1. Lineage (GTDB taxonomy): Bacteria > Gemmatimonadota > Gemmatimonadetes > Longimicrobiales > Gaopeijiaceae > JBDHII01. The sequence goes on from JBDHII010000006.1 coordinate 13,079, forward strand.
GGGTGATCCGTTACCTGTCAGCGCACTGTCGGGAAAAGGGTCGGGGGACTTGTTGGATGCCGTGCTGGAGAGGCTTCCTTCGGAGGACGAGAAGGAGGACGTGGAGGATGAGATCCGGGTCGCCGTGGTCGGCAAGCCGAACGTAGGCAAGTCGTCCTTCGTGAACCGGCTCTTCGGAGAGGAGCGAATGGTCGTGAGCCACATCGCGGGCACGACGCGCGACCCGGTGGACACGCCGCTCCGCTACCACGGCAAGACGCTGGTCTTCGTCGACACGGCAGGATTGCGCAGGCAGTCGCGCATCAAGGACTCTCTGGAGTACTACAGCGCCCTGCGCACGGCACGGATCGTCTCGGAAGCGGACGTCTGCCTGGTCTTGGTCGACGCCACAGAGGAGGTCCATCACCAGGACCTGCGGATCGTCGAGCAGGCCTGGGAGGCCGGAGCGGCCGTCATCATCGTGGCCAACAAGTGGGATCTGGTAGCCAAGGACCACATGACGGCGGTTCGCTTCGAGAGGGAGCTCCAGGCCCGCGTGCCCGACATGAAATGGGTTCCGATGCTCTTCACGTCGGCGCTCTCCGGGCAGCGTGTGCGGAAGGCGCTCGACCTCGTTCTGGAGGTCTACGAAGAGCGCCGCAGACGCGTCCCGACCCATGAGGTCAATGAAGTGCTCGAGGGGCTCGTGCGCAGGCAGCGCCCGCCGCACAGCCGAGGACGGTGGGTCAAGCTACGATATGCGACGCAAGCGGATGTGGAGCCCCCGACGTTCGTCATTTTCTCCAACCTCCCGAAGGAGGTGCCCGCCCACTACATTCGCTACATCCACAACACCTTCAGAGGCCATTGGGGCTTCCGTGGGAGTCCCATCCGCATCCGACTCCGGGCCAGCAAGAACGAGTGATCACGGCGCTACTCATCCTGCTCGCGTACGCCCTCGGGGCGACGCCGACCAGCTATTGGGTGGGTCGTGGGTTTTTCGGACTCGACCTCCGAGAGCACGGAAGCGGCAACCTCGGGGCGACCAACACGTTTCGGATTCTGGGAGCCAAGGCCGCGCTGCCTGTGGTCCTGGTCGACGTCCTCAAGGGCTGGCTTCCAGTCTGGCTTTTCCCCCAGCTTCAGCCGGAGGCCGCGACCTGGTGGGCCATGATTTTCGGCTCGATGGCGATCGTGGGGCACATGTTCTCGTTCTGGGTCGGATTTCGGGGTGGCAAAGGCGTGGCGACGAGCGCCGGCGCCTTCCTGGCCCTCGCTCCGTGGGCGGTGCTTCTCGGCCTGTTCGCCTGGGTCGTCCCGGTCTGGATTACGAGGATCGTATCGCTCGGCTCGATCTGCGCGGCGGTCGTGCTGCCGATCGGCGTCTGGCTCTTCCCGCACGGTAGCGGTCCGGAGCTCCTACCTTTCACGGTGGCGGTTGCGGCGTTCGTGATCTGGGCGCATCGGAGCAACATCGGCCGCTTGCTGAGGGGTGAAGAGCTCGCGTTCAGGCGCTCCGCGGAGGGCGACGGCAGCCCGGCCCCATCGTCGGCCCAGGAGCCGACATGAGCGCGGAGCGGATCGGTGTGGTCGGGGCCGGAAGTTGGGGTACGGCCCTGGCGACCGTCCTCGCCAAGAAGGGCCACGACGTCTGTCTGTGGTCCTTCGAAACGGAGGTCGCGCGACAGATCGCAGAGGGTCGAGAGAACCGGAAGTATCTGCCGGGCATCACGTTGCCCGAAACGCTGAAAGTGACCGATGAGCTCAGTGAGGCCGTGCGCGACACCGCTTTCGTGGTTTCGGTCAGTCCTTCACAGGTCGTCCAGCAGGTCATGAAGGAAGCGGCGCCATCGATCGATCCGGGCGCCCTCGTCGTGAGTGCGTCGAAGGGGATCGAGCTGAGGACGCACCGGCGCATGGACGAGGTCCTGACCGCTGTGCTGTCACCCGAGCAGATGGAGGGCTTTACGGTGCTCTCCGGCCCGAGCTTCGCCCGGGAGGTCGCGGAGGAGGCGCCGACGGCCGTCGTCGCGGCCAGCAGGCTGCTCGACGCTGCCCATCGAGTCCAGGATCTGTTTCAGACCGGTTACTTGAGGGTCTATACCAATCCGGACGTGATCGGGGTCGAGTTGGGCGGAGCTCTCAAGAACGTCATCGCGCTGGCGGCTGGCGTTGCCGCGGGTCTCGGCTTCGGGCACAACACCAGGGCGGCTCTCGTCACGCGCGGACTCGCCGAGATCAGACGTCTCGGCGTTGCGATGGGCGCGCAGCCTTCGACATTCTCGGGGCTTGCCGGTATGGGGGACCTCGTTCTCACCTGTACGGGCGAGCTGAGTCGCAATCGTACCGTGGGGTTCAGGCTGGGTCGGGGAGAGGGTTTGGAGTCCATCCTCGCCGAGATGACCGCGGTCGCCGAGGGTGTGAAGACGGCCGAGGCGGTTCGTGATCTCGCGACGGAGTACGGGGTAGAGATGCCGATCACAGAGGAGGTCTTCGGCATGCTCGTCCTCGGAACCCAGCCTGCCCAAGCCCTACGAAACCTCATGGAACGTGATCCCAAGCCCGAGGAGTGGTCCTGATGGCCGAGCCGAGTCGCACGGATGAGCCGATCGCGAAGAAGGCGTACTACTCGATCGGAGAGGTTTGCGACCTGACGGGCCTGAAGCCTCACGTGCTGCGTTACTGGGAGAGCCAGTTCGAGGTCCTGCACCCGAGCAAGAACAGGGCGGGGAACCGGGTCTACCGGCCCAAGGAGATCGAGCTGATCCTGCTTGTGAAGCACCTTCTCTACGAGAAGAAGTTCACGATCGACGGCGCCCGCCAGAAGCTCAAGGACATGCGCAAGCGCGGCGAGCTCCGGGAAGGCAGTCAGGAGATTCTCACGCCGGAGTTCCTGTCGGGCATGCGCGAAGAGCTCCAGCGCCTCAGGGAGGTGCTCACGCCCCCGAGCGGTAGCTGACGCACGCGCGATGCGGATCCTCTGCACGAACGACGACGGTTATCTGGCTCGGGGAATCGACGTGCTTTCGCGGGCAGCCGGGCGTTTCGGCGATGTCACGATCGTGGCGCCGGACCGTGAGCAGTCGGCGACCAGCCATTCGCTGACCATGCATCACCCGCTTCGTGTACGGCGGGCCTCGCAAGGTGCGTACGTCGTGGACGGCACGCCCACGGACTGCGTCATTCTTGCCGTGAGTGAGCTCCTGGAGGAGACGCCCGACATCTGCCTCTCCGGGATCAATCACGGCCCGAACATGGGCGAGGATACGCTGTATTCCGGCACCGTCGCGGCGGCGATGGAGGCCACCGTCCTCGGGATTCCGGCCATCGCGCTCTCCTACACCGGCAAGGCGGAAGACGTCGGCGGTTGGGAAGAGGTCGTCGGATCCGTCCTGCAGGGCATCCTACGTCGGAAGCGATTCCCGCCCGACACCCTCTTCAATGTGAACCTGCCTCCGATCGAAGCAGGGCAAGTGAAGGGCATACGGGTGACCTCGCTGGGGCAGCGACGGTACTCGGACAGCATCACGCGGGCTCTCGATCCGTCGGGGCGGGAGTACTACTGGATCGGCGGGGGTGAGATCAGCTGGAAGGGGGCGCCCGACTCGGACTTCGCAGCCGTTCATGAGGGTTACGTCTCGGTCACACCGCTCCATCTGGACCTCACGAATTATGGCCTCCTCGAGGAGATTCGCTCTTGGCAGCTCGCCCTGTAGACGATCCCCGATTCGTAGGGTACCGGCGCAAGCTGATCGAGGAGATTCGCTCCCACGGCATACACGACCTGGAGCTCCTGAATCTCTTCGATCGCATCCCCCGGCACGCGTTTCTACCGGAGGGCGTGTGGCCACGAGCCTATGAGGACGGCCCGATCCCGATCGGTTACCAGCAGACTGCATCCCAACCGTCACTACAGGCCTACTTCCTGACGATACTGCAACCCTCGAAGGACGATGTCGTTCTCGAGATCGGAACGGGGTGCGGATTCCTGACCGCGCTTCTCGCAAGCATGACAGACCGAGTGTACTCGGTAGAGCGGGTACGCGAGCTTTCGCACCGTGCCCGTCAAATACTGGACGACATGGGCTTCAAGAATGTGGCGCTGATGGTCGGGGACGGAACGATCGGCTGGAGGAAGTTCGCTCCCTATGACGTGATCGTCGTTTCTGCCGGTGCGCCGAGCATCCCGCCGGCCCTCGTCGATCAGCTGGCCGAGGGAGGTCGAATGATCATTCCGGTGGGCGACCGCGAAGAGCAGGTGCTCATGCTGGTGCGGCGAAAGGACGGTGAGGTGACGCAGGAGAGACTCGAGGGCCGGTGCCGGTTCGTTCCGCTTCTCGGCCGCTTTGCATGGAACGAGGAGTCGGAGGGTATTCGATGACTGAACCATTGGGTTCGGAGACGGGTGAGACAGAAGCTGCCGAAGCGGAACTCGCGTCGGAGGCTCCGGCCGGGCGCCGAGGCGTCGTTCGGCGTATGTACGACTGGGTCCTTCATTGGGCCGAGACGCCCTACGGGGAACCGGCGCTCGGTCTGCTTTCCCTTGCCGAGTCGAGCTTCTTCCCGATCCCTCCGGATCCGCTGCTCATCGCGCTCTCGCTCGGAGCAGCCCGGCGGGCGCTACGATTCGCGCTGGTGGCCACGGTGGCCTCGGTACTCGGAGGCATTCTCGGGTACTGGATCGGAGCGGGCTTCTGGGAGCTCCTCGGGCCGTTCTTCTTCGAGCACGTTCCAGGCGTAACGGCTGAGGCGTTCGAGCGTGTTCAGGGTCTTTATGTCCGCTGGGATTTCTGGGCCGTTTTCCTCGCCGGATTGACGCCGATTCCCTACAAGGTGTTCACGCTCTCGGCAGGCGTCTTCGCGATCAACTTTCCCGTGTTCGTCCTTGCGAGCGCGCTCTCGAGAGGGCTTCGCTTCTTCATCTTGGCCGGACTCATCTATCGTTTCGGAGGGGCGATCGGAGCGTTCATCGACCGCTATTTCGAGCGCCTGATGTGGGCCTTCGGGATCTTGTTGGTCGGAGGATTCGTGGTGATCGAGATGTTCCTCTAGGCCGAAAAGTCTCGTTTCGCCTCCTGTGGCCGCCCCGTATATTGCAGCGTTGCCGTCAGATCCGATCTCTCCGATGTAGGAGTATCCATGAGTGACGAAGCTCCCCGTCCCGAAGATGGTGACGACGCTCAGGTGACCGATGGTGGTCCAGATTCGACGATCTCGGAGGATGTCGAGATCCCCGACGATGCCTTCATCTCGCCCGATGAGCCCATCGTTCGGAAGGAGCGCCCACCGGTTCCCGACGAGGCCTTCATCTCACCGGATGAACCCATCGTGAGGAAGGCACCCACGGCCGGAGTCGTGGTGGGGATGGACGGGTCGACGCAACACCTGAAGAAGCTCTCGGGAATTCATCTCGAACCCGATCAGGTCGCTCAGATTCTGGAAGAAACGGCTCACCACATTCGGGAGGAGGGGGTGATGGCCGGCCTGAAGGCCATGCCGGACTCCCCACAGTTCGAAGTGCTTCTCAAGGCCTACTTGGCGGGCTATTTCAGCACCGACATGTAGGGCCTTCGGTTGTTCGTAGCTCGAGCGGGTCCGACGTTCGGTCGGGCTCGCTTTCGCTTTGGAAAGCGCTCATGAGACGCACGCGGGAGTTCAACCGGACGGCTGCAGCGATCCTTCTTCTCGGTCAGTTGGCCTGTGGTGGGGAGGGCGGCGATCCGACGTTTCCGTCGGAGTTCGTGGGGATCTATACGCTCGCCACCGTGAACGGATCGGCACTGCCTGTCCAGCTCTCGTTCGGTTTGAGCCTGACCGACGTCGTCGACGTGACAGCCGGAAGTCTGGAACTGACCGGGGACGGATCTTATACGATGCGGCTGACCTTCGAGGCGGACGAAGACGGCGCACCGGTCGCGCAAAACCAACAGGATTTCGGTCGGGCATCGGTCTCGGGCTCGACCATTGCGCTCACATCCGATTCCAGCGACGCGCGTGCGACCGGGACTGTCACGGTGAACCGGGTCGAGATCTCGAGTGGAGGGGCGACCTTCACTTTCGAGCGTTGATGCTCAGCCGTCCTCCAGAACCCGGTCGATGGCGCTCAGGAATCCCTCCGGGTTTACCGGCTTGGCCAAAGACGCCGTGGCGCCGATGGCCCTCGCCATTTCGAGCTGCTCGGGCCCCGTCCCTGAAATGGCGATAATGGGGGGAGCCCCCTTCACGTCTCTCAGGACAGAGATCAGCTCCAGTCCGTGCACATTCGGCATCTGGAGATCGGTGATGACCACGTCGATGTCCTGACTGGATACCGCTTCCAAGGCCTTGTCACCATCTTCGGCAAAAAGGACTTCGTGTCCGGCCTTTTGAAGGAACGCCCGAACCATCACACGATCGGAGATCTCGTCGTCGACTATGAGAATGCGTGCCACTTCGCGCTTGCCTCGTCCGAGGATGTGTTTCAATGGACCGTGTTCGGGCCAGCATGACCCGCCCGGCAAACGATTACCACAAGTCCCGAGCGACGCAACCAATATTTCCCGCGCCTCGAACTCGCACGACGACCCCTAGACAGTCGGCTCCGGCCGAGAGAGCTTTCCGGCGCGTCGGACCACCGTCGCACCGCCCCGATAGCTCAGGTGGATAGAGCGGCTGCCTCCTAAGCAGCAGGCCCCAGGTTCGAGTCCTGGTCGGGGCACTCACCCGAGCCAGTTCCAACGACCACCCCGAACGTACCGACCCCGACGCCCATGGCAGATACACCCGCCAGATTCCCCAAGCTGCCCAATCGCCTGAAAGGGCTCGAGTCCATCGCCATGAACCTCTCGTGGCGATGGGACCGTGATGCCCGGGCACTCCTCAAGCAGCTCGATCCGACCCTGTGGTCGGTCACACGGCACAATCCGGTGGACATGTTGAGGCGCATCGACGAGGAGCGCCTGAAGGAGTGCGCTCGCGACGCCCGGTTCGTCGGACTCTACGACTGCGCCCTCTCACGACTTCAGGACCAACAGTCTTCTCGCGACGGAACATGGTTCGCTCGGCATTTCCCCGAGCTCACCAACAAGTCGATCGCCTATTTCTGCGCGGAGTTCGGGCTCCACAATTCCGTTCCCATCTATTCGGGTGGGCTCGGCGTCTTGGCAGGCGACCACTGCAAGGCGGCCTCGGACCTGGGCGTCCCGCTCGTCGGTGTCGGGTTGCTGTACCACAAGGGATACTTCGACCAGAAGATCCGACTCGATGGGTGGCAGGAGGATGCGGACGAGGTTTTCGATCCCGCGATCATGCCCCTCGAGAGGCTTCGCGGCCCGGGAGGCGACCCCTGGCTCGCTGCGGTGCGCGTGAGTGAGCGCACCGTCTATGTAGGCGCATGGCGAATGTGGGCCGGCCGCGTTCCGCTCTATCTGCTGGACACCAATCTCGAGCAGAACGATCCGGTGGATCGTGAGCTGACCTACAAGCTCTACGGGGGAGGCCAGGAATACCGGCTGCGTCAGGAGATCATTCTGGGGATCGGTGGCGTGCGTGTCCTGCGGTCACTGGGGATCGAGCCTTCGGTGTGGCATGCGAACGAGGGACATGCGGGCCTGATGATGATCGAAAGGCTGCGCGAGTACCTGGAGGCGGGCATGCCGGAACAGGAGGCGATCTCAAAGGTGAGGGATCGCACCGTGTTCACGACGCACACGCCGGTTCCAGCCGGGCACGATACGTTCCCGCCCTCTCTCATCGAGAGCTGTCTGCGTTCCTACTACGAACGCATGGGCATCTCTCGAGATCGTCTGCTCGAGCTCGGGGGCGAGCACGGGCTGGGTGGCGACCTGTTCCACATGACGGCTCTCGCGATGCGCCTCTCTCGACACGTCAACGGCGTGTCGAAGAAGCACGGCCAGGTCACGAGAGAGATGTGGGCTCCCATGTGGCCGTCCCTCGAAGGTCCGGAGATCCCCATCGGCAGCATCACGAACGGCGTGCATCTCGGGAGCTGGATGTCGCACCGGATCATGGAGCTCTTCGACGAGAAGCTGGGTCGGGACTGGGAGTCGCGGGCGGACGACCCAGAGCTGTGGGACGTGGTCGACGAGATCAGCGACCGGCGACTCTGGGAAGTCCACATGGAAATGAAGGGAATCCTGCTGGACTTCGCGAGGGAGCAGGCACGCCGGCGCTGGCGTGAGCGGCGCGACGAGTCGGAGCACCTCGTAGGCGCCGGAACACTGCTTTCGCGCCAGCCACTGCTGCTCGGGTTCGCCCGGAGGTTCGCCCGGTACAAACGTGCCGACCTGCTTTTCCGTGACGAGGAACGCCTTCGGGCACTTCTGACCGACACGCACCGACCGGTCCAGCTCGTCGTCGCCGGGAAGGCACACCCCGCCGACACCGGGGCCAAGGAGATTCTTCAGCGGATCTACGCGGCGACCCGGGACGGTCACTTCGAAGGTCGGATTGCCTTCATCGAAGACTACGAGCTCCACGTCGCTCACCGGCTCGTGCAGGGTGTGGACCTCTGGCTGAATCTGCCACGGGTCCCGCTCGAAGCGTCGGGCACCTCCGGGATGAAAGCCGGTCTGAACGGCGTGCCCCAGCTCGGGACCGTGGACGGCTGGTGGGCGGAGGGATACAACGGGGAGAATGGCTGGGCAATCCCTCCCGCAACGGAAGAAGACGAAGACCAGGAGGACTGGGAAAGCCTCTTCGGGATCCTGGAAGAAGAAGTCGTACCGCTCTTCTACGAGCGCTCCTCCCACTCCGGTGTGCCCCACGGGTGGGTGCGGTGCATGAAGGAGGCCATCCGTGTCGCGGGCCGCGATTACACGACAGGGCGCATGGTGCGCGACTACACGGAGCGCTACTACGTGCCAGCCATGCACGAACCGGCGGGCGACCGGCTGCCTCCGGACCGCGCTTACCCCGCTGGAGCGGCAGTCTAGACTTTCGCCTCGCAGAGAGACGGCCTCGGAAGGCGACCTAGACGGGCTCGAGGAAGAGAATCGACAGGCCGGGCAGGTCGAGCTCGATCGCGTGCTCCCGCCCGTGCAGCGGTGTCTCGGTCGCACTCACCTGCGTACCGGACGGCATCCCGCCGCCACCGAACGCGGGGTCGGCGCTGCTGGCTACGAGACGGTAGGTGCCCGGGAAAGGGACGCCGAGTCGGAAGCCGGGTTGGGGCAGGGGAGTCCAGTTTACGACGACGATCAGGCAGTCGCTCCAGTCTCCGGACCATCGGACGAACGAGAGCGTCGATCGTTCCCAGTCGTGGCAGTCGATCCACTCGAACCCCTCGGCTCGGTGATCCGTCTCGAAGAGGGCAGGCCTTTCCGCGTAGAGGTGGTTGAGCCTCCTGACCCAGGCGTGAATGCCACGGTGCGCCTCCAGTTCGAGCAGGGGCCAATCCAGCTGGCCTCCGACGTCCCACTCCCACCACTGACCGAGCTCGGCACCCATGAACAACAGCTTCTTGCCCGGATGCGCATACTGATAGCCGAGAAGCAGACGGAGGGTGGCGATCTTCTCCTCGTCGGGGCCCGGCATCTTGGAGAGCAGAGATCGCTTACCATGGACGACCTCGTCATGCGAGAAGGGTAGGAGGAATCGCTCGCTGAAGGCGTAGAGCAGCGAAAACGTGAGTCGGTTGTAGGACCACTTTCGGAAGATCGGATCGGTCTCGACGATCGCGAGCGTATCGTGCATCCAACCCAGGTTCCATTTCCCGTCGAACCCCAGACCTCCATCGGAAGTCGGGTGGGAGACACCCGGCCAGGCCGTGGATTCCTCGGCAATCACCAGGGCACCCGGCACCTCGGCGTGCACGGAGTCGTTCAGGCGGTGGATAAAGTCGATCGCCTCGAGATCCTGGTTGCCCCCGTAGGCGTTGGGCAGCCATTCGCCCTCCTCTCGGGAGTAGTCGAGGTAGAGCATCGAGGCCACCGCGTCCACCCGCAGCCCGTCTATGTGGAAGGATTCGAGCCAGTACAGGGCGCTGGAAATCAGGAAGGAGCGGACGGGGGCTTGCCCGTAGTTGAAGACGAGCGTGCCCCAGTCCGGGTGCGCACCACGTCTGGGGTCCTCATGCTCGAAGAGGTGTGTGCCATCGAAGGTGATCAGCCCGTGCTCGTCCCGCGGGAAATGCGCCGGCACCCAGTCCAGGATCACCCCGAGGTCGAGCTCGTGAGCCCGGTTGACGAAGAATCGAAGATCGTCCGGAGAGCCGAACCGTGCAGTAGGGGCGAAGTATCCCATGGTCTGGTACCCCCAGCTCTCGTCCAGCGGGTGCTCCGTGACGGGCAGAAGCTCCACGTGCGTGAAACCGAGATCCTTCACGTACGGGAGCAGCTCCTCGGCAAGCTCTCTGTAGCTGAGCCACCCGGGGTCGTGTTCGGCCGCGTGCCGACGCCAGGAGCCGAGATGGACCTCGTAGATCGAAAGGGGCCGATCCGCGGCCTGCGTGGCGGCTCTGCCCGTTATCCACGCCTCGTCCGACCAAGCGAAAGGCTCGTCCCGTACGACGATGGAGGCTGTGGCGGGTCGGAGCTCCATCGCGAAGCCGAAGGGATCCGACTTCTCGCGCCAGTGCCCGTCCGAACCGCAGATCTCGAACTTGTAGAGGTCGCCAGGACCGACTCCCGGAACGAACAGCTCCCACGCTCCCGTGGAGCCCCTCGGACGCATCGGGTGGGTCCTTCCGTCCCAACCATTCATGGAGCCTCGCAGACGGACGCCGATCGCGTGAGGTGCCCAGACCGCGAACCGCGTTCCGTCCAGGCCTTCGTGACGCATCGGGGCCGCACCGAAAACGTCCTGAGCCCTGAGCTCTTGCCCCTGGAGGAATTGCCTGACCCGGTCTTCGTCGAGCACCGGGGGAAGCCGGTAGGGATCCTCCCGCTCCCACACGTCGCCATGAGCGTCGGACGCCCGCAGACGGTACTCGGGGGAGTGGGAGAGGGTGGGCAGCTCGAGCACGAAACCGCCCTGGGGGTGGACGCGGCTCATGGGCGTGAGTTCGCCGTCGAGCACGACCTCCACACCTCGCGCCCACGGCAGAAAGACTCGGATCTCTCTCCCGGGTGCGTCGCCTGCGGTCGACGGGTGGATACCGAGGAAGTCGAAAGGCGACGACTGGGGCTCCGTCGCCAGAGATTCGAAGATCTGCTCGAGAGTTGGCATGATCGAATCTCGTAAGGTGCCGGAAGGGAAGACAACCCGCCCCCGTTGCTGAGCGGCAGGGCGTCGGTCTAGCTTCTTCCAGCCAGGTGCTTCGCCGACGCCTGGCTACGCTCCAGGGAGACGAAGATGACACCCGAGCCGGCGGCGGCAGCGGAATCCCAATCCAGGGCCCAAGACGGACCGCCGTCCGCAGGAGACGGTTCTCACGGCTTCCCGATCGTCCATCTCGGATCGGAGTACCTCGGTCTCGCGAGGACCGGTGGTCTGGGGGAGGTCATGTGTCGCCTGGCCGAGGTCCAGGCGGCTCGCGGACACCCCGTCACGGCTTTCCTGCCGGCCTACCGCGCGGCGCGCGAGCGGGCGCCCGGGCTGCGGCCCTTCGGCGATCCACTCGAAGTGCCCCTGGGATCGGACGTGCAGACCGTAAGACTTCTCGAAGTGACCGGGGACGGTGCTGGGCCCCGGATCCTCCTGGTCGAACATCCCGACTTTTTCGACCGTCCCGGTATGTATGGGGAGGGTGGGGGAGACTACGAGGACAACCATCTCCGTTTCGCCCTCTTCAGCCGGGCCGTCATCCAGGCCCTGCCTCGCGTATGTGACGAGCCGCCCCTGGTCCATGCTCACGATTGGCATGCAGCGTTGGCCCCCGTGTACGCGCGATCCCTGCTCGCCGACGATCCGTTCTATCGGTCTGCGGCCTTCGTCCTCACCGTGCACAACGCGGGCTACCAAGGGCACTTCGGGTACGAGGTGATGGAGGAGATCGGGCTTCCGGCCGCGCTCTATCACTGGAAGTACCTCGAGTGGTACGACAAGGTCAACTTCCTGAAGGGCGGACTGGCATTCTCGGACTACGTGACGACCGTGAGCCCCACGCATGCCCATGAGCTTCGCACGCGCTTCGGTGGTTTCGGCCTTCACGAGGCGTTCATGAGCCTTCAGGACCACTTCGTCGGCATCCTCAATGGCATCGACCAGAGCAAATGGGACCCGAGCGACGACCCGGATATCGAGGCGGAATACGATGTCTCCGACCTGTCCGGCAAGGCCCGGTGCAAGGCGTGGCTCCAGGAAGCGACCGGTCTACCCGTAAGCGCGGACACACTTCTCTTCGGAATGACCGCGCGTCTCGTCTATCAGAAGGGTATCGACCTGATCCTCGAAGGGGACCTGATTCGGGAGTCCGGGGCTCAATTCGTCTTTCTGGGGGCAGGAGATCCGTACTACCATGGCGCGTTGGCGGCCCTGGCGCACAACGTGCCGCATCGCGTCGCCGTGCAGTTCGATTTTTCGACCCGGCGGGAACACCAGCTCTTGGCCGGTGCGGACGCACTCCTGATGCCTTCGCTCTACGAGCCCTGTGGCCTCACTCAGATGCGGGCACAGCGCTACGGAACGCTGCCTGTGGTGCGTCGCGTGGGTGGCCTCGCGGATACGGTGGAGGATCAGGTGACCGGCTTTCTCTTCGATGCGTACGATCCTGTCTCCTTGGGGGATGCCGTCCGGCGAGCGACGGGCCTGTATGGCAGGCCCGATGCGTGGCAACGCCACGCGCGTGAAGCGATGACCAGGGACTTCTCGTGGGACAGGTCCGTCGATGCCTACGACGCGATCTATGCGGCAGCCCGGCGGGAGGTTGGTGCCGGAGCCGCCTCGGGCAGGTTCTGAGCCATGTGTCCGCCAATGTCTAAGAAAATGGGCAAACGTGTAACAAACAGGCAAATGTGATCTTCGCGGATCTGGGTGCCTCGGTTGCAAAACCGCTTGAAAAATGGGATCTTTTCCGTGTTTAGGACCCTCGTCGGGGGGGGGGATTCCCGACGGTTGAAAGTACGTTTTGGCAATGATCATCGCTTTTAACATGTGGTCGGGCAGGAGAGTTCAGACCCCTCAGGAGGAGAAGTCATGAGAATTGGCAATGTCCGAAGTCTGATGATCGCGACCCTGGCGAGCTTGGTGTCCGTAGGGCCCCTGGCAGCGCAGTCGGGTACGGTCACCGGACGCGTCACGGACGCCCAATCGCTGGCACCGATCGCCAGCGCGAGCGTTTTGATCGAGGAGCTCCAGATCGGAGTCCTCACGCAGGGCGACGGGACGTATTTGCTACGGGACGTGCCCGTGGGCACGCACGTTGTGACGGCACAGATCATCGGTTACGCGCCGGTGACGATGGAAGTGCAGGTGACGAGCGGGGGCACGGCGAGAGCGGACTTCTCGCTCAGCGCTCAGGCCGTGGTTCTCGAAGAGCTCGTGGTCACCGGTTACGGAACCCAGCGGCGTGTCGCCATCACGGGTTCGGTCGCCACGGTTCAGGCAGCCGACGCCAACGTCGGTGTCACGACGAACGCCAACAACCTGGTTCAGGGTCGGATCGCGGGTCTCTCCGTGACGCTCAACGACGGCGAGCCCGGGACGGGCGCGCAGGTCAGGATTCGTGGCGGAACGTCGATCAGCGCGAGCAATGAGCCGCTCTACGTGGTCGACGGCGTGCCGATCCAGAACGTCCCGACCGAGGCAGGCGGAATCGGAACCGGTGGCTCGCCATCGCTCCCGCGCAGCCCGCTCAATCTCATCAACCCGAACGACATCGAATCGATCACCGTACTGAAGGACGCTTCGGCGACCGCGATCTACGGTGCCCGCGCTGCCAACGGCGTGGTGCTGATTCAGACCAAGACGGGTGACGTGACGGGTACGACGTCGATCGAGTATGACGGCTACGTCACGGCCTCCACGCCTGCGTCGTACCTCGACCTCCTCAACGGATCGGAGTACCGGACGTTCGTGCAGGATCAGGTGGCGGCCGGGAACCTCGGCGCCAATCGTTTGGACGGGCTCGGCGCAGCGAACACCGACTGGGAGCGCGCGCTCACGCGGACTGCGGTGACGCACAACCACAACCTCGCTTTCTCGGGTGGCACCAACCAGACGCGCTACCGTGCTTCGCTCAACTACATGAACCAGGAAGGGATTGTCGAGAGCAGCGCGGTCGAGCGTATCCAGGGACGCCTCAACGGACGTCACACGACGCTGGACGGCCGGCTCGACATCGGTCTCAATCTGATGTCGGCGTACGTGTTCAACGACTATCTGCAGTTCGAGAATACGGGTGGATTCGAAGGTGGCGTCTTCCAGAACATGGCGATCTACAACCCGACGAATCCGGTCACGGTACGCGATCCGGATACGGGTGAGGACAGGTTCTACGAGATCGGCTCCGGGCGTCTCTCGGTGCGTAACCCCGTGGCCATCGCCAACCAGCTGGCCGACGAGGCCGGCACGACGCGTACGCTCGGAAACTTGAACACCTCGCTGGAGATCAACGACTGGCTCACTGGCCAGATGGTCTTCGGGATCGACCGTTCGAGCAGCACGCGGCGTACGTATTTCCCCGGCGGCAGCCCGATCGGCGCCGAGTGGAACGGCCGCGCCGTGCAGGCGGCGATCGAGAAGACCGACATCACGTTCCAGGGTCTGCTCACGGCCAACCGGACGTACGGCGACCAGAGCATCGAGATCAAGGGTGGTTACGAGTTCGCGGACTACCAGTACCGCGGCTTTGCCTCCGAGTCTCGCGACTTCCTGACGGATGCCTTCTCGTTCAACAGTCTCGGTGGTGGAGCCCAGCAGGTTCCCCCGTACTCGTTCCAGACGGACTCGCGGATCATCTCGGTGTTCGGTCGTGCGGCCTACAGCCTGAACGACAAGTACTTCCTGACGGGCGTGCTTCGCTACGACGGAGCCTCCGTCTTCGGAGCGCGCAACAAGTGGGCACTGTTCCCGGCCATCTCGGGTTCCTGGCGCATCAGCGACGAGGACTTCGCCCAGGATTGGCCGTTCTCCAACCTCGCTTTCCGGGCGGGTTGGGGTCTGCAGGGCAACCAGGCCGTACAGCCCTACCAGTCTCTCATCCTTCTCGCACCCAACGACGGTCTGCGCTACGTCTTCGGTGAGGACACCTACACGGGTGTCGCGCCGGTGACGAACGCGAACCCGGACCTGAAGTGGGAGGAGTCGACGCAGGTCAACGCGGCGATCGACTTCGGCTTCAACGACAATCGGATCTCGGGCTCGCTCGAGTTCTACGAGAAGAACACGAAGGACCTGCTTCTCACGGTTCCCGTGGCCCAGCCGGCTCCGGTGACGAACCGCCTGGAGAACATCGGTGAGCTGCGGTGGCGCGGTGTCGAAGCCTCACTCGACGCCATCGTGAAGAACACCGCCAACATGACGTGGGAAGTCGGCATGGTGTTCGCCGCCGAGCGCAACGAGGTGAAGAACCTCGGTGGCCGGACGTTCATCTCGACCGGTGGCGTCAGCGGTCAGGGTCAGTCGGGCCAGATCTCGCAGCGGATCATTCCGGGCGAGTCTCTCGGCACCTTCTGGGGGCCGGAGTTCATCGGTCACAACGCGGCGGGTGAGCAGCTCTTCAACCAGTACAGTGTCACCCGCGATGCCGACGGTAACATCACGAGCCGGGAGATCATCGGCGAGACGACCAACCCGGGTGGCGACGACTTCACGATCATCGGGAACGCGGTTCCGGACTTCGAGCTCGGCATCCGCAGCAACCTGACGTGGGGCGCCTTCGATGCCAGCGTGCTTGTCCGCTCTGTCGTCGGTCAAGACGTGTTCAACAACACGGCGCTGGTCTACAGCACGAAGGGCAACGCGCTCCAGGACAAGAACTTCCTCCGCACCGCCATCGACGACGGGACGGGGATCACGCAGCCTGCGATCTACTCCTCGCGCTGGATCGAGAGTGGGTCGTTCATGCGCGTCCAGAACCTCACGGTGGGTTACACCTTCGAGGTTCCAGGGCAGGGTCGGACCGCTCGCGCGTATGTCTCGAGCGACAACCTGCTCCTCCTCACGGGCTATGACGGATACGACCCCGAGGTCTTCACCGACGCCGGTCTCGCCGTGCTCGGTATCGACTACCTCAGCTATCCGCGCGCCCGCACGTTCACCTTCGGACTGAGGGTGAACTTCTAATGAACGGCCTACTGAAGACCGACAATCACAATCCTACCCGCACAGATTGGGATGTCATGGACAGGAACGACATGAAAAAGCCGAAGACCGGGATGAGGGGGTGGAAGGCACTGCTCCTGGTGCCTCTCCTGTCTCTCGCGGGCTGCACGGACCTCGACGAGAGTCCCGTCAGCTCGATCACTCCCGATCAGTTCTATTCGACTGAGCAGGAGATTCTCGGAGGTCTGGCCTCGGTGTACGCAGAGCTTCGCGGCACGATGTGGGCCTACTACAACCTCAGTGAGATCACGACCGACGAGATGATGGTACCGACTCGCGGTCAGGACTGGTTCGACAACGGCCGCTGGATCGAGATTCACCGTCAGCAGTACGGGCCGAACACGTCCTCGGGTCTCGACGACATCAACGGTGTGTGGAACAACCTCTTCGCCGGCGTCGCCAAGGCCAACGTGGTCTTGGATGCCCTGACGAGGATCACCGTG
Organism: Gemmatimonadota bacterium; assembly: GCA_039587515.1. Lineage (GTDB taxonomy): Bacteria > Gemmatimonadota > Gemmatimonadetes > Longimicrobiales > Gaopeijiaceae > JBDHII01. The sequence continues at coordinate 29,704 of JBDHII010000006.1, forward strand.
CCGGGGCAGGCGCAGGTCGATGCCGAGCTCCGTACCCTGCGGGCGTTCTACTACTACATGCTGTTGGACATGTTCGGCGGCGTGCCGATCGTGAGTGACACCGAAGTGCAGCCGCGTGAGCGAGCCACCCGCGCCGAGGTCTTCGAGTTCATCGAGTCCGAGCTCAACGGTGCACGGGCGAGCCTGCCGACGAGCTGGCCGAGCAACCTGCACGGCCGGATGACGCAGGGTGCGGCGGACGCGATTCTCGCGAGTCTCTACCTGAACGCCGAGGTCTTTACCGGCACGGTGACCGAGGGTGGTTTGCAGCGGGGTCAGGCGCGTTGGCAGGACGCCGTCACGGCTGCGGATCGTGTGATCAATTCGGGCGCCTATTCGTTGGCCACGGATTGGCACTCGAACTTCGCGGTCGAGAACTCCGGATCGCCGGAGAACATCCTCGTCGTGAAGCACAAGGCCTCCGGAGGATTGGGCCTGAGCTTCGTGATGCGGGCGCTTCACTACAACTCGATCTCGAACGGTCCCTGGAACGGCTTCTCGGCGCTGACCGAGACGTTCTATGCCTTCGACGAGGACGACCAGCGCCGGGACATCTTCCTTGTCGGTCCGCAGGTGAACATCCTCACGGGTGAGCCGATCACGGACCGTGCGGGTGTCCCCCTCGTGTTCACGCCCGAGATCGGTGACATCACGCAGGCCACCGAGGGCGAGGGTGCGCGGATCATGAAGTGGCCCCCGGATCCGGCTGCGCCGGGTGGCGACCACGGGAACGACATGCCGTACTTCCGACTCGGAGAGATGTACCTCATCAAGGCCGAGGCACTGAACGAGCTGGGTCAGACGACCGAGGCGATCGATGTGGTCAACATGCTGCGTGAGCGTGTCTTCGATCCGAACGAGCCCGTGACGGCTGCCGGTCAGGTCGAGGCACGCGAGATCATCCTCAACGAGCGGCTCTTCGAGCTGACGGCCGAGGCCAAGCGGCGCCAGGACCTGATCCGCCACGACATGTACACGATGGCTTGGCAGTTCAAGCCGGCGACGGATCCCTACCGGATCCTGATGCCGATCCCCCAGACGCAGCTGGATACCAATCCGCTGCTGACGCAGAACCCCGGGTACAATTGATCCCTGAAGGGACTCAAAGACCCTCCAGCGCCAAAGCCTGCTCCCCCCTGGGGGGCAGGCTTTGGCATCGGGGGGGTACGAGCTTTCGCCCCGGCGGCGTCGTGGCCCTCGGTGTCATCGCATTCCTGCAGGGTGGGTGTGATCTGACGGCTGGCCCAGAAGACAGCCTCGAAGCGCCTCCTCCGGTCGGAGAAGCACTCTTTACGAGTCTCGGCCCCAGCGTGACCGGCATCGACTTCAGGAACACGATCGTCCCGACCGCCGAGCTCAACGTCTTCACCTACCGAAACTTCTACAACGGTGGAGGTGTGGCTCTCGGCGACCTCACCGGTGATGGGCTTCCCGAGATCGTGCTGACCGCGAATCAAGAGGGGAATCGACTCTACCTGAACGAGGGTGACTTTCGTTTCCGAGACATTACCCGGGTTGCGGGATTCACTGGCGAGGGCGATTGGGCCACGGGTGTTACGCTTGCGGACGTGGACGGGAACGGCCTGCTCGACATCTACGTGAGCTACGCGGGCCAGGTCGAGCCCGAACGGCGCAGGAACGAGCTTTTTCTACATCAGGGTCTGACCGAACAGGGGATTCCAGTCTTCCGAGAGGCAGCGCGCGAGTATGGCCTGGACGACGAGGGCTACTCGATCCACGCGGCCTTTTTCGATTATGACGGAGATTCCGATCTCGACGTCTACGTGGTGAACAACGCCCCCACTCCGATCAGCAGCCTGACCCTCGACAATATCCGTCTCGTGAGGGATCCCTACGGCGGCGACAAGCTCTTGAGGAATGACGGGGGGAGCTTCACGGACGTGAGTGAGGAGGCCGGAATCTACGGGAGCGAGATCGGCTTCGGCCTGGGTGTGGCGATCAGCGACGTGAATGGGGATCGCCGGCCCGACATCTATGTCTCGAACGATTTCTTCGAACGGGATTACCTCTACCTGAACAATGGAGACGGCACGTTCACCGAGTCGATCGATTCCGCGATGCCGTCGATCAGCTACTCCTCGATGGGCTTGGACGCAGCAGACATCGACAACGACGGACACCCGGAAATCTATGTGACGGACATGCTTCCGGAGGACGATTTCCGACTCAAGATGACGGCCGCCTTCGAGACTTGGGAGCAATACCAGGCCAAGCTCGAGGGCGACTACCACCACCAGGTGATGCGCAACACACTCCAGCTCAACAACGGAGACGGCACCTTCAGCGACATCGGACGAATGGCCGGGGTCTCGCGCACGGATTGGAGCTGGAGTGCGCTCTTTGCCGATTTCGACCTCGACGGCCTCAAAGATCTGTACGTCACGAACGGAATGGCGCGCGACGTCACGTCCCAGGACTATCTGGGATATCTGGTGACGGAACAGCGCGCCGGTTCAGCGCGGATGGGAGAGACAGCCGATTTCCTCGCGCTCACCGAAGCCATGAGCTCGACGCCGCTGGCGAACTACGCGTTCCGGAACGTCGACGGAATGCGCTTCGAGAACGCGAGCGAGCGCTGGGGCCTTGCGGCCCCCGGTTTCTCGAGCGGTGCCGCCTTCGGCGACCTCGATGGTGACGGAGCCCAAGACCTGGTGGTGAACAACGTGGACGACGATGCGGTCGTGTATCGAAACAACGCGCGCCTGCTCTCGGATCACCGGTACCTTGCCGTCGAACTCGTGGGTGAGGATCCCAATGTCTTCGCCGTCGGCAGTCGGGTGAGGATGGATGATGGCGAGCGGTTCCTCTACCAGGAGCTGTTCCCGTCCCGCGGCTATCAGTCGAGCGTGGATCATGTCCTCGTTTTCGGGGTCGGTGCGAAGGAGGTCGTCCCTTCTCTCGAGGTGGAATGGCCCGACGGAAGGATCTCCGTGGTGTCGGACGTCGCCACGAATGACCGAATCGTCCTGTATCAGTCGGACGCCACGAGCTCGGAGGAGGTCGAGGAGCTTCCTCGTCATCCGATCTTCGAGCAGGTTCCGGAGGCCTGGGTTCCGTTCGTCCATGTGGAGAACGATTTCGTCGACTTCCACCGGGAGCCCCTCGCTCCCAAGCTCCTGTCTCGGGAGGGTCCGTACGCCGCCGTAGGCGATGTCGACGGTGACGGACTCCAAGACCTCTTCGTCGGAGGAGCGAAAGAACAGCCGGGGGCGCTCTTGATCCAGCGTGCGCAGGGGGGATTCACGGTTTCCCCGCAGGCCGCACTCGAGCTCGATCAGATCTCCGAAGATCTCGGTGCGGCCTTCCTGGACGCGGATGGAGATGGCGACCAGGATCTGTATGTCGTGAGCGGTGGCAGCGAGTTCTCGCGTTTGGCGCCGGCGCTTCAGGATCGCCTCTATCTGAACGACGGACGCGGCGACCTGCGGAAGTCGACCGCGGGGATTCCTCGAATGGATCTCAGCGGATCGCGGATCCGTCCTCGGGATATCGATGGCGACGGTGACGTCGACCTGTTCGTGGCCGGGCGACTCGTGCCGGCTCGGTACGGAGCGCCGGCTCCGAGCCTCCTGCTGGTGAACGACGGGAGCGGTAGGTTCTCCGATGCGACCGAGCGGCTCGCACCCGAGTTTGCCGACTTGGGGATGGTCACGGACGGCGTCTGGACCGACGTGGACGGGGACGCCCGAGAAGACCTGGTGGTGGTCGGTGAGTGGATGGCGGTGGAGGTGTTCCTCTCGCAGGATGACGGTTCGCTGCGGCGCGCCCGGATCCCGGGGCTCGAAGGGCACCGTGGCTGGTGGAACCGTGTGGTGGCGGCGGATTTCAACGGTGACGGCCGGGACGACCTCGTCGTCGGCAACCTCGGCCTGAACACCCACCTGCGGGCCTCCTTCGACGATCCGGTCCGGATGTACGTCAAGGATCTCGACCGCAACGGCTTTGCCGAGCAAATCCTCACGACTTCACGGGAGGGCCTGGAGTCGCCGATTGCGCTCAGGGACGACCTCACCTCCGTCCTTCCGTTCCTGCGGCGGCGCTTCACGAACTTCGAGGACTACGCACGCGGCGCACTGGGTGACGTATTCACCGAGGAGGAACTGGCCGGGGCGATCGTTCAGCAGGCGAACACGTTCGCGAGCAGCCTGGCACTGAACAACGGGGACGGCTCGTTTACGATGGTGCCGCTGCCCGCTCGGGCGCAGATGGCACCGATCTACGGAATCCAAGCCGACGACTTCGACGGTGACGGCCAACTCGACCTTCTCGTCGCTGGGAACTTCGGCGGGGTCGAGCCAGACTTCGGCCGGATGGCAGCCGGCTACGGAAGCCTGCTGCTCGGCGACGGTACCGGCTCGTTTCGAGCGCTGACGGCCCGGGAGAGCGGCTTCTTCGTTCCGGGTGAGGCTCGAGACATCGTACGGATCGAAACCCCTCGAGGACCTCTCTTCTGTGTGCTGAGGAACGACGATCGGCCCTTACTGTTCCGTATGATGGGAAGGGCGGATTGAAGACTGTGGAAATCGACGGCGGCGGCTCAGTCGCCACCTTTGGTCTTGATCAGGATCACACCGTTGGCCCCGCGCAGGCCGTACTCGGCCGTGTCACCGATGTCCTTGAGTACCCGGATGGATTCGATGTCGTACGGGTTGATGCCGGTGAGCGCGCCACCAGGTCCGGGATTGATCGGAACCCCGTCGATGACGTAGAGGGGCCGGTCGTCTGCCCGAAAAGAATTCCGCCCTCGGATCCGGACGCTGATGCCTCCATCGGGAGACTGCGAAACGTGGACTCCCGAGATCCGACCGGCCAGGAGCTCCTCGATGGGCATGCCGGGCTTGCCCCTGATCTCACCTTCCGTGATGGTCGAGCGATCTTCCGGGGTCCGCTCGGGGGTCGGGCTTGCGGCCTCGTCGAAGGCATTGCGGCCTCCGCACGACACGCTCACCAGGAGGAGAGAACCGAGCCACAGCGGGCGGAGCACGCGTGCGAACATTCGTCTCTCCTCTCTCGACCGAGACGGACCCGATCGGACCCGTCGTCCGGTAGACTACACCCTCATCCTTCAACAGTTCGGTCCGAAGGACAAGGTGCTGCCGATTCGGGTCGATCGTCCCACCATTTTCCGGAATGTCACGGATGCGTTGCAGACCAATTCGGGGCCGTCGGGTGGCGCGTCCGCGCGACGGGGCCTACGGGAGGCCGCCCTGGCCGGTCCGAAGGTCGGGAGTGCGCATGAACAGGAACTCTCGGGTTTGGACGGGACTCCCGCTCGTGCTTCTGGCCTGCGCCGACGAACCCCGCAGCGAGCCTCTCTTCGAGCTCCTCGGGTCCGACGCCACCGGCATCGATTTCGTGAACGAGGTCGACGACATGCCGGGGATGAGCATCCTCAACTACGTGAACTTCTACAACGGTGGGGGCGTCGCCGCGGGCGATCTCGACGGGGATGGACTGCCCGAGCTGTATTTCACGTCGAATCTCGGGCCGGACCGTCTTTATCGAAACCTGGGCGGGTATCGCTTCGAGGACATTACCGAGGACGCCGGTCTCGGGACGGAAGAGGGGTGGACCAGCGGGGTCGCCATGGCCGACGTCGACGGGGACGGTGATCTCGACATTCATCTGTCCACGGTATCCTACCTGATCACGAGCGGTCACAACGTCCTGTACCTCAACAACGGTGACGCCACCTTCGTCGACGCTACGGAGGCGTGGGGTCTCGACCGAGAGGCCCTCGGCACGCAAGCGGCCTTCTTCGACTACGACCGCGACGGGGATCTGGATCTCTACCAGCTGAATCACTCCACGCACGAGGAGCGTGGCATCAGCGCCACTCCCCAGCGCGACCCACACCCGCTGGCCGGCGACCGGCTTCTCCGTAACGAGGGCGACCGGTTCGTCGACGTCACGTCGGAGGCGGGCATCTACAGCGGCGTGGACGGGTACGGCCTCGGCGTCGTCGTGAGCGACCTGGACGCGGACGGTTGCCCGGACATCTACGTCGCGAACGACTTCCAAGAGAACGACTTCCTCTACTACAACGACTGCGACGGGACCTTTACGGAGTCGATGGCCTCGGCGATGGGGCACACGAGTCGCTCTTCGATGGGTGTGGACGCCGCCGACATCGACAATGACGGGCGCCCGGACATCGCCGTGTTGGACATGCTTCCGGAGCGGGAGGAGATCCTCAAGACGTCGTCGAACTGGGACACCTACGATGTCCTGGACCTGCGGCTCCAGGCGGGCTATCACCCCCAGTTCGCCCAGAACACACTCCAGCTGAATCGGGGAGCTCGACGATTCAGTGAGATCGCCTTCCTCGCGGGCGTCCATTCGACGGACTGGAGCTGGTCTCCGCTCCTGGCAGACTTCGACAACGACGGGTTGAAAGATCTTTACGTAACAAATGGTATCTTCCGCCGTCCGAACGACTTGGACTATATCGACTACGTGGGGGACGAAGCGGTCCAGATGTCTCTGGCCCGGGGGTTCGGAGAGGAGAACCTGGGCGTGCTCGAGCTCATGCCCCAGATCCCGACCCCCAACTACGTCTTCCAGAACAGGGGTGATCTACGGTTCGCGAACCGCTCGCGTGAGTGGGGATTGGATCACGAGGGATATTCGACCGGAGCGGTCTACGTGGATCTGGACGGGACGGGTGCGCTGGATCTGGTCGTGAACAACCTGAACGGCGCCGCACAGGTCTATCGCAACCGGTCCCGAGAGCGAAACGGGAACGGTTTCCTGCGCGTCCGCCTCGAGGGGTCTGTAGGGAATACCTTCGGTATCGGGGCGAAGGTCTTCGTCGGAGCAGGAGGGAAGGTCCAGCTCGTAGAGCAGATGCCGACGCGGGGCTTCCAGTCCTCGGTCGACCCGACTCTCCACTTCGGGCTGGGTAAGGCCCCGGGCGTCGACTCTGTGGTCGTGGTCTGGCCCGACGACCTGTTCGAGGTCCTTCGCGACGTGGCGGTAAACCAGGAGCTGCTGCTGCGCCACGCCGACGCCTCGGGTGTCTGGGAGTACGGCTCCGGTTCGCCCCAGGTCTCGCGCTTCACAGACGTGAGCGAGCAGTCCGGTATTTCCTTCAGACATCGAGAGAACCGCTTCTTCGACTTCACGCGAGAGCCTCTGATGCCCCACCCGGTCTCCAAGGAAGGACCGGGCTTCGCGGTCGGTGATGTCGACGGGGACGGTCTCGGCGACCTCTTCGTCGGAGGCGCAAAGCATCAGGCGGCAGCACTCTTCGTCCAGAAGCCGGACGGAGTCTTCCAGGGCGTACCCATGCCGGCGTTCCAGGCCGACAGCCTGCACGAGGACGTGGACGCAGTCTTCTTCGACGCAGACGGGGACAGCGACCTGGACCTCTACGTCGTGAGCGCCGGCAACGAATTCTGGGGGGACGTGGAGCCGCTCCTCGACCGTCTCTACCTCAACGACGGGACGGGCACCTTCGAGAGAAGTCGTGAGGCTCTCCCGGAGCTCTACCAGAACGGAGCGACCGTCGCGCCCGCCGATTTCGACGGAGACGGGGACATCGACCTGTTCGTCGGCGGTCGCGTCGTCAGTCGGGAGTACGGACGGGCCCCTCGAAGCCATTTGCTCGAGAACGACGGATCGGGGCGCTTCACGGACGTGACCCAGCGTCGAGGGCCCGATCTCGCCGCGCTCGGCCTGGTCACCGGGGCAGCCTGGGCCCGGACCGAAGGCGAGGCGCTTCCGGATCTCGTCGTCGTGGGCGAGTTCATGCCGGTGCGCGTATTCCGTGCCGAAGGGGGCATCCTGGTCGACGCCACGGAGGACGCAGGTCTTCGAGGTTCTCAGGGTTGGTGGAGCAGCGTAGCGGCCGTCGACCTCGACGGGGACGATTCCGACGATCTCGTTCTCGGGAATCTGGGTCTGAACTCGTACCTGAAGGCTTCGCCCACCGAGCCGATCCGCATGTATGTCAACGACTTCGGACGAGACGGGTCGCTCGAGCAGATTCTGACGTCGTACCGGGGCGGGGTGAGCTATCCGTTGGCGACGAGAGACGAGCTCCTTCAACGCTTGCCACAGCTCCGCGCGCGCTTCCCGAAGTACGCGGACTACGGTGCAAGCCGGATCGAGGACATCTTTCCGGCCGAGGAGCTGCGGCGAGCCGACGTTCTCGAGATCAGCAGATTGGAGAGCTCGATCGCCATGCGTCAGACGGACGGCAGCTTCTCCCTGACCGCGCTGCCGCTGGAAGCGCAGCTCTCGCCCGTCTACGCGATCGCGGCGGACGATTTCGACGGTGACGGCGCATGGGACCTACTCCTCGGTGGGAATCTCCACGGCGCACAGCCTTCCCTAGGTCGTTACGATGCCAGTTTCGGCACCCTCCTCATGGGGGATGGACGAGGTGCGTTCGCTGTCGTCGATCCCGCCGAGGTCGGCCTGTACATCGACGGTCAGGTCAGAGGACTCGGGCTGCTGCGGGATGCACAGGGCAGGCGGCTCGTCGTGGTGGCGAGGAACGACCAGTCCCTCCAGATCTTCCTTCACACTCCTTGAGGTAAGAGGTACTCGTGGGCCTTCTCTCGACGTTGGACTGGGTCGTCATCGGACTGTACTTCGTGCTCGTGTTCGGCATTGCCATCTGGGCGACCGTTCACGAGCGCCAGAAGCGAGGTACGTCGAAGGACTACTTCCTCGCGGGGCGAGATGCGGGCTGGTTCCTCGTGGGAGGATCGCTCTTCGCATCGAACATCGGCTCCGAGCACCTCGTCGGGTTGGCGGGGACAGGTGCGGCCAGCGGGGTGGCGGTCGCCCAGTTCGAGATCTTGGCCTCTCTGGTCCTGCTGCTCTTGGGGTGGGTGTTCGTTCCGTTCTATCTCTCGAGCGGCGTCTTCACGATGCCCGAGTTCTTGGAACGGAGGTACTCCTCCGGAGCACGGTGGTACCTCGCCGTGATCTCGATCATCGGGTACGTGCTGACGAAGATCTCGGTGACGATCGCCGCCGGGGGCATCGTCTTCGAAGCCCTGATGGGGATCAACTTCTGGACGGGGGCACTGGTGGTCGTCGTGGTGACGGGGATCTATACGATCTTCGGGGGACTGAGGGCGGTTCTCTATACCGATCTGATCCAGATGTTCGTCTTGATCGGTGGATCGATCAGCGTGATGGTCCTGGGATTGAATGCGATCGGCGGTTGGGGTGCCCTGACCGCGGCGGTCGGCCCCGAGTTCATGACGGTGTGGAAGCCGATGTCCGATCCCGATTTCCCATGGACCGGGATCCTTTTCGGCGCCCCGATTCTCGGCGTGTGGTATTGGTGCACGGATCAGTTCATCGTGCAGCGCGTGCTGGCCGCCCACGACGAGGACAACGCGCGTCGCGGGACCATCTTCGCCGGTTTCCTCAAGCTTCTCCCGCTCTTCATCTTCGTCGTGCCGGGAGTCATCGCATACGCCCTGGCACAGCAGGGTGACCTGACGCTGGGGACTGCGGACGGGGCGCTGCCGACGCTGATCGGTGTGCTCCTGCCCGTCGGACTGCGGGGCCTCGTGGTCGCGGGCCTCCTGGCGGCGCTGATGAGCTCTCTCTCCTCCGTCTTCAACTCCACTTCGACGCTGGTCACCATCGACGTCTACAAGAAGCTCCACCCGGAGGCGTCCGAGCGTCGACTCGTCCTCGTCGGGCAGAGCACTACAGCGGTCCTGGTCGGGTTCGGGCTTCTCTGGATCCCTCTGATGCAGCTCATCTCGGACCAGCTCTATCAGTACATCCAGAGCGTGCAGGCCTACATTTCGCCACCCATCGCAGCCGTCTTCGTGCTCGGGCTCGTGTGGAACCGCGTCAACGCGAAGGGCGCGATGGCCGCGCTGCTCACCGGATTCGTTCTGGGGATGGGCCGGCTGGCTGCGGAGATCGGGAAGGGAAGCCTGGACGGTTTCCTCTTCTACTACGCCGACATCAACTTCCTGCACTTTGCCGTCCTGCTCTTCGCGATCTGCACGACCGTCCTCGTGACGGTCAGCCTGCTCACGCCGCCGCCCCCGGCGGAGCAGATCGCCGGGCTCACCTTCGCGGACCGCACACCCGTCGAGGCGCGAAGCACAGAGGCGGCCTGGCGCCGTAAGGACCTGGTGCTCACGCTCCTGTTGATCCTGGGAGTCGCCGCCGTCTGGCTGTACTTCTAGGAGCGTGGGCTAAGCGTGCGCGAGGACGAGCGCTTGATAGGGTCGTAGACGGATGCGATCCGGGACCCGATCGACGTCCGGGTAGTTGTTGATCAGGACTTCGTCGGTCGGAAGGTCCGTGGAGAGGTCGAAGTCGGCCGAGGTATCGGAGAAGTTCAGCAGCACCAGGATTCCCTCCTCTCGGAGACGTCGGGTGTACGCGAACACCTGCTCGTCATTCGGCACCAGGAGCGTGTAGTCTCCGTACACGAAGACGGGGTCGCCCTTCCTCAGGGCAACGAGACGGCGGAAGTAGTTGAGGATCGAGTCCGGATCGTCCTCCTGCGCCGCCGCATTGTAGCTCACGTGATCCGGGTTCACCCGAATCCACGGCTCCCCCTCGGTAAACCCGGCGTTCACCGTCTCGTCCCACTGGAACGGCGTGCGGCCGTTGTCTCGAGCCGTGATCTTCCAGTCTTCGAGATAGCGATCGGCGTCCTTCCCCTCGGCCTCGAGCAGGTGATACCAGTTGATCGTCTCGAGATCTCGATAGTCGTCGATACGGTCGAATCGGATGTTGGCCATGCCGATCTCGTCCCCGAAGTAGACGTACGGCGTCGACCGCATCGTGAGGAGGAACGTGTGCAGCATCTTGGCGGCGTAATCCCGATGCGTCGCCGAATCACTCGCCCATCGGCTCACCATTCGCGGCTGGTCGTGATTGCCGAGGTAGACGCTGCCCCAGCCACGCTCCGCGAAGACGTCGCTCCAGGCCGAATGCACACGCTTGAAGTCTGAAAGACGCCACCCCGCTGGATCGAGCTGCTTGTAGCCGACATCGGAGAGGCCCAGGGAGACGGCGTCGAAGTGGAAGAACATGTCGAGCTCGCCGCGATCCGCCGCGACGAGGTCGACCGCCTGGTCGAGGGTCACACCTGCCGCCTCGCCGACCGACACGACGTCGTAACGGTCCAGAACCTCCCGGCGCATCTCCTGCAGAAACTCGTGAAGGCGCGGGCCCGAGGCGTAATACTGGGGCCAATCGACGCTTCCGTATCGGTGTTTCAGGTCGTCGTCGGTAAGCGCGGGCCAGTCCAAGTCCTTGGAGATGAAGGTCACCACATCCATCCGAAAGCCGTCCACGCCCTTGTCCAGCCAGAAGCGGACGATGTCATGGATGGCCCGACGGACTTCGGGATTCTCCCAGTTGAGATCCGGCTGCTTGCGCGAGAAATAGTGGAGGTAGTAGGCGTCCGTCGCCTCGTCGTAGCGCCAGGCCTCCGCCTTCTCGTCGAAGTAGCTCCAGCGGTAAGGGGGTGGCCCGTGCTCGGCCGGCCACCAGTGGTAATAGTCCCGGAAGGGGTTGTCGCGAGAGCTTCTGGACGCCTCGAACCAAGGGTGCTCGTCGCTGCTGTGATTGAGCACCAGATCCATGACCAGTCGGATTCCGCGCTCGTGCATTCCAGCGAGAAGCTCGTCGAAGTCCGCCATCGTTCCGAATTCCGACATGATCGCCCGGTAGTCCCGGATGTCGTACCCGTTGTCGTCGTTGGGCGAGTCGTAGATCGGGTTCAGCCAAACGATGTCGATGCCGAGGCTCGCGATGTAGTCGAGCTTTTCGATGATCCCCCTGAGGTCGCCGATCCCGTCCCCGTCGCTGTCCTTGAAGCTGCGGGGATAGATCTGGTAGACGATCCCTTCTTTCCACCAACGACGCTCGATACCATCGGGGGTCGAGGATTCCATGGGTCCCTGTGATGATCGGGGTGGAGCCGGGCCCGCACGAACGATCCGGAATTCGGCGCCACCGAATTTCGGCATCACGCGCGAAGTCTGCAAATGGGTTTTCTTGCCTCTCGGCTGCCATTGCGGACAGCGGCCGACGCGGTTGCTGCCATCCGGTCGCCTCGGTAACATCGGCCGTCCTCGGCCGTACCCGCCAAGCCTCAGGAGCCCATGCCGCAGATCGAAGCATCGCTGTCCACTTTGGACTATGTCATCGTCGTCGGGTATCTCGTGATGATGCTGGCGATCGGGGTTTTCGTCGGCCGAAAGCATCACGACTCCAAGGACTATTTCCTCGCCGGTCGATCCGTGCTCTGGCCTCTGATCGGCCTCTCGTTGTTCGCCTCGAACATCTCGAGCACGACCCTCGTGGGGCTCGCGGGCGATGCGTACGCGACGGGGATCAGCGTGTTCAACTACGAGTGGATGGCGGCCGTCGTGCTCGTCTTCTTCGTCGTCTTCTTTCTGCCGCAGATTCTCCGGTCGCAGGTCTTCACCATGCCGGAGTTCCTGGAGTGCCGATACGATCGTCGGGCACGGGTCTACTTCTCGGTACTGACGATCTTCCTCAACATCGTCGTGGACACGGCGGCGACGCTCTTCGGTGGCTCGCTCCTGATCCGGATGGTCTTCCCGGACATTCCCATCTACCAGATCGTCGGCGTGCTGGCCCTCATCGCGGGGAGCTACACGGTCATCGGCGGTCTCTCCGCCGTGATCATCACCGACGCGATCCAGGCGGTTCTGCTGATCTTCGGATCCGTATTGATCGCTCTGGCCGCCTACAACCAGCTCGGGGGCTGGGCCGAGGTCAGTCAGGCAGTCGACCCGACGATGTTGAGCCTCGTCAGACCGCTCGACGATCCCGGGGTTCCGTGGCTGGGCCTGCTGACCGGCGTGCCACTACTCGGCTTCTACTTTTGGTGCACGAACCAGTTCATGGTGCAGCGGGTGCTCAGCGCAAAGGACCTGAATCACGGTCGGTGGGGATGTCTGCTCGCGGGTGCGCTCAAGCTGCCGGTGCTCTTCATCATGGTGCTGCCCGGCACGATGGCGATCGTCCTCTACCCGGGTTTGGAGCGGCCGGACCTCGTCTACCCGACACTCATGTTCGACCTCTTGCCCGCCGGGATCCTGGGGCTGGTCATCTCCGCCTTCATGGCGGCGCTGATGTCCCAGATCGACTCGACGCTCAACTCGGCTTCGACCCTGGTCACGATGGACTTCGTTCACCACAGGAAGCCGGAGCTGACGAGTGAAGAGCTCATGAAGGTCGGTCGGTTCGTGACCTTCGTCTTCATGGTGATCGCGGTCATCTGGGCACCGCAGATCGAGCGCTTCGACTCGATCTTCAAGTACCTGCAGCTCGTCCTCTCCTACGCGGTGCCGCCGGTCGTGACCCTCTTCCTGGTCGGGATCTTCTCGCGCCGTGTCACGGCCGCGAGCGCGTGGGCCGTGATCGTGGGTGGCGTGGTGGCCGGAATCGGTCTGTTCGTGGCCAACGAGCTGATGGGCATCATCGATCTGCATTTCCTCTACATCGCGCCGATCCTCACACTCGTGTGTGTGGTGCTTCAGGTCGGTGTCACGATGTTCGGTCGTGAGACGCCGTCCGATCAGCAGCTCGAGGTTGTCTGGACGCGCGCCAGCTTCGCCGAAGAGGGCAGGGAGCTCGCCGCGTTGCCCTGGTTCCAGAACTACCGCGTGTGGGCCTCGGGACTGCTGGCGGTCTCCGCAATTCTGGTCTGGGTGTACCGCTAGACGCCGATCGTCGGTCTGCGACGTCTCACATCGATGATCCGAATACGGTGTCGGTCGGCTCGAAGGACTCCAGGGCCTCCCGCTGCGCGGGCGTGAGCATCGTCAGGCCGATCTGATACGAGGCATTCATCCAGCCGAATCCCTCGCGCGTGATGTAATCGAAGTCGGTACCGACGTTGCCGTACTCGACGAAGACGTCGTGGGTTCGGCGGACCACGTCGTATTTCTCGGGGATGGTTCCGTTGTAGTCACGGGCGTTCTCGGTGATCATCAAGAGCCAGCGGTATGCCAGACGCTGGGCGTCGCGCTCGAATCCGTAATCTCGAAGCCCCTGCCAGGTCAGGATCTGATGGGGTGGCCATCCGAAAGGGTAGTCCCACTGCCGCTGAGGACGGTCTGCCGAGATGGGCCCACGGGAACGCTCGGAAGTGGAGGTGAGACCCCCGGCGGCTTCGAAGAGGGGTAGTCCCCGCGCCACCATGGCTGCGGCCTGTGCCTCGCTCGCGAGCCCCGACCAGAGAGCGTAGAAGGTGGTCACGCTCTCGAACCCGGTACGGTGACCCCGTTTGACGTCGTAGTCGAAGAACATCCCGGCCGATTCATCCCAGCAGAGGTCGTTGACGAGCGCTCGACGCTCTCGCGCCCGCTCGAGCCAATTCTCTGCCGTGTGGACGGTCTGGTCGGGCATCTCGATCTCTCCGCCGAATACGGTCTCGATCGTGCGCCCGATGTCGACTTCGTATCTGTAGAGCAGGGAATTGAGGTCGATCGTGCAGAGGTCGGCTGCGCAGCCCTCGAGTCGATAGCTGTTGTCGTGGCCCGACTCCCGCAGGGTCCGGTCGTGGACGAAATATGCGTCGAGCTCTTCCTCGCTGATCTCCCTTCGGCGAACGCCGGTCGCGTAGTCCTTGACGTCCATCCCGGCTGCAGCCGCGTAGGGCCTCAGGTAGCCGTCGTAATGACTCTCTTCGGTCTCCGGCGGCATTCCGATTCCTTCGCCGTAGTATCGACTCAGGCCCGTAGGCGTCAGGCGTGGCGGCGCGGTCCAGACGGTTTCGTATTCCCGGATCGCCCAGGTGATGACCTCTCCGATCCACCGGTCACGGGCTGCGCCGGGGGGAAGATGCCCGTACACGGCCCGACCCATGGCCGTGAGGAAGGGCGGTTGTGACCGAGTCAGGTAGTAGCTCCGGTTGGCGTTGAGGATCCGCCCATAGTGCTCGATCTCGTACGCGAAGTGCTCGACCATGGGCACGGCGAGGTCGAGACGCCCGTCGATCAGCAGCCCGAGGGCTTCGAAATAGCTGTCCCAGCCGTAGAGCTCGTTGAAACGGCCACCGGGAACGACGAAGGGCGCTCCCTCGAGCCCACCGTCCTCCCTTCGGACGAGCTTGAGCGAGAGAACGCCCGGCTTTTCGTTCAGCCCCCGCACGTACTCCGGGGTGACCCGATCGGGAAGGCGCAGCACTTCGAGACCCAGCTCCGGCTGCGCCGCCGCGACATGCTGGAAGTACTCGAAGGCCCGGGCGTCGGTGTGCGGGACATACACCCGCGCGCCTCGGTCCAGCCCGGTCCCCTCTCCCTTCGTGTCCACGACCGTCCGAGCGAGCCCATCGGCGTCGACCGTCCGGGTGAGCCCGTCCCAGAAGATTTCCCGGATCATCCTGGAGATCCGACGGACTGGATTCTCCCGAAGCCGCTCCAACGACAGCGTAAAGGTGCTCAGGCCTGCTTCTCGGGCGATCGCGAGCTCCTGAAGCAGGTTGGAGAGGGCATACGTTCCCTCGATCGCGACGGACCCACCCGCCTCACCCACGAGCTCGAAATGCTTGGGCCCTCGGTCCCGGACGGTGATCTGCTTGTCGCCGTCGGTGTCTTCCTGTTCGAGGAGGCGCAGGAACGTGTCCTCGACCCGCAGGTCGATCTCCATTCCTCAGGTCCCCCCGGCCGGGCCCGAGGTCCGGTCGGCGAGGCGCTTGTACGGAAGCAGCATCAGGGCGAGCAAAGTGATGGGGAGCAACGGGAAGTAGAAAGCGCTGTGTGTCGTCAGGACGTCCTGAAGCCTGCCCAGGACGAGGGAGCCGGTCGTGCCGCCGAGAGCCGAGAAGATGATGATCAGCCCCGTCATCGCGCTGTGTTGCGTCTTGTCGAGCTTGGTCAGGACGATCGAGGAGATTGTCGGGTAGATGGGCCCGAGAAAGAACCCCACCGTGGCGAACAGGAAGGCCAGGGGAGGCGCGTTGTACCAGCTCGCGATGCTCTGCGCCTCCCAGTTCGCGGTCGAGAGCACCACCGTGAGCGTGACGATGAATGCGACGCACAGATAGGTCAGCTGGATGGAGATCCAGGAGAATCGCTTCGAGAGGTATCCCGCGACGAAGCGGCTGAGGGCGATCGAGCCGAAGTAGAACGTCACGAATCCCGAGGCTGCAGCAGCCGAGAGGCCGAAGATCTCGCGATTGAACGTGGGCATCCACGTGCCGAAGCTCTGCTCGATCATCACGTACAGCCACGCACAGATGACGAAGGTCCAGACGAGCGGCCGCTTGAGAAGCTTGAGCATCTCGATGAGACCGGCCTCCTCGGCGTGCTCCGAGATCTCGTGCTCGTCGAGCGGCGTGAACCACATCAGCACGAGGGCCACCACGGCGAGGATGGCGATCAACCAGTAGGTGTTCGTCCAGTGGCTCCGGTTGATCATGAAGGCGAATACGAGGGGGCCGCTCATGGCACCGACCTGGAAGATGCCCTCCATCGTGTTCATGAGTGCCGTGTGCTCCTGCTGTCCCTCGGTGATCAGGCCGATCGTGGAGTACACGGAGGTCTTCATGAGGGCGAAGCTCGCGCCGACAGTCATGTACAGGATCGGAGTCACCCAGAAGCCCGTCACGGCCGCCACGAGCATGCAGGCGAGCGTCACCGCGAAGAGCCCTCCCATCATGGTCCGTCGGTACCCGAACCTTGGCACGTACGACGCCAGGAGGAACGAGACGATGGCGATCGTCAGGTCCTTGAACCCCTCCAGCGTGCTGGCGAGGGTGCGCGTGACCTGGTAGTCGTCCACGACCCGGTCGATCACGATTCCCACGGTGTTCAGGAGGATCGCGAAGACGACGAAGTTGAGGGCCAGCGACAGGCGGACCTTCCACGGAGAGCTCATCGATTCTCGTTTCGATCAGTCACGGTGAAGAGCGGCCGAGCAGCCGAGCAATCCCGGGTGCTCGGCCGTGATCCAAGCCACGGGAACGGTCTCGCAGAAGCGCGTGAATCGTCCTTTGTCCTCCAAACGAGCACGGAAGCGGTCGACGTCGAAGAACGGCATGAGCCGTTTCAGCATTCCCCCGGAGAGATAGATCCCGCCCGTGGCCCACGTGGTCAGCGCCATGTCTCCGCAAAACGAGGCGAGGATGTCGAAGAAGTCGTCGATGCTCCGCAACGCGGTCTCGTCCCCCTCCTGGCCGAGCACCACCACCTCTCGGGCGGTCCTTCGCGGTAGGGCGTCCGACCTCCCACTTCGCTGGACACGGTTGGCCCAGTAGAGGTTCTCCAGTCCGGGCCCGGACACCAGGCGCTCGATCGACACGCGGCGATATCGCTCGAAGAGGTGACGAAGCAGGTCGATCTCGTGATCGCTCGTGGCCGCGAACCCCACGTGGCCCCCCTCCGAGGGAATGATGTCGCCGTTGGGCATCATGACGGCGACCCCCAATCCGGTACCCGGACCGATCACCGTACGAATCCCGTCGGCGATCGGCCTCGGATCACCGAACCACTCCAACTCGCCTTCCTCCAGAAGATCGATGCAGAGGGCCTGCGCCGTGAAATCGTTGATGACCGTCAGAGGCGCGCCCAGGCTCGCTTCGAGTGAAGAGCGATCGAATCTCCAGTGGTTGTTGGAGAGATCGACGTAGTCCTGTTCGGTCGGTGCGGCTACGGCCAGGCAGATCGCCTCGAGGGACTCGATTCCGTTGCTGTCGAGGTAGGTCGCGATTGCCTCGTCGATATCCGAGTGGTCGCTGCAGGCCAGGATTTGGACGTTATCCAACTCACGGACCGCGTCGGCGACGGTCGCAAAACGCGCATTCGTACCGCCGATGTCGGCAACGATCCGCGCTGCCTCGGGCGCCTTCGTTTCAGTCGTCGGGTCGGACATGCGGAGAACCTAGGGCTGAAATTCTCCTTCGACCACAGCGCACGGAGGGTTCCGACTACGTAGCTCTCCATCGGGAACTACGTAGCTCGACGCAAAGAGGTGGTGAGGGGCTTCTCCTATCGTGAAGCAGCAGGAAGGCCGGTAGACAAGGAGCGAACCATGCGCCACTTCTTGAGAATGGGATTCCTCCTGGGGAAGCTGCTGCTCACCACCGGGTGCGTGACCATCATGCAGCTCGATTGGGTCCTGGCGTCGGGTGTGGAAGACACCATCAACCCTATGGGAGAAAGGAGCGTAGGCAATGTGATCTCGAGTGGAGAGTCGCATGTGACGACCACGACGAAGCGGCAGTCGACGTCGTGCGTCGACTACCGCTTCGGGAACCACTCGCAGGGCCGGAGAACTACCGCACGCTTGGACGCGGCGTATAGAGATAGTCCAGGTCCCGCTTTGCGATATGACATCCCTGACACCCGGGAAGGCGTCCCTCCATCGCCATCCCGTTCGGCATCTTGTCGAGGGAGCCGTCCGCCAGAAACTTCGTGAAAAACCAGTCGTTGTGCTCCGGGTTGTAGCCCGACCGCTTGTACATGACGGTCACCGCAGCCACCTGTCCGTCGGGTGTATGGTTCTCCTTGATGACGATCGCGCCGTCGGGCATGGTCGCGTCTCCGGCCTCGAGCGCGCTCGCCGCCATGTCGTTGACGTAGGTCGTCAGCAGGGCCCCATGGGGGGCGTTCCCCCGATAGAGTCGCCCCATCCCGGGCCAGAGATCCCAATCATCCTGGTAGTGATCGTCCTGGATATGAGCCCAGATCGCCGTACCCGTGGTGTCGGGAGTCGTCACTCGTGCCACGGGGCCTTCCGGAGGCCCAGCCGGCGAGTTCGGTACGAGGACGATCCCTCCTGCCGAGAGGAGCACGAAGACCGCGGCGGAACTCCAGAGTCCTGTTTTCACCCCACACCTCCCTGCAAATCGAAAGAGCGGCTTTCTCGGGAGTAAATCAGGGTGGGGGACTCAGGGTTCCCGTTCCTGTGGGGCGAACCGCACGTTGGCCCGATCTACAGCCAACATTGGGGTGAGACGACTCTCCAACGTGCACGAGGCCGTCAGCGGTCGTCCGGCCACCAGACGTTGTTCAGGATTCGCAGGTCCTCCGCGATCTGTTCGGCCGAGGCGGCCCCCAAGCCATAACCGAACCGCCCAAACCGGTCCGGTGTGAAGACGAAAAGAGTAGCCGGGTGGGGAACCTCGTAGTCGCCCGTCTCCGGAATCTCCGTCGGCGGCATCACGAACCCGAAGCCCTCGAGGACCCCGTCCAGCGTCTCCTGCGTTCCGGTGAGTCCCACGAAGGTGCTGTCGAAGCCGTCGAGCCAGGTACGGATCCGCTCCGGGTCGTCCCGTTTGGCATCCAATGAGATGAAGACGACGCCCACGTGAGGCTTCACGTCCTCTTCGAGGAGGTCTACGGCCCGGGCCGCCGTGGCCATCGTGAGCGGGCAGATGTCCGGACAGCTCGTATAGCCGAAAAAGAGGAGCGTGATTCGATCCTCGGTCACCCCGGTGAGGTCGATCGTCTCGCCATGCTGATTGGTGAGCGCCGCCAGCGGCAAGAGGTAAGGCTCCACGAACTCTACGGCCGAGAGTCGGCGAGCCGCCTGCGACAGGGGATCACCCACCGGCAGGCAGGCGTGGACCGCGACGAGGCCCAGCAGCGCGAGCGAACGGGAGGTCACCGCACTCGGTCCCGGAACCGTTGGCGATTCAGATCGCGCAGGTCATGTCCTGGGCGCAGCACATCGGCGACTTGATCATGCCATGCCCGTCGGGGCACTTCGAGACCGCCACGGTGCTCCCGTCGTCCTTCGTAAGGGTGTCGTGAACCAGCTCCTGTCCACACTTCGCGCAGGTCATGTTCACGCTCATGCCGCAGCTCTGACAGGTGTAGGTCGCCATGGGATCGCTCTTTCTTTCGTTGAAGTCGTTGGAAGGACTCGAGAGGGAGATTAACGACCCGGCCCGCGCCCGTCACCACCTGCCGTGGGCGGAATCACGACGCCTACCGGCTCCACGGCGGCACGATTTCGTTCGCGCGTGCGTAGGCGACCAGCTGTCCGAGGTGCTCGTGCATGTGCGTGACCAATCGGATCCAGAGATCGCCGTACGTGATCGTGCTGGAGCCCAGGTGAGTTGGAGTCCCGAGTCGGCCCGTGGTCGTCCTCGCAGCTTCTCGGAGATGGAGGAAGGAGAGCCGCACTTCTTCGAGGATCTCCGCCTTCGTCAGATCTCGCTCCTGGTAGGTACGAACACTCGACCCGTCGTTCGTGACCCCGGTGTGAGCCGGAGCCTCGATCACCATCAAGGCGGGTCCGTACCAGTTGTCGGCCGCAACGTGTATCAGAACGTCACCCACCGACCGGACTCCCGGCATCGGCCGCCAATCGTAGAGGTTCTCCGGAAGGGCGTCGCCGAGGTCGAGAAACTTCTCCTCTGCGATCCCGACGGTTCGGTCGAGGTACGCCAGCATCGCGTCACCACCCTCCGAGAGGGTCTCGGTCTCCAACTGCCCGGACCCCTCGGGGGCACCGACGAGGATCAGAAAGCAACTCAGGGCCACAGCGGGTACGGTCGCCTCGGCCCGGACCAGGTGTGAAACACGCGCTGGTCTCGTCATGAGCAGTCCTTGGCGGTGTATCGGGTCGTGAACGGGCCCGCATTGCGCGGAGGAGAGCCCGTTGGCTCTTCGAAGACCACCGTCACGGTGTGGCTTCCGAGGCCGGCGGCTTCTTCGATCCGGCGCGCCTCCATCGTGACGAGCATGACGTCCGCTCCCCCGAAGGCCGTCGCCTTGACCAGACCTTTTCGGAAGGACTCACCCTCGATCTGGAGATCGAAGAAGATGTCCCGTACCGGGTTGAGGTCGTAGCCGACCCAGGCCTGTACCCGGGTGGTGCCACACGCCTCCGCCGGAAGCAGACGGAAGTCGCTGAACTCGAAGCGAGGTCGGTCGTCGTCCTCGTCGGGACCGGTGGAGCTGTTGCAGGAAAGCGTGGCGCTCGCCACGACACAGGAAACGAGGATTGCAGTCGGTCGTCTCATCTTGGCGGCGTTACTCGGGTCGATCGTATCGAGGGCGGCCATGTGCAGAATGGCGCGGGATGGATTCGGCGCTCACGATGGATGTCCCGGGTCAGTACAGCTCTCGGAGCGCGTTCAGAATGTCCCCGTTCTCCGGCCTGATCTTGTAGTCGACCTCGGTCATCTTCCAACGGACGACGCCCTCCATGTCGATGACGTACGTGGTCGGGTGTGGCACAGGCCGGCCTCTGGGCTCACTGGGATTGAACAAGCCGTAGCGATCGATCACCCGGTGATCCGGGTCGGCCAGCAGGACGTAGTCGATCTCCGTCCCGTACTGCTCGGCCACGCGATCGATCATCATCTTCTGCTTCTCCCGATCGTCGACCGACACCGTCACGATCTCCGTGGTCGGCTTCATCTCCTCGCCGAGGAGGTCTCTCAGTTCACCGAACTGACTGGCGCAGTAGGGTCACCAGTGACCGCGGTAAAAGACGAGCACGACGTTGGCTCGACCCCGGTAGTCCGATAGTGTGACGACCTCTCCGGCGTACGATTCGAGCGTGAAGTCGGGAGCGCTGCCGCCGACCTGCACGCGTTCGAGGTCCTCGGCCGTGAGATCCCGACCGTCGTGAGGACCCAATTCCATCTCACCGCGCGGGGCTTCCGCGACCTTTTCGGTCCCGCAAGCGAGCACCCCGCTCAGGATCGCAGCAGCCAGCAGGCCTACGGACCGAAGAGGGTTCCGGCGGGGGAGGGCGTCAGCGATGGGACTGACGCGCTGTGAGGCTGGAGCGCGTTCCTCGGCCGTACCATATCACGGAGGCGGACGCCAAAGTGCCCAGGCCGATCACGATCAGGGCGAGCAACCAAGCGGACAGGCCGTCACGAAGCCGGTACCCCGAGAACCCGAGAGCCGCCCAGATCAGCACGAGGGTCCAGGCGATGGCATGTCCGGGCATCGGCTTGGTGCGATCGAGATAGGGTCGGTACGGCTTGAAGAGCGGCCTGGACCGGAGCCAAGCATCCAGCGGCGGACAGCTACGCGTGAAGAAGTAGGAGGCGAGGATGAGGAAGATCGTCGTAGGGAGCACCGGAACGAAGACGCCGAGCCCCCCGATCCCGACACAGATCAGCCCCATGCCGGCCATCGTCCACCGAACCAGCGAAGGTCTCTCGTGAGGGTCACCATGAGAAGACATGGAGGTGAATCTAGCCATGGGAGGGGTGTGGCCGGTAGACTGTGCCGCAGGACGCCGATGGTCGCGAAATGTAACGCTTCGTGGATTCGCCCCCGACGAGGAGTTGCCTCTTGAAGCGCTTCACCCTGCTTGTCGTCTCGTTCTCGATTCTCGCGAGCACGACTCCGCTGCGAGCGCAGACCGAGATTCTGGAGCGCGGCAGGCGTCTCTTCGATATGCAGTGCGTGCGCTGCCACGGCGTCGGCGCGACGGGTGGGGAGGGCCCCACGCTTCTCGGACGGCAGTTCCGGACGGCGACCGACGCGGCCGGGATCATTCCGATCATCACCGGCGGAATCCCCGGGACCGGGATGCCGGGAAGCTGGCTGAGCGATACGGAGGCCGAAGCCCTCGCCGCATACGTGTGGTCGGTGGCCCGGGTCGAGGCGGAGGACGTACCGGGCGATGCGGTGCGTGGTCGGGAGCTCTTCGGCGGCAAGGGAGCCTGCGCGACTTGTCACATCGTGCGGGGTGAAGGTGTCGGTTTGGGGCCGGACCTCACCTCGGTGGGAGCACGTCGCGGGGCCTCCTACCTCCGCGAGTCCATTCTCGCTCCGGGAGCGAAGCTGCCCGCGGGTCTGAGAGGGCCCCACTCATCGTTCTTGATCGTCAGTGTCACGACTGGTGACGGCGAGCAGGTCGAGGGCATGCGCGTCAACGAAGACGCATTTGCGCTGAATCTGCGGGACGCGTCGGGACGGTACCACTCGCTTCGCAAGCGCGACCTTCAATCCATGGAGCGCCGCTTCGGAACCAGCCTGATGCCGGACTATTCGGAGCTCCTCACCGGTGAGGAGCTCACGGATCTCGTCGCCTATCTCGTGAGCCTGAGGGGAGCATGATGATTCGCAATCTCGATGGGATCGCTCGTCGGACCGGGTTCGCCATTCTCGTTCTTCTCCTGGGCCGTTCGGATCTTCACGGCCAAGTGCCCTTCGAGAGAATCGTCGAGGCGGATCGAGACCCGACGACGTGGCTGACCTACTCGGGCAACTACGCCTCCCACCGGTTCTCGTCGCTCGATCAGATCGACCGGTCGAACATCGACAGGATCGAGCCGAGCTGGGTCTACCAGATCCGCCGGTCGGGCTTGATCGAAACCACGCCGCTGGTGGTCGACGGTGTGATGTACCTGACAGAGCCGGCCAGCAACGTCACGGCGCTCGACGCACGCACGGGACGTGTACTCTGGCATTACGTCAGACCGCTTCCGGAAGACCTCGTGATCATCGGATTCCCGCAGGTCAATCGGGGGGTGGCCATTCTCGATGATCGCGTCTTTGTCGGGACGGTGGACGGGTATCTCGTCGCTCTGGACGCAGCCTCGGGTGCCGTCCGATGGGAGGTCGAGGTCGCCCCGAACCGACTCGGCCACTCGCTCACGCTCGCTCCGCTCGCCATCGACGGTAAGGTGATCGTGGGGACCAGCGGTGGAGAGGCGGGGATCCGTGGCTTCGTCGATGCGTACGATGCCGAGAACGGGGAGCGACTCTGGCGCTTCTGGACGATTCCCGGACCGGGAGAATTCGGAAACGACACCTGGGGGGGCGACTCGTGGAAGCACGGTGCGGGAGCGACCTGGCTGACCGGCTCGTACGATCCCGACCTCGACCTCCTGTATTGGGCCACCGGCAACCCCGGACCGGACTGGAACGGTGACGTGCGTCCGGGCGACAATCTCTATACCTGCTCGGTGGTCGCGCTGAATCCGCATACCGGCGAGCTCGAGTGGTACTTCCAATTCACGCCCCACGACACGCACGACTGGGACGCCAACCAAATCCCCGTTCTGGTCGATGCGGAGTGGGAGGGTAGGGACCGCAAGCTCTTGGTGATGGCCAATCGCAATGCGTTCTACTACGTGCTCGATCGTGAGACCGGAGAGTTCCTGCAGGGCACGCCGTACGCCAAGCAGACCTGGGCGTACGGGTTGGACGAGCGCGGGCGTCCCCAGGTCGTGCCGGGAACCGAGCCCAGCGAGGAAGGCACCCTCGTGTGGCCGAGCCTGCAGGGAACGACCAACTGGTTCAGCCCGTCATACAGTCCGCAGACCGGGGCGCTCTACGTGGCCGTTCGCGAAATGGGCTCGTACTACTTCAAGGGCGAGGCCGAGTACGAAGAAGGTCGGCCGTACCTGGGAGGGGGAGAGCGCCGCCTGGACGGCGACGATGCGCAAGGTTGGATCTACGCGCTCGATGCGCTCACGGGTGAGCGCCGTTGGGAATTCCGTTTGCACTCGCCCCCATGGTCCGGGGTGATGGCGACTGCGGGCGGGCTTGTTTTCGGCGGTTCCAACGAGGGGAACATCTTCGCGCTCGACGCGGAGTCGGGAGAGCCGCTCTGGTCCTTCCACGCCGGGGGAGCCGTCCGCACGAACCCGATGTCCTACGAGATCGACGGCAAGCAGTACGTGGCGATGGCGGCGGGCTATGGGCTCTTCGTCTTCGGCCTGCCCGACTGAGAACCGGGGCTCTCTATCCCGAAGTGAGGTTCCAGATCGGATCCGCGACATCCGAAGGAAGGCCTGTTCGACGAACCAGAAGTGCAGCCACCTCCTTGGAACGGGGCTCGTCCGAGGCGACCCACCAATATGGATCCTCGTAGACGACGTGTTCGACGCCGCTCACCTCGAGAGAGAGCCGGTCACCCGTGGCATGAAGCCTCCAGGTCCCCGGGCGTTTGCCGTGCAGTACGAGAGGGAAGATCAGGCAGCGCCGGATCTCTTCGGAGACCATGGACTGCAGAAGCAGCTCGGCTTCCTCTCCGGAAGGCTCGCGCATGACGCGAAGGAGGCCGGCTTCGATGGCTGCCTCCGGAGACTCGAAGTCTTCGTCGTTCCGGGAAACGACAGCCAAGGTGAACCCCCGGGCATCGAACGCGACCCGGTTCTGCGGAGCCACCATGGCCACACGGGTCGTCGTGTCCGCCGACAGTCGGAAGGAAAGCTCTCCGGTCGTACTCTCTGCAACGGCCAGAGGACGCTCTCTCGAGAGATAATCGATGGGCATGGGGCTCCTGGATCTCGCTTCGACAGGCGGGAAGGTATCGACGGAGCAAGCCCGGCCGCGAGCCCTAGGGGGTCTGTCGGCTCTCGTCCCCCGCTCGGAAACCCGCGATCAGATACAGCGTCAGCCCGACCACCGCGCCGAGCACGGCCAGTCCGCCACCCATCCGCATCAGAGCCAGAAAGAACCCGCCCAGCGCCCCGACACCGGCCGTCCCGACGAGGCTTTGCCCGAGCAGGCCGAGCCCGCCGATGGCCATGGTGATGGCGCCCGCTCCGGCTGCCACGCCCGAGGCGGTTGCTGCCCCGAGAAGGCGATCACCGAAATGCCACATGTGCCGGAAGATCGGAGCCTGACGCAGGGTGGAAAGACCCAGGAATGTCGCTCCGACCAGACCGATGAGGGCACCCGGGGCCGCCAGGGGGGGAATCACCGTGAGACCGAGGCCGAGGAGGGTCGCGCCTCCGACGAAGCCCCCGGCGCCCAGAATGGTCCAATGGGCGACCGGCTCCGACGCCGCCAGGGCCCGTTCCCGACTTCGGGTCGAGAGGCCGGTCGTGGAGGATTCTTTCTCCACGCGTGTCGAGCCCGCGTCCCTTTCCGGACGCTTCCTCTCCCTATCCTCTGCCATCGTCGTCTCCTCCATGGTGCTACCCCCTCATAAGAGAGATGGTTTGAAGGTGCCTCGGGTTGCATGGGCTGGCCGCGTGTGACCGGGTGATTCACATCACGCGGCCCCTTTTTCAGCCCGCTGAGCCAGTTCCCGTGCCGGAGCGTCGCTGCGAAGGTCTTCAGGAGTCGCTCCGACGGGTGATGGCGATCCATGCCCGGCTGGACGGGACCGAACGTCGGGCGTTATTGATCATCGCTCTGTAGCCAACTTCGATCGCCCAATTCCGTCGACCACACATGACACATTCTCTATTCAGGTATGCCCTCCTCGGTACCTTCACCCTCGTCGCTCCGGGTTGCGACGGGGTCGGGGAGGACGAGCGCGGCAGTGAAGTAGCCCCGCCGACCGTCACGGCCGAGCTTCCGGAGGGAGCCGAGGCGCTCTCCCTACTCGGTGAACCGCTGTACCCAGCGACTCAGTCCGGTGAGGCTCAGGCAGCGAATCAAGCGAATCTCGATGCGGCACTGGCGGATCTCGCGGCTTCGCCGGGGGACGCCGATGCCCTGATTTGGGTCGGACGGCGCCATGGATACCTCGGGCATTATCAGGCGGCGATCGGCGTGTTCTCCGAGGGTCACGAGTGGCACCCCGACGACCCGCGCTTCCTGCGCCATCGGGGACATCGATTCCTCTCGACCCGCCGCCTGGACTTGGCCATCGCGGACCTTCAGCAGGCGAGCGCGATGATCGAGGATCGAGAGGACGAGGTGGAGCCGGACGGGCAGCCGAACCGGCTCGGGATTCCGCTGAGCACACTCCACTTCAACATCTGGTACCACCTGGGCCTGGCGCACTATCTGAGCGGGGATTTCGAGCTGGCTCACGCGGCCTACCGCGAATGTCACGGAGTTTCAAGGAACGACGACTCGCGCGTCGCGGCCTCCTATTGGCTCTACTTGATTCTCCGTCGTCTGGGCCGGGACGCAGAGGCGGACGAGGTTCTCGCTGAGGTGAGCGACAACCTGGAGATCATCGAAAACACCGCCTACCGCGATCTTCTCCTGCTCTTCAAAGGTGAGCTTCGGCCGGAGGATCTTCTCTCCGAGGGGGACGATGCCTTGCAGAACACCACCGTGGCCTACGGGGTCGGGGCCTGGTACGCCGTGAATGGGGACACGGAGCAGGCAGGACAGATCTGGGACCGGATTCTCGAAACCGGCCCCGCCTTCGCCTTCGGGTACATCGCCGCCGAAGCCGAAGTGGCTCGGATGGACCCATCGGAGGGGCCGTGAGCGGGTCTCTTGCCGTACTGACCGCCTTGGCGGCCTTTCAGGCCGTCCCGAGCAGCGTGGAGACGAACCCCTCCACCCTGGAGCTTCGGGTGGGCGAGACCGCGTCCGTGGAAGCGACCGTGTTCGACCGGACCGGGGACCGCATGCGGTCGGACGTGCGTTGGCTCACCGCCGACGATCACATCGCGGAAGTGGACGGGCAGGGTGTCGTCCGAGCGCTGGAGCCCGGAACGGCACGAATCGCGGTCGTGGCGGGACCCGCCGTCGGCTTTCTCGAGGTTACGGTCCGAGGCTATCCCGTGACGTCTCTGGAGACGGTCGATGCGCCCCCCGCCCGCCTCCTCTCCGGTGCGAGTGCAGTCTGGCGACTACGTGGCAGGACTCCCGACGGTGAGATCGTCGCGTCCCCCGTGCTTCGGTACGCTGTCGACGATCCGAGCGTGGCGGCAGTCGACCCCGACGGACGCATCCACGGACTCCGCGAGGGTGGGACGGATGTCCGCGCCGTCACGTTGGAGGGAAGGGAGGAGGCGTCGCTTCGGATCGAGGTGGTCGAGGCACCGGAGCTCCAGTTCCGGATCGTTCCGGCCGAAGGGACGACACGGGTCGGGGACGTGGTCCGGCTGCGCGTGGAAACCGACTCGGAAGATATCGGCTTCGATCCGCTGTGGTCGGTCTCGGGGTCGGGGGCTCAAATCGCCGGCGAGGGGCGTGAGGGCGTCTTCGTGGCCGAAGAGCCCGGCCGCTATCGGGCCGTCGCCTGGATCGGAAGCGGCCGTGCGCAGACCGCGACGGTCCAGGTCGAACCTCGTCGCTACGACGCTTCTGTCTCCGTCCTGGGTCGAGGTCTCATCACCGGTCACAACACCGGGGACATGTGGGTCTTCGAAGGTGTGGATGGGCGCGACTACAGCTATGTCGGAACCTTCATGTACGACTGGATGAAGGTTTTCGACGTGACGGATCCGACTCGCCCCGTTCTGACCGACTCGCTCCGGTTCGACGCACGTCGCATCAACGACATCAAGATCCATCCCAATGCGCGCGTCGGGATCGCGACACGGGAGATGGCCTCCAATCGGCGGAATGGAATCATGGTGCTGGACCTGGCCGATCCCGCGCATCCGACGGTCGCTTCGGAGTACACGGAGACCGTGACCGGTGGCGTCCACAACGTCTGGATCGATGGCGAGACAGACCTGGTGTACGCCGTCCACAACGGCACGAACGACGTGCACATCATCGACATATCCGATCCTCGAAATCCGTCCGAGGTCGGTCGTTGGGGGCTCGATCGCCGCCGCAAGACCCTGCACGACGTCATCGTCCAGGACGGGTACGCCTACGCCTCGTACTGGCGGGACGGGATCGTGACGCTCGACGTGGGAGCCGGGACCCACGGAGGTACGCCGACCGAGCCGGCCTTCGTGAGCCGCCTGGCCTATCCGGTCGGGAACACGCACACGGCCTGGCGTCACGGGAGATACCTCTTCGTGGGTGACGAGAACTTCCCGAACGATTGGGACCAGACCGGGAGCTCTCCGATCGATACGAGGGGGTTCATCCACGTCATCGACATGAGCGACATCGAAAATCCCGTCGAGGTGGCCAAGTACGATGTTCCGGAGGCCGGCGCCCACAACATGTGGGTGGAGGGAGATCGCCTCTACATCGGCTACTACCAGGCCGGTCTGAGAGTCGTAGACATCTCCGGTGAGCTTCGAGGCGATCTCTATCGGCAGGGGAGGGAGGTCGCGCGCCTCCCGATGCTGACCGACCAGTCCCGGGTACCCAACTGGCCGATGGCCTGGGGCGCCCAGCTGCACAAGGGGCTGGTTTTCGTCCTGGGACAGAACTCCGGGATTTGGATCACCCGCCTCAACGAGCGCGAGGTGGTCTTCTGAGGAGCACGCTCTGATTCGGCCTCCGACCGCTGCCGAAGTCCGGGTCGAGGTCGATCGGTACGTGTTGAGGACGCCGGTCATCGAGGCCCCGGTCCTCAGTGACTGCGTGGGGCGTCGTGTCCACCTGAAGCTCGAGTGCCTGCAGCGTACCGGTTCGTTCAAGATCCGCGGTGCGGCGGCTCGGATGACGGCCCTGCGTGAAGAAGAGCACGAAACGGGTGTCGTCACCTGCTCGAGTGGAAACCACGGTCGGGCGGTCGCGTACGTAGCACGTCGGCTCGGCATCAGCGCGAGGATCTGCGTTCCGCGTTGGATCGACCCCGTCAAGGCCGAGGGGATGCGCCGAGACGGAGCCGAGGTCGACATGAGCGCAGCGACGTACGACGAGGCCGATCGACGGGCCATGGAGTGTGCGCACCGCGAGGGCCGCGTCTTCGTTCATCCCTTCGACGACCCTTGGATCATCGCGGGACAGGGAACGCTCGGGCTGGAGATCGGCGAGCAGGTCCCGAACGTGGAGACGGTCGCGATTCCCCTTTCGGGAGGGGGCCTCCTCACGGGCGCCGCAGCCGCGCTTCGGCAGGGGCGCGCCGAGCCCGAGGTGGTCGCCGTGTCGGCACAGAGCGCCGCGGTGATGTGGGCGAGTCTCCAGGCCGGAGCGCCGATCGAGCTTCCGGAAGAGCCGACCTTGGCCAGCGCGCTTTCTGGAGGAATCGGTCTCGACAATGCCCACACCTTCGAGCTGACGAAAGACCTCGTCGACCGACACGTGCTGGTGTCGGAGGAGCAGATCGCCGATGCCATGCGCTTCGCCATGCTCGAGCTGGGTCTCGTGGTGGAAGGCGGGGGCGCGGTCGGGCTCGCGGCTGCCTGCTCCGGGGACCTCGCGGGGGAAGGCCCCCTGGTGATCGTCCTGAGCGGAGGTAACGTCGATCCGGCGACATTGCAGGGGCTGCTCGAGACCCCGGCACCGTGAACGACGAACGGATCACCCCGCGAGGTGATCCGCTTCGTCGTGGATGAAGAACAGCCTCCAGCGACTACTGCATCCGCACGACCCACGTCTGAATGTGATCCGGAAGGGTCCCGCCGGTGGGTGACGTGACGGCAAGGCTCAGACCGCTCGAATTGCTTCCCTCGATGACCCAGTAGGCCATGGAGGGTGAGCGGATCGTCACATTGTCCGAGAAGTTGCTGAACGTGCGTGTCCGCGGCTGGAGGCGGGCGAACGGGTTCAGGCCCTCGTTGAAGTCGAAGAAGTTCCAGCTGTTGAAAGTCAGCCTGGGATCGGCTCCGGGCACACGGTCATCGATGTACATGGCCGCGGCCCACTGGGCCAGAAGGTCTTCGAGGTCGCCGAACTGGGAGAGCGCGTTCGCGAGGTTGTCGAATCCGGCCACGTTGCCGTCGATGAGCGCTCGTTGGAAGACGCCGCTTCCGCCCAGCTCGTCACGGAACTGGTCATCGGCCCACCGAAGGAAGGACCAGGTAACTCCATACCACGACGCGCGACTCTGACACGGATCGTCGAGATCATCCGTCCAGGTGCACTGCTCGGGGGCGCCGCTCACCTTGGTTTGGCCCGACTGCGGCGCCCCCCAGTAGAAGACGAGATCGGCCCAGGGATTCAGGTACCAGGAGATACCCTGATCGTCGTCGAGGTCGAGGGCCACGTCGATCCCGTAATTCCGGCCAGGCGAGTTTCCGAGGAATGCGTGACCCACGACCTCCTCCGCGAGTGTGGCCTGGCCTTCCATCTCGAAGATACTCATGAGCTCGATCGCGGTCGGGCTCACGAAACGACGGCTGAATTGAATGATGTGCGCCAGCTCGTGGGCCAGGACGAAAGGCATGAAGCCGGCCAGGAAGTCGATCGACACGGTCGACCCCCGCTCAGCGTTCGAGTCCGGGGATATGGCGTAGAAGAACTCACCTTCGTTGCTGGCGCGAATGTCGTTGTCCCGATCCAGCCAGTCGCATGGGTTCACGAACCCGATGGTGCCACCCTCGGGTCCCCTGGCGACGTTGATCTCCTTCGTGATCACGATGACGATCACGCCGTTGTCGTCGATATCCCCGGTGTCCCCGAAGTGCTCTACGTCGGTCGCCCAGACCACGTCCTCCAGCAGATCTGCCAGCTCCTGGAGCCCTTCGTCGCTGTAATCTTCGGGATTGTCGACGTCGACCAGGAACATCGTGTTCTCGGTCTTGACCTTGACCTCGGCGACGATGTCCCGGGTGTCGTCGCTCCGGCAACCACCACCGAGCCGGCGGATGTTGAGGTCGACCAGGTCGCCGATCGCCTCCGAGCCGGAGACGATGGCCCGGGCCGGACCGGGAGCCCGAGCGGCGCCTGAACGGACCCGATCGAGCCCTCCCAGCTCACGCACGTCTCTCATGTGGCGCTCCAGGAGCGCCGTGTGCACTTCCTGATGGCCCCTGATCCAGTGGTAATAGGGGTGTTCTCTGATCTTGTCCGGGGCGACGAGCGGGCCACCACGGGTCGAGGATTCATCACCCGTGAAGGAGGCCCCGGCCGCCGCCGCCAAACCGGTCGACGCGCCTCTCGTCCCGAGCACCCGGACACCGCTCGTGACACTCCCGTCGTCGTTCGTGGACTGAACGCCGAAGAGGTAGGAGGCGATGCCCGGCCCCGGCGGGATTTCGAGGCAATAGCTGCTGTCGTCCCGATAGATCGCCTGCTCACCGACCGCGAGGGAGACGGTCTGTGCGTCCGGCGTCACCGTGGCTGTCGCGGAAGCGCTCGTAAGGTTGTCTCGCGTGACCGTGATCGTGGCTTGCCGCGTCACGCTGCAGGTCGCGGGCACCGTGAACTGCAACTGTGTGGCGGAGGCCTGCGTGACCACCGCCTGCAGGCCGTCCACGCGAACGAGATTCGCACCGGCGACCGGCGAGAAATTCTGCCCGCTGATCGTCCCGGTCGATCCCTCGAGGAGAGGATCTGGGGTGATGCTCTGGATGACGGGCGGCCGGTTCGAAGGCCCCGTTCCGCCACCGTCACCCCCTCCGTCACCGCCTCCGCACGCAGCGATCATCAGGCTCGAGAGAAGCGTAACCGTTCTGGATCGCATGCGTCCGGTTTTCCCTGGGGTAGCGAGGCTGCTCCGGCCGGGATCAGTCGGCCCGAGAAGCGTTATCGAGAACCATTCTAGGCAAAAACCGCCTGCGAGTTCCAATGACCTCCCGCTTCCAGCGCCGGGACCCCCAAGGTGCATTTAACGGGTGGCTTCCAGTAGGGCGGGGAGCACCTCGGCAGCCGATGCCCGCAGGGTTGCCGAGGACAGATGCGAAAGCGGCGTGGGCGCCGGATTGACCTCGATGATTCGTCCTCCGCGCTCGTGCGCGACGAGTGGAACCGACGCCGCCGGGTGCACGACGGCGGACGTCCCGGCCACGATGCACGCGTCCGCCTCCGAAGCGAGCTCGAAAGCCCGGCTCAGGACCTGCGGCTCCAGCGCCTCGCCGAACCAGACGACCGCCGGACGCAGAAGGCTCGTGCAGTCCGGACACCGGGGCAGCGTGTCCGGGCTCGAAGCATCGATCGGGCCTCGGTGCGCGGATCCGTATCGACACCGGGTGCAGCGTACGCGAAAGAGAGAGCCGTGCAGCTCGAGAGGATCCGCCTCTCCGTCGATGGCCCCGAGCCCGTCGAGAGCGAGCTGGTGCAGCCCGTCCACATTCTGCGTGACGAGGCGAACTCCGAGGTCGCTCATGCACCGTCGAGCGATCGCATCGTGGCCGGCGTTGGGACGGCACGCGGCCACGGTTTCACGGCGCCACCCGTACCATTCCCACACCAGACGGGGATCGGCCGCAAAGGCTTCGGGAGTGGCCAGTTCCTCGGGACGATACGATCGCCAGAGGCCGTCCTCCCCCCGGAAGGTCGGCACCCCGGACTCGGCGCTCACGCCCGCCCCGGTGAGGATCACCGTGCGCTCGGAGTCGGCCAGGATGGCTCGTGCTTCCTCCAATACGTGATTCACGTCTTGCGGAGGCCGATTGCCAGGGTGAGCCAGCCGACCAGAAACGCGACTCCTCCGACGGGGGTCACGGCGCCCAGAGCCCGTGGCCCGGTGAGGACCAGGAAGTACAGGCTGCCCGCGAAGACGACGATCCCGATCGAGAAGAGCCACCCGGCCGCGCTGATCCAAGGTCCCGGTGAACGGTCGGCGGCCCAGGCGACAACGAAGAGCGCCAGAGCGTGGAACGTCTGATATCGGACACCCGTCTCGAAAGTCGAGAGATCCCCAGGAGTGAGTCGTCCCTCCAACGCGTGTGCTCCGAATGCACCCAGGCCGACCGCCACGAACGCGAAGAGGGCGCCGAGGGCGGCGAAGCGTCGAGAAGTTGCGGTGAGACTCATGCGCGTCGGGGTAGCGAGGATCCGGGAGCGAAGAATGTGGTCGGGGGACTTTAGACGGCCTGGAGCTTCCTCGCCAGCCGCCGGGACTTGGCCGGTTCCGGTGCCTTCGATAACCTCCGCCATGCCCGATTCGTCCGCCTCGTCCGCCACCCTTCCGAAAGCCTCCAGCGGCGTCGCCGTTGCGCTCGGAGTGGCCGTCGCCCACGGGGCGACCGACCTCTACCAGGCGTTCCTCCACCCGCTTCTTCCCAGGCTGATGGACAAGCTCGGTCTGTCCGTCAGCCTGGCGGCGACGGCTGCCGTAGCGCTGTCTCTCGCCGGATCGCTCCTGCAGCCGCCTATGGGATACCTTGCGGATCGCTACGGGCGGGAGTGGTTCGTCATCGGGGGACCCCTCGTCTCCGCGATCTTCCTCTCCTCGATGGGCCTCGCGGATTCTTTCTCTTGGCTCCTCGTGCTGCTGGTGCTCGGCGGGATTGGAAGCTCCATCTTCCATCCACCTGCGGCTTCGTTGGCCGTGCGCCTCGAAGCAGGGAAGGGGAGCGGGTTTCGCTACTCGGTCTTCTCGTTCGGTGGCACGGTGGGGTATACGCTGGGCCCGCTGATCGCCGTCGGCATCGTGACGTTTCGAGGGTTGGAGGGTCTCTGGATCGCCATGATTCCAGGACTGTTGATCTCGCTATGGCTCCTACGATCGCTTCCGAGGAGTGAGCGACCCCCCAGTCCTCGGAAGCCGCCGTCGGCGCGTCGACTCGTGAAAATGCTGGCTGGACCGCTCGGCCTGGTCTTCGGCATCAGCGCACTCAGTGCATTCGTTCAACGTGTATTCCTCACGTTGGAGCCCATCATCGCCGCCCAAGCCGGTGTGTCGGAGGCCATGGGAGCTGCGGCATTGAGCATTTACCTCGGTGGCCAGAGTATCGGCACGCTGGTCGGTGGATTGCTTGCAGACCGAGTGGACCGGCGGGGCTTGTTGATGGCGATCACCTTGCTGTCCGTCCCCGCGCACCTTCTTGCGCTTTGGCTTCCGCCGGGGTCGATTGTGGCCCTCGGTTGTGCAGCAGCGAGTGGATTCCTGAACATGGCCCTTCTTCCTCCGGTGGTCGTCATGGCCCAAGAAATGATCCCCGAAGGTGCAGCGGCGAGCTCGGGCATCGTCATGGGCCTGGCCTGGGCAGCAGGTTCCTTGGCGATGATCGGTACGGGTATCCTCGGAGACGTGGTCGGTGCTCAAGCCGCCGCCCTTCTTTCTGTCCCGGCTCTGTGGGTAGGCACGCTCCTGGCGGCTCACCCGGCGCTTCGCAGCCATGCGCGACCCGCTCGGGCGCTCTAGGAGGAGCAATGCCCCTCAAGGTCGTCCCGCGGCGGGATCGCAAGCTGAATCGTCTCGTCAAGTCCGCAGAGCCCCGTGCGGTCCGGAAGGGCCGAACCGTCTTCAGGCGAGGCGAAGAGGCCGATCTCGTCTATCTGATTCTCGAAGGTCACGTACGGCTCACGTTTCGCCGAAGAAACGGGGTGGGCGATCGGACGGTTGCCGTCGCCGGGCCGTGGGAGCTCCTGGGCGAGGAGGCTCTGACGCCTGAGAGCAAGCGGCGTTACACCGCCGTTGCAGGCGAGGAATGTGTTCTTCTGCCCCTTCTGGGCCGCCGGG
This sequence comes from Gemmatimonadota bacterium, assembly GCA_039587515.1. Lineage (GTDB taxonomy): Bacteria > Gemmatimonadota > Gemmatimonadetes > Longimicrobiales > Gaopeijiaceae > JBDHII01. The sequence continues at coordinate 64,780 of JBDHII010000006.1, forward strand.
TCCAAAAGGCCCTTCGCGGATCACCCAAGACCCTGTCCGTGTTCGTGGAGGCCATGGCCGAGGACCACGCGCATCTGCGGCGACTTGCAGGCGCCTCGGCAAGGGCCCGAATCGCCGACGTCATTCTGGACCTGAGTCGACGCCTGGGAGAGGACGAGGGGCGGCGGATTCGCATACCCCATTGGTTCACGCATCAGGAGCTGGCAGACCTGTCGAACGTACATCGGTCCACGGTGACGACCACGCTGAACGAGTGGATTTACGAAGGTGTCTTGAAAGAGGGACAGAAGTCCCTGATCGTCGCGAAGATCGGAGCGCTGCGCAAAGCCGGATCCGAGCCCTCGCGCAGCCGTCCCCGAAGTTGACCGTAAGTTCGCTCCGAAATAGGTTTTACGGTCTTTCTTCGAGCAAATCGACACCCCTTGCAGGATGAAGCATGGCCAAGCGTAAACGCCCGGATCCGAGTCTGCCCTCACAGGCTGAAAGCGTCGACCCGCAGGAGGACGTGTTCGTCGCCAACGTCCTGGAGGTCTCGAGCTGGCTTCAGCGCCATCGTCAGCTCGTGACCCTGGCGGTGGTAGGAATCGTCATCGCAGCGGTAGCCGGGGTGTATTATGTCAACTTCCAGCGCACCCTGAGGGTCCAGGCGATCAACCAGCTGGAGAACATTCAGCAGAGCGTATCGATTCAAGCCATCGAGGACGCGAAGGTCCAGTTGGGTGACTTCCTCCTGCGGTTCGACGGTACGCCGCAGGCGGACGAGGCGGTCATTCTTCTTGCCCGGCTTCACTTGGAATCGGGGGACGCCGCCGTCGCCGTAAACGTTCTGGAGGGCCGAGGAATGGGGTTCGGGACGGGATTGGGCGTTCAGGCCAACCTTTTGCTGGGCAAGGCCTACGAGGAAGAGGGGCAATGGTCCGAAGCCGAACGCACTTTCCTCAGGGTGGCCGAGGAGGCGGAGCTGGATTTCCAGGTTCGTGAGGGATTGGAGAATGCCGCTCGGGCGCGAATCCGGCTGCAGAACATCGTCGGTGCCGCCGACCTGTACCGTCAAATCCTCGACACCTATGAGGAGGGCGACCCGGACCGTGGCATGTATGAGCTCCGGTTGGCGGAGATGACGGAGATCGCCACCTGACGCCAGCTCAATGCACAGCGCGCTAAAGACGGCCGGTCCTCAGAGGGGATCGGTCGTTTTTTCTCTTGAGGCGCTGGGTTCCGGGCAGCGAGCCCCGGTCGAAGAATGTCGCATAATGTATATTATGTTAACTTCGTCGAAATAGAGGTAGAGAGAAGAAACCCGACACATGGGGCAAGTCCCCGCCCCATGGCAGCTGCCAGGCGGCGGAAGTGCCCCGCGCGTTCAGAAGTTGGCGCGGTCTCGCGCAGGCGGATCCAGCGCCCGAACCCGGACTCGCGCCGTTCCAGCCCCGATCATGCCGAGTTTCACGGCTGCGACGTACGAAACGTCGATGATCCGGTCGTCGTGGAATGGGCCGCGGTCGTTCACCTTCAGCACGACGCGCCGCCCATTGGCCAGATTGGTGACCTCGACGTAGGTCGGGAGCGGCAGCGATTTGTGGGCCGCCGTCATCTCGTACATGTCGTAGGTCTCGCCACTGGATGCTCGCCGCCCGTGGAACGGCTCTCCATACCAGGAAGCCACCCCGACCTGCTCATATCCCCGCGACGTTTCCATCACCCGGTAGCGCTTTCCGTTGACCTCGTAGGTCTCGGGATTTCCATAGGGACTCTTGAACTCCGCCCGTGGAACCGCGTCTGGGATCTCCGAAATGGGGCCAGAGGGCCGAGCGTCTACCGAGGTTTCGCCCCGAGGTGAGGGAGATTCCGTCTCGTACCCCACCAAGGTGCAGCCACCCGAGCCCCAGAGCACCGCAGCGCAGAGGAAGAAACGTCGACGCATCGAAGACTCAGCTCCCGGAGAACAACTCGATCAGCGGGCGCCCCAGGTCTCTCATCCCGGCATCACCCAGGTTCCCTACGGCTGCCACCATCCAACCCGTCCCCCGATGCATCAAGAGAATCGTATCGCCACCGACGGATCCACCGGTATGGGAAACGAGGTCCGGATCTGCGCTGTCCACCCGCCATCCGAATCCGTAACCACCGATTCCGCCGTCACTTAAGCGGACCGGCGTGAAAAACAACGCGAGGGTCTCCTCCCGGAAGAAGCCAGCCTCCAGATGGGCAGCGCCGAACCGGATCATGTCTTCCGGAGTGGAAAGGAAGCCTCCCCCTCCCCACTTGTAGCTGTTGTCGACGAAGGGTGCGTTGACGATCCGACCGTCTTTCTCGCTGCGCTCGTAGAAACGGGTACGCTGGCCGACGATGCTGTCCGCATGCCCGGCGACCGTGTGGCGCATCCCGAGCGGCTCGAAGACCCTGTCCCTCATCAGAGAGAGAAACTCTGCGCCGGAAGCACGCTCAGCCACGACAGAAAGCAGATTCCAGGCATAGGTGGAGTACAGGTACCGGCTCCCCGGCTCGAAGCGGAGCTCGTCGTCCTGGAACTTCACCAGACCCGAGAGCTGGTCGGGATAACGGAGATTGCTTTCGAACTCGTCCCCGTCGTAGTGCCGGATGCCCGACAGATGGGCCGCGATCTGGCGTACCGTGAACGGCCACTTCTTCTCCGGAAACTCGGGGACGTAGTCCCTCGGGTCGTCGTCCGGATGCAGCCGCCCGTCCTCGATGAGGAGGGCCAGGGCTGCGCCCGTCATCGGCTTGGAAACGCTGCCGATCCGAAACTTCGTTAGGGGTGTGACCGCAACGCGCTGCTCCAAATCGGACCAGCCGAAGCCCTCCGACCACACCACGTGTCCACGTCTTGCAACGGCGATCGAGACACCGGGAACACCCGAGGCCTCCATGACCTCCCGTACGAGGACCCGGGCTTGGCCGATCGCCTCCAGGTGATCGTCACTGACGGTAGCCGACGCCACCCCCTGGGCAGCGGTCTCGCCCGACACCGAAAAGAGCACGAGGCCGACGACGGCGAGACGCACGAGCCATGCGGCGGAAGGTCTGATTCTGATCACTCGTCTCATTTCCTGTCCGGACTCCCCTCGGGTTGCACGCTTATAGTATGCCTCACCGGGGGTGGAGAGATCCATCGCCTTCTCCAGACACGCCTCACCGATCGCCGGATCGCGTTCCGCGCTACCGATCGGAGGCCCGACACCTCTCCGTGGTCTCATCGACCCACCTTTCTCGCCAAGACAGCGATCCGACGACGGAAGAGAGACAGTTGGATCAACGTCCTCTCGATGTCCCGAAGAACCGGAAGATGCGACTCCGCGTAGTAAGCCTTCTCGAGTACGAACCCCGCATCCTTGAGGAGTCGCTCGACTCGTGCCATCGACTTGTAGTCGACATGTGTCGGGTCCGGCTTCAGGAAGATGCCGTTGTTCTTCAGGATTTCGAGGAAATGCCCCCTGTGCGGGGTCCAGACCGAGAGCCTCCCGCCCGGCTTCAGAAGTCGGCGACACTCGTCGATGACACGTCTCGAATCATCCGGATAGAGGTGCTCGAGAAGATCAGCCGCGACGATCAAGTCGAAGGAGTCGGGCTCCAAGCCGGAGTCCCGCGCATCCGCCTGTATGAAGCGGACGTTGGTGAGCTCTCGCTTGGCCAACTCCGCTTCGCAGAATGCGACCGCGCGAACGCTGAAATCCAGTCCTACGATCTCTCGCACCCGGTGGGCCAAGGCGAAGGTGACCGTTCCCCAGCCACATCCCAGGTCGAGGACGCGCTCTTCGCGCCCCGGCTCGTAAAGGGCGAGAATCTTCTCGATGCGGTAGCGCTGGAAGGGGCTGTCGAAGTCGACGAGGTGGGCGGCCCCGTCGTGGTATTCGGACTGGTCGTAATACGCCTGATCGACCCGGCCTTCGTTCTGATCCCCGGTCATGCCTCGCGCACCTCGCCGATTGCCGCCCGGATCGTCGCCATCGTCCCCTCCAGCACCTCTTCGCGCTCCGCTCTAGAGTCGTGGCGGCGGAAGTGGAGGGGCTCGCCGAAGCGAACAGTGACCGGGGGCCGATGGATGAAGGGGCGTAACCAGTGGAAGCGGTCCCACCGAGGCCACGCGTCGTAAGCGCCCACCACCCCGCACGGAATGACCGGTACGCCTGCCTTCAGCACGAACCGAATGGTCCCGCGTCGGAACGGCTGGAGACGGCCATCCCAAGAGCGCTCGCCTTCGGGGAAGATCCCGACTCCCCTTCCCTCCGCCAGGAATCGCAACGCGACGCGCACGGTCTGCGGATCGACCCGATATCGCCTCGTGGGAAACCCACCGAGGTTCGACACCAGCACCCGCATGACCGGCTTGGCGAACTGGGTGCTCTTGGTCATCGAGAAGACCTGCCGCGGGCAGACGGCATGGACCAGCATGGGGTCGAGGAAACTCTCATGGTTCATGAGGAGGATGAAGGGGCCGCGCCTCGGGATGTTCCGTTTGCCCTCTACGCGTACCCTGAGCCACAAGTAGGAGACGGCATACACGGCCCTGCGAACGATCTCGTAGAAGATCATCGTGTGGCGATCCGAGGCTGAAACTCTCTGATCTTCTGCCCCTTTGCGGCATAGTGGGCCTCCAAGGCCTCGTGCAGCAGGCGCTCCCAACGTCTCGGGGAGTCGTCGAGAAACCGAAAGCTGAAGAGCCGATCGCCGGACGTGTTGATCTGGAGCGTCTTGCTGCTGGTCTGAACGGCGGAGAGCCGCTCCCAAGGCCACTCGAAAGCCGCCTCAGCGCCGACGAACAGGGTAAGCCCGCTCTCTTGAAGCGAGAGGCGACCCTCGACCTCGGGCTCGAGCTTCTCGTAGAAACCGAAGACGCCGCCCTTTTGGTGGATGATCCCCTGCCCCGTCGATCTCCGAAACGCGACGTTCGCCGCGTAGTCGAGCTTTCCGTTCTTCCGCGCGGTCGGCTCCCGCTCGTCCCACTCCGCGATCGTGTCGACGACCTCCACGGCATCCCGGAGCTGCACGGGCTGTCCGGGAACACGAACCTCGATGGCCGCCCCGGCTCCCCTCCGGAAGACCGCTTTACACCGGTTGCAGGTGACGTCGTTCTCCGTGACCTCGGTGGGGTCTTGTCCACACAAGGGACAGCGATAGACGAGATGATGTAGCGGCATGTCCCTCAGAGGCGTCCGAACAGGTCGAGCAGCTTGAGGCGCCAGACACGCCAGACCGCCTCGCGCACGATCTTCTTCGACATCTTCGATTCCCCACTCTCACGCTCTGCGAAAACGATCGGAATCTCGGCGAGCCGGAACCCCTGACGCCAGGCACGGAACTTCAACTCGATCTGAAACGCGTAACCGTTCGACTCGATACGATCGAGGCGAAGGCTCTCGAAGACCTCGCGACGCCAGCAGTTGAACCCTCCCGTACAGTCGCGTACCGGCATCCTGGTGATCGTACGCGCATACCAGCTTCCGAAAATGCTGATCATCAGCCGGCTCATCGGCCAGTTGATGACCGTCACCCGACCGTCGACGTAGCGCGAGCCGATCACCACATCCGACCGCTGCGCCTCCTCGATGAATTCGGGCAACGACTCGGGAGGATGCGAGAAGTCCGCATCCATCTCGAAGAAGAGGGCATAATCGCGTTCCAAGCCCCAGGCGAACCCGTCCAGGTAAGCCCGCCCCAGCCCCTGTTTCCCCTGCCGATGGAGGACATGGACCCGTGGCTGCTCCCCGGCGATTCCGTCGGCGAGCCTGCCGGTCCCGTCCGGCGAGGCATCGTCGACCACCAGGACGTCGATTCGCGGGTCCTGATCGAGGATCCTGGGAACGATGCGCCCGATGTTGTCCGCTTCGTTGAACGTGGGAACCACGACGAGGAATCGTCGGTCGTCACTCACCGTCGGCTCATCCCCCCCTACGCTGCTCATGGGCCCAGAACGCGGCGGCCGGAACCACTTCGACCACCGTCGTCCAGAGCCGGGCCAGGACTGCCACAGCCGCTCCGACGGCCGGATCTGCGACCGGCGAGAGGAACAGGACCAACGCGCCCTCCCTTACACCGCCGCCTGCAGGGGCGAAGAGAACGATATATCCCATGACGTAGGCTGCCGCGAAGGCCGGTCCGATCCTCAAGAACGGTTCGAAGGGTTGAAGACCCAGGTAAAGTAACCAAAAGGCTGTCGCGTAAACGCCCCAATTCAACACATAGAACGAGATCCAGCGCACACCGAACGTCGATCGACCGAAACGTCTACCGGGCGGGTCTTTTCGGGCAAGGCGGAAGAGTGTTCCTACGATTCGATCCAGAGTGGCGGGTACCGAGATCGCCAGGCAGAGGAGAAGCGTCACGACGAGGCCGATCCAACCGTACAGCCGCCACTCCTCGTTTGCGCCGAAGAAGACGCCCATCCCGAGGAGCGTCGCAGAGCACAGAGCGATCAACTGACCGAGAACCGCAGCAGCAGTGGCGATCGACGCGGGAATCCCACGCGACCTGGCGAGTGCAGCCAGCCCCGCGATCTGCCAGATCTTGCCCGGGACGTAACGCCCGAGATTGGCGACCATGTAGATGCGGACGGCGTCGCGCCGTCCCAGCTCCGGTCCACCCAGCTCGTGGACGAGCTTTCCCCACAGGACTCCCGAAATCGCAAATCCACCCGCGAGTACAACGGCCGAGCCGATCAACGGCAACCAGCGCAGCGTCCAGCCCCCGAGGTCCAGCGCTCTGATGTCTTCGACAGAGAGCCCGACCGCTGCGAGGACGAACCAGGTGACGACGACCGTGAGGGTGAGCTTGACGGAGACGAGGGCGAGCTTGCTCAAACCGAACCCGCCACGGCGTCCCCCCTCCGGAACCTCCTCGCTGGTGGAGCCACGGCGAGGCCCACCACGGCGACGAGGGACACGAGGCTCGTCCAGAGTGAGAATCTCAGGATGGGTGAGCGGTAGGTGAAGACGATTTCATGCTCGCCGGCATCGACCTCCACCGCTCGCAGGGAATGATTTGCCCTGAGCACGGGTACCTCGCGCCCGTCGACCTGCGCGTGCCACGCCGGATACCAGTTGTCGGCCACCACCAAGAGCGCGGGTTCCTCGCTTCGGACGCGCAGGACCTGTCGGTTGTTCAGACGTGTTATCCAGCTCACCTCACCGACTGCGGAGTCCCCCAGCGCGAGCGACGGGGCGTCGGACAGCACGACTTCCCGGGCCGGATCGAACGCCTCGCTCAGCAAGTACGGAAGGGCTTCGTCGTCCGATAGCACGACCGGGCGAGAGACCAGCCGGGCCCGAGGGAGGGCTGCGCGCCGGTAGAGCATCTCGTACGGGCGCCCCTGGAGCTGTGTGCCGGTTACCGGCTCGAGGGTTTCCACCACCGTGGCGGGAAGCGCCTCCTCGATCGCGCCCCACTGCCACGCAGGCCAGATCACCCAGCGGACGTTCAACACATCGAGCACGTTCGGGGAGATCAGCAAGTTTTGCGGGGCGCCGCTCCCTTGCATACCGATCAGCTCACGGTAGCGGGCGAGGTCGTTCGGATGATGACCACCGGCCAGCTCGAGGCCGAATTGGCCGGGCCGGACGTCCTGGCCGGAGCGTGCGAAAGAAAAGACGCGATAGGGCTCCTCACCCGTCTCGGCCGCCTTGATCGTTTCGATGACGTGCCCGGCCGAGTCGAAGGCCTCGAAATCGCTTACCCGGATGAACGCCTCGTCCACGCGGTAGAGGTCGACGACGATCAAGATCCCGACCAGGCCGACCGTCAGGCGCACAGGCAGCTTTCCACTGCGTACGGCGGCAAACAATCCCACCAACGCTCCAGCCAGGACCACGGAGACCAGCAGGCCCCTCGTGATGAAGCGCTGTGCGGACTGCAGCGTCTGAAACGACTCGGGCGGCATGTCCCGCCAAATCGTTCCGCTCCAGAACGAAGACAGCCCGCCCGAGGCGGCCGAGACGAAGAAGAGCAACAGGATGCCCAACCAGACCCACCCATACCGGGTCGGTCCTTTCCAGCCCTGGTCGTCTCCCGGCGCGATCGAAAGAAGACGATCGAAGCCGAAGGCCATCAGCGTGACGACCGAGAATCCGAAAAGGAAGATCGCCAGGGACGGAGCGCGGAAGAGCGAGATACCCGGCAGGACCTCGTAAAAAAGCCTCCAGACCGGTGTGTGCGTCCCGAGCGCGAAGAGAAGAGCGACGCTGCCCAGCCCGACGAAGAACCATCGCAAGCCTCGACGTGGGGCACCGAAGAACGCGAGTCCTGCCAAGATCAGGACCACGAGGCCGCCATACTCGTGATTGCTTTTGAAGAAGTTCCTGCCCCAATACGTCCCCTGGGCCCAGTCGGCATCGGCCGTCGAGACACCCACGAACTCCGGGACGACGAGAGAGACCACTTCTTCCGGATGCAGAGACCACGAAGACGAATAGGCTGCCGCCGCCTCTCCGCTCCCGGCCGCGGTCGTCGTGGCGGTCCGCCTCGACGACTCGACGACGTAGTCGGCCGCCGGCACGAGTTGCACGGCGGAGATCCCGGCACCGAGCAGGGCGGCCGCCAGGAACGTCCCGAAGGTGGCGAACGCCCGCCTCGGGTGAACCGCGGCCTCACCGTCCTCGGATCGAGCCGACTCGATGGCCCGAAAGACCGCGTAAGCCCCCACGCCTCCGAAGAGGAAATAGGCCATCTGGAAGTGCGTGGTCAGAATCACCGTGCCGACCACGAGGGCCAGCACCGCGAAGGCCGCCGAGGTCTGCCTCGTGAAGAACCGCTCCGTCGCCCAGAAAGTCAGCGGTGTGAGGGCCGTGACGAAGATCTTCCCGTCCTGTCCGTTGAAGACCAGGCTGACCATGAACGGGGCCAAGGAGTAGGCGAGTCCGGCGAGAAGCGCCGCGGAACGCGAAAGACCCAGGGCCCGGATCCAGGCGAAGGTGAAGATCCCGGCCAAGAAGACGTGCAGCACGAGCTTCCAGCCCAGCGCCCGGTAGGGTTCGAGGAAGAAAAGAAGTGGCGCCGAGAGCGGATAGAGCGAGTCCCCTCCCGCCAGGCTCTCGATGAACGGCGTTCCCCCGAGGATCTGTGGGTTCCAGAGCGGGAAACCTTCGGTCAGGACCGCGTCGGCGAAGAAGGCGCGAGCCATGTAGCCCAGCGCCTCCGTATCCGACCCGTAAAGCATGCCCGAGCCGAAGATGAAGGCTCGAAACAGCACCACCGTGACGACCCCGTAGAGAAGCGGCGGCAGCCAGCCGGGGATCGTGTCGTTCTCGGTCTTCCTCTCGCTCACCGTTTCACCCCGATCAGCGCCTCGTAGATTTCGAGGTGGCGCTCCACCAGTCTCGCATTACTCCAGTTGGTCACGACCCGCTCCCGGGCGAACGCACCGACCTTCTCGAGATCGCTCCGCTCCAGAAGGGCCACCACGACGTCGGAGATATCGAAGGGGTCGGCGACCTCGAAGAGGCCTCCGACCTGGTCGTCGACGATCTCCGGAAGACCGCCAACTCGGGACGCCGCGACGGGGAGCCCACAAGCCATCGATTCCAGGGCGGCGACCGAGGTCGCCTCCATCAGAGACGGGAAGACCGCGAGATCCCCGGACGACAGGAGCCCGGGCATCTCCTCATGGGGTCGGGCTCCCATGAACGTTATCGCGTCCAGCACGTCCAATTGCTCGGCCAGCCGCTCCAGCCTACCGCGCTCCGGCCCGTCTCCGATGATGACCGCCTCGGCCCCTGTCGCCGCGCGGATGCGCGGGAAAGCCCGGATGAAGTACTCGACGCCGTTCTTCTCGAAGAGTCGGCGAGGCACGATGATCCGCTTGCGGCCCGCGTGCGGCAGGGTGGGCTCTACCGGCCGGAACAGATCGGTCTCGACGCCGTTGGTGAGGGCCTCGACGATCGTGCCGGGGGCGATCTCCTCCGCCACGCGGGCAATCTCTTCGCTGGCCGCCAGATTGTAGTCGCTCCATTCGATCAGCTTCCGGAATATCGGGCGCCAGAAGGGGCTGGTCGCTCGTTTCAGGAAGTGGGAGGTGTGCCACGTCGTGACGACCGGGATCTTGGCCACGCGCTTCGACACGACGGCGGGCAACACCGACTGGAACGCCTGTGCGTGCACCAGATCCGCCTCCCGAGCCAGCGCTCCCAGCCGGGGGGTCGAGGTCGCCGAGTGCATGATCCAACCGAAAGGATTGCGACCCGGCAGGGCGGTACGGTACACGTCGATCCCGTTCACCCGCTCGTGCCGGCGAAGGCCGGGCATGGAGCGTGACGTGACCACGGCAACCTGGTGCCCACGCTCGACGAGGCCCCGACACACGTGATAGACGTGACTCTCGAGGCCGCCGACCTCGGGCGGGAAATAGACACAGTGCATCACGATCTTCATTCACCGGCCCAGTCATCGGTGGCCCGGGAACCGCCCGTGAGCGCTGCGATCACGATGTCGGCGATCCGCTCGCCCGCCTTGCCGTCGCCGAAGGGGTTGGCGGCCGCTGAGCCCTCCCTGTCCCGCACGTCCGAGCTGGCAAGCGCGCTGCGCGTGGCCTCCAGGATCCGGTTGCGGTCCGTTCCGACCAAGACCGCACACCCCGACTCCACGGCTTCCGGACGCTCCGTTACCTCCCGTAGGACCAGAACGGGAGTGCCGAAGGTGGGAGCCTCTTCCTGAACGCCACCCGAATCGGAGAGAATCACTGCGGCCCGTGCCATGGCGGCGACGAAGTCGGGATAGGAGAGGGGCTCCATGAGGTGGATTCTGTCATGGGCACCCAGGAGCTCGCGAGCGGGCCCCGCCACGAGCGGATTGGGATGGACGGGGTACAGGACCCGAAGGTCTTCGTGCTCCTCCAGCAGCTCCAGGATCGCTGAAAAAACCTCTCGAAGCGGCGCTCCGAACGACTCTCTCCTGTGGGCCGTCAGGAGTGCGAAGGGCTCCGGGCCGGATATCAGATCGGCCAGCGTGGGATCCGTCGGCTCACCCAGCCTCCCTCGTACGTCCAGGAGGGCGTCGACGACGGTGTTCCCTGTGACGTGAATGAGATGCTCCGGCACGCCTTCGGCAACCAGGTTCCTTCGGGCGCTCGGTGTGGGGGCGAAGTAGAAGTCCGTCAGCTGATCCGTCAGCCGTCGAAACATCTCCTCCGGCCAGGGAGCCTGTCTGTCGCCCGAGCGCAGTCCCGCCTCGACATGCCCCACCCGAATCCTCTCGAAGAACCCGACCAACGCAGAGAAGAACACCGACGCGGTGTCTCCCTGCACCAACACGACGTCCGGGCGGCACGCGTGGATCGTGTCGCGTATGCCCTCCAGACAGCCCCCAGCCACGTCGTACAGTGACTGCGCCTCACGCATGATTCCGAGGTCGTAGTCGGGCGCCAGGGGGAACACGCTCAATACCTGGTCCACGAGGTCGTCGTGCTGACCCGTGAAGGCGACCGTGGTTCGGACGCGCTCGTCCGCGCGCAGGGCCTGGACGACCGGCGCCATCTTGATCGCTTCGGGACGCGTCCCCACCACGACGAGGATCCGGGGATCGGCCGACGAGCTCACGACGCCGCGCTTGAACTCGCGTTCAGCGGTGAACCCGACGGCGAAGGATGTCCAGCTCCTCACGGACCTGCGCGACCATTTCGGCGAGGAGGCCGACGCCTACGAGAAGGAATCCCAACGTCTCCAACAGCATGACGAGGTACAGGAGTGGCCGGAATCCCTGCTCGAGCGCAAAACGCAGGTAGAATGCGACCCCGCCCACGACGATTCCCCCGAGGATCAACGCCAGCCCGAGCGATCCGAACAGCAGGAGCGGTTTGCGCGAGAAGAGCAACAGGAACCAGACCGAGATCAGGTCGAGGAGGCCGACCAAGATCCGGAACGGGCCCGCATACTTGGAGGCTCCGGCCCTGCGTGGGTAGAGCTCGGCGTCGATCTCGGTGACCGAGAATCCCCGCGCGTGTGCGAGCACGACGAAAAACCGATGCCAGTCATGCCGCAGATGAACCGCGTCCAACACCTCCCGCCGGAAGGCCTTCATGGAGTTGAGGTCGGAGACGGGCACCTTGAAGATCCGTCGACTCAGACCGTTGTAGACCGACGAGACCGCTCGCTTGTCGTAGGCCCCCACCTTTCGAGCCGTCACGATGTCCCAGCCCTCTTCCAGCTTGGACAGGAAGCGGGGAATCTCATCCGGTAGGTGCTGCAGGTCCGCATCGAAGAGGATCAGGTGCGTGCGATCGGTCGCGGTGGAGCCCGTCACCATGGCCTCCGTCTTGCCGAGGTTCATGCGGTGCCGAACCACCGTGAACCCCTCCCACCCCTTGCCCGCCCGTTCTGCTGCTTCCGCCGTCCCATCGGATGAACCGTCGTCGATCACGACGACCTCGCCCGAGAGACCGTAGCGCTCGAAAGCGTCACGCAACGCACCGATCGTCTCACCGATGACGTCGGCCTCGTCGAAGGCCGGTACGATCACGGCGAAATCCCGCCTCATGCTCTCCGACAACCGATCTGCGGTCGTCGCGGCAGTCGTGGCGAGATCGGGCGTCGCAGCCTTCACCGAGGCTTCTGCGTCGGAGGTGAGCGCGGATGGATCCATCAGACGCGCTTGCGCATCCGGGCCGGAAGAATGCCCAGCTGATCCCGGTACTTCGCCACGGTGCGCCGGGCGATCTTCACGCCGTCGGACTTCAGCAAGTCCACAATCGCCTGGTCGGTCAGCGGCTTCTTGGAGTTCTCCTCGTCGACGAGCTTCTGGATCTTGTCGCGGACACCCCGCGCGCTGATGTCGTCTCCGCTCGTCGTGGAAAGCCCGCTCGAGAAGAAATACTTCAGGGGATAGACGCCCCTCGGAGTCTGGACGAATTTCTCGTTCGTCACGCGAGAGACCGTCGACTCGTGCATGTCGATGTGGTCCGCGACCTCACGGAGGGTGAGCGGCCGGAGGTGCTGAACGCCGCGCTCGAAGAATTCCCTCTGCCGGTCCACGATGAAGCTCATCACCTTGAGCATCGTCTGCCGCCGCTGCTCGATCGCCTGAATCATCCAGTTGGCCGAGTTCAGCTTACTCGAGATGAACTCCTTGTTCTCTCCCGTGAACTTCGCGCGGTCTTTCGCGACCTCCCGGTAGGACTGGGAGAGCCGCAGCCGGGGCAAGCTCGTGTCGTTGACGAAGACCATGTATTCGTCGTCGATCTTGTCCACGATCAAATCGGGAATGATGTAACGCTCGGGCTCGGCCGAATACCGCAAGCCTGGCTTGGGATCCAGTTTGGCGATTTCGTCGGCTGCATCCTGTACCTGAATCGGTTTGACGCCGATGTTCTTGGCCAGCTCCACCCATCGGTGGTTGAGCAGGTCGTCGAAGTGCTCTTCCACGATCCGGTACGTCAGTGTGTCCCCCTGATCGGCCCGCTCGAGCTGGATCAAGATCGACTCCCTGAGGTCGCGTGCCGCCACCCCCGCCGGGTCGAACTCCTGAATCACGCGAAGCATGCGCTCGGCCTCGTACAGCTCGTACGGCTTGAAGAGCGCCTCGAGATCTTCGAGCTCGAGCTCACGTTCCGCCAGGTCCTCGATCTCCGAGACCTCGGTCTCGGCCACCGGTCGAATCTCGTGCAACCAAGCATTCAGCGATTCGAGGACCTCTTCCAGCGAGCAGGTCAGTCCACCCGCGTCACTCACGTTCCCGATGATCTCTTCGCCCAATCGATGGTAACGCGGAGGCAGCTCCACCAAACGCAGCTGCTCCAGCAGGTGGTCGCGAAGATCCATCGACTCGACCGGTGTCGGCTCGAAGAACTCCTGGACCTCATACTGCTGTCGACGTCCACCGACGTCAAAGCCGTCGAGAAGAATCTCCTCCCAGTCGATTTCGTCCTCATCCGGTGGATCTTCAGCCGCCTCTTCACTCAGGCTCACGTCCTCCTGGACGTCGGCCTCCGACATCTCCAGGAACGGATTCTCCTCCAGCTCCTGCTTGAGGTGCTGCTGGAGGTCCAACAGGGGCATGTAGAGCAACTCCATCGCCTGATACAGGCGTGGATTGATCTTCATCTCCTGCTTGAGCTGCTGACTCTGGAAAAGTCGGGTGTTGAATCCGCTCATGAATGAACGCCTGGCTCGCGGGCGGCGCCTATGCCGGCCCCGAACCCACCGGTCCCACTCCTTCCTGTTCGGGTGCGTCGCGATGGCTCTCCGGTCGCGGATATCGCGATCGCATCCGGGCCGTGAGCGTCGGTCCGAGGTAAATCTCGGCCACTTCGTCGTTCCAAACCAGTTCGGAGACCGTTCCCGAGACCCGGATCCGTCCCTCGTACATGATATATGCCCGGTCCACGATCTCGAGTGTCTGCTCGACGTTGTGGTCGGAGATGATCACGCCGATCCCCCTCGCCTTCAGCGTCCCGACGATGTCCTGGATGTCGTGGACGGCGATCGGGTCGATCCCCGCAAAGGGCTCGTCGAGGAGCATGAACTTCGGCCGCTGCACGAGCGCCCGGGTGATCTCCAGCCGGCGACGTTCGCCTCCGGAGAGCGAATACGCCTTCGCGTGTCTCAAGCTCGTGAGGCCGAGCTCGCCGAGCAGCTCCTCGAGACGTTCCCGGGCCTCCGCCCTTGGAAGGCGTAGCGTCTCGAGAATGGCCCGCACGTTCTGTTCGACTGTGAGCTTTCGAAAGACGGACGGCTCCTGCGCAAGGTACCCGACCCCCATTCTGGCTCGCTTGAACATGGGCGTCGTCGTGAGCTCCCGGTCGTCGAGGAAAACCCGTCCCTGATTCGGCGGGATGAGTCCCACGATCATGTAGAAGGTGGTTGTCTTGCCCGCACCGTTCGGACCCAGGAGCCCGACGATCTCTCCCTGCTGGACGGCGATATGCACGTCGTCGACGACCCGCCGCTTGCGGTAGATCTTCGTGAGCCCCTCGCCCCGAAGCCGGCTGGACTCCTCCGCACGGTCCCAAGACAGCTCGGGCGTCTCACTGCTGCCCTGCTCTCCCGCGAGCTCGGTGTCGGTCAGCTGGTCCTCGGCGCTCATCTGGGAAGTCGTCCCCCACCCGGACCGGGTCCGACCGGGCCTCGCGTCGTGTCGGGTCGAGCCTCCACGATGGAATCCGGTTGGATCACCCTCGCGCGCGCCTGCGGTTGGATCACGATTCCTTCAGCGTTGTCCACTTCCATCCGATCAGCCTCTCCGTCGACGAGGAAGATCCGGATCTCGTCGCCCAGAACGTAATTCGCCGACAGCCCCGGCGCTTGCCCCTGGGTCGTGTCGGATTGAGCAGAGTCCGGACTGAAGCGACTCAAGCTCCTCGCGCTGCCCACCGCGACGATGCGCTCGATCCGGTACCGCCCGTCGGATGCCTCGGCGGGGTCCTCCTGTGCGGGAGTCGAGTCGGCAGGAACGAAGTAGGCCGTGATCTCGGCCCCTTCGATCCAGTCGTTACGGAGAATCTCGGGTGTATCCTCCGTGTTGAGTGTGTCGCGTGCGGTGGATACCGCGCGCGCCCGTCCCGAGCCGTACACTGTCTCGACCTCACCACCGGGCGTGCTCACCTCGATGGAGTCCGCCGTGATGACGTACTCCTCGGCCGACGCTTCCGGACGTGAGGGTGGTGGCGCCAGAGCGGTGACCGAGTCGACGGGCTCGGGCTCTGCCGCCGCCTCGTCCTCGGAGGCCTCGGGTTCAGGGGCGACGACCGATACGACGCGGTCTACCTCGTCCGTGGGCGTGAAATGCAGCCGAACCCGCGGACCCACGATGGCCACGTCGACACCCAGGAGTCGTCCACGCCGCCGCGCCTCGACCTCCTCGATGTTTCCGCCCGGCATTCTGGCGACGATGGTATCGCCACGGAGGTCGAGCGTGTCTGCCCCCTCCCCCGGTGCGATCATCCGAGCGTTCTCGAACAGTTCCAGGATTCCCTCGGTCTGCGAGAACGCCATCGAATCACCGAAAGCCTGCAGCGAATCCTGCGTGATCCGCACCCGTCCGGCCGCATGCACCATCCGGTCCCCGATCAGCACGATTTCGAAGGCGTCGAGGTCGATCGGCTTCGGCTCTCGGGGTGCGGGAGCCTCTAGCGGCTCGGGCGATTCGGGCGACTCCGTTACGGTGGAGTCGGGCGGGGCCGACACCGTATCGATCGGACTCTCCGGGGGCGCCTCCGCTTGGGCGATCGTATCGCCGCCGGCGGCCATCGTGTCGACAGCCTCCTCGACCGGGGTGGGCTCCACGGGTTTGGGTGTCAGGCGTGCATGCGGGCTGCCGCCTCTCATCTCCAGGATGTCCTCGGTGCGCTCGGCCCCGGCCCGCAGCAGGGTCAGGTTCTCCCCGGTGATGACCGTCCCGTCCGATGCGTCCGTCACGCGAACGTTGCCGTCGGCCAGAAGGCGATCGCTCGCATCGAAGTAACGCGCTGCGTCCGACTGAAGCGTTCGGGTTCCGTCCCGGAAATAGACCTGGCGGAAGAACATGGAGAAGCCCGTGGCCTCGTATAGGGCCGCCGAGTCGGAGCGGATTTCGGCGCCGTCACTGCACCGAAACACGGGCTGGCTGACGAACACGATGTAGGTGTCGTCCGGCTGGGCGATCGGCCTGGCGACACGAGATTGCGCGAGCTCGCAGTTTCTCGGCTCCTGCGCGCTCACGGCCGGAACACCGAGGCCGATGCAGAGGAGCGCCAGACCCCACGCACTCCGTCTCATTCTCGACGACTGCGGCTTTCCGTGCGGGCGTTTCGGATCGTGGGGCGGCGAAAACCGAGATCGGAGTCGAAGCCGGTACCGCGAATGATGCGCTCGTCCACGTACATCACGCTGGCCGAGTCACTCCAGATCCGGTCCCGATCCGGGGCATAGTGCAGCTCCGGGCTCTCGATCCGGCGCTCATCTGCGCGAATCAGGAGCACGGCATCGCGACGTGCGACGAGAGCGTTGTTGGACGAGTTCAGTCGGCCCCACGCTGCCGTCACCTCGGCGATTTCAGTCCCCTGGTCGGGGTCGAACGACGTGAGGTGTACGTTCCCTCGGAGGATCACGATCGTCGAATCGCGGAAAAAGAAGGCCGTGTCGGCTCGAACGACCGCCTCCCGGACACCGCGCCG
Organism: Gemmatimonadota bacterium; assembly: GCA_039587515.1. Lineage (GTDB taxonomy): Bacteria > Gemmatimonadota > Gemmatimonadetes > Longimicrobiales > Gaopeijiaceae > JBDHII01. Next base: position 81,872 of record JBDHII010000006.1, read on the forward strand.
TGTCATCACGTGCTCCAGGCCGTAGACGACGTTGTCGGCCTCCATCGACTCGAGCTCGGGAGACAGGGGCACCGGAGGGCTCTCGTCCGTGCATCCCGAAAGGGTCACGGAAAGAACGCCCAGCAAGAAGCCCAAGCATCTCCCCTTGAACGTCATACGGCTCCTGACCTCATCAAATCGTGTAGGTGCACGATGCCAAGGACGCGGCGCTCCCCGTCGACGACGGGCATCGCCATCACTCCGTGTTCCTCCATTCGACCAACGGCAGCCGATCCAAGTTCCCCTGCACCGGCCACACGAGGCGTGGTCGTCATGACGTCCTCCAGCCTCGCCTCCAGGAAGTCTTCATCCCGCTCCATGAGGCGCATCAGGTCGCCCGAGGTGAAGACCCCGGCCAACCTCCCGTCCGAGGCCACGATCAACACGGTGCCTCGAAGCTCGGCCAGCGGCACGATCGCGTCGCGAACTGTCGCATCCGGAGAGAGTACGGGGACAGCCTCCCCGGTCGACATGACGTCTTCGACCCGCAGGGACAACTTTCGACCCAACACACCACCCGGATGCAGCAACGCGAAATCGCTACGGTCGAACCCCCGGCCCTCGAAGACGGCCACGGCCAGGGCATCTCCCATGGCCAGTGCCGCCGTCGTCGACGCCGTCGGGGCGAGATCCATGGGGCAAGCCTCTTCCGTAACGGCACAGTCCAGCGCCACCGTGGCGTCACGGGCCAGCGACGAGTCGAGACGACCGGTCAGGACGATAATCGGAAGGCCGAGGCGGGTGAAGTGGCTCACCAGCTCGGAAAGCTCCGTGGTCTCCCCGCTCTTGGAGACGAGCACGGCCACGTCCTCGGGGCCGACGAGCCCGAGATCACCGTGAAGGCCCTCGACCGGGTGCAGGAAGCTGGCCGGCGTCCCGGTCGAGGTGAGCGTGGCCGCGATCTTCCGGGCAATGATCCCGCTCTTGCCCAGACCCGACACGATCACACGACCCTGCACCTCCGTCAGAAGCCCCGTGGCCCGAGCGAATTCGGCACCCAAGCGATCCGCCAAGCCCGACACCGCCCGACCCTCGAGCTCGATCACACGTCTGCCGGTGGCGACGATCTCTCCGGGAGAACGTTCCTCACGAGCGGACACGATAGTACTCCTCGACCACGTCATCCCACTGGCCGCGTGCCTCGAGCAGCGTGCGAGCGAACTCCCGCACCGCTCCCGAGCCCCCCGGCCGACTGGTGGCCACCTTGGCCAGCTCTGCGACCTCGGGTACCGCGTTCGCGACCGCCACCGGAAGGCCGACACGACGGAACACCGGAACGTCGGCCAGATCGTCGGCCATCATCGCGACCTCGCTCCAGTCCAAGCCTCGACGTGCGAGAATATCCTGCACGGCGGGCAGCTTCCGAGCCTCGGGGTCTTGGTGACACTCCGCGATGCCGAGCTCCTGCGCTCTCAACTCCGTCGCGGCCGAGTACCGTCCAGAGACGAAGATCACGTCCAACCCGGCCCCCATCATGAGCTTGATCCCCAGGCCGTCCTGCGCGTTGAAGCGCTTTCCCTCCACCCGTTCACCGCCCGGTGCTGTCCACAGGTAGATGCCGCCGTCCGAGAGCACGCCGTCGACATCGAGAAGCACAAGGCGAATGCGCTGCGCCAGCTCGCGCGAAAGAACGCGCTCACCCATGCTCGGACACCTCGCGGAACTCTCCCACCGCCTCGCGAACCGCCAAAGCATCGAGAAGGACCGGCTCGAGCTCGTCGAGCGCGAGCATGTTGCGTCCGTCCGAAGGTGCGCTGGCCGGATCGGGGTGGACTTCGAGGAAGAGGCCGTCGCATCCGGCGGCAACGGCCGCACGCACCAGGAGGGGCGTGAACTCCGGATCGCCTCCGGCGCTGCCATCCGCACGCCCAGGCCTCTGAACCGAATGCGTTCCGTCGAAAAAGACCGGGGCCTGCGCCGTACGTCGGATGCGCTCGAAAGCCCGCATGTCCACCACGAGATCGCCGTATCCGAAGAAGGTACCCCTCTCCGTCACGGCAACCTCGGCGCTTCCGCTCCTACGAGCCTTCTCGACCGCTCCGGCCATGTCCTCCGGGGCCATCCACTGGCCGCGCTTGATGTTGACCGGGAGGCCGGTCGTCCCCGCGGCGACCAGCAAGTTGGTCTGCCGACAGAGGAAAGCCGGGATCTGAAGCGCGTCGACCACCTCGGCCGCCATCGGTGCCTGCGACGGTTCATGGATGTCGGTGAGGAGCGGAAGATCGCTGGCCCGCTTCACTCGTTCGAGGCGCTCCAGGCCCTCGGTCAGACCCGGGCCCCGGTGCGAGTCGGGCAGAGACCGGTTCGCCTTGTCGAAGGACGCCTTGAACACGATCGGCACCCCGATTCGAGCGCCGAGGTTCGCCAGGGCCTCCGCGACACGGAGGTTCAGGTCGTCGTCCTCCAGGACGCAGGGCCCGGCAATGAGCCCGAACCCTTCGAACATCAGCCTCCGACGCCTACCGCGGCCTCGGGGGTGGCCGTGTCGCCCCTCGCGTGCTTCGTCGCCGCTTCGACGAAGGAGGCGAACAGTGGGTGGGGCCGGGTCGGGCGGCTCTTGAGCTCCGGATGGAACTGGCACCCGATGAACCAGGGATGTTCGGGAAGCTCGATCATCTCGACGAGGTTCTCGTCCGGCGAAGTACCGGACATCCGCATCCCTCGCTCCTCGAGAACCTCCCGGTATCCGTTGTTGACCTCGTACCGATGCCGATGGCGCTCGCTGATGTCGGCCTGCCCGTAGATCTCACGAACCCGTGAATCGTCTCGCAGATGAGCCGGATAGGCGCCGAGGCGCATCGTGCCGCCTTTCTTGGTCACCTTCAGCTGGGAGTCCATGAGACAGATGACCGGATCGGGAGAGTCCTCGGCGAACTCGTATGAATTCGAGGTAGCGAGCCCACAGACGTTTCTGGCGAACTCGATTACCGCACACTGGAGCCCGAGGCAGATCCCGAAGAAGGGCAGCTCGTGCTTGCGGGCCCACTGGATCGCCAGGAGCATGCCCTCCACGCCCCTTTCTCCGAAGCCGCCCGGGATCAGGAGGCCGTCGTAGGCCTTCAGTCGATCCACTCCCCCGCCCTTCTCGAACGTCTCGGCGCCGATCCAGTCGATGTCGACATGGACGTCGTTGGCGATACCGCCGTGAATCAGGCTCTCCTGGATCGACTTGTAGGAGTCGACCAGCTCGGTGTACTTCCCGACCACCGCAATCCGAACGGTCCCGCTCGACGGGTCCTTGATCCGTTTGACGAGCTCCGTCCACTCCTCCAGGTCGGGCTCCGAAGTCTCGATGCCGAGCAGCGTCAGGACCACGTCGTCGAGGCGTTGGCGGCGAAGCTCCAGCGGGACCTCGTAGATCGTCGAGACGTCCTGCGCCTCGATCACGGCGTGGACCGGTACGTTGGTAAAAAGCGCGATCTTACTGCGGATGTCGTCATCGAGCGGATGCTCGCTTCTGCACACGACCACGTCGGGCTGGATTCCGATCTCCATCAGCTCTCGCACCGAATGCTGCGTGGGCTTGGTCTTGAGCTCACCGACCGCAGCGATGTAGGGAACGAGGGTGAGGTGGACGAAGATGGCGTTCTCCCGCCCGACCTCCTGTCGGAACTGTCGGATCGCCTCGAGAAACGGAAGGCTCTCGATGTCGCCGACGGTGCCGCCGACCTCGGTGATCACGACATCGTTGCCTGGCGCGAGCAGCGAGATGCGACGCTTGATCTCGTCCGTGATGTGCGGGATCACCTGAACGGTCGAGCCCAGGTAGTCCCCCCGACGTTCCGCCGCGATCACGTGGGAGTAGATCCTTCCGGTCGTGATGTTGTTGTCCTGTGAGAGCGATTCGTCGATGTACCGCTCGTAGTGCCCCAGGTCCAGATCGGTCTCGGCCCCATCGTCCGTGACGTACACTTCGCCGTGCTGGTAAGGTGACATCGTCCCCGGATCAACGTTGATGTAGGGGTCGAACTTCTGCAGCGTGACCCTCAGTCCTCGCTGTTTCAGAAGACGTCCGAGAGAGGCCGCCGCGATCCCTTTTCCGAGGGATGAGACGACACCACCCGTTACGAAGATGTATTTCGTGTCCTGGACTTCGGTCATGAGGACCTCATGTAAGGGTCAGTGCGAGTTCGGTCAGACGCTCTTCCATGCGAATCGCGTCCGCTGGCGTATCCACGCCGGGATCGGCCGCGCCGACGACAGCCACGCCGATACGTAGCCCGGCCTCGAGGGGTCGGAGCTGCTCGAGCGACTCCAGGCGTTCCAGGTGAGAGGGGGCGAGCGCCACCCATCGCATCAGCGCGTCACGCCTGAAGGCGTAGATACCGATGTGGCGGAGGAAGGGCTCGCGCTCCAGGTCCTCCAACGTGGGCTTGTCGTCGCTCTTGTAGGGGATCGGAGCCCGCGAAAAGTAGAGCGCTCTCCCCGAGGAAGCCCTGGCCACCTTTACGGCCGCCGGGTCTTTTCGCGCCTCCGTGCTGAGGATCGGGGTCGCACACGTTCCGATCTCCCAAGCCTCGTCGCGTACGAGCCCGATCGCGGCCTGGAGATGGTCCTCTCTGAGGAGCGGCTCGTCTCCCTGGATGTTCGCGATGATGTCGTAGCCCTCGTAGCCCTTTCGGCTCGCGACCTCGGCGACGCGATCCGTGCCCGACGGGTGCTCCCGGTCGGTCATCTCCACCGGCGCACCCATCGCACGACAAACCTCCGCGACCTCTTCCGAATCCGTCGCCACCACCGCCCGGTCCAGCGACGACATCGTCTCGACGCGGCGCCAGACCCACTCGATCAGGGGTCGACCGTGCAGCGGATAGAGGGGTTTTCGGGGGAGGCGGGTCGAGGCGAGCCGCGCCGGAACGATCCCGAGGACGCGACCGCTCACCGGCCCTCCAAGGGGCCGAGGCAGGTCGGAAAAGCCGCGAAAATCACGGACCTAAAGGTATCCCGCGGGCGCGACCCGATCAAGGCGAAAAGCGATTCTTCGGCCCCGACGCGCGGTCGCGACGCCGATTCGTGCTCACAGCGTCAGGAAGTTTGCCAAGAGCGTGCGTCCGTATTCGGAAAACAGGGACTCCGGGTGAAACTGCACGCCCCACAAGGGGCGCTCCACGTGCCGCATTCCCTGAATCTCTCCCTCGTCTTCCTCCGCCGCGCTCCACGCCACCGGCTTCAGACAGGCCGGCAGAAGAGCTCCGTCCGAGACGAGCGAGTGGTAGCGATTGACCTCGAACGGGGACGGGATCCCGGCGAAGATACCCTCCCCCGTGTGGAGCACCTCGGCCGTCTTGCCGTGCATGATCCGCTCGGCCCGGATGGTTCGGCCCCCGAAGGCCTCCCCGAGAGCTTGATGGCCCAGGCACACCCCGAGGATGGGGATTCCCTGCTCGAGATCACGAAAGAGGTCGACGCTGATTCCCGCCTGCGAGGGCGTGCACGGGCCGGGAGACACGACGATTCGATCCGCACCCATGGTCCGGATCTCCTCGACGTTCCGCTCGTCGTTGCGGAGCACGCAGGGGTCTGCTCCCAGCTCACCGAGATATTGCACGAGATTGAAGGTGAAGGAGTCGTAGTTGTCGATGACGAGCAGCAATGGACGTGGCCTGGAAGAAGACAACGGCTCTGGCGACCGTAACCCTGTCGAGACGATCGGGTAGTGCATGGGAACGTCGTGTCCCTGCGGATACGGCAGCCTCTGGGAGCGTCACATTGTTCAAGAGTTGCATCGTCTGCAACCAGCCCTTCGCGGCCAACGAGGAGCTGGAACACTTTTCGAGCGCGGCCCGGATCGCTTTCGACCCGGACCGCGGACGGCTGTGGGCGATCTGTGGGAGCTGCAAACGTTGGTCTCTCGCTCCGATCGAAGAGCGCTGGGAAGCTCTGGAGGAGCTGGAGAAGGCCGTAACGGACCGGGGACGCATGCTCTCCCAGACCGACAACGTGGCGCTCCTGCGCGTGGGGAGGTTGGAGGTCGTCAGGGTCGGCCGTGCCGACCTCACGGAGGAGGCGTGGTGGCGATACGGTCGGGAGCTCGTCGAGCGCAAGGCGAAGTACAACAAGCTCACCTTCATGGGCACCATCGCGGCCGGCGCCGCGATCGCCGGTGGGTGGGCGAGCGGAGGCATCGGTTGGCTCGGAGCCTGGTTCCTGTGGGAGAACGCGCCCAGGCGCGTGGCCGACGCAGCACGCTGGCTGCGGTTCGGAAGCGCGGCCTGGAGGGGGCGAGATCAGTGTGAGAGCTGCGGACACGACTTCCGCACCCTCCACTTTCGGGACCGCTCCCAGTTCATTCTGACTCCGGGCGAGGAGCGCTCCATGGGCATCGTGGTACGCTGCCCGATCTGCGGCGAGTACCGCGGTGGGGGGCTGCACCTCTCCGGTACCGAAGGCGAGCACGTCGTCCGGCGCGTCCTGGCGTACCATCACTACGAAGGTGCGTCGGAACGCCGGGTGAAGTCCGCGACTCGACTGATTCAGGAGGCGGGGACACCTCAGGACCTCACGAGGATCGTGATCCGTGACGGACGCTATCTCGGTGAGCTGAAGAGGACAGGACGGTTCGCGCTCGAAATCGCGGCGAACGAAGCGGTCGAGCAGCGACTGCTGCAGCTCGAGCTCGCAGAGCTCGAGGCGGTTTGGCGACGGGAGGAGGAGCTCGCGGCGATCGTGGATGGTGAGCTGACCCCTTTGCCGCTCCTCGACAGCCTCCGTCGCAGGGCCTCACGAATCGTCTGAGGCGCCCCCGCCGGGGCAAGCCTCAGTAGTCGACCGGCCTCAGATAGAACTCCCCGATCGCGCTCGAGGAGAGCATGGCGACCGTGGGCAGCTCCCGTTTCCAATGTGTGGAATTCAGCCGCCTCCAGACGAGAGCGACTTCCTGTGAATCGAAGCCGCGTGCCGTCAGGTCCTCTGGTCCGAATCCCTTCAGGAACCAGTGTAGGATCGGGTCGGCCTTCGCATACGAGATCCCGAGCTCGTCCTCGTCGTGCACGCCCCGCACGAGGTCCGCGGACGCCGGCTTGTCGACGATCACGTCGGGAACGCCGAGGTGCCTGGCGAGGGCCCACACCTGTGTCTTGAGCAGATCGCCGAGGGGATTCACCGGTGGAGAGTCGTCTGCGTGCCAGGTGTAGTACCCGAGAAGCCTTTCGGACTTGTTTCCGGTCCCCAGCGGAAGTCCCTGCAACCGCGCGGATTGGTCGAAAAGGATCACGGCTCTGCAGCGCGCCGCGAGATTCCCCCGCCGAAGGGGCGACACCTCGGGCTCGTGGGTCTCGACGTACCCGTCCACCATCGGTGTGATCTCGATGGTCCTCGACCCGATCCCGATCGCGTCGACGACGAGTTGCGCGTGATCGAGACTCTCCGAGCTCGACGTCGCATACGGCAGCCGGAAGCCATACACGTTATCGGCTCCCAGCGCCCGGGCCGCCAAGAACGCCGACACGCTCGAGTCCACTCCCCCGGACAACCCCACGACGACCCGCTCGAACCCTCTCCTGCGGACGACTTCCTCCCGGATGAACTCCACCAGGACCCGCTCGACCAACTCGAGATCGAGGTCGAGTACGGTGAGGTCGTCGGGCCGGGCGTCGTCGGGCATGGGTCGAGCACCGGCGGTCTCGGGCTCGAGCGACCCAACGGCTTCGACCGAGCCCGGCTCACGTTCCCGGCGATCGGCGACCGAGGCAGCCTCGAGAGACCGACGCAGGTGCGGAAGCGCCTGCTCCAGATCCGACAACAACGGCGTGTCCGCCCGTGCTCGATCGATCGCCGAGCCGTCGATGCTGGCGAGCGTGACCCCCTCGTCGAGCAGCGGACCCCGAGCCAGCACCTCTCCCGTGGGACCAACCGCCATCGATCCCCCGGGAAAGATCTTCCCTCCCTCCGAGCCCACGAGCTGACCGACCACCACGAAGATGCCGTGCTCCTCCGCGGCGGCCGGCGCCAACCCGTCCCAGCGCTCCAGGTTCTTCGGGCGACCGCTGCCCGCGGGGGAAAAATCCCGGGCCGGAGAGGCGCTGACGGCGAAGAGCACCTCGGCTCCGTCGAGCGCGAGAATCGTCGATGTGAGCGTGTGCCACATCTCCTCACACACCAGCATACCGAAGCGGCCGAAGCGTGTCTCGAACGCCTCGATCGATTGTCCCGGCTCGACGAACCGACCCTCGTCGAAGACGCCGTACGTCGGCAGGAATACCTTCCTGTGCACGTGCTCTACCCGATAGCCGTCACCGTCCGGCGTGAAATACCCGACGCTGTTGAAGAGCCGCCTGCGGTGTCGCTCGTAGAAACCGAGGACCACGTCCGGCGCGTCATCGACCGGCAAGCCCAATCCCGACGCGATCTCAGAAGCGGTGCGCGCCGCTTCGGCGACACCGCCTTCGAGGAAGTATCCGGTGACCACGGTTTCCGGGAAGACCAGTACCTGCAGGCGTCCGGCCCACTCGGAGATCCATTCACGGATCTTCGCGAGGTTCGCCTCGGGGTCTGCCTTCCTCGGCTTGAACTGCGCCATCCCAACCGTGAGAACGCCGTCCGTGATCATCGCGCTCCTGCGCGTCGAGAGGAGCGGCCCCGACAGCCTCGGGGCCCGAATCCTGCAAAGTTAAGGGCCTCGTGGACCGCTGCGTAGCCTGGGCTGTTCTGGCGGTCAGGGGGAACGACGGGAAAAGGCGCGGGTTAGACGAACGTCATCGCTGCGCGGTGCAGCAAGGCTCGAGAACAGGACGGACCGATCACATGAAGCGGATCACGCTGCTGGCCATCGCGGCTCTGTCGACGACTGCACTGCCGACGAGTGCGCAGACGCAGTCCAGTGAGGGGGATCGCAATCGTGACGTCGCCCAGGAGGCGCAGGTCTTCCTGAACGCCTTCCAGGTGATTCGCAACTACGGACTCACCCCCATGTCGGACTCGGCCGTGTGGAGCAAGGCGCTCGACGGGCTGATCGGCGAGCTCGACGATCCGTACGCATCCGTCTTCACACCGCAGGAATTCGACGAATTCCAGGAAGAGAATACCGGGAACTACGCGGGGATCGGCGTGCAGATCACGCAGCTCAACGAGCGGATCACGATCACTGCGGTCTTTCGTCGAACCCCGGCCGAACGCGCCGGTCTCCAGGTCGGAGACGTGATTCTCGGGGTCGAGGGCGAGTCGACCGAAGGGTGGACCACATCTCGTGCCTCGGAAGTGATCCGGGGACCGGTGGGAACGTCGGTGGGGCTCTCGATCGGCCGCCAGGGCTTGACGTCTCCGATGCGAGAGAGCATCCAGCGGGACAGCGTGCACGTCTCGGCAGTCGTCGCCGATCGGGTCGCCCGAAACGTGGGTTACATCGCGCTCGATCGGGTCGCACGGGCTTCGGCGGCCGAGGTGGATTCGGCCCTGACGATGCTGGGCGACACGCGGGGGGTCATCCTCGACCTTCGCGGCAATCCCGGCGGCTTCATGGACGAGTCTCTGATGATCAGCGACCTCTTCCTCGATCCGGGAGAGAAGATGCTCAGCATCGCGAGCCGCACGCCTGGTCAGGAGACCCAGACCGTGCAAGAGGAGTATGAGGCGAGCGAGCCTGCACGGATTCCAGGAAAGCCGGTGATCGTCCTCGTAGACCGGTTCTCCGCGTCGGCATCGGAGATCGTGGCGGGCGCCCTGCAGGACAACGATCGTGGCCTGGTCATGGGAGAGCGCACCTTCGGCAAGGGGGTCTACCAGAACGTCTTCCGGCTGACACCGACCCGTCACCTGAGGCTGACGACGGGCGAGTGGTACACGCCCCTGGGTCGATCCTTGCATCGGCCTCGTCGGATAGACGGAAGGCCCTTCCCCGAGGACCCCGACACCTTCGCCGTGCTGCAGACGGAGTCGGGGCGGGAAGTCTCCGGCGGAGGCGGCGTCTTCCCCGATCTCGAGATCGCGAACGACACGCTGACGACGCTGGAGCGGGCTTTCCTTTCTCAGGCGGCCCAGGCCGAGGTGCCGCTGGCCTTGCGGATCGAAGAGCTCGCTTTCGCCCAGGCGGAGGTCCGGCGGGAAGCGGGTGACGACCCCTACGTCGATCGAACGGCCTTCGAGGCATTCACGGCGGGCTTGGAAGAGGCCGGCGTCGAGCGCGAATACCTGGAGGATGACGACTTGTTGCGTTACCTCGAGTGGCGAATCAACGTGCGCGTGTCGGAGCGGATGGAGCGCACCGATGCTTCGATCGAATACCGCCGCTCGAGAGACCCTGTCCTCGACGAGGCGATCCGACTGCTCCAGGGAAGTGAATCGCAGGCGGCGCTCTTCGCGGCGGCCGACGCACGACAGGAGCAGATCGCCTCGAGCGGGGCGCAGGGTACGGAGGGATCCGACTCCCTCCGCTGACGGCGGGATCGGCGGCCGGCGTGAGCTAGCCGTTCTCCCTTTCGGCAATCTCTCGCACCAGCCGATCGCGGAAGGCTTCCCGGTCCACGACGTCCTGTTTCTTACCGGCGCCCCTGCGCCGGACGGCCACGGTGCCGTGTTCGGCCTCGCGCTCTCCCACAACACCCATGTACGGGACCTTGTGGAGCTCGGCATCGCGAATCCGGTAGCCCAGGCTCTCCCGGTCGTGCAGTGAAGCCCGAATACCGGCCTGCTCGAGCTCCCCGACGAGCGCTCTCGCACTCTCGGACCACTGCTCCGAGACCGGTAGCACTCGAACCTGCTCGGGCGCCAACCACAGGGGAAAGGCCCCGGCATAGTGCTCGATCAGACCTCCCACGAATCGCTCCATGGAGCCGACCAGGACCCGGTGGAGCATCATCGGCCGGTGCTTCTCGTTGTCCTCGCCGACGTACTCCATCTCGAAGCGCTCGGGAAGATTGAAGTCGAGCTGCACGGTGGGCCCCTGCCACTTCCGCCCGATCGCGTCGATCAGCTTGTAATCGAGCTTCGGACCGTAGAAGGCCCCTCCCCCTTCGTCGAGCGTGTAGTCGGCGCCCCAGCGCTCGAGCACGCGGGCCAGCGTCTCCTCGGCATGCGACCACTCGGCTTCCGATCCCAGCGCCTTGGCGGGCCTGGTCGCGAGCTCGATCGTGTACGGGTATCCGAACGTGGTCAGCATCTCGTCCACGAGGTCGAGAAGTCGCTCGATCTCTCCTTCGACCTGTCCGGGCGTGCAGAAGACGTGCGCATCGTCCTGCGTAAAGCCGCGGACGCGGAGCATCCCGTGGAGCACACCGCTTCGTTCGTACCGGTAGACCGTTCCGAACTCGGCCATCCGAATCGGAAGGTCTCGGTATGATCGCTGTTGAGACTGATAGATGGCGATGTGTCCGGGACAGTTCATCGGCTTCGGTCGAAAGGCGGCTCCCTCGACCTCCATCGCTCCGAACATGCCGTCGGCGAAGTTCTCGAGATGCCCGGAAATCTCGAAAAGCCGCTCGCTCATGATGTGCGGCGTATAGACGACGTCGTACCCGTGCCGCATGATGAGCTCGCGCTCGTAGTTCTCGATCTCCATGCGGACGATCGCGCCCTTCGGCTGCCACAGGATGAAGCCGGCCCCCACGCGGTTGTCCGTGGTGAAGAGCTCCAGTTGCTTCCCCAGCACCCGGTGATCCCTCTTCTTCGCCTCCTCCCGGCGGTCCAGCTCCTCCTGTAGGTCCCCCTTCTTGAAGAAGGCGGTTCCGTAGATGCGCTGCAGCATCTGGCGGTTCTCGTCGCCTCGCCAATACGCGCCCGCCGAGCTCAGGAGCTTGAAGTGCTTCAGGCGTCCGGTCGACGGAACGTGCGGTCCCCGGCAAAGATCCAGGAACGGGCCATTCCTGTAGACCGTGATGATCTCTTCTTCGTCGAACTCGTCGAGGCGCTCGAGCTTGAGCGGGTCGTCACTGAAGAGCTCACGAGCTTCGTCGGCGGTCACCACCTGCCGCTCGAACCCCTGATCCTGGCCGATCACGTCCGACATCTTCGCCTCGAAGGCTTCCAGGTCTTCGGGCGTAAACGGCTCTCCGACGCCGAAGTCGTAGTAGAAGCCCTCCTCGATTGCCGGGCCAAAGCCGATCTCCGCGCCGGGCCTGAGCTCGCGCACTGCAGTGGCCAGGATGTGGGCGGCCGAATGCCGGAGAACCGGAAGAGCCTCGGGGTCGCGATCGGTGAAGAGACGTACCGAGGCGTTTCCGGTCAGCTCGTGCATCAAGTCGACCGTCTCGCCGTCGACCTCGCCCGCGACCGCTGCCTTCGCCAGACCGGGTCCGATCGCGGCCGCGACTTCGGCGACGGTAGACCCTTCGGGAAGCTCCAGAACGGTGCCGTCCGGGAGCGTGATGCTGATCATGGAGACGGACATCGCACACCTTCTCGGCGTCCGGAAAAAAGAGCGCCGGCCCTGCGCCGATACGAGAGGCACGGGTTCCGGCGACGACGTCGGAACCTATGAAGAACCGGAGGCCGAATAAAGACGAGGCGCACCCACGCCGGCCCGCACGCCGAAGCAAAGGGCCCGGTCGCCGAAGCGACCGGGCCCGTGTCGGACCGTGAGGTCCGCGTCTACCGTGCGGCCTAGTACATCCCGCCCATTCCGCCCGGCATTGCCGGAGCACTCTCCTCTTCGGGCTTCTCGACGACAACCGCCTCCGTGGTCAGGAGGAGGCCCGCGATCGAAGCCGCATTCTGGAGCGCGGAGCGCACGACCTTCGTGGGATCGATGACACCGGCCTCGACGAGGTCTTCGTAGACATCGGTCTGCGCGTTGTAACCGAACCGCGGGTCCTTGCTCTCGCGAACCTTCTCGACGACGATCGAGCCCTCCGCACCGGAGTTGGCTGCGATCTGGCGAATGGGTGCCTCGATGGCACGGCGGAGAATGTCGATTCCGACCTGCTCGTCGTGGTTCTCGACCTTGAGGTTGTCGAGCGCCTTCTGACCGAGAAGCAGCGCGACGCCGCCACCCGGAACGATGCCCTCTTCAACCGCCGCTCGCGTTGCGTGGAGCGCATCCTCGACCAAGGCCTTCTTCTCCTTCATCTCGGTCTCGGTGGCCGCGCCCACGTTGATCACGGCAACGCCACCAGACAGCTTCGCAAGACGCTCCTGGAGCTTCTCCCGATCGTAGTCCGACGTCGACTTGTCGATCGCGACTTTGATCTCCTCGATCCGTCCCTGGATCTTGTCCGTCTCGCCGGCCCCGTCCACGAGCGTGGTGTTGTCTTTGTCGATCACGACGCGCTTGGCGCTGCCGAGGTCGCTGACGACGGTGTTCTCGAGCTTGAAGCCGACCTCTTCGGAGATCACCTGACCGCCGCTGAGCACGGCGATGTCCTGCAGCATGGCCTTGCGGCGGTCACCGAAGCCAGGTGCCTTCACCGCACAGACCTTGAGCGTGCCGCGGAGCTTGTTCACCACCAGCGTCGCGAGCGCCTCGCCCTCGACGTCCTCGGCGATGATCAGGAGCGGCTTGCCCATCTGCGCGACCTTTTCGAGAATCGGCAGGAGGTCCTTCATCGACGAGATCTTCTTGTCGTGGATGAGGATCATGGGCTCTTCGAGCACCGCCTCCATCCGCTCCGGGTCCGTCACGAAGTACGGGGAGAGGTAGCCCCGGTCGAACTGCATGCCCTCGACCGTCTCGAGCGTCGTCTCGAGGCCGCGAGCCTCCTCGACAGTGATCACGCCGTCCTTACCGACCTTCTCCATCGCGTCCGAGATCAGCTCGCCGATCTCGGCGTTGTTGTTCGCGCTGATCGCGCCCACCTGGGCGATTTCCTTCTTGCCCTTGGTCTCGGTGGAGAGCTCCTGGAGCGACGCGACGATCGCCTCGACGCCCTTGTCGATTCCGCGACGGATACCCATCGGATTCGTCCCGGCCGTGACGTTCTTCAGTCCCTCGCCGAAGATGGCCTGAGCCAAGACCGTGGCCGTCGTGGTGCCGTCACCGGCGACGTCGGACGTCTTGGTGGCGACTTCCTTCACCATCTGGGCGCCCATGTTCTCGATCGGATCTTCGAGCTCGATCTCCTTCGCCACGGACACGCCGTCCTTCGTGACGGTGGGAGATCCGAACTTGCGGTCGAGAACGACGTTTCGGCCCTTCGGTCCGAGCGTCACCTTCACGGCGCGGGCCAGCTTGTCCACACCGGCCTTGAGGCGACTGCGAGCTTCGGTGTCGAAGCCCAGTTCCTTTGCTGCCATTTTCTAAACTCCTGCTTGATTCGGTTAGCCGATGATTGCGAGAACGTCTGACTCGCGAAGGATGAGGTACTCCTCACCATCCACGGTGACCTCGGTCCCGCTGTACTTACCGTAAAGGACCTTCTGTCCGACCTTGACGTCGGGCTCGAGGCGGGCGCCCTCTTCCGAGAGCTTTCCAGGACCTACCGCGACGATCTCGCCCTGCATGGGCTTCTCTTTCGCGGTGTCCGGGATGTAGAGCCCGCCTCGCATCTGCTCCTCATCCTCCAGTGGCTTGACGACCACACGGTCGGCCAAGGGCTGAATCTTGGTTGCAGCCTTCGTGGGCATTCCGAAACCTCCTAATGGCGTGATAACCCTGCAGTTACGGCGTGTTAGCACTCATCTTATGGGAGTGCTAACACGCGATGGCCGAAATCTAGCCGGACGCTTCGAACTGTCAACGAGGGGAGGCGTCAGTCGCCGAGGATTCTTCCGGCGATCGCCAGACCCACGAGTGTGAGGTGCGGCTCCACCCGCTCGACCGAGGCGCAGTGGGGCCCGATCAGCTCCGCGTGACCCCCGGTGGCGACCACCAGAACGTCCTCCGCGCCCCACTCCTCCACGATCCTGCGAACGATCCCGTCGACGGCCTCGACCGCGGAATAGAAGATCCCGCTGTGGATACAGGTCTCCGTACGGCGCCCGATCACCGTCGGCGGCGGCGCCAACTCGACACGCGGAAGCATCGCCGTTCGCCGGCCCAACCAATCGAGGCCCGCCTGCAAGCCCTGGGCGATCACACCACCGAGGAACACGCCGTCCGAGGTGATGCAATCGAAGGTCGTCGCCGTTCCCAGGTCCACCGCGATCGTGTTACGCCCGTAGAGCTCCTTTGCCGCGAGCGTATTGACGATCCGGTCTGCACCCACGGTCTTGGGCTCGTCGACATCCAGCCGAATGGGCAGCTCGGCCTCCCCAGTGACCACGATGGGCGACCGACCGATGGTGGCCTCAACCGCCTCGGAGAGCGGCCCGGTCATGGACGGCACCACCGAACAGAGGGTCCCCCGTCGCACCGAGCCCGCAGCGTGTCCGTGATCGTGCAAGAGCGCCCTCAGGACGAGGCCGAGCTCGTCCCGAGTCCTGGGGACCGGCGTGCTGATTCGCCAGCTGCCCACGATCTCTGTGCTCTCCCCGTCGGCGAGCCCGATCACCGTCTCGCTGTTTCCGACGTCTATGACCAGGTCCATGACTTCCTTCCTCGTCCAGAAGCGGGCCCCGTGGGCCGCTCGTCGATCAGCCGGATGCTCCCCGACCGTATGGATGTATGTCCACCGTCGACCCTCAGACACAGAGAGCCGTCCGACTGAATCCCCTCGGCAACACCGCGTACCCCGGCAGAGCCCTCCACGCTCCGTCCCTTGAGGACGTCCAGTCGATCCAGCTCCTCCAGCTGCGGGCGCGCCAAACGATCCGAGAGAGGAAGCTCGGCGCGCAAGCTCGAGATGAAGCTCCCCAGCAGGGCCGCGCGTGTCGGAGGCTCGGTGCACCACTCGGAGAGAGCCGTCACGACCCCCGCGAGCTCGGCAGGGGCCTTCACCGCCCCGAAGTCCACGTTCACTCCCACACCCACCACGATTCTCCCCTCTCCACTTCGTTCGCAGAGGATGCCGGCCAGCTTCCGCTCTCCCACCTGGAGATCATTGGGCCACTTGATCCGGGGCTCCACCTCTCCCCGGGACGCCGTCACCACGGCCCGGGCAAGGGACAGCCCGGCAACGAGCGGGAGGAGCTCGCCTCGGGCGCCTGCTTCGACCTCGACGAGGACCGAAGCCCACAACCCACCGTTGGGGGACCACCACCCCGCCCCGCCCCTGCCCCGACCCTCGGTCTGCTCCTCGGCCGTCACGGTGGTGAAGGCCTCGCACCCGGCATCGGCGAGCCTTCGAACGCGGTCATTCGTGGAATCGAGAGCACCGTGCACCTCCAAGAGCGGAATCTCCCAGCTCCGTGCCCAGTCCCGTACCGGGCGTCCCTCCCACTCTTGGAGGAGGTCGAGGCTCATGCCAGCGTCAGGTAGAGAAGAAACGCAGCTCCTGCGAACGCACAGTACGTCCCGAACTGATGGAAGCTCTTCCGCGCGAGAAGCGCCACGAACGTCCAGATTGCCAGAATCCCCGTGACGGCCGCCACGACGCCTCCCGACACGAGCGCCGTCATCCCCACCCCCGTACCGTCCCCGGCGAGCAGGTCGGGCAGCTGCAGGACTGCGGCCCCGCTGATGGCGGGAATCGCGAGCAGAAAAGAGAAGGCTGCGGCTTCCTTGGGCTCCAGTCCGAGCCAGAGCCCCGCGACGACGGTGGACCCAGAGCGCGAGATCCCCGGCACGAGCGCGACCGACTGTGCGAGGCCGATGAGCAAAGCCGCTCGCCATCCGATCCCCTGCTCGAGCTCTCGGCGCAATGGAATCCGACTGCTCCAGAGGAAGACGGCGGTGACGATCAATGCGACGCCCGTCACATGAGGTGCCTCGAAAATCCCCTCGAGGAAGTCGTCGAAAAGGAGACCGACGGTCGCGGCCGGCAGCGTACCGACCAACAGGAGACCCACGTACCGCCACGCGTCTTGATCACCCCGCATACCACCCGTGACAAGCCCGAAGATCCTCCCGCGATAGAAGACCACGACGGAGACCAGTGTGGCCACATGGACGGCGACTTCGAAGTGAACGCCCGAGATCGAAAGGCCCAGGAGCGCCTGCCCGATCACCAGATGCCCGGAGCTGGAGACCGGCAGAAACTCCGTGGCGCCCTGTACGAAACCGAGAAGCGCCGCCTCCCAGAAGCTCACCCGCGCCCGTCCGCGACCCGGCGATACACGTCCTCGTACAGCGGCACGACCCGATCCGCCGAGAACACCGTCGTGGCGACCTCACGAGCCCGCTGACGAAATCGGCTCAGCCTCTCGGGGTCTTCCAGAATCGCCAGAGCCCCGTCCGCCATCGCCTCCACGTCCCCTACGTCAAAGAGATAGCCCACCTCACCGTCGGCGATCACCTCCGGGATTCCGCCGGTGCGCGTCGCCACGACCGGGGCCCCCGACGCCATCGCTTCGAGCGCTGCAAGCCCGAACGACTCGTTTTCCGAGGGGAGCAGGAAGACGTCGGCACAGGACAAGAGCTCGTCGACGGAATCGTGTTTGCCCAGGAAGATCACCCGGTCCGAGACTCCGAGCTCCTCCGCCCGCTCACTCGCCCGCGGCCGGTCCGGGCCGTCACCGATCATCACCAATCTCGACGGGCGCTTCTTCTGTACCCGCGCGAAGATCTCGACGACGTCCGTGACCCGTTTGACGCCCCGGAAGTTCGAGACGTGCATGAGGATCGACTCACCCTTCTCCGAAAAGGTCGGACGGTGGCAGGGCTTCTTCCCGGGGTGATAGATCTTCGGGTCGATGAAGTTCGGGATCACGTCGATCCGCTCCTCCGGGACTCGAAAATCCCGGACGGTCTCCTCTTTCAAGAAACCGGAAACGGCCGTGATCCCGTCGGACTTCAGGATCGCGAAGCGGGTGATCTCGAAGAACGACGGGTGCATTCCGACCAGCGTGATGTCCGTGCCGTGCAGCGTCGTGACCACGGGAAGCCGATCGGCCCCGAGCATCTCTCCGGCGATCCACGCGGAGGCCGCGTGCGGAATCGCATAGTGCACGTGCACCACGTCCAGCTCGTGCTTCTGAGCGGCGTCGTGGAGTGCCACGGCCAGAGCAAGTGTGTAGGGCGGGTGCTCGAAGAGCGGATACTGCTCCATCTCCACCTCGTGGAAATAGACCCGCTCCTGGAAGTGCCGGAGTCGAAACGGCTGTGCATAGGAGATGAAATGGACCTCGTGTCCTCGCCCGGCGAGCTGGATCCCCAACTCCGTCGCGACGGCCCCCGAGCCTCCGTATGTCGGGTAACAGGTAATCCCGATTTTCAAATTTCGAGCTCCAAAGAGTCTTTTGGGCCGGTATCTCGCCACGCGGCGACAATCTCATCTACAAGCTCGTGCCGCGGACGAGATGCATCCAGACGCACGGTACTTTCGGGCATCTGGTTGCGGAACCATGTCAGCTGGCGCCTCGCATATTGGCGCGTGGCCAACCTCATCTTCTCCAGGGCCGTCTCCAGCGAGCATTCCCCGGAAAGGAACGCGGCGATCTCACGGTACCCCGTACCCGTCATTCCCGGGTCTCGGGCACCGTACCCCTCCTTCAGCAGACCCCGCACCTCGTCCACGAGACCCTCCCGCACCATCCGATCCACGCGTGCGTCGATGCGGAGATCCAGCGCTTCCCTCGGGAGCTCGAGTACCACGAGCACCCCCTCGACGGATTCGGCGTCGGCTTCTCCGCATTCGTGCCACCAGGAGAGTGGGCGACCACTCAGGAGAGCGACCTCGAGCGTCCGTTTCATCCGCTGTGGGCCACCCTCGCGAGCCAGCTCCGCGCGCTCGCAGTCGAGGGCCTCGACCCAGCGGCCGAGCGTCTCCGGGCTCAAGCCGTCCAGGTATGCGCGAAGCTTCGACCGCCGCTCTTCCTCCATCGCCGGTTGGGCGAAGATGGGATCCGTCAGGGAGCGCAGAAAGAAGCCGGTTCCCCCGACCAGAATGGGTACCCGACCCCGCGCCTCGATCTGCGAGATCCAAGTCCGTGCGTCCCTTCCATACTGGCCGGCGCTGTAGCGCTCGTCGGGAGCCCGCAAATCCAGCCCGTGATGTGGAACGCGCCCGCGGAGCGGGGCGCGGATCTTGTCCGTGGCGATGTCCATCCCTCGGTAGATCTGCCGGGAGTCCATCGAGACGATCTCACCGTCGAGCACCTCCGCGACCTCCACCGAGAGCGCGGTCTTGCCGGTGGTCGTCGCTCCGGTGATGGCGAGGAACCGGGTCACCGGCCGAACTTCCGCTCGAGCTCTCCGGTGCTCAGCCGCACGATCGTGGGCCGCCCGTGCACGTCGTGGAAAGGAAGTTCGGTGCCGAACAGGCGATCGAAGAGCACTTCCATCTCTCGCGTGGCGAGCTTCTGCCCCGCCTTGATCGCGCCCTTGCACGCGAACGTCATGGCGATCTTTTCGTGCTGGTTACGCGCGGAACGAACCAACTCCGATCCATGCGTAAGCTCCTCGACCATCTCGCGGAAGCAACGCTCGGCGTCGAAGTACGGGTGTGGGGCCGGCACGCCCTGGACGATGACCGTGTTGCCACCGAACCCCTCGACGTCGAAACCCACACGCTCGAGGATTCCCGCAAGCGCCTCGACCTGTTCGAACTCGGCCGGTTGTAGTCTCAGCGTCAGAGGAAAGAGGAGTCGCTGGCTCTCTTGGCCACCGCGCTCGAAGGCCTCCATCAGCTCCTCGAAGAGAATCCGCTCGTGGGCGGAGTGCTGATCGATGATGAGAAGCCCCTCGCGGGTCTCCGCGAGGACATAGGTGTCATGGACCTGCCAGAGCCGGGGGCGCTCCTCGAAGAGCCGGACGCCCTGCTCCGGCTCCCCATCGGAAGTCATGGAAGCTGCCGGCGAAGCCTCCTCCGACACGAAAAGGGCGACCTGCGTATCGACTCGCTCGGGTCGCTTCGGCGGCACCTCTCGCACCACGGGCGTCGGTCCGATCAGCTGCTTGTCGAAGGTGGCTCCGCTGGATTCTCCGGCGAGTGAATCACGTACGCTCCACTCGATCAGGTCCTCGACACCCGCGTGGTCCTTGAACCGCACCTCCGCCTTGGCCGGGTGCACGTTGACGTCCACGCCCCCGCCCGGCGTCTCGATGTACAGGAAGACCCACGGATTGATCTTGTCGGCGATCGTGGTGCGATATCCCCGATCGACCGCTTTGATGAGGCGCTGATCGCGGAAGGGACGCCCGTTGATGAAGAGCTGCGCCCGGCGCGTCCCAGGCCGCGCGGCATCCGGCCGCTGTGCCAGTCCACGGACATGGATCGAGGCATCCCCGCCGCGCACGCTCAGGAGCGTTCGAGCGGCGTCGGTTCCCCAGAGCTGTCCGATACGGGTGGAGAGCTCCGCCGCAGGTGGCAGGTCCAGGAGGACTCGGCCGTCGGACGAGAGTGTGAAGAAGATCCCCGGATTGGCGAGGGCGAGTCGGGTTACCACGTCCGATATGGCTCGAGTCTCGGCACCCACCGCCTTCATGAACTTCGAACGGGCCGGGGCGTTGAAGAAGAGTGACGAAACCTCGACCGTCGTCCCTCTCTGTCGTGGCGTGTCGTCGATTCCCGTGATCGAGCCACCGCTGACCCTCACCCGCGTCCCGACCTCCGACGCCTCGTCACGAGTCTCGATGATCAACCTCGAGACCGCGGCGATGGACGGAAGAGCCTCACCCCGAAAACCGAATGTGCGGACGCCCGGAAGATCGTTCGCTTCCCTGATCTTGCTCGTCGCGTGCCGGTCCAGAGAGAGGAGGGCGTCGTCCCTCCCCATGCCGGAGCCGTCGTCGACGACTCGAATACGCCGCTTCCCCCCTCTCGCCACCTCGATTTCGATCCGTCGGGCATGCGCGTCGAGCGCGTTCTCGACCAACTCCTTGACGACGGACGCAGGGCGTTCGACGACCTCGCCTGCGGCGATCTGGTTCGCAACCCGATCCGGAAGGACGTGAATCGTACGAGGCATCTTCAGAGATCGATCCCGTAGAGCGCGCAGGCGTTGGCCGTGGTGTATCGAGCGACATCGTCCGCCGCCTCCGCCCGGATTCCGGCGATGGCCTGCACGACACGAGGAATGAAGGCCGGCTCGTTTCTTTTGCCACGGTGGGGCTCGGGAGCCAGGTAGGGCGCGTCGGTCTCCACCAGCAGACGATCCTGCGGCACGAGTCTGACCTCCTCCATTCCGTCGAATTTCCGGAACGTGACAATCCCGGAAAAGCCCACCCATCCTCCCAACTCGAGCCCCACCTCCAGAAGCGCCCGCCCCCCGGTGAAGCAGTGCAGCACGAATCTCGTTCCCGCCGGGGCATTGCGGAGAGCGGCGATCGTATCCTCCTCGGCGGATCGGGAGTGGATCACCGCCGGAAGGTTCAGCTCGTGGGCAAGCGCGAGCTGTTGGTCGAAGAGTCGACGCTGCGTATCCCTGGGCGAGTGGTCGTAGTGGTAGTCGAGCCCGCACTCTCCCACCGCCACGCCGAGCGGTGAGTCCGTCAACAGCGCTCGGACGCCGTCGAGGTCTTCGGGACCGGCCTCGGCTGCCTCATGCGGGTGAATTCCAGCCGTGTGCCAGAGGCCCTCCTCTTCCTCGGCGAGCGCCCGGGCTGCACGAGCGTCGGCGAGGTCGGAGGCGATGGTCACGAACCGATCTACCCCCTCGGCCTTCGCACGAGCGAAGACGGCCGCCCGATCTTGATCGAAGCGGCCGTCCGTCAGGTGGCAATGACTGTCGAACACCTCGGAGCTATACGGTTGCGGCCCGGCGCTCTCTCCGACGGTCCCGACGCGTCGCCCCGTCGCCGAAGCGCTTCTGGATCTCCAGCAGCGCGGGTGATGCGACGAAGATCGACGAATAGGTGCCGATCACGACCCCGAGGATCAGGACGAGTGTGAAGTCGCGGATCACGGCGCCCCCGAGGACCAGGAGCGAGAGCAACACCGCGAGTGTCGTTCCGGAGGTCAGAACGGTCCGCGGCAGCGTCTCGTTGATGCTCCGGTTGACGAGAGCAACCGGGTCCTCCTTGCGACCACCCTTGGCGTTCAGGTTCTCCCGGACTCGATCGAACACCACGATCGTGTCATTCAGCGAGTACCCGACGATGGTCAGGATCGCGGCCACCGTGGGAAGCGCGATTTCGACCCTGAATGCGGCGAGGAAGCCGAGTGTCACCATGATATCGTGGAAGGTCGCGATCACGGCAGCGATCCCGAAACGAAGCTCGAAGCGGATCGCGATGTAGACCATGGTCAGAAGGAACGAGAACAAGATCGCCAGCCCGGCCTTCTGCTGGAGCTCGCCTCCAATCTTCGGTCCGACGGTTTCGGTCCGCACGACCTCGAACACGGCCGAGCCGAACGCGGCCTCCAGCTGTTGACCGACCGCAGCCGCGACCGTGGCCACGTCTTCGTCTCCCAGGGGAGTGCGGATCGTGAACTCGTTCTCTTCTCCGAACCGTGTGATCGGAGGCGCGTCCGATCCCCCGAGAGCCGCCCTGAGCTGCGCCGCGGTCGTGGGCTGCGTGAACCTGACCTGGATCAGCGATCCACCGGTGAAGTCGACACCGTAGTTCTGCCAGCTGCCGATCGCGCCGATGTTCGTGACCATCGCGCCGATCCCGACGAGGATGGCGACGGCCGAGACGATATATGCCTTGCGACGGCTCTCGATGAACCTGTAGCTGGCCTCGTTGAAGAGTCTCATATGGCTATATGCTGATCGGATCCGATGCCTTCTTCCCGTTCAGATACACGAGGAAGAAGGTTCGGGTCACATAGATGGCGGAGAAGAACGAAGCGACGATCCCGATACTCAGCGTAACGGCGAAACCTCGGACCGGGCCCGTGCCGAAGTTGAAGAGGATGAGCGCGGTGATGAGCGTCGTGAGGTTCGCGTCCACGATCGCCGACAGCGCGTGAGCGAAACCCTCGTCCACGGCCGTACGCGTCGCCCGCCCGAGGATGAGCTCTTCCCTGATCCGCTCGAAGATGAGCACGTTGGCGTCGACCGCCATTCCCACCGAGAGGATCAGTCCCGCGATTCCGGGCAACGTCAGATTGGCGCCGAGCGCGGAGAGGCCGCCGAGGACGAGGAGCACATAGAATCCAAGCGCCGCGATCGACAACGCCCCCGCCATCCGGTAGTAGGAGATCATGATCACGAGGACGAAGACCAGTCCGATCAATCCGGCCCGCTGGCCCTGGTCGATGGAGTCCTGTCCGAGCGAAGGCCCCACCGTACGTTCCTCTTCGATCCGAAGCGGTGCGGGAAGTGCTCCGGCACGGAGTACGAGCGCGAGGTCGGCCGCGTCCGAGATATCCGAGTTGCCCATCTCGATCACGCCCGAGGCACCGATGCGGTCTCGGACTTCCGGAGCGCTCATGACCTCGCCGTCGAGCAGGATGGCGATGTAGTCGCCGACATGCTGCGCGGTGAATTGGCTGAAACGTCGGCCACCGGCCCGGTTCAGCTCGAAGTTCACCTGGGCCTGGTTGAACTGCGGATCCCGCTGCGCGACTGCGCTCTCGAGCATGTCGCCCGTCATGAACGCATCGTCTTCGAGAACGTAGAGTCGCTTGTACGTCCTGCCCCCGAAGGCGAGCGTCTCGCCCTCCCATGCGAGCGACACGTCGCGGGGAAGCGCCCGTCGCACTTCCGGGATCTCGAGAAACTGCATCGCAGTCTCCACGTCCTCGGTTGCCACGAGGTAGGTACCGAAGAGGTCACCCGTGCTCAGCAGGCCCGTGAACGGACGCAGGTTGGGGCCCACCTGCTCCGCCGGCTCTTCCTCTCCCGGGTCGGCGGCAGCCGAGTCGGCTCCTGACTCGACGGTGTCCGCGCCACCGAAGAGAATGTTCTGGAGGTCCTCGGACGGACCTTCGACGTCACGACCCATCTCCCGCAGGGCCTCTTCCCCGACGGCTGCTACGATCTGTCGGTCCATTCTGGGCAGGGCGGCTTCGACGTCCGTCACCGGCTTGACCAGCTTGAACTCCAGGAAGGCCGACTGCTGAATCAGGGTCTTGGCGCGACCTTCGTCGGTCTGACCCGGCAATTCGACGACGATCCGCTCCGTTCCGATCTTCTGGATGATCGGCTCTTCGACGCCGAACTCGTCGATGCGGGTCCTGAGGATTCTCTCGGCTCGGTCGATCGCGTCGCTGCGCGCCTCGGCTGTCATCGTGCCTTCCGGGTCATCCACCTCCAGCACCAGGTGCATTCCGCCCTGGAGGTCGAGCCCGAGGCTGATCTTGTTCGTGACCAGGTACCCGATACAAATCGCGGCAAGCGCGAAGATCGTGATCATGCGGCCACGTAGAGATTTGATCATGTCGGATCTGTTGGTCCAGCGTTCTTCCACAACGAGGGCTCGACCGCCGCCGTCCAGCCGCCGGAGAGCCCTCGCGCTCGAATCGAAGCCTAGTAACCTCGCAGGCTCCGGACACGCCTGTCAATCTACGTCCGGAGGGTTTCGAAGGGTCCCGGTCGAGAGGCAGAAAGAGCCCGTGAGGGCGCGATCTACATCATGGAGCGCCGGAGGACGGCGCGGACGCGCGCGAGAAACCTCGCCGCGGTCGCCGACTTCTCCATGTACTCGTCCGCCCCGGCTTCGAGGAGCTCGGTCTCCGTATGCTCGTCTCCCGTACCCGTCGAAATCAGCACCGGAATGGCCGCCGTCTCCCGCATGCCCCGGATGCGCGCGAGGATTTCACGACCGTCCATCTCCGGCATCGCAAGATCGAGAATCACGAGGCTGAAATCCGACTTCTGCCTGAGCGCCTCGAGCGCCTCGTGGCCGTCCCGGGCCTCGGTGACCCGGAAGCCCTCCTGCGCCAGAAGGGTGCGGTGAAGCAGCCGCGCCTCGTCCTCGTCGTCCACGACCAGGATGCTCGGCGGACCGGCCTCCTCTGTCGCTTCCGCGTCGTCGACGAACTGGCTCCCGAGCGCGCGGTCCACCTCCGCGAGCGTCGTCTTGCCCTGGGTGACCCAGTCGAGCGCGACCTGGTGCATCGTCCGCATGCCACCTTGCTGGGCGATCCTCGACAGGGTCGGCCAGCCCTTACGCGCCTGAACTGCCGAGTGAAAGCGCGGGCCCGAAATCAACACCTCGTCCACCGGGATTCGACCCTTGTATCCGGTGAATCCGCACTCGGCACATCCCACGGCTCTCAGTACCGGTTCGATACCGTTCTTCTCCGCGAGCTTCTCCTCTTCGGGAGTGAGCACGCCCCGGACCGGCTCCGCGCACGCCGCGCATACCCGACGCATCAAGCGCTGCGCCACTGCACCCCGCAACGTGGCTGCGATGGTCGAATACTGGAGCCCCAGGTCTGCGAGCCTCGCGACCGCGCTTACCGCATCGTTCGCGTGGATGGTCGCCAGCACGAGGTGCCCGGTCATGGCCGCCTGGGCCGCGGTCTCCGCCGTTTCGGAATCCCGAATCTCCCCGACCAGGATCACGTCCGGGTCCTGTCTCAGAATTGCGCGGAGCGCCCTGGCGAAGGTGACACCCTGCTTGCTCTCGACCTGGGTCTGGGTGATGTCCGGCAGCTCGTACTCGATGGGATTTTCCACCGTCATGATGTTGATCTTGCCGTCCGCCATCTCCCGAAGCGCCCCATACAGGGTGGTGGTCTTCCCCGATCCCGTGGGCCCCGTAACGACGACGATGCCGTCGCGATACCCGATCAGCTGCCTGAAGCGTGCGAGCTCGTACTTGGGAAGGTCGAGATCTTCGAGCGTGATCTGACTGTTCGAGTCGAGGATCCGGATGACGCATTTTTCAGCGCCCCCGGCGGGGATCGTGGAAACCCGAAGGTCGTAGGCGAAATCCCCGATCCGCACTCGGGCTTTGCCGTCTTGCGGCCTGAGACGATCTGCGATGTCGAGCCGGGAAAGGATCTTGATCCTCGAGATGATGCGGTTCAACGCCGACATCGGGAGATCCATGTGCTTGCGGAGCTCGCCGTCCACCCGGTAGCGGATCAGGCCATGGGTGCGACCGGGCTCGATGTGGATATCGCTGGCCTTCTGCGCGATACCGTCTCTCAGGATGAGATTGGTGAGCTTCACCACCGGTGTGGCGCTGGCGTCCTCGGACGAGATCGACTCGGGTCCCATCTCCTCCACGAGCCTTACGGCGTCGTCCGGAAGGTCCTCGCCTTCGAGAGTTCCGAGGAGCGTTTCGACGGTCCGCTCCGGAGAGAACCGCTGATCGAGCTGCTCCTGGATCATGCCCGGAGAGGCTACCTGGAAGACGACGGTGCGTCCGGTCGAGAAGCCGACGGCACGCTCGGTCTCGACGTCGGTGGGGTCGCACGTGGCGATCACGATCTGGCGGTCGGTCTCGTAGAGCGGGAAGAAGTGGTGATTTCGGGCCATCGATTCGCCGACGAGAAGTACCGCGTTCGGATCGGCGTCTTCGAAGCGGGCCACGTCGAGCCGGAAGTACTCGGCTACCAGCTTCGAGAACGTCTCGTCCTCGATGCCACAGGCGCCCGCAACCGCTTCCCAGACGTCCTTCGCCTCGGCAGCCGGCGAGAGCACGGGTCGCTCGCCTCCCAACCCCGCCCGCTGAGCCACACGTTCCATCCAGTGCATCACGCCCGCATCCGGGCGAGCCGCCCCCTGCTCCTCCAAGTCCAGGTCCAGCTTTTCGACCATCGCCTTGAGGGAGGCGATGACGTCCACGATGTCCGGCTCGCGCTCCTCCTCTTCTTCCGAGGCCGCCTCGAGCTCCGGGTCGAAGGGGTTGGGATCAGGTTGTCCGGTCATGCTTCATCTGGAGCTGAAAGGGCCTCACCGGGCTCGCCGTGCACGACAGCCGACTCGGCCTCCTCGAGCAGCGCTTCGAGGCGCACCGGGGCATCTCCCGAATGGCGTGCGATTCCCACGCTGACGCTCAGTTGATACGGCTCCGAAGCGCCTCCGTTCAGCGCCCCGACAGCCCCACGTAGACGACGGATGAAGTCCTCGGGTTCACCGCCCACGGTTTCGATCGCGATGATTCCGAACTCGTCTTCTCCCACCCGTGCGACCAGATCGGACGCACGGCAGGTCTTCAGAAGGGTGTCCGCCACACGCTTCAAGACCCGGTCTCCAACGTGATGACCCAGGGTGTCGTTGATGGTCTTCATGCGATCGACATCTGCGAAAACGACCGTGAGACCGGTCGCGTTGCGCCGACCGAGCTTGAGATACTGCGCGCCGAGGTCGAGGAAGCCGCGCCGATTGTAAAGACCTGTCAGATCGTCAATTAGAGCCAGACGCTTGAGGCTTCGCATCAGCCGGTGCCGCTCGATGGCGTAGCGGACGGACCGCACGACCAAAGAGGGGGCGACCTCCCGCTTCAGCAGATAGTCTTGTGCGCCCCACTGTACGGTACGAACCGCCAGCTCCTCGTCCTCGTCCGTACTGAGGATGATGACCGGAACGTCGGGAGCGAACGCGAAGAGTCGCTCGAACGACGACAAGCCGTTGCTGTCGGGCAGATCCGGATCGAGGAGCACCGCGTCCACGTCTCCCTGAGATACGCGTGCGAGCGCACCGGCGAGCTCCTCCTCCCACTCCAGCTCTACCACGTAGCCCCGCACACGGCGAAAAGCCTCGCGCAGGGCTTCCACAGTAAGACCCCCGCTCTCCACCAGGAGAACGCGGATGGGCCGCTGTCCCAATTCGGTCATTCTCCGACTGACTTCCGCGTCTAGATCAGCTCAAAGCTCGGGGAGACGCTTAGAACCTAAAAAGGGTGCCCCGGAGGGGACAGAGCCGGGCCCTGGAGAGGGCGGGGCGAAAGTGCCCCGCATCCCATCGCATGACGCCCGTCTCGACCAGCTGCCGAGCCGCAGCGGTGACCGCCTCATCGGCGGATGATCCCCAGCAGATACTCCTCTGCACGCGCGTCCTCGCTCTGGCCGATCCGGACAGTGGGGTGATCTGGCCCTTCATCTCCCGATCGTCGACGCCCTCGTAAAGGCCGCCGGGTTGGTCGATCGCCATCCCGGATTGGCCGGCGCCGAAGAGGGCGTTCATGCGAACCGCGATGGGCGAGGTCGTGCATCACATCGATGGCACCCGCATCACTCTCGCCCGCCCGAGCCGCTCGGGTTCGCTCAACGCCAGCTTCTCTTCACCCCGGTGTATTCCTCTGTCGATTCCTCTGACACAACCTCTACCGAAAGGGTTGCGTGCTGCGGCCCTCTTGCCGCTGTGGGTCCGGTCGCTCTAGCGTGCGGGATGCGATCGAACACCTTCCCACACCGATTTTGCCGGCTCTGCGGCATCATCCTGCTGTCACTCGCCTGCTCCGGGGAGCCGGCGACAGCGGGGCCTTTTTCCATCACGCTGGCAGTTTCCCCCACCCCGCCACCGGTGGGCACCTCACCCCTGCTGATCCAGGTCGCGGATTCTGCGGGCGGTCCTCTCGAGGGCCTCTCCGTTTCTGTGGAGGGTGAGACGGAAGACGGAGCCGCCACACGGGCGGCTCGGTCCGCCCGAGAGCTGGGAGGGGGGCGATACGCGCTCGACGCGTTCGATTTTTCGATGATCGGCACCTGGCACGTGACCGTTCATGTACAGGATGGCCAGCAGACCGGATATCGTCGGTTCCGGGTCGGGGTCGTTCGCGGAGGTCCGGGCTAGGCGTCACCGGCGCCCGTCGGTGATCAATCCCGCTCCCGCGGGAGCGCCAAGGACGCGACGGCCTGACTCTCGTCGAGATCGACCGGAATGGTAAGCCTCGCCCGGGCACCGCGTTTCGCCCGGTTCTCCAGCGTAAGGGTCCCACCATGTCCTTCGGCGATCTGGCGAGAGAGCGCGAGCCCGATTCCGCTGCCCCCTGGCTTGGTGGTGTAGAACGGCACGAAGAGGTTGCCCGTGTCGCCGGGTAGTCCCGCTCCCTCGTCTTCGACGAGGAGATGCACGCTGTTCCCCGCTACGCTCCAGGACACTTCGACCGTGCCTTTCGTCTCGAGCGTCGCATCGACCGCATTGCGAACCAGATTGATCAGGAGCTGCTCCAGTTGGTCGGGATCGGCCTGCACCGTCACTGCGGGCCCCTCACGAAGCGTGACCGGGAGTCGCGTCTCGATCGCGACGACCCGACGAAGGAGCTTGGCGATGTCGACCGAAGCCAGGGCCGGTTCGGGCAGCCTGGCGAGCGTCGCGTAGGAGGCCATGAACCTGCCCAATGACTCGGCTCTCGACGAGATCACGTTCAATCCTCGGCTCATGTCTTCGTCCATCTCCTCCGGCAGATCCCCCCGCTCTGTCAGGTTCTTCAGGCTGCCCGCGATCGACTTGATCGGCGCGAGCGAGTTGTTGATCTCGTGCGAAAGAACCCGGATGATCCGCTTCCAGGCCTGTCTTTCTTCCTCTCTCAGGGCACGACTGAGGTCGGAGAGGACCACGAGACGGAGGGGCTGGCCCTCCTGGCGCACCACCGTCCGCCGAAGCTCCCAGCGTCCGGCCCCACCCGGGTGGTTGATCTCCAACGTACGCGGCGCGACTCCGGCGAGGGTCTCCGCCAAACGAAGCTCCCCGGCACTTTTCCCGATCAGGCGGTCCGCCGACTGTCCCAGTAGCCGTTCACCGGCACGGTTCAGGAGCCTGAGCTCCATCTCGTCGTCGAAAGCGAACACCGCGAGGTCGATCTCCTCGAGAACCTTCCGCAACAACGCGGTGGCCTCCACGGCCCCGAGCCGTTGCTCTCTGAGCACCTCCTCGAGGGCGTTGACCTCCAGGTAGGCCAATGCCAGGGAATCGTGCGTCCCTGCCCCGCGTGCACGGATGGAGAAATCGCCCTCGCGTAGCGCCGCGAGCATGTTGGAGAGCGTCTGCAGGGGGCGCACGACGCGCTCCCGCATCGCGTACGTGAATCCACTCCACGCAGCGAGCACCACGATCGTGCCGGTCCACTGGAGACGAGCCGGGTAGGGGCCGAGCCACAAGAAGCCCAAGGCCATCGCGATCCCGGGAAAGGCCGCCAGAAGCGCAAAGAGGACGATCCGATGATCGTGCCGGATCCGTTCCCACCCACGGATCGGCTCGACGTCTCGAGGCTGCTCCTGCTGGATCGGCTTGTCTATTCTTCGGGCGTCCTGATGTCGTACCGTTGCAGCCGCCGGTACATCGCGCTTCTGCTGAGTCCGAGATCGTCGGCGGCCCGGGAGACATTGCCCTGATGTCGACTCAACGCCTTCTCGATCAGAATGCGCTCGGCCTCGTCGAGTGTCAGTGATTCCATGAGCACACCCTTCTCCGAGCGTCTGTGCAGGCCGAGATCTTCGGTCACGATCTCGTTCCCCTGCGCCATCAGGACGGAGCGCTCGACGGCGTGCTCGAGCTCACGGACGTTGCCCGGCCATGGGTGGGAGAGCAGCGCCTGCATGGCTTCGACCTCGAACCCCCCGATTTGCTTTCCGTATCGTTCCGTCAGGATACGAAGGAAGTGGCTCGCGAGTACGGGAATGTCTTCGGGACGATCACGAAGGGGTGGGAGGCTGATTTCCACCGTATTGAGTCGGTAGAGCAGATCTTCGCGGAAGGCTCCGCTCACGACCGACTCGGACAGCTCCGCGTTCGTCGCGGAAAGGACACGGACGTCGACGCGACGAATCTTGGACGATCCGACCCGCTGAATCTCGCCTGTTTCGAGCACCCTGAGGAGCTTGGCCTGCTGCTGGAGTGAGATATTTGCGATTTCGTCGAGAAAGAGCGTTCCGCCATCGGCGAGCTCGAAGCACCCCACACGGTCCGTCTTCGCATCGGTGAAGGCACCCTTCACGTGCCCGAAGAGCTCGCTCTCGAAGACGCCCTCGCTGAAGCCGCCCGCGTTGACCGCAACAAGCGCGTTCTTCGCTCGGTGGCTGACGGCGTGCAGCCACCTGGCGACCACCTCTTTGCCCGTACCGTGCTCTCCGGTAATCAGGACGTTGGCGTCGGACGGGCCGACCCTCTCCATCACACGAAGCACGGGCCCCATGACCTTCGACTCGGAAATGAACTGTGGAACGTCCTTGCGCCTGAGTAGCCGGTTCTCGTCCTCGAGTCGCTGTGTCCGACGCAGGGCGCGCCCCAGGTCGACCTGGGTTCGAAGCGTTTTCAGCAGACGCTCGTTGTCCCAAGGCTTTTCGATGTAGTCCCGCGCCCCGCGCCGCATGGCCTCGACGGCTCCGTCGACGCTCCCCCACGCCGTCATCACCACAATCGGCAAGGTCGCGTCGAGGTTGCGGAGCTTGCCAAGCAGATCCAGGCCCTCTTCCCCGGAGGTGGTGTCTCGTGTGTAGTTGAGATCCATCAACACGACGTCGAAGTCGGAGTGCTCGACGCCCGAAAGGATTCCGGCAGGGCTGCTCGCCGTCTCGATGAGAAAGCCCTCCGACTTGAGCAGGAGACGAACGGCCTCCAATACGTCCGGCTGGTCGTCGGCTACGAGAACACGCGGATCATCGGCCATGAGTCAGTCCCGACAGCAAAGGCCTACTCGTCGACGATCCAACCGTCTTTGAGGTTGATGATCCGGTTGCCGTAGGCTGCATAGTCCTCGTTGTGGGTTACCTGAATGATCGTGGTCCCTTCACCGTTCAACTGCTTGAGCAGATCCATGATCATTCGACCCTGGCTCGAGTGCAGGCTCCCGGTCGGCTCGTCGGCCAAGATGACCTTCGGATCGGCGATCACCGCACGGGCTACAGCCACCATCTGTTGCTGACCCCCCGAAAGCTGTGTCGGGTAGAGGTCCTTCTTGCCGACGATCTGGAAGCGATCGAGCGTGTCGGCGACCATCGCCTGGCGTTCCTTACGCTTCACGTTCCGGTATGAGAGCGGGATTTCCAGATTCTCGTACACCGTCAGGTCGTCGAGCAGATGGTATTGCTGGAAAACGAAGCCGACATACTGCTTGTTCAACTCGATCCTCGCCCGGGGCTTCATCGCATGGACCGGCTCTCCCTGGAGCCAGTACTCGCCTCCCCAATCGCCGTCCAGCATGCCGAGAATCGACAAGAGGGTCGACTTCCCGGCCCCGGATGGCCCCATGATCGTCACGAATTCACCCGGACCGATGTCCAGGTCGATGCGACGCAGGACGAAGCTCTCACCGGCCCCCGTCTTGTAGGACTTCTCGATCCCTCTCGTCCGAATCAACGTCATCGCTCGTCTTCCCGAGATCCGACAAGGCCCTTCTTCCCGGGTCTCATCGTTGTTCTTTCACACACGGACGGGAGCCATGGAGCCCTCGCACAAGCCCCGACACCGCCCCGAAAAATCTCCCCGTCCCAAAATCGGACACTCCGAGTCGTCGGGCAAGCGCGCCTTTCGATCCCCGACATGCCCAGGGGCGGCCACCTCGAAAGATAGCCGCCCCGGAGCGTCGGTCTCGATCGGCCGAATGCCGAGCGCATCAGGAGATGTCGAACCCGGCCTCCTCGAGGGATTCCGCATGCACGAGCCGGTCTCCATCGTGCTCGTTGACCACCTGGCCGTCGAAGAGGTGGACCGTGCGCTCGGCCACGTCCGCGTAGCGAGGATCGTGCGTCACCATGCAGATCGTCGCGCCCTCGTCGTGAAGCTCGCGAAGCAGATC
>JBDHII010000079.1:0-22152 GCA_039587515.1 Gemmatimonadota bacterium
CATCATGGCGCTGACCCGCCTCTACTGGATTCCGAACGGGCACACCCTCGATCAGGGCACCTACGTCAGCTACCCGGTCGAGGAGCTCTTCGCGATCCTGACCCTCGAGTCCCACCGCAACGCGTGCGAGGTGATCGGCGAGAACCTCGGCACCGTGCCCGAGGAGATCGACGAGGCGCTCCCCCGTCACGGCATCGCCGGCATGTACTTCGCCGAGTTCGCGATGAGCGAGGCGGAGCCCGAGCCGCCGACCGAGCACGAGGTCGCGCTCGTCGGCTCGCACGACACACCCACCTTCTCGGGCTGGATCGCGCAGCACGACATCGACGAGCGGATCCGCTGCGGGCTGCTCGAAGCGGACGCAGCACCCGAGGAGCGCCAAGCCCGGGTGGCGGCGGCCGAGCTGCTGGCCGAGCTGCTCGGTGGCACCCTCGACGACGAGCGGACGCTGCTCGGTCTCCTCCTGGAGTGGCTCGGCTCATCGCCGAGCCCACTCGCGATCCCCTGGCTCGAGGATCTCTGGCTCGAGCCGCACCAGGTGAATCTGCCGGGTACGGGGTCGTGGGAACGCCCGAACTGGCAACGGGTCATGAGCCGGCCGCTCGACGAGGTCCTCGCCGACCCCGAGGTGGTTGCGCTTCTCCGACGGCTGGACCAGGCTCGGAGGAATCGACCCGCCGAATCCCGTCCCTGACGAAGCCACGGACGTCCATGGAATCCCACGCCGGCCAACCCGCCCCACTCGAGGTCCGCCCGAAGCCGCGCCTCTCGTTCTGGGAAATCTGGAACATGAGCTTCGGCTTCCTGGGCATTCAGTTCGGCTTCGCCCTCCAGAACGCCAACGTCAGCCGGATCTTCGAGACACTCGGGGTGACCGGCCTGCTCGTCCAGCCGATCATCGGGTATCTGAGCGACCGGACCTGGAACCGTCTGGGCCGCCGCAGACCGTATTTCCTCATCGGCGCGATCTTCTCCTCCGCCGCGCTCGTCATGATGCCCAACTCTCCCACCCTCTGGGTGGCCGCGGGCATGCTCTGGATCATGGACGCCTCCATCAACATCAGCATGGAGCCGTTCCGGGCCTTCGTGGGGGACAACCTGCCCTCCGAGCAGCGGACCACGGGCTTCGCGATGCAGAGCTTCTTCATCGGGACCGGCGCGGTCATCGCCTCGGCGCTGCCCTGGCTCTTCACCGAGTTCCTCGGCGTGAGCAACGAGGCCCCGGAGGGGGTCATCCCCGACTCCGTTCGGATCTCCTTCTACCTGGGAGCGGCCGTCTTCTTCGGAGTACTCGCCCGAGGAGATGGCCTCGTTCGAGGAGAACCAGGAGCGGGAAAGCTTCGTCGTCGAGGCGCGGACCGCCGAGGAGCACGCCCGGATCGGCGGGCGGCAGATGCGTCTCGGGGCGATCCTGTTCATCGTCGGTGACCTCCTCACCTGGTGGCTGATCGCCCGGGGCCTGCACGAGGTCGTCGTGCTCAGCGGGGGAATGATCTTCGTGGGTGTCCTTCTCGTCGTCTCGGGCCTCCTACAGCGCAGCGGCAGATACGACAACGCCTTCGTGACCATCCTGACCGACCTGCAGGACATGCCGCACACCATGAAGCAGCTGGCGTGGGTGCAGTTCTTCAGCTGGTTCGGGCTCTTCGCGATGTGGATCTACACGACGGCGGCCGTGACCGGCCACATCTACGGCACCACCGACGCCACCTCGGCGCTCTACAACGAGGGCGCGAACTGGGTGGGCGTGTGCTTCGGCGCGTACAACGGCGTCGCCGCGGTCGTGGCCTTCATGATCCCGGTGCTGGCCAAGAAGACGAACCGAAAGATCGCCCACGCGATCTGCCTCGTTTGCGGGGCTGTCGGATTCCTCTCGATCTACTTCATCGGGGATCCGCGGATGCTGCTCGGCTCCATGGTGGGTGTGGGGATCGCCTGGGCCAGCATCCTCTCCATGCCGTACGCGATCCTGACCGGGTCCCTGCCGCCCTCGAAGATGGGCTACTACATGGGCGTCTTCAATTTCTTCATCGTGATCCCCCAGATCGTGGCCGCGTCGATCCTGGGCTTCATGGTGGGGGCGCTGCGCTGACGCTCCGGGTCGAGGACCGCGACGACGTGGCTGCCGCGGTCTGAGGAGAGCGATGACCGACGAAGAGAGAGGCCTTGAGGGGCAAGAGGACTCACAGCGATCCCTGATCGGCGCCCTCAAGGGCTTGCAGCGCCCCACCTGGGAGCTGGAGCTGCTCATCAGTGGTGCGCTGATCTTCTCCCTCTTTCAGCTTCCTGGGGTCTTGACCGGGTGGTTCGACAGCGTAGTCGAACACGTCTCAGGCTCGGCGTACTGGAGCGTGTACTGGATCTACTACGTGGGGATGATCGTCGTCGTCGTCCTTACCGTCACCTTCACGATCCACTTCCTCCTTCGTGGATTCTGGGTAGGGCTCTGCGGATTGAACGCGGTGTTCCCCGGGAAGATCGACCTGGAGAAGGTGGATATCGGCCCGATCGCGAAAGGGGTCTACGCCGAGCAAGACATCGACGTGAAGCACCTGGAGAAACGGGTCGACGCGCTGGCCAGCACGATCTTCTCGGCGCTCTCGGTCGTTCTGATGTGGGTCCTGATGTTCACCTTCTACCTCGCCCTCTTCGGCGGAGCTGGATGGCTGATCGTGAGCGGATTGGGCGTTGGACTTCGGAGGATCCATGCCTGGATCGCTTTCCTGGTCGTATGGACTCCGCTCATGCTCGTCGGCCTGGCCGACCTGTTCTACAAGAAGCGGCCCGAGGCATGGGGACGCAGCGGGCTCTTGGGCCGCCCCCTTCTCGGCGTGTACCGCGTCTACTATTGGGCCTTCCTCATGCCCTTCTGGGGGCCGATCTCCCTCACCTACCTGACGCGCTTCAGCCAACGCACGCTGGGGATCCTGAGCTTCTTCCTCGGGCTCGCCCTGCCGCTGGTCGTGGGCACGGTGATGCTCTCCGGCATCGGGGTCTGGGGATACGACAGCTACGTGTACTTCCCGTCCTACACGGAGGGGGGTGCGGTCCAGCCGCGACATTACGATGCCCTCCGGGATCCGTCCTCCATGGCCCCGTTCATCCAGAACGACATGGTCGAGGATCCGTACGTACGCCTCGTCGTGCCGTTTTCGGTCGACGACGACAACGACGGGATGGCAGAGGTGTGCCCCGACCTCGAGCCCGTGCGATCACCGGGAATCTTCTTGAACCGGACACGGCCCAGAGGAGTCGACCAGCCGGCTGAGGCCGACATTCTCGAATGCCTGGGCCGGCTCTACGACGTGGAGCTCAACGGCTCGAAGCTGCAGGACCTGGAGTGGTCCCTGTTCAGCAGCTCGACCACCGGAATGAGAGGGGTCGTGACCTATCTGCCGACCGACGGGTTGCCGAGGGGGCGGAACGAGCTCGTGGTGCGGCGAACCCGCGATCAGCCGGAAACCGCTCGGTCGGGAACACGTGAAGGGATTTCCGCAGAGGCAGACCAGGAGGAAGATCCGCCCCAGCCCTATCACATTCCCTTCTGGCGATAAAGCTGTCGTCGGCGGCCTGACCCGCCGTCCCCCCCGTCAGCCCCCGCCGCGGTCCGCCATCGACTCGAGGATCGCGAGGTCGCCGGCCCGGATCTCGATTCCCCGTTCCTTGACGTGCGTGAGCTCGCCGGTGGCGAGCGACTCTTCGGTCGTAACGAGGCGAATCCGCCCGAGCACGTCCTTCTGCCAGCCGATACGCTCGCCGCTTCTCGGATGGAGGATCTCTTCTCCGCGCCGGAATAGCACGAACGTGTCACCGGCCGCCAATCCCTGTTCGGCGCCCAGGTCGATCATGACGTCTCCGTCCATCACCGCAACGGCCATCCCGAAGAGCGGCGCCTCGTTGGAAACCAGCACGGCAACGCTGTCGAGCGCCTGCCAGGTCGCGTTCACGTAGAGCGGGTCGAAATCCGTCGGTGCGCTCCTCCGTCGCCGCCTCGGCGGTCTCGGAGATCACGATCTCCCCGCTGTTCGTGTTGACGGCCCGAATGTCGACGCCGACCTCGATGCGGACGAGATCGTACGCGAACTTGTCGATCATCTGTTCCGTGGCCTTGGTGACGAGGCCGTGAACGACGAGCTCCGCTCCGAGCATCTTGCCGACTTCGACCGCGGTCGCAGGATCGACGAAGCCACTCAGGATGAGCTGCTGCTCCTGCAGGAGATCCTCGATCCGACTCCGCTCGACGACCGTGAAGCGGCCCACCTGGACGAGGGACGTGATCAGCATGGCCGACATGCTGAAGCGGAGGTGCGGCTGCAGGACCTCACCGCCGCTGAAGTCGAGCACGGCCACGACGGTCTTCGAGTCGGCACCTTGATCGATGCGATCGAAGAACGCGTCGTCCCAGCCGGACGGCAGACGAAGGTCGCGATCGACGCGCTGACCCTCGACGTGCCCGAAGGGCAGGGACTTACGAAGCATGAGCGGGCTGTCGGGCGGTGGCGCTAATCAGCGTTGACCAGGCTGAGTCCCTCGCGGAGCACGATGAGCGACTCGATGAGACCGGCGCCCCTGCTCGGGATCTCCGAGATGCGATCCCCACTCCGCTGGACGTTGCGAACCACGCCACCCGCTCTGCGTATGCCGAACGCGCCCCGGGCACCTTTGACGAGGTCGGGGACCTGCTCGACGAGGTCCGCGGAAGAGGACACCGAGGCTTCCACCACGGGGATTGTCGCCACGATGTTCGCGGCGGTCTTGATCATGTACGCACGCTCCTCGTCGGACAGCTGATCCTGCGCCTCCGCGGTCTTCAGCACCGCCAGGGACTGTTCCGTGGTCCACTCCTCGGGGTCGGCACCGCCGGTGATCTCCTGAATCTGCGCCTCGAGCTCGGCGATCGCCGCCTTGTCCCGAGCGTACCCCTTGAGATTCTCCGTGGCGTCGTCCACGAGACCCTGGCCGATCACCATGCCTCCGTACGCAATCGCCGAATCACGGAAGAAATCGTCGTAGGTGCGATTGCGTGTCACGCCGTACATGATCTCGGCGGCCATGACGAAGTCCAGCTCGGTGCCGCCGATCAGGTCGGCCAGCGTGGTGCTCACGTCGGCGAGCGTGAGCATGCGATCCTGCGCGTGGAGCGCGGGCGCCATCGAGACGAGAACGAAGATGAAGGCGACAGTACGAATTACGGTTTTCACGGCGCACCTCCTTTGCCGGCCATGGTGACCTCGTGACGCGGAAAGTTCCTCCAGATTAGGCACCAACCCTGCCTCCAGCAATCGGTCCCGAGACGCCACCCGCTCAGTTCCGTCCGCCCCCCAGCCCCAGCTCGAGGCCGATCCGGACCGTGAAGGGCGGTTGGAAGGCGGTGGGCTGCCCGTAGCGCGGGTTCAGACCGACCTGGCTGGCGGCGATCCGTTCCCACGAGCCGAGGACGAAGGAGGTGGACCCGTTGTAGCGGAACTGGTTGAAGTTCACGGCGCGTTGCGGATTCCCGAGGTGCATGAGGTCCAGGACGATCCGCGTGTCGGAAAGGCGCGGCAGCGCGTACTGGAGCCGTACGCTCACGTCCCAGACCGACGGCGTCCGGCCCGCGGTCCCCCGCTCCTCGAGGAAGAGCGGCGTCGTGAAGCCCGTGTTCACCCATCCGTATTCGCTGAGGGGTGTCCCGCTCTGCCAGATCAGGGAGCCTCCCGCGGTCAGCCCCATGTCGAAGCGATACGAGCCCGACGCCTTGAGGACGTGGGTCCGGTCGTTCGGGAGCAGCCCCTCGGCATTCACGATCTGGGCCGAGACGTAGAGTGTCTGGTTGTTGTTCGGCCCCGTGCTCCCGCCCGTGAGCCCGCCGGACTCGGCGGAGAAGAGGCCGGCGTAGTCCCCATAGGTGCGAGAGAGGACGTACGAGGCGAGAAGCGAGGCCCGCGGGCTCCGGTACTCGCCCGACAGCTCCAGCGCCGTGTACCGGCGCGTCGGCTCGGGCACGAAGGAGAAGCGGTTCCGGCCCCGGTTGCCACCGATCGGGATGCCGAAAGGCGTCAGGACCATCTCGATATTGGCCCGGAGCCAGCGGTGGATTCCGCGGGCGCGCAGCTTGAGCTCATCGGAGACCATGCGCTCGTACCCGAGCGTCACCTCGTCCATCGATTCGCCCTTGAGGTCGTCGATCGCCTCCGTGAGGAGCACGTCGTCGGCGTCCTGGAGCACCTGGATCGAGTCCGCCACGGCCCCGGGCAGGCGGGGATCGGCGCTGTACCACTCGTTGCGCACCCCGAAGCCCGCGTGGAAGAAGGCCGACATCATCAGGGCCATCTGCTGGTAGAAGCGCGAGTACGTCGCCGTGACCTTGTGCGTCCCGAGCTCACCCGGGAGGTAGGTGATGCCGATCCGCGGCTGCCACTGGTCGTTGATCGGCTGGAGGACCTCGCCGCTCGCGCCCACCAGGTTCGTGCCGTCCCACCGCACGCCCGCTTTGACCCGCAGGCGGTCCGTTGCGGACCAGGCGTCCTGGAGGAAGAAGCTGGGGGCGCGGTTCCGCACCGTCGCCCTCGTGATCTGGTGGTTCGAGACGTACAGGTCGTCGGCCCACTGGACGATCCAGCCCGGGTCGAAGGTGCGCCGATTCTGCAGGATCGTCTCGTCGTACCGGCCGCCGAGCTTCACCTCGTGCGAGCCCAGGAAGATCGCGGCCGTCAGCTCTCCGGTCGCCCGGTAGGATCTGCGCTCCTCGACGCCGCCCGTCCCGCCCGACCAGACCGGGTTCGAACGGTCGGTCTGGTCCCGGAGCGTCGCCTGAAGCCCGAGCTCCGTAGCGCCCCGCTCGTCCTCGTCGCGTTGGTGGTAGGCGACCAGGCTCTCCAGGAGCACCCGGCTTCCCAGGCGCGCGCGGCTCGAGAGCGACGCGTTGATGCCGCCTTCCGTCTGCTCGTAGAGCGCCGGATCCGCCTCCAGGAGCGTCGCGGATTCGGGCGGACGTACCAGGCGCCGGGTGGTGGGGTCTCCGAAGGCCGACAGCTCCAGGTCCAGCGCCTCGGAGGCCTGCAGCGTCAGCTTGCCCGCGAACATGTGCTTGTCGAGGCTCGCCCGCTGGAGGCCGAACCCCGGGAGCAGGACGTCCGTCCGCTCGAAGCTCGGGTTGTAGGCTGCGAAGAACCACGCGCGATCCGGCACGATCGGCCCGCCCAGGCTGACGCCCACGTCGTACACCGTGCTCTCGTCCACATCCAGCACGTCGGGAACCGGCTTCGCGTCGGCGGCCAGACCGCTGCCGGTCAGGAACCCGAACGCGCCCAGCTCGAAGTCGTTCGTGCCCGAGCGCGTGACCACGTTGATCAGGCCGCCCAGGGCCTGGCCGTACTCGGCCTCGTACCCGCCCTCCTTCACCTCCACCGCCTTCACGAACTGATACGGCAGGTCCGTACCGGTCCGGCCGCGGAAGACGTCCGTGACGTTGACGCCGTCCACGAAGTACAGGTTCTCGATGCCCGTGCTCCCGGCGATGTTGACCGGATCCCCCAGGGAGCTCGCATTGGCCTGGGGCAGCAGCTGGACGATCGACTTGTAGTCGCGCTCCGTGGGGAGGTCCTGGAAGATCTCCGTCTCGAGGCTGGCCCCGAGCGTGGTGGAGGTCGGGTCGATCGTGAAGGCGTCGGCACGGACGACCAGCGAATCCAGCCCGATGGCTTCCACCGCCAGGACGATCTCCCCCGTGTACACGCCGACCGGCAACGCCACGAACTGGAAGTAGCCGCGGTCGTCGGAGAACACGGCGCGCATGGTGCCCGTGCTCTCGTTGACGGCCGTGGCGGTGACCTGCGCGATGGGATTGCCCTGCGCGTCGAGGGTGCGGCCGAGGAGCCGGCCGGTCACGTCCTGGGCGGTGAGGGGGATCGGGGCGCAGAGGAGCGCCAAGACGACGAGGAAGAATCGCGGCGAGGCCATGTCTCAATGTGGCATGATGCGGGCTGTCGGGTGAGGTCGTCGCACTTCGTTGGCCGAGCGATTTCGCCTCGGGACATTGACGGAACCTCAACGGCTTCTAGGTTTAACAGTGACTAGATTTAGGCTAACCTAAAAATCTCCCCGATGGTCGACCCGGTACTCGCTCTTTCCGTCTTCTTCGTCCTCTCCATGGCCACGGTCCTGCTCTTCTGGCCGCGGTGGGGCCTCGTCGCTCGCCTCCGCAGAGGGAGCGGCTGGGACGAGCGCATCCAGCTCGAGGACGCGCTGAAGCACCTGCACCTACGGGAGCGGCAGCAGGCCCCCACTACGCTCGAGGACCTGGCGGGCAAGCTCGAGGTCTCGACCGGACGGGCGGCCACGATCCTCGTGCAGCTCGTCGAGGCCGGGCTCGCCACGGCAGGGGACGACGGGCCGAGTCTCACGGACGAGGGCAGGTCGCTCGCTCGTCAGACCATCCGCACCCACCGCCTCTGGGAACGCTGGCTCGCGGACCGGACGGGCGTGCGTGCCGAGGACTGGCACTCGGAGGCCGAGCGGATGGAGCACACGCTGACGGCCGAGGAGACGGACCGGCTGGCCTCACGTCTCGGTCACCCCCGCTACGACCCCCACGGAGACCCGATCCCGACGTCCGGAGGCGAGCTGCCGCCTCTGGGCGGCCGGTCGCTTCGAACGATCCCCGAGGGCCGGGCGGTACGGATCCTCCATCTGGAGGACGAGCCGAGAGAGCTCTACCTGAAGCTTCTCGACCTCGGTCTCGCTCCCGGGCTTACGGCCGAGGTCCTGGAGAGCTCGAAGCGGGGCGTGCTCCTTCGCACCCCCGAAGGCGAACGCCTGCTCGAGCCGGTAGCGCTCGGGCACGTCAGCGTCGAGGTCCTCCCACTCGACAGCGAGGTCGAGACGGATCGCCGGTCCCTGGCCGAGGTGCCGGTCGGGGAAGCCGTCTTGGTGACCGGAATCTCCCCTGCCTGCCAGGGCCCCCAGCGCCGACGTCTCCTCGACCTGGGCCTGGTGCGCGGAGCGACGGTCACGCCCGAGCTCGTGAGCACCTCCAAGGACCCGGTGGCCTATCGCATCCGCGGCGCCCTGATCGCTCTCCGCCGCGACCAGGCCCGTTGGATCTCCGTGACCACCGCCTCCGACGCGGCCGCCTGAGCCATGGCGAGCCTCGCCCCCAGCCCCTGCGTGGGCTGCAACGAGCACCGCGAGCAGAGCCTCGTGCGGCTCGGTCTCCGGCCCGACAAGTGGGACGTGCTCGTCGCGCTGGCCGGCAACCCGAACACCGGCAAGAGCACCGTCTTCAACGAGCTGACCGGCCTCCGGCAGCACACCGGCAACTGGCCGGGCAAGACGGTCGTACGGGCCGAGGGCGCCTTCGTGCACGGCGGACAGCGCGTGAAGCTCGTCGACCTGCCGGGCACGTACTCGCTGCAGGCGGGCAGCACGGACGAAGAAGTCGCGCGCGACTTCATCCTCTTCGGCCGACCCGACGTCACGATCGTCGTCGTCGACGCCACACGTCTCGAGCGCAACCTCAACCTCGTCCTCCAGATCCTGGACATCACGGACCGGGTGGTCGTCTGCCTCAACCTCGTCGACGAGGCACGCCGACACGGCATCTCGATCGACCCGGACAAGCTCTCGGCCCGGCTCGGCGTGCCGGTCGTGCCCGCCATCGCGCGGGAGGGACACGGCGTGAACGACGTGCTCGAGATCGCGCTCTCGGTGGCACGCGGCGAGGTCCGGACCGACCCGTTCCGCATCCCGGAGCAGGCGCCAAGGGTGGAGGAGACCGTGGCGGCGCTCACCGAGACCGTTCAAGAGGCCTTCCCGGGAATCCCGAACGGCCGCTGGGTCGCGATGCGCCTCCTCAACGCCGACGAGGCGGTTGCCGAGGCGGTACGGTCCGGCGATCTGGGTCTGCTCGAAGGATCGGAGACCGAGGCCGAGGCGGCGGTCGCATCGGAGGAGCAGCGCCAGAGCGTGCTCCGCACGGCATCCACCCTCCGCTGGCAGCTGCCGTCGGACTTCCACGATGCGGTGATGGAGCGGACCTACGCGGCGGCCGAGGAAATCACCCGAGGTGTGCAGACCGCCGGCCTGAAGCGGGTGGGCTTCGAGATGGACCGCACGCTCGACCGCTGGCTGACCAACCGGTGGACCGGCTTCCCGCTGATGCTCTTCATCCTGGCGGTGATCTTCTGGCTGACGATCGCGGGTGCGAACGTGCCGTCCGCCATGCTCGCCTCGGGGCTCATCGACTCGGCGCACCCCTGGCTCAAGGGCCTCGCGGCGGCGGTCGGGATGCCGTGGTGGCTGGACGGATTGCTGATCGACGGCGTGTACCTGGCCACGGCCTGGGTCGTGAGCGTCATGCTGCCGCCGATGGCGATCTTCTTTCCGCTCTTCACCCTGCTCGAGGACTTCGGCTACCTGCCCCGCGTCGCATTCAACCTGGACTCGCTCTTCAAGCGCGCCGGGGCGCACGGCAAGCAGGCGCTCACCATGTGCATGGG
The DNA here is from genome assembly GCA_039587515.1 of Gemmatimonadota bacterium. Lineage (GTDB taxonomy): Bacteria > Gemmatimonadota > Gemmatimonadetes > Longimicrobiales > Gaopeijiaceae > JBDHII01. The sequence continues at coordinate 10,479 of JBDHII010000079.1, forward strand.
CTTCGGCTGCAACGCGGCAGGAGTCGTCGCAACGCGCGTGATCGACAGCCCGCGCGAGCGGCTGATCGCGATCATCACCAACAACTTCAGCCTCTGCAACGGGCGCTGGCCGACGCAGATCCTGATCGCGACCGTCTTCATCGGCGCGGTCGCGCCGGCGCACCTGGCCGGTCTGGTCTCCGCAGCTGCAGTCGTGGCGATCGCGGTGTTCGGGATCGTGATGATGTTCCTCGCCTCGTGGCTCCTCTCGCACACCATGCTCCGGGGCGAGGCCACGACCTTCAGCTTGGAGCTGCCGCCCTACCGCCCGCCGCGGATTCTGCAGACGCTCTACACCTCCATGATCGACCGGACGCTGATCGTGCTGTGGCGCGCGGTGCTCTTCGCAGTCCCGGCGGGGGCCGTCATCTGGCTCGTCTCGAATGTGACGATGGGAGGCACCAGCCTGGCCGAGCACTTCGTGGGCTGGCTCGAGCCGTTCGGGCTGCTGATCGGGCTGAACGGCGTGATCCTGCTCGCCTACGTCGTGGCCATCCCCGCCAACGAGATCATCATTCCGACCGTGCTCATGCTCACCGTGCTCACGGCCGGACTCGCCGGCGTGGGTGAGGGCACGGGCGTGATGTTCGAGCTGGACTCCGTGCAGAGCATGGGCGACGTCCTGATCGCCGGAGGCTGGACGCTGCTGACCGCGATCTGCCTCATGCTCTTCAGCCTCCTGCACAACCCCTGCTCCACCACGATCTACACGATCTACAAAGAGACGCGCAGCGCGAAGTGGACGACGGTCGCCACCGTGCTGCCCCTCGCGATGGGCTTCGTGGTGTGCTTCCTGGTGGCGCAGGTGTGGAGGCTGGTGGCTCCCTAACCCTCGGCCATCACCTCCCGCAGCGTCGCGAGCGAATGCTGGGCGTCCTGCTCGCTGAAGACGAGCGGGGGCCGGAACCGGATCGAGCGCGGCCCGCACGCCAGCGCGGCCAGACCACGCTCCCAGCATCCCGTACGCACCCGATCGCGCTCCGCCCCGTCCGGCAGATCCATCGCGACGAGGAGCCCGGCGCCCCGGACGTTGGTGATGTGCGGGTAGTCTGCCGCCAGCGCCTCGAGACCCTCCTTCATCATCGCACCCACCCGCGCCGCATTCTCCACGAGCCCGTCCTCGTGCACGATCTCGAGATAGCGGGCGCACCGGACCATGTCGACCAGGTTGCCGCCCCAGGTCGAGTTGATGCGGCTCGACCTGTGGAAGACGTTGTCCGGCACGTCGTCGATCCGCGTCGTGCTCATGACCCCGCACACCTGCGTCTTCTTCCCGAAGGCGATGAGGTCGGGCGTCACGCCGGTCTGCTCGTACGCCCACATGGTGCCGGTCGCGCCGAAGCCGGTCTGGACCTCGTCGAAGATGAGCATCGCACCGTACCGGTCCGCGTACTCACGAAGCTTCGCGAAGAACTCCGGCCGGAAGTGATGGTCCCCGCCCTCGGCCTGGATCGGCTCGATGAGGATCCCGGCGATTCCGTGCGGGTCGGCCTCGAAGGCGGCCTCGATCTCCGCACACGCCTTGGCCTCCTTCGCGGCCACCGCACCCTCGTCCACGGGGAAGTCGATGAAGGGGCTCGAGATCCGAGGCCACTCGAACTTGGGGAAGTCGTCGGTCTTGGCGGGATCGGTGTTGGTGACCGACAGCGTGTAGCCGCTCCGACCGTGGAAGGCGTCACGGAAGTGCAGGATCTTGTCCGCCCCGCCCTCGATCCCGGCCGAGCGGTTCTTTTGCGCCTTCCAATCGAACGCCGCCTTCATGGCGTTCTCGACGGCCAGCGCCCCCCCGGCGATGAAGAAGAGGTAGCGGAAGTCGTCGGGCACGGCGAGCTCGCGGAAGGCCTTCACGAAGCCCGCGAACTGCCGTGAGTACATGTCGCTGTTGGCCGGATTCGAGAGCGCCGCGGTCATCAACGATTTCCTGAACCCCTCGTCCTCCATCTTCGGGTGGTTGTGCCCGATGGGAAGGGTGGCGAAGTAGCCATAGCAGTCGAGGTACTCCTTGCCCTCGAGCGCGTCGACGATGACCGAGCCGTGCGATCGCTCGAGGTCGATGACGACATGGAAGCCGTCGACGAGAATGTTGCTCTTGAGGATCGGGAAGACCTGATCCGCTGGGACTTGGACCTCGGGCATGTTGGGTTCTCCAGGAAGATGCGGGTTCGACGTGGGCGAGCGCTGCAGGAACCCGGGAAGGCCGCGCGAAAGCGCGACGGCACGAGAATGCCGACGGCCGGGCTCAGTCCCCCTGGAGGTTTGGGGGAGCGAAGATACCGGGGCGTGCCTCGAGTGGACGTAGCGTCATGGTGCCCGAAATCTACAGACTCGGGCCGAGGCGTGTCTAATCCGGGCGCCCGCCCCGGCGGGAGGGCCGGCGCCCGATCGGCGGATCAGGAGCTCGGGCGGACGAGCTTCCGGTATCCGACGTAGCCGACGAGGAGCAGGATCAGGGTCCCGGGTATCCAGCGGACGCCCGAGTACATGGCCACGAAGACCACCTCGAGGATCTCGTTGGCTTCGACCCCCGATCCTGTCTGTCCCCGCCCGAGGCGGGTCTGAGCAATTACGTCCTGCGTGGCATTGACGCCCCAGAGGGTCGTCCAGGCCATGAGAAGCGTGGCCACACCCGCCCACCAAGTCCGCTTGGCAGGCCTGTGGGCCCTGAGGGTACGCATTTTGGCTCTCTATATCTTTCCCAAGGCGAGGTACCCGGGCGGGACCCCTCCGGCGGGAGGGAGGGGATCACGGGTCGCCTCATCCTTAGCTTCATGGGTCACACCTCTCTTTGAGGTACTCAAACCTATGTCACCGAGCGCGTTACGGCCGCCGGTGAATTTCCCACCAAGTTGTCAGGAATTCTCCTCCTTCACGGTTGCGGGATTCTCCTGACTGGCTGTTCACGGTACACCGCGTAGCTTCCGAGCATGATTCGATTCCGGACCCTTTGGATTCTCGTGATCTCGCTTCTGGCCGCCCTTCCGGGGACCGCCCAGGAGCCCGCTCCCAACGACTACCGTGTCTTCACGGGCGATGGTGCTGCCGCCTCGCTCGATGACCTCGTCCAGGCCATGGCGACTGCGGACGTGACGTTCGTGGGAGAGGAGCACAACGACCCCACCGCCCACTGGATCGAGCTCGAGCTGCTACGGCGGGCCCACCAGGTGTACGGAGCCGGGGAGGACGGAAGGGGCGTCACCCTCTCGCTCGAGATGTTCGAGAGCGACGTGCAGGACGTCCTGGACGAATACCTCGCAGGGCTGATTACCGAGACCCACTTCCGGGCGGCCAGCCGACCCTGGGACGCATACGAGACCGATTACCGCCCGCTGGTGGAACTGGCGAAGGCGGAGGGGCTGCCCGTGATCGCCTCCAATGCGCCCCGACGCTATGCCAACCGGGTCACGCGCATGGGTCGGGACGGCCTGCTCGAGCTGGGACCGGACGCGCGCGCCACCCTCGCCCCCCTCCCCTACGGCGAGGCGTCCGAGGCCTACCGCAACCAGTGGATCCGCGTGATCGCGGCCGCCGGTGAGGCGCAGGCCGAGGCTTGCGGGTCACCCGAAGAAGAGACGGACGGCCACGCTCGTCCGCGCCACGATGCGAGCACCTACGCCAACGCACTGCACACCCAGGCGCTCTGGGATGCCACGATGGCGTTCTGGATCGCCGACCACCTGCTGCGGAACCCCGGTGACCTCGTCCTGCACATGGTCGGCTCGTTCCACGTGGAGCGGGGCACGGGCATTCCCGAGCACCTGGCTCGGTACCGTCCCGGAACCTCCCAGCTGATCGTCGTCGTGCGAGCCGTCGAGGACATCGAAGCCTTCGATCCGGAGCGTGACGGGGAGAGGGAGGACTTCGTCGTGCTCACGTCCGAGTCCTCCACACGTGAGGTCGACATCTGCCGGTAGCCCCTCCGTCCGACGAGGCGTCGGCAGCGGTTGCAGGCCCCTCCGGAGATCGACATCATTTCGACGTCCCACGGAGGCCAGTCGTACGGCCTCCTGCGCATTCCTTTCTTGCAGACAGACCGTGAAAGACTACGAGCAGAAGTTCGCGAAGATGAGGGACGCCGACGGCTTCGTCGCCGCCCTCGACCAGAGCGGTGGAAGCACCCCCAAGGCCCTTCGGCTGTATGGGATTCCCGAGGATCAGTGGTCCGGTGACGACGAGATGTTCGATCTCGTCCACGAGATGCGGACGCGCATCATCACGAGCCCGTCCTTCGACGGCGATCGGATCCTGGCCGCCATCCTCTTCGAGATGACGATGGAGCGTCAGATCGAGGGACGCTCCAGCGCCGAGTACCTCTGGGAGGAGAAGGGCATCGTTCCGATCCTCAAGGTGGACAAGGGCAAGGGCGAGGTGCAGAACGGTGTGAGCCTCATGCATCCGATCCCCGGGCTCCACGAGACTCTGGAGCGGGCCAAGGCCTACGGCGTCTTCGGCACGAAGATGCGCTCCGTGATCGAGGAGGCGAACGAGGCCGGGATCCGGGCCAACGCCGAGCAGCAGTTCGAGATCGGACGACAGATCGCCGACGCCGGTATGGTCCCGATCCTCGAGCCCGAGGTGAACATCCACTGCCCGGACAAGGCCGCGGCCGAGGCGATGCTCGAGGCCGAGCTCATGCGCGGACTCGACGCTCTCGATGAATCCCAGACGGTCATGCTCAAGCTCACGCTCCCCGAGCAGGACAACCTCTACCGGAGCTGCATCGAGCATCCGCGTGTCCTGCGCGTCGTGGCGCTGTCGGGCGGTTACTCCCGTGCCGAGGCGAACGAGCGGCTCTCTCGCCAGAACGGGATGGTGGCGAGCTTCTCCCGGGCGCTCTCCGAGGGTCTCTCGGCGCAGCAGTCGGACGACGAGTTCAACGCCACACTCGACCAATCGATCCAGGAGATCTTCGAGGCCTCCCGGACCTGAGCTTTCACCCGGGCGGGGCGGGCAACCGCTCCGCCCGCTATCAAACGGAGAAGCATGATGCGCTCCCTTCGCGCGATCCCCCTCGCCCTGATCGCTCTCGCGATCGCCCTGCCCCCGGACCTCACCGCTCAAGCCCATCCCCGTCTCGAGGATTTCAAGCAGGAGGCGCTCGAGAAGGTCGAGGCCAACGCAAAGCTCGTTCAGGAGATCATCGATCACCTCTTCAGCTTCGGCGAGCTGGGCATGCAGGAGTTCGAGACGCAACGCTACCTGACCGAGCTGCTCGCGGCCGAGGGCTTCGAGATCGAGCTCGGGGTGGCGGGAATGCCGAGCGCCTGGACGGCGAAGTGGGGTTCGGGCAAGCCGGTGATCGCCCTCGGCTCCGACGTGGACGGGATCCCGCAGTCGAATCAGAAGCCGGGCGTCGCGTACCGCGACCCGATCCTGGAGACGATGGCGCCGGGGCACGGTGAAGGGCACAACTCCGGCCAGGCCGTCAACATCGTCGCGGCCATCGCGGTGAAGGAGATCATGGAGCGCGAGGGCCTGCCGGGCACGCTCCTGATCTGGCCGGGCGTGGCCGAGGAGCAGGTCGCGTCGAAGGCGTTCTTCGTACGCGACGGGGTCTTCGACGGTGTGGACGTCAACCTCTTCACGCACGTCAGCAACAACTTCAGCGTGACCTGGGGTCGCACGTCCGGCAACGCGCTCTGGTCGGTCCAGTTCCGCTTCGAGGGCGCGACCGCGCACTCGGCCGGCTCTCCTTGGCGCGGACGCTCGGCGCTGGACGCCGCGATGCTCATGGCCCAGGCCTGGGAGTACAAGCGCGAGCATCTCGAAGTCCCCCAGCGCTCACACTACATCCTCACTGAAGCCGGCGATCAGCCGAACGTCGTCCCGCAGTTCGCGACGATCTGGTTCTACCTCAGAGAGCGCGACTACGAGCACACCAAGGCGATGTACGATGCCGCGGTGAAGATGGCCCAGGGCGCCGCACTCATGACCGATACCGAGATCGACACGATCATGACGGTCGGATCGGCCTGGGATCGGCACTTCAGCAAGCCGGTCGCCGAGGTGACCTACGAGAATATCCAGCGGGTCGGCCTGCCGGAGTGGAGCGACGACGACATTCTCTTCGCCAACTCCTACCAACAGGAGCTCGGACGGGAGCCCCAGGGTCTCGCGGACTCGATTCCGCCGCTCGAAGGCCCGATCGACATGAGTACGTATCGGGGAGGCGGATCGGACGACATCGGTGACGTGAGCTGGAACATGCCGACCGTCACCCTGCGCTTCCCCTCCAACATGCCGGGCGGCCCGGGACACAACTGGGCGAACGGGATCGCGATGGCCACACCGGTCGCGCACAAAGGAGGGCTCGCAGGTGCCAAGGTCCAGGCGCTGACCGTGCTCGATCTTCTCCTGGACGGCGAGACCGTCGATGCGGCCTGGGACTACTTCAACAACGTCCAGCTGAAGGAAAAGACCTACACCCCCTTCATCACGGCGACCGACGAGCCGGCCATCTGGCTGAACGAGGACATCATGGGGAAGTGGCGCGAGCGAATGCGGCCCTACTACTACGACGCCTCGCAGTATTCGACCTACCTGGAGCAGCTCGGGATCGAGTACCCGACGGTGCGGAGCCGGCCCATCAGCGAGGACTCGGAGCCCGGCGGGAACTAGCCGCGTCCCGGCGTAGATGCGAGAGGCCGGCCGGCGCACGCCGACCGGCCTCCTGCTTTGCCCCCTCGGGTGGAGCGCGGGGCTAGAGCCCGAGCTCCTTCCTCATCTCCTTCTCACGACGCGAAAGCGCCCAGGCGAGGAGCACGGCCCAGACGACGTAGCCGCCCCCGGCCCAGTAGAACGCCTCGACCCCCATCGCGGAATACCAGGCGATCGGCCAACGAAGGTCACGAGCTCGGCCGTCACGAAGTCGCCGACACTCGATGCGGCCGCGATCGACTCGACGATGTCCACGACCTCCATGTACAGGAACGTCCCGACGGCAAGCAGGGCGTAGTACCCACCACCGTGCTTGCGCCAGAGCTTCCCGACCGTCCCTCCCCCGCTTCCCTCGAGCTTGGCCATTCCCGGTTTTCCCCCGAACCGATAGGTCAGAGTCGCCTCGCCGTCCCCGTTCCATACGGGGCCGAGCGCCGGGATGTTGCGAAGAACGCGCTTCAGCGTCCAGTCACCTCGGCAATGTGGAAGCCGGTGTAGAACCAGGTTCGATCGCGGAGCCACAGTCTGCGGGCCAGATCCCTCCTGGACTGCAGGTGCGGCGTCAGGTAGTCGGACGGTGAAGGGCTCCTGCCGCGACTCCAGCAGCAGATGCGTCCTCCGGGGCGAACCGCCTCCAGCATCAACCCGACGACCTCGTCACTCGTGCCCTGCGAAGCACACGCGGGGACGTCGGACAGGTTAACCGCATCCAGGCTCTGGATCGCGATCTCGCCGATGTACTCCTCCACGCGCGCCGTGACCACTTCGACCCGCGAGGCGAGCCGCTTGAGCTTCCCGAAGAGCTGCGGATGGAGGTACGGCTGCGCCCGGGCGAGAGACTCGTAGCGCGACGTCAGGAAGAACTCCAGGTAGGGGTTGCCCCAGCCGCCGACCCGCTCGTAGGTCTGCCTGAAGCGAAGCCAGGCTTGACGTCCGCTCGAGCCGCAGCCGAAGTGCTTGGCGAATGCCATCCGAAACGCCGGACGATCGATCTCGGTGGCGAAGTGCTCTCGCCGCTCCTCGGCACCCAATCGCTCGAACATTCGCCGCACGGCACCGGGGAGGATCAGCTGCCTGAGCGCCGTTTTCTGGAACCTGGCGAAGTGCCGCTCCACGTGACCCGCTCGAGCCAAGCCGTGCTCGATGAGATGCAGATTCTCGTCCCAGTAGGCTCGGGCCTCGAAGGAGAGCAGCTCCCGGACCGTCTCGTACAGAGCGATGCGTCTCGCGCTCGCGCGATGTCCCAGGAGCTCCAGAAAGCCTTCGCGGTCGAGCACCTTCACGGCACCGAGCTTCAAGGACACGAGCGCGGTCTGCGCAGCGCTCACGTCTACCGCCCAGATGCGTCGAGGCTCGGTGAGCAGCAGGTTCAGGACGTTGCATCCCGCCTGTGAAAAGCGGAGCGCGTCGAGCTGCACGGCGGCGAGAATGGGCCCGTTCATCCTTCCCTCCCGATCTTGGATCCGTCCGGATCCGACGGCTTGGCCTTCACGAGGACTCTACCGGAGGGAGCAGCGGACTTCGTTACGCAGGGTGACGTAGATCTGCACCGAGATCTACGTAGCTCTCATAACCCTCTGCCCGACAACCACTTGGGTCGATCTATGCCGCGGCCTCGCGCCGCTTCGGCAACCTCGTGTCGGCGTTGGAGAGCAAGCGATCGCCACAGCGCGCTCCGGGAGGCACGACAGCCCCGCAGCGTTCCGAGCACCCGAGGGGTCCTTGCAGCGACAGAGGTCGATTTCTAGGCTGACGTGCGCCTTACGCGAACGGGAGGCGCATCACTTTTCCGACGGATCGTTTTCAATGCGTCTCTCGAACCGAACACTCGCGATCGCCGCGCTCTTCGTCGCACCCGCGATCGGCCAGAGCACCCACGACGAGCTCGCTGCCCAGCAGCTCACCGAAGAGCTCCTCTCGACCATCGAGTACCGGAGCATCGGGCCGACACGCCAGAGTGGGCGGTTCGTGGACTTGGCCGTTCCGAGTCAGCGGCCCTACACCTTCTACGCCGCCACGGCATCCGGCCACCTGTGGAAGACCGAGAACAACGGGATCTCCTTCACGGAGCTCTTCACCGACGAGGCGGTCTTCTCGATCGGGGCGATCGCCGTCGCGCCTTCCGATCCCGACATCCTCTATCTCGGTTCGGGTGAGGCCAACAACTCGAGGAGCAGCTACTGGGGCGACGGCGTCTACAAGTCCACGGACGCCGGGGAGACCTGGACGAACATCGGGCTGCCCGAGTCGCACCACATCGGGCGGATCGTGGTCCACCCCACCAATCCGGACATCGTCTTCGTGGCAGCGCTCGGACACCTCTACTCCGAGAACGAGGAGCGCGGACTCTATCGCACGAGGGACGGTGGCGAGCGCTGGGAGAAGGTCCTCGGACCGGAGGTGAACGGAAAGCACATCGGCGTGGTGGACGTGGTGATGCATCACAGCGAGCCGGAGATCCTTTACGCCGCCACCTTCGACAAGGTGCGACTTCCCTTCACCTACGATCTCGGGGGCCCGGGCAGCCGGGTGTACAAGAGCCTCGACGGGGGCGACACGTGGTTCATGCTCGAGGCCGGCCTGCCCTCGGGGATGCTGGGCCGAATCGGGATCGACATCTACGAGCGTGACCCGAATATCGTCTACCTGACGATCGAGAATGCGAACAAGCCCGACATGTCGGACGAGGAGCGCCATCAGGAGCTTCTGGACCACAAGTCCAGCTCGGGCATGATCGGCGGTGAGATCTACCGCTCCAACGACGCCGGCGTCTCCTGGGAGAAGGCGAACCCCGACAGCACGTCCATCGGCGGCGGACCGGCCTATTACTACGGCCAGATCATCATCGACCCGAACGACCCCGACGTGGTGCACGTCCTGTCGGCCGCCTCCTGGGGCACCAGGGACGGCGGGGAAACGTGGCAGCGGCGGCCACTGGGCTTCGGCGGAGACGACCACGCGCTCTGGATCAACCCGGACGACTCCAACCACATGATCCTGGGTTACGACCACGGGATGGGGGTCACCTTCGACGGCGGAGAGAACTGGTACCACCCCGACTTCCAGTCTCTCGCACAGTTCTACGCGGTCGGGATCGACGACTCGTATCCGTACCGCGTCGCGGGCGGGCTGCAGGACAATGGATCCCACATGTCCTACAACACCAACCCGGCGGGCGGCCCCCTCTACTTCGAGATGTGGGACCGGGTCGGGGGTGGAGACGGGATGTACAACGAGTTCGACACCTGCACGAACCGCTACCTGTACAACGAGTCCCAGTTCGGCCCGATCTCGCGGCTCGACCTCTGGACCGGTGAGGCGAAGCGCATCCGATACGAGGACGACGAGATGCGCTACAACTGGAACGCACCGATCCAGGTGTCGCCGCACGACTGTGACGTGATCTACCACGCCGGCAACAAGCTGCTTCGCTCCGCCTTCCGGGGAGAGAGCTGGGAGGTCATCAGCCCCGACCTGACCAAGGCCGACCCGGCGACGCTCACGACCGGCAAGGGCGGCGACGGGAACATCCAGTACGCGACGATCACGTCGATCGACGAGTCGTCGCTCAAGCCGGGCCTCATCTGGGTCGGCACGGACGACGGCAACGTGCAGGTCACGCAGGACGGCGGGGAGACCTGGACGCTCCTGAACGAAAACATCCCGAACAACCCCGAGTATTGGGTCAGCCGGGTCGAGGCCTCCCATCACGATCTCGGGACCGCGTACGTCTCCTACACGGGCTACCGGCGCGACGACTTCCGGCCGTTCGTCTACAAGACGACGGACTTCGGTGAGACGTGGACCTCGATCGCGGCCAACCTGCCGGACGGTCCGATCAACGTGATCCGGGAGCACCACGAGAACCCGCACCTGCTCTTCGTCGGGACCGAGTTCCAGGTCTTCGTCTCGATGGACGGGGGCGGGAGCTGGACGAGCATGAAGCGCGACATGCCCACGGCCCCGGTCCACGACATGAAGATTCACCACCGCGAGAACGACCTGGTGGTGGCCACCCACGGGCGCGGCATCTACATCGCCGACATCGCTCCGCTGGCCGAGCTGACTTCCGAGGTCCTCGCCCAAGACGCCTTCTTCTTCCAGCCCGAGTCGAAGGTCCGCTGGATCGGATCGGATCGGACCAACTACTCGTCGTCCAACTTCCGCGGCGAGAGCGAGCCGGAGGGCATCCCGCTCTACTACTACCTGAAGGACGACGTCGAGGGAGACGTGACGCTCACGGTCTACCAGGGCGACCTGGCGATCGCCGAGATCGAGGGCGAGTCCGAAGGTGGCCTCCACATGGCGCTCTGGGAAATGGACAAGCGCCTGGAGCGGAGCCCGGAGGAGGTCGAGCGGATCCGCCAGGAACGGGAGGAACGGCGGGGACGGGGTGGGTTCGGCGGATTCGGCGGCGGAGGTCGGTCAACTGCGGAGACGCTGCGCTACGAATTCAGCGATGCCCCGGCCGGTGAGTACCGCGTCGTGCTGTCGGTGAACGGGCAGCAGATGGAGCGGACAGCCGCGATCCTGCGTGACGAGTGGTGGATGGAACGCCGCTAGACGCTGCAGCGCGGCCGCCCCGAAGATGAAACAGACGAGGGGCCGCGCCCGTAGAAACAGACACGGGCGCGGCTCATCCTCGGGCTGCCCCGGGTGCCTGGAGATTGGAGACTGACTTGATGAGGGCTGCGGCGACGCTGTCGCTGACCGGACTGCTGGGAGTGATCCTTCTGGAGCTCGCCAAGATCGTCATGGAGCCCGTGGTCGCCTGGATGATCGGCGTGCTGCTCCTCGGGCTGAAGATCGGTCTGGGGCTGATCGCGGTCGGTGTCACGATCTTCGTCGTGCGGCGTGTGATGCGCGCACGAGAAGAGGCCGAAGCCTAGCCGGCTCAGGCGAGCTCGATCGGCAGCTCCCGAATCCGCTGTCCCGTCAGCGCGTAGATGGCGTTGGTCACCGCCGGCGCGATCGGTGGCAG
>JBDHII010000080.1:0-17506 GCA_039587515.1 Gemmatimonadota bacterium
GCGCTCTTCGCTCCCGGCGCCCAGCTCATGATCGTGGGGGGACAGGATCCGACCTGGCGCACGTCCGAGGCGTTCGTGAGAGGCGTCTCGGGCATCGACGGGGAGCCGATCGAGCGCATGTGGGATCCCGTCGTCCGTATCGACGGCGACCTCGCCGAGCTGTGGGCGCCCTACGACTTCTACGTGGGTGAACGGTTCAGCCACTGCGGCGTGGATGCCGTGCATCTGGTGCGCCACGAGGGACGGTGGAAGATCGCCGTGATCAGCTACACGAGAGCGCAACCGCCGGCGTGTGAGATGCACCCTGCAGGGCCGCCCGGAGAGGGCGGCTGAAGCTTCGGCTGCGTTTCCCCGCGAGCGGGCGAACATTTTTGTTGACTTCGAGAAACGCGCTGCCTATATCGGCGAAAGCGCACTGGATGCGCCTTTCTTTCAGCCCGGAAAGGTCCTGTTCAGGAGGAGTCCGATGAGCGAGGTGGGCTGGGGTTCTTTCGGGTTCGACCCGGCACTCAGCAATGACGACGATTGGGACGACGAGGACTGGGACGACGACGACGATTGGGAAGAAGACGACGACGAGCAGGACGATGACGACTGGGACGAGGGGTGGGAGGACGACGACGAGGGGGACGACGACGACGACGAAGATCCCGACTTGTAACACAACGGGTTGATCGTCCGCACCGCAGTGAACGACACCGTTGTTCGCGCCCCGGCCGTCAGGTCGGGGCGCTTTGTTTCATGCCGCTCCCCCCGCGCGGTCGTTCAGCGGCCGGCGTAGATCTCCCCGAGGCGCTCGATCGCCCTTCCGTTCAGTGCACCCGTAGGCTCTCCGTCCCGCATCGCGAGCTCGCCGTTGACCAGAACGTGGCGCGTGCCCTCCGAATACTGGAGCGGCTCTGCGAAAGTCGCGCGATCCTGGACGCGGTCGAGATCCAGGACGGCCAGGTCGGCCCACTGCCCTTCTCGGACGTAGCCACGGTCCGTCCATCCAAGGAAGTCCGCCGCCAGTCCCGTCATGCTTCGCACCGCGAAGGCGAGCGGCACGACCTCCTCGTCGAGGACGAAGTCGCGGAGCTTCTTCGTGAACGCTCCGAAGACGCGTGGGTGGGTGACGGCGACACCCGGAGGCGGCGTGCGACCGTCGGTGCAGGTCATCATCCAGGGCTGACGCGCGAGGTAGGCGGTGTTGACCGTGTCGTAGAGGTCGAGGTTCATGACCCTCGCGTTGCCCTCCCGAAGGATTCGGCGCGCGGCCTCGGCGTCGGAGATACCCCACGCCTCGGCCATGTCCCCGAGGGTCCGCCCGTTCAGGTCGGGACGGGGATCGGCGAAGAGCAGCTTCGCTCCGCCTCCCCGAATCGCGAGCATCTCGCGCGACTGGCGGTCGATCATCCCGAGCGTGTCGGGGTGGTCGAAACGGCGGACCATCGCGGTGTCGCCGCCCGCCGCCGCCCAGCCGGGGATCGTGTACGAGCGCAGGTTGGACTGCGTCGCCGTGTACACGTGCTGTGCGGCGGCCACCTCCACACCCCGCGCTCGTGCTTCCTCGATCAGCGCGGCGCCCTCGGGTGCTCTTCCGTAGTTCTGCGCGCCCTGCGCGTTGAAGTGGCTGAAGATGACCTTGGTGCCGCCCTCCTCGCCGATGCGTATGCCTTCGCGGATCGAGTTGAGGTAGCCGAAGGAGGGATACGCCGCCCCCAGGTCCCGGTCGTGCGTGTCGTAGATCGCGCCGTCGTAGGCCGAGGCCACACGGTTCAGCTCGATGACCTCCTCCGTTTCGGCGTACGTGCCCGGCAGATAGAAGAGGCCGGAAGAGAGACCCAGAGCGCCCTCCTCCATTCCCTTCCGAACGAACGCCCGCATCTCTTCCAGCTCCGCGTCGGTCGGCGCCCGGTCCCCCCGGCCCATGACGGCCTCGCGCGCGGCGTTGTGCCCCACGTACATCAGGCCGTTGACGCCGATCCCCTCGCCGGTCCAGGCGTCGAAGCGTGCGGCCACGTCCGAGGTGCCGCCACCGTCCGCCCCGACGACGACCGTGGTCACGCCCTGATACAGGAAGGGCAGCCCGTCGCGCCCCCAGTCCTCGTCCAGCTCCGCATGGCTGTGCATGTCCACGAAGCCCGGCGTGACGACGAGACCGGTGGCGTCGATCGTGTCGGCCGCCTGCAAGCCCGCGTCCCCCGCTTCTCCGACGAAGAGGATCCGACCGTCGAGGACCGCGACGTCGCTCACGAAGCCGTCGGATCCGGAGCCGTCGTAGACCATCCCGTGCAGGATGAGCAGGTCGGCGTCGGGCGCGTCGTCCGCGCACGCCGCCGAGAGGATGCAGAGGCTCGGGAGGAGGAGAGATCGGCGCTTCATGGGGAGTTCCTCATGGGATGCGGTGTGCGAGCGTGTGTGTCGGAGGCTCGTCCGTCTACCGGTTGCCTCCGGCGATGGAATCGTGCAGGCGGGCCCGGGCGTTCGCGGCGTCCTGGGCCTCGAGCGCGCGTCCCACCCCGCCGGCTCCCGGGAGCGGCATCTCGGCGATGATGCTGTCCTTCTGGCGACGGGTCAGGGTGTCGCGGTCGATCTGTTGCCGGTTGCTCTCGGACGGGGGGCTCGAGCAGGCCGTGACGGCCGCGAGGGCGACGGTGGCGACGATCGTTCTGGGCTTCATGGGTGCGTCCTTGTCGAGGGAGCGTTCCCCATATAGGTCGCATGGGTGTTCCTTTCGCCAGCCCCTCGTGTGCGCAGACCCCGACCGGAGCAGCGTCGAGATCAACGTCGTGGGTCGCCGGGCCGATACCTCGACTCGAGGTTCGCCTCGATCTCCTCGCGGGTGAACCAGGACTCCTTGAAGCGGCCTTGGGCGAAAAGGGGCGCCTGATCGAAGTAGTGGGGCGACGCCGGGTCCTCGCTCTGGCCGTAGGGCACGATCGTGTAGGCCTTCGGTCCGCCCGGCGTGAACTCCATCACGGCCACGTAGGTGTTGCCGAATTGTCCGTAGAGCTTCTCTTGCCCCTCGGGTCGACCGCCGGAAGTGATGTAGATGCTCCCGGTCAGATTGGCGTTGGAGCCCGCGAGCGGAAGACTGGGGCGGTCGTCGCTGAAGGTCTCGCCACGGCGGTCGTCGGGCTTCTGATGACGCATGATGTCGCCCCACGCCGTTTGCCACGTGCCGTAGCGGGCGGAGAGCGTGTCGACTGCGGACTCCAGCTTCGAGACCATCGGCCATGCCTCGACAGGGGGTGGGGTGAAGAACTGACTGAGCCAGAAGGTGAATACGGTCGCCGCCACCGACTCGGATGCCCCGTACCGGTCCCACGTTTCCAGCGCGTGCATGGGGGCGGCCAGGTCGCTCGCCCGCTCGGGCTCGGCCTCGCGGAACCGTGCCCACTCTTCGGCCAGGCCGGGCAGGTATTCGTCCGCCGCGAAGTAGCGGAGGTCCATCCCCATCCGAGCGAAGTCGTCCAAGGTGACGTCGTGGGCCCCCGACAACAGCTGGCGTGACCTGTGCGCTCTGAAACCGTCGCCGGCTGCGTCGATAAAGGGCACGCTTTCTGCCAGCCAGGCCGTTTCTCCGACGAGGTGGGACGGGTAGTCGGCCGGATCGGGGTTGTCCCCATCACCCGAAGCCGAGAAGGGGCTCGAGTTGGCGTTTTGGAGCCAGCCACTGGCGGGGTTGAGCACCTGGGGAAGCCGGTCGAGGGGAAGCGGACCGCGCCAGTCGGCCGCCGGGTCGTTCCCGCTCAGAACCTCCGTCCGGTTCAGCTCGGCGTCACGATCGGGCACGGCTCCGGTGTAGATGTAGAAGATGTTGCCCGAGTCGTCGGCATACATGGTGTTGTGGTAGGACAACCGACGCATCGAGAGAGCCTCTCGGAACTCTGCGAGGCCTCGAGCCTTTGCCATTCGGTAGTACTGCTCGAAGGTGCCCGGGCCGTCTTGGTTCGCGGCCTGGATGGCGTACCAGATGCCGTCGCTGCCCTGACGCAGAGGCCCGTGGTGGCTCCGGCGCAGGGTCACCGGGCGGTCCTCGAATCCGTCTTCGGTCTTCACGCGGACCGCCTCCTCCCACACCTCGAGGTCCCTCGATACGCCGGCGTGACGGTAGGTCGTGGGATTCTCGGCGTCGTCGACTTCGAGGCGGAAGACGTCGAGGACGTCCACGTAGTTGACGGTATGGGTCCAACCGAGGTGCTCGTTGCGTGCGATCACCGGGATCCCTGAGTGGCTGTATCCAGTGATCCCGGAGACGACGAGGCCCTCCTCGGAGTGCACGTGGAACTCGTACGGTACGTTGAACGCCATGTGCGGATTCGCGAAGAGCATCGTGGTCCCATCGGCCGTTCGGGACGGGCCCAGCGCCCAGGCGTTCGATCCGCGGTCGTTCTCGACCGGTGGGCGCGGACGGAAGGGAAACTGCTCGATCGGAGAGGCGAAGTCGGGAGGAGGATCGAAACGGTGGAAGGCGAAGACGTGCCAGGGCTCCAGATGGGTGAGGACCTGCCACCCCACCGCGTCCGGGTGCTTCCAGATGAAGTAGTTGTACCCGGCGGCGAAGGCCTCGGCGAGCGCGCGCACGTCTGCCGGCGCGCGTTCGTACTCTCGTCTGGCGACCTCACCGCGGCGCCCCACGCGCCACCGCGTGTCACCCGCCAGCCCCGGTGCTCCCACCAGCTCAGCGGATCTTCCGAGGGCTCCCAGGTAGGAGGCCTCGTCTTCCACGCTGCGGTCCTCCGCCCGGGCGTAGGCCGCCCCGAACATCACGCTCGCATCGGTGGGCCCGAAGATGTGCGGCACACCCCACGTGTCGCGGTAGATGGTGACCGTCTGGGCCATCGCCTCCCAGGGCGCGGGATCTCCGCCTCCCGGGAACGGGGCCTCCTGCGCTTGGACCGGTGAGGCCACGAGCGCGGTGATGAGGGCGATTGCGAGTCGCACAGGCGTCTCCTCCGTGTGGGTTGTGCAGGTCACCCAACGTGCCGTCGGGACGCTTCGAGCGGCAAGGTCCACCGACCCGTTCCAACCAACCGCCTCGATGGGGCATCCAATCGACTGACTGCCGAAGAATCTTTTTTATTCTTCGCGTAGTCTACTTTTTATTCCTTGGAGTCACGATGCCGAAGGTCGGTGAGTTCGAGCTGTTGGTTCTCTTGGCGATTCTTCGCCAGACGGAGACGCCGTTCGCGAACCGGGTCCGCGAGGATCTGGAGGTCAACGCAGCGCGGAAGGTGACGCGCGGTGCCCTCTACCGGACCCTCGACCGGCTGAAGGCCAAGGGGCTCGTGGCGTGGGAGATGGCGGAGAGTGAGCGGCCCGAGCGCGGGGGACATCCTTCCCGTCGGCTTTCGCTCACGAGGGAAGGCCTCGAGGCGGTCCGGGAGTCGCGCGACATCCTGTTGAGCTTCTTCCACGGGCTCGAGGAGCAGATCGGGTGACGATGCGCGCCCACCCGCCGAAGCTCCCCTACGCGCTCCTCCGCCGAGCGCTCGAGGACGACCCCTCCGGGCCCGCGATCCTGGGTGACCTGCACGAGAGCTACTTGCAGAAGCTCGAGCAGCGCGGGCGTTGGGCCGCCGGTGCCTGGTACTCGGCGGAGGCGCTGACACTCGCGGCGACCACGTTCGCCCGGGACACGATTCGAACGGATGTCCGCGGGAGACGCGGAGGAAGGGACGGGAGGATGGACCGGAATTGGAGCCTGCAGAGCCTGCTGCACGATGCGCGGTACGCGCTGAAGGCCGTTCGCCGTGACATCGGGTTCTTCGTCTTCGCGACGCTGATCATCGGGATCGGCGTGGGGGCGAGCACCTCGGTCTACAGCGTCATGAGCCCGCTCATGCTCGCGCCGTTGCCCTTCGAGGAGCCGGAGAGCCTCGTGTGGATCGCCAACGGCGATCCCGGCGACGAGAACGTCAGCCTCTCCTGGGTGACGCACCGCGCGAGCAAGCTTCGCGACATCCGGCAGTCGACCCAGCTCTTCGAGGGCATGGCGGCCTTCAACGCGTTCTTCAACCAGTCTACGCACGCGCTCATCACGGACGGACCGGCGGAGCAGCTCATGGCCGCGGAGGTCTCCGACAACTTCCTCGAGGTGCTCGGCATCGAGCCGGTGGTGGGCCGGAACTTCACCCCGGAGGAGGGCACGTGGGGCGGTCCGGAGGCGATCATCCTCACGCACGGGTTCTGGATGAGGCGCTTCGCGGGGGATCCGGGGATCGTGGGTACCAGCGTCCGTATCGGTGACACGCCGCGCGAGGTCGTGGGTGTGCTGCCCCCGTCGTTCGACTTCTCTTCGATCTTCTTCCCCTCGGTCCCGGTCGACTTCCTCCTCACGTTCCCGATCAGCGACGAGACGGACCAGTGGGGCAACACGATCTCGATCGTGGCACGGCTGAAGCCGGGGGTCACGATCGATGCCGCCCAGGCGGAGTACGACGAGCTCAACCGGGCGATGGAGGAGGCCGACCCGAACCGATGGGGGCTCGGGGGTTGGATCTCACCGCTCCAGCGCTACATCGCCGGGCCGTTCCGCTCGGCGCTCCTCCTCCTCGCGGGGGCTGCGGCCACGGTGATGCTGATCGTCTGCGTCAACCTCTCGAACATGCTTCTGGCGCGGAGTCCCAAGCGCACGCGGGAGATCGCGGTTCGACGTACGATGGGAGCGACCCGCTTCCGCCTCGTACGGCAGCTCGTCCTGGAGAGCGTGCTGCTGGCGACCGGCGGTGCCGTGGTCGGCGTGGCGATCGCCGTCTTCACCACCCGCCTCGTCTCCAACGCCTCCGGAGTCACGATCCCGATGCTCAACGAGGTCGGTGTGGACGGTGGCGCCCTCGGATTCACGCTCGTCCTGGCGCTGGTCGCCGGCGTGATCGTCGGCGTCGTCCCGGCACTTCAGGTCTCGGAGGGAGGAGAGGCTGCGGCGATGAAGAGCGCGACCGGGGCATCCCGCACGGGGCGCGGTGCCGCCCGGCTGCGTGAGGTCCTCGTAGTCTCCGAGGTCGCGCTGGCCTGCGTGCTCCTCGTCTTCGGCGGCCTGTTCATTCGGAGCTTCCAGGAGGTGCTCGACGTGCGCCTCGGGTTCACGCCGGAGGACGCGGTAGCGTGGCAGCTCAACCCCAGCCCCGACTTCGACGAGCTTACGGAGATGACGGCCCACTTCGACCAGATGCGGGCGGCGGTGCTGTCGGTGCCGGGGGTCGAGGCGGTGGGTACGGTCGACGCGCTTCCGTTGGGGCGGAATCGCACGTGGGGCTTCCTGGTGTTCGGACGTGAGATTAGCGAAGACCAACCCCGCTACAGCCTGTTCCCGCACATGATCGATCACGGGTATCTGGACGTCATGGGCATCCCGGTGCTTCAGGGGCGGGGCTTCACGGTCGACGACGTGGACGGCACGATGCAGGTGGTGCTGATCAACGAGACCGGGGCCCGCACGATCTTCCCGAACGAGGATCCGATCGGGCAGCAGATTCTCGCCGCGGGCAACGAGCCGTGGCATATCGTCGGGGTGGTCGCCGACGTGAAGCACCGTTCACTCGAGGGGGGCTCGGGCACGCAGGTCTACTTCCCTGCAGCCCAGCTGCGGGCCTACAGCACGCTCGATTTCGTGGTGCGATCGCGCCTCCCGATGGCGTCGCTGGTCGGACCGGTCTCGGCGGCGCTCGCCGGGGTCGATCCCGCCATGCCGACCGACAACTTCTGGACGCTCGAGTCCACGGTGGACCAGGCGGTCTCGCCCCGGCGCTTCACGCTCCTTCTCCTGAGCTCCTTCGCCGGCACGGCGCTGCTCCTGGCCGCACTCGGCATCTACGGCGTCCTGTCCTACTCGGTCGCGGAGCGCATTCCCGAGATCGGGATCCGCATGGCGCTCGGTGCTTCGGGGTCGTCGGTACGCGGGCAGGTCGTGGGCCGCACCCTGGTGCTCGCGCTCATCGGGATCGTGATCGGGATGGGGGTGGCGATCACGGCGTCGGGGCTCGTGTCCTCGATGCTCTTCGGCGTCGCGCCGACCGATCCTAGGGATGATCGCCGTGATCCTGCTGGTGTCGGCGTTCTCCGGCCTGATTCCCGCGACGCGCGCCGCCCGGACGGATCTGCTGACGGTGCTGCGCGGCTAGCGATCACTGTTGCGCACCGGGGGCTCTCGCCCCCAAGCTCGCCCGGTAGGCCGCTACCCTGACTCCGGGAGAGGGCATGATTCGTCGGCAAAGCTGTACGGGGGCGCTCGTCGCGACGCTGGTTCTCGCTGCCACGGCGGTGGCCCAGGAGTGGCCCGAGGTCACCGTCGAGCGAGACGTCATGGTCACGGCCCGGGACGGCGTGCGGCTCGCGACCGACGTCTACCGGCCGGCGCGCGACGGAGCACCGGCGCGCGATCGTCTCCCGGTCCTCCTTCAGCGCACGCCCTACGGCAAGCACACCGGACGCTTCAGCGAGGTGGCCGCGTACTTCGCCCGGCACGGCTACGTCGTGGCCGTCCAGGACATGCGGGGCCGGTACGCGTCGGAGGGCGAGTTCTTCAAGTACCACCGCTTCGACGCGCCCGACGGCTACGACACCGTCGAGTGGCTGGCGGCCCAGCCCTGGTCGAACGGTCGGGTGGGGATGTGGGGGACCTCGTACGGCGCCCATACGCAGGCCGACGCCGCCAAGCTGAATCCGCCGAGCCTGGCCACGATGGTCCTCAACCAGGGTGGGATGGCCAACGGATGGGACCACGCGATTCGAAGGGGGGGAGCCTTCGAGCTCGGCCGGGAGATGACCTGGGCCTGGCAGGAGATCCCGCGTGAGAGCGACGATCCCGTGGTCAAGGAGCTCTTCGCGTCCGAAGACGTTCGTGCATGGTATTCCGCGCTCCCCCTCCGCGAGGGCACGAGCCCGCTCGCCGCTGCGCCCAACTTCGAGGAGTACTTCCTCAACGAGCTCCGCAGCTCCGACTACGGCGAGTTCTGGAAGGGCATCGGCCTGAATTGGGTCGAGTACTACGAGGGCACGGCCGACGTCCCGATGCTCCATATCGGCGGCTGGTACGACATCTTCCTGCGCGGAACGATCGGCAGCTACAGCGAGCTCCGACGCCTCAAGTCTTCGCCGGTGCGGCTGCTGGTGGGTCCCTGGACGCATTCCGGAAACGCGCGGACCTACGCCGGAGACGTGGACTTCGGGGCCGAGGCGGCGATCTCGGACTTCGGCACCGACTTCCACCTGCGCTGGTTCGACCACTTCCTCAAGGGCGAGGACACCGAGGTCGCGTCGGCCTCGGAGGTCCGGATCTTCGTGATGGGCACGGGAGACGGACACCGCACCCCGGAGGGCCGCCTCTCCCACGGCGGGTACTGGCGCGACGCCGACGCCTGGCCGCTCGAGGAGGCGGTCGCCACGCCCTACTACTTCCACGCGGACGGAAGCCTCGACCCCTCTCCCCCGGCCGACGGGCCCGCGTCCACGACCTACACCTTCGACCCGACCCACCCGGTGCCGACGCTCGGGGGCACCGTTTCGGCCCGCCTGCGGGACGGGGCCTTCGACCAGCGCGAGCGGGAGGACTTTCCCGCGAGCCGTCCGCCGTACCTGCCGGTGCGCTCCCGCTCCGACGTGCTGGTCTTCCAGACGCCGCCCCTCGCCGAGGACGTGACGGTGATCGGCCCGATCACGCTACGGCTCCACGCTTCGTCGACGGCCGTCGACACCGACTTCGTCGCGCGCCTCGTGGACGTCTATCCGCCGAGCGAGGACTTCCCGACGGGCTTCGACATGAACGTCACCGACGGGATCGTGCGTGCGAGCTACCGCGACGGGCGCACCACGCGGGAGCTGATCGAGCCGGGGGTCGTGTACGAGCTCGTGATCGAGCCCTTCGAGACCGCCAACGTCTTCAAGGCCGGACACCGGATCCGCGTCGACGTCACCAGCAGCAACTTCCCGCGGTGGGACGTGAACCCGAACACGGGTGAGCCGTTGGGGAGGAACCGGCGCATGATCGAGGCGGACAACACGATCTGGCACAGCGCCGAGCGTCCTTCGCACATCGTGCTGCCCATCGTGCCCGAGGGTCGGTGAGGCCCGGACCGTTCGGGTGCCTGCTCGCGGCGGCGGGCGCACTCTGGACGGCCGGCTGCGCTCCGCCCGAGCAGTCGGGCGTGGTCGAGTGCATCGCACCGGCCGGGCCGGGTGGGGGCTGGGACCGGGCCTGTCGCACCGCCGGGGCCGCGCTCGAGGAGCTGGACCTCGTCCCGGGATCCGTGCGCACCATCAACCTGCTCGGGGCCGGGGGCGGCATCGGTTTCGCCCACGTCGTCAGCGATCGGGCGACGGACCCGAACGTCCTGGCCGGCGCGAGCCCGGCGACGACCCTCCGGCTCGCGCAGGGGCAGTACGGCGACCTCACGGAGGACGACGTGCGCTGGCTCGCCGCGGTGGGCGCCGAGTACGGCGTCTTGGCCGTCAGGGCGGATGCGCCCTGGGCCACGCTCGAGGAGTTCGTGGCGCAGTGGCGGAACGACCCCGGATCCATTGTTCTCAACGGCGTGAGCGCCGTGCTGGGCCAGGATCACGTGAAGATCCTGCTCCTGGCGCGGGCGGCCGGGATCGACCCGCGCGCCGTCCGCTACGTGCCCTTCGACGGGAGCGGCGAGGCCATGACAGCGGTGCTCGGCGGCTTCGTCGACGTCTACTCGGGGGAGGAGTCGGAAGTGGAGCCGCTGGTGGAGTCCGGGGACCTCCGGGCGCTCACGGTCCTCGCGCCGGAGCGGGTCGACGGCATTCTCGCCGACGTTCCCACGGCGACCGAGCTCGGCTACCCGGTGGAGTGGGTGGCGTGGCGGGGGTACTTCGTGCCGCGCGGCATCGGCGAGGACGCGTACCGCACGTGGGTGGATCGGATGACGCGCATGGTGGCGTCGGATCGATGGGACATCGCACTCGAGCAGGCGGGCCTGCGCCGGTACCAGATGATCGGGTCCGAGTTCGAGGCCTTCGTCGAGGCGCAGGTGGAGTCCTTCCGCGGGCTCGCCCGCGACCTGGGGATGATCCGATGAGCGACGGCGACGCCACCCGCTCCGGGCCGCCCACCGACGTCCTGGCGGGGGCGGCCATCGCACTGGCGGCGGTGGCGATCGGCATCGAGGCGCTGAGCTTCGAGACGACCTTCCCGACCGACCCGCTCGGCCCGAAGGTCTTCCCGATCGTCTCGGGGCTCCTCCTCCTCCTGGGCGGCGGATGGATCCTGGCCAAGCCGGCGGCGGGTCGCGGAGAGCCTCTGCCCTGGGCCGTCTGGGGGGCGGCCGGCTCCTTCGTGGTGTACGCGCTGGCGCTCGAGCCGTTGGGCTTCCTGCTCTCCACCGTCGCCGAGCTCGTCGCGCTTTCGATGCTCCTGGGGGGGCGCCCCGTACGGTCGGCGATCGCCGGAGCTGCCTTCTCGGGCGCGCTGTACCTGATCTTCGTGAAGGTGCTCGGTCTGCCGCTCCCGATCGGCTCCGTCTTCGTGATCGGAGGCTGAGTGGAGACGCTACGGCTGCTCCTCGGCGGGTTCGCGGTCGCGCTCGAGCCGCTCAACCTGAGCCTCGCGGTGGGCGGGGTCGTCTTGGGCACCGTCGTCGGGATGCTTCCCGGGATCGGTCCGATCAACGCCATCGCGATGCTCATCCCCGTCATCTTCGCGGCCGGGCTCCCGCCCGAGAGCGCTCTGATCCTGCTCGCCGGCATCTACTACGGATCGCAGTACGGCAACTCCATCAGCACGATCCTGTTGAACGTGCCCGGCACGGCTTCGGCCGTGGTCACCGCGATCGACGGGCACGCGATGACCAAGCAGGGCCGGGCCGGCGAGGCGCTCGCCATGTCGGCCGTGGCCTCCTTCGTCGGTGGGACGCTCTCGATCTTCGGCCTCGTGCTCCTCGCGCCCGCGCTGTCGCGTTGGGCCATCCGCTTCGGTCCGGCCGAGTACTTCGCGCTCATGGTCTTCGCCTTCTCCGCGCTCTCCAGCCTCGCGGGCAAGAGCATCGCCAAGGCCGTCGCGGCCACCGGGTTCGGCCTCTTCCTCGCGACGGTGGGGATGGACCCGAACAGCGCGGTTCCCCGCTACACCTTCGGCCAGCTCCGCCTCTTCGACGGCATGGATTTCGTCGTCGTCACCATCGGGCTGTTCGCCGTGAGCGAGGTGCTGCAGGTGCTCTCCGAGACCTCCGCCGCCCAGTCCGCCGCGGGGGTGACGGGCAAGGTGGCCCTGAAGATCCGTGACGTGCTCGCGGCGGGGTGGACCATGATCCGCTCGAGCGTCCTCGGCTTCTTCGTGGGCGTGCTCCCCGGCGCAGGGGGCACGGTGGCGGCCTTCGTGGCCTATTCGAGCGAGGAGCGGATCCGGGGTGCCAAGGGCCGGTTCGGCGAGGGCGAGATCCTGGGCGTGGCGGCGCCCGAGGCGGCCAACAACGCGGCGGCCACGGGAGCCATGATCCCGCTCCTCACCCTCGGGATCCCCGGGAGCGGCACGACCGCCGTGCTCCTCGGCGCGCTCCTCGGGCTGAACATCACGCCAGGCCCCTTCCTGGTGGAGCGCAGCCCCGAGGTGTTCTGGGGCCTTGCCGCGTCGATGTACGTCGGCAACGTCGTCCTTCTCGCGCTCAACCTTCCACTCGTTCGCGTCTTCGTGAAGGTGCTCGAGCTCCCGCGCTGGTTCCTCATGCCGGCGGTGGCCGCGCTCAGCTTCGTGGCGGTCTACGCGGTGAACCAGAGCGCGTTCGACCTGGTGCTGATGACGGCGTTCGGCGTGATCGGGCTCCTCATGCGCCGAGGGGGCTTCCCGCTCGCACCCGTCATTCTCGGGCTCGTGCTCGGGCCCCTCATGGAGAAGAACCTGCGCCGGGCGCTCGCCCTGAGCGACGGGGACTGGTCGGTGATGTTCTCGAGCTGGCTCGCGATCGGCCTGTGGGTGCTGGCGGCCGTGAGCCTTTCGATGCCGACCCTGATGCGGCGGCTCGCGGCCCGGGAAGGGGCCGCGGTGAGCGGCGAACCCGACTGAGGCGAAAGGCCCAGCGCAGCATTCCGATCGCGCACCCCGACGGCGAGCCTCCTGCGGGCGCAACGCCGATCTCTGTCATCCGGAGTTATACTACGGTATGATATGAGTATGAAAACAGCGATCTCAATACCCGACGATCTCTTCGATTCGGCCGACGAGCTGGCTCGCAGGATGGGCATGTCGCGGAGTCGTCTCTATGCCGAGGCGGTCTCCGAGTACGTTGCGAAGCACCGGGACCAGGATGTCACCCGCCGACTCGACGAGGTCTACGGTGAGGTGGACTCGGGGCTGCCCGAAGCCATCCGGTCCGCACAGGGTCGGAGCATCGATCGTTCGGAGTGGTGATCACACGTCGGGAAGTCTGGTGGGCGGAGCTGGACGAGCCTCGTGACTCCGAGCCCGGTTTCCGCCGGCCGGTGCTGATCGTCCAGGCCGACTCCTTCAACCGAAGCCGGCTTCAGACCGTACTTGCCGTCGTGCTCACCTCGAACATGCGGCTCCTCGACGCACCCGGTAACACGCTGCTTCCGGCGGGGGACACGGGCCTGCCTCGGGACTCCGTGGCCAACGTGACGCAGCTCGTGACGTTGGACCGAAGGTACCTGGACCGACGTGCGGGTACGATCGACGACGCCCGCATGAGCCGGGTCGAGGCAGGACTGAGGCTGGTGCTCGACCTCTGAGCCCCATACGCTCATGCCCCCGTACGGTGGCCCCCAGCGAGCGGAACGCCCCATGAGCACTCCTCGACACCATCTCCGGCGCCGGTCGACGCCGATGGCGCTGATCCTCCTCGCCGCCTGCGCTCCCCCGGCGGACGAAGGGCCGTCGAACGGTGACGGCCTGGAATCCGTTATCGAGCGTTACGTGGAGCGGCAGCGGTCCGGTCGGGGCGGTGGGGGTGCCGACGCGCTCTCGGCCGAGGCCTTCGCGGCGGAGATCGAAGCCGATCGCCTCCTGCTCGAGGACGCTCGACGCGTCGGGTCCGAGGGTCTCAGCCTCGAGCAGGACATCGACCGCCGCCTCCTGATCGGGCTGCTCGAGAGCGACATCCACCTGGCGGAGGCACGCAGGCCCTGGGAGAACGATGCGGCCATGTACGTGCCATCCGGGGCGATCGGGCGACTGCTCGGGCCGGATGCGGCGGGGAGCCCCGCAGAGCGGGCCGAGTCGCTGATCGCCCTGCTCGACGGCCTGCCCGCGCGCCTCGCACACGGCCGCACCAACCTCGGGCGTCCGCCCCGGCGCTTCACGGAGGCGGCGGTCTTCCAGACCCGGAGCACGCTCGAGCAGCTCACGGGCGGGCTCACGGCGCTCGACGCCGGGGTCGAGGCCGACCTGGCCACCTCCGGCGCCGACGCGGTCGAATCACTGGAGGCCTATCTCCGTTTCCTCGAGGAGGAGCTCCGGCCGCGCTCGGACGGGGACTGGGCGGCCGGCAAGGAGACGTACGACTACATCCTCCAGCGACGCTGGCACATGGACACGGACGCCGACGCGATTCTCGAACGGGGGCGGAGCGCGTTCGAAGAGACCGAGGCGCTCGCCCAGGAGGTGGCCGAGCGTATCGAGCCGGGAGCCCACTGGACGGACGTGTACGAACGCCTCAAGGACGATCATCCACCGGCCGACGGCATCAAGCAGGGCTACCAGGAACCGATGGACGCCGCGCAGGTGTTCGTGCGCGAGAACCGGATCGTCACCCTCCCGGAGGGTGAGCACGTGATCACCGTGGACACGCCGCCGGCCATGCGGCGATCCTCACCCTTCGGGACGTTCCAGTCGGTGGACGCCTTCGGCGAGGGGCTCGAGGGCCGCCTCGTGCTGACGCCGATCGAGGACTGGATGACGCCCGAGCAGCGGGCCGAGCGGCTGCGCTCCCACCACCGGGCGTGGCTTCCGATCATCGCCGTGCACGAGGCGTATCCGGGCCATCACGTCCACGCGCTCAAGATCCGGGAGAACCCCCGTGTGCTGAGGAAGGTCGTGCGGGAGCCGATCTTCAGCGAAGGCTGGGGGCTCTTCACCGAGGAGCTCATGTTCGAGCTCGGCTTCCTGCAGGGTGACGACGTCCGACTCACGCAGCTCCGCAACCGGCTGTGGCGTGCGGCCCGGGTCATCCTGGACGTCAGCCTGCACACCGGGCGGATGAGCTTCGACGAGGCCGTGGACTTCATGGTCGAGCGGGTGCGCTTCGAGCGGTACGCGGCCGAGCTCGAGGTCGGGATGTACACCCGCCGCCCGACGTACGTCCTCGGTTACCTGATCGGCATGCAGGAGATCGCCGATATCCGGGACGCGTGGATCGAGGAGTACGGCGAGCCTGCTCCGCCGAGCGAGTTCTACGACCGGCTGCTCAGCGTGGGGTCGATCCCGCCGGCGCTCGCACGGGAGGCGCTGCTGGGCGGGTGAGGCTCAGCCGGGCTCGGACCAACGTCCGACACCCTCGGCCTCCGCGGCCCGCGCGAGCTTCTCGTCGAGGGTCGCGAGCGGCCAGGCGTACCGGACGGCCAGCTCCAGGTAGGCGGCGTCGTAGCTGCTCAGGTCGTACGCGCGGGCGAGTCGATACGTGTCCTTCAGCGCCCGTCCCCGGCTCACCGGATCCACGGCGATCGGGAGATTCAGCAGGAAAGCGGAGAAGATCGGGGCCTCCTCCGGACCGATGCGATCGCGACGTTGAGCTACGAGCAGCGCGTTGCCGACCTCCAGGTCCCAGTGCGGCGC
Organism: Gemmatimonadota bacterium; assembly: GCA_039587515.1. Classification (GTDB taxonomy): domain Bacteria; phylum Gemmatimonadota; class Gemmatimonadetes; order Longimicrobiales; family Gaopeijiaceae; genus JBDHII01. The sequence goes on from JBDHII010000080.1 coordinate 15,731, forward strand.
CACGACCGCCTCGCTCGAGGCGAGGTGTCCGAGCACGGCGTCGGCGTAGGCGCTCGTCTCGTCTCTCATGCACCAGGCCACGACGACCGACGCGTCCAGGACGAGGCTCAAAACCGGCGCCCCTCCTCGATCAGCTGTCGGATCGTGAGGTCCGGACCGAGGGGATGCCGATCCCGGAAGCTCCGGATCCCTTCGATCGCCTCGGCCACCGTCATCTGCGCGGCGCCCACGGGCGGGACCAGCTCCGCGACGGGCTTGCCGTGGCGCGTGATCGTGATCCGCTCGCCCTTCTCGACACGGTCGAGGAGCTGGGCGAGGTGGGTCTTGGCGTGATAGGCGCCCACGTTCGCAGGGGTCATTCGATGCCTCCGATATCGACTGGTCGTAGACCAGTCTATCTTTTCGTCGCGGCGTGTTCAAGGCACGAGCCCTTTCCTACCTTGCCTTCATGACCGGACCCGATCGTTCCCTCGACCCCATCGTCGTCTGGGGCGCCGGCGCCATGGGCGGCTCCATCGGCGCCTGGCTCGTTCGCGCCGGGCACGACGTGCGCTTCGTGGACACCGACGCGGCGCACGCGGCGGCCATCGGCGAGCACGGGCTCCGGATCACCGGCCCGGTGGACGCGTTCACGGTCGAGGCGCAGTGCGTGCACCCGGACGGGCTGGACCCCGGCCTGCGCACCGTGCTGTTGGCCGTGAAGGCGCACCACACGCCCGCGGCGATGGCGGCGCTGGGCCCGCTGCTGCATCCCGACGGCTTCGTGGTCTCCGTGCAGAACGGGCTCAACGAGCGGGTGATCGCCGAGGCGGTCGGGGCCGAGCGCACGATCGGGTGCTTCGTGAACTACGGTGCCGACGTGGTCGAGCCCGGCGTCGTCCTGCGCGGCAACCGCGGGGCCGTGGTGGTGGGGGAGCTCGACGGGGCCGAGACCGAACGGATCCGGGCCGTGCACGGGCTCTTCCGGGAGTTCGAGCCCGACGCCGTCCTGACCGACAACATCTACGGCTATCTGTGGGCCAAGCTCGCGTACGGCGCGATGCTCTTCGCGACCGCGCTCTCCGACGCATCCATCGCGGACGTGCTCGCCGATCCGGCACATCGCCCGGTGCTGATCGAGCTCGCACGCGAGGTCATGCGGGTGGCCGAGGCTCGCGGGATCCGACCCGAGCCTTTCGACGGATTCGATCCGGGTGCGTTCGCTCCCGGCGCCGGGGATGCGGCGGCCCGGGTCAGCCTCGACCGTCTCGTCGCCTTCAACCGCGGCTCCGCCAAGTCGCACTCCGGGGTGTGGCGTGACCTGGCGGTCCGTAAGCGCAAGACGGAGGTCGATGCACAGATCGCGGTCATCGCGGAGATCGGCGAGGAGGTCGGCGTGCCGACGCCGCTCGTGCGTCGCCTCGTCGAGCTCGTCCACGACGTAGAAGAGGGGCGGCGGATCCAGGGGGACGGCACGCTGCGGTCGCTGTCGGGCTGACGTGCCTCCCGAGAATCGTTCTTCCTCAGCGCCCCCCGGCGCGCTCGATCAACGTATTCGAAGGCAGGTCAGGGTCGAGCACCTTGTGGGCGGTCTCCGCGCCGGCGATCGGCAGCGTGTCGGCGTCGAGAAGGCCGATCTGCGCCAGCACCGAAGCCTGATCCCAGTAGATGTGCTCGTGCGACACCTTGCCTTCGCGGAACCCGATGATCGCCACGAGCGGCACCTCGACCGGCTTCCCGGTGGGCTCGATTCCCGGAAGCATGAAGTCCATCTCGATCGTGTGAGTGAACTTGAAG
>JBDHII010000025.1:0-39850 GCA_039587515.1 Gemmatimonadota bacterium
CGAAGGTCACCAGCGAGTGACGAGCCGGGAACGGCTCGAGGACTGCAAGGCCGGACGCACCACGCACGGCCTCGTCGGATCGGATCGACAGGTAGTTGCTGGTCCCCATCGAGAATCCATCTGCGAAGAGATTGGCGAAGCCCAGAATCAGAACGATCCTGGGCTCGAGATTTGCGCCCGCGACGCCGGCGACCACGGCAAAGGTCGTGATGATTCCGTCGTTGGCGCCGTAGACGAGGTCCTTCAGGTAGTGGCCCGCAAGCCCGCGGATCCCATCGGGTTCATGGCTCTCCGCCGGATTCGGCAAGTCTCGCGTCATGAGGACACTCCTGGAGCGCTGGGATGAGAGGCGTACAGCTCACCTTACAAAGCAGTCAGCGTACTGTCTCCGGGGGGTGGTCCCTCGCGGAAGGGTATGGAGAAATCTACCCAACCCGGCCGTCAGGGCTCGACCTCAACGGCGCGACGGGCCTGTCACGGCCTCATGGCCGCTGCCGGATCGGCAAGGGTCGCCGCGCGCGCCGGTACGAGACACGCGACGAGGCCTACGACACCCAGCGTCCCCAGGATGAACAGGTACAGGAAGGGGTCGGCCAGGGTCACGCCGTACGTCACGAACCGCAAGGGCTTGGCCAGCACATAACCCAGAATCAGCCCCAGGCCGATGCCCGCCGCCAGCTGGACCGTGCCCTCGTTGAGGACCATGCGCAGGATGGTCGGCCCCGAGGCGCCGAGGGCCATCCGCACGCCGATCTCCTGGCGTCGCTGGGCCACCGAAAACGCCATCACGCCGTACAGGCCCACCGCCGCCATGAACAACGCCGCGAAGCCGAAGATGGTGAACAGGGATCCGAACAGACCGAAAGCCCACGTCGCCGACTCGATGGCATCGGGCATGGTCCGGAGTTGGTCCACGGGGAGGTTCGGGTCCAGCTCGGCGACGGCTGCACGCAGCCGGGGCGCGAGCGCCGCAGGCGGCCCCTCGGTCTTCAAAGCCGCCCAAACGCCGCCCACCGGCACCGTTGCGGGCGTCACATAGAGGTATTGGGGCGCCCGCCGATCGTCACCCAGCCCCCCCACCCCACCCCCGACATGGACGTCGGGCACGACCCCGACGATCCGCAGCCAGGGGTTGGTGGACTCGAGTCGGCCGATGCGTACCCTTGCTCCCAGGGGATCCCGATCGCCCAAGACCCGGCGGACGAAGCTCTCGTTCACGATCGCCACGGGGTCTGCCGCATCCCATATCTCGACGGGATCGAAGTCCCGGCCTTGGAGAATGGGAACACCCAGAGTCTCGAAGAAGCCGCGGGTGATCACGCTGCCGTTCGTCTCGGGGATATCCCGGTCCGTGGCATAGGTCTCTCCGTCGGCAGCGACCCGCCACCGGCTCCCACCCAGCGCGGGAAGCCAAGTAGCCAACGTCACACCCGTGACACCGGGCTCGGCCTCCAGTCGGCTCTCCAACTCCTCGAAGAATGCGCGCCACTCGGTAGAGGTGGGGTAGTCTGCACTCTGGAGCAGGACCCGACCCGTGAGCACCTGCTCCGCTTCAAACCCGAGATCCGTGCTCTTCAGATTCACGATGCTCCGAATCATGAGTCCCGCAGCGATGAGCAGACCGCACGAGACTGCGATCTCGCCGACGACCAGGGCCGACGTGATGCGGCCCATCCGCCTGGACGACGAGCCCCGAGCTTCATCACGCAGGGCGTCCCCCACCCCCGCTCCCGTGGCGCGAAGCGCAGGGACCAATCCGGCCGCCACCGCGGCGAAGAGCGTCACGCCCAGGGCGAACGACAGGGCCGGCAGGTCCAGTCGGATATCGATCCAGTACGGCTTCTCGATGTTCAGGATCGCCGCGTTGAAGGCTTCCACGCCGACGTATGCGAGGCCCACGCCCAGCGCGCCCCCGACCAGGGTCAGCACCAGGACCTCCACCAGCATCTGTCGTATCACGCGCAGGCGACTGGCGCCCAGGGCCGTGCGGATCGCCACCTCGCGCCCGCGGATCGACGACCGCGCCAGGAGGAGGTTGGCCACGTTGGCACAGGCGATGAGGAGGACCCCGAACGTCGCCGCCAACATGAGGAACATCACCGCCGTGATCTGGGGCGGCATGTCACTCTCGGCGAAGGGCGCCGCCCAGAGGCGGACGTCTCGGTTCTCCTCGGGATAGATGGCCTCGATGTCCCGGGAGATCCGGTCCAAGGACGCATTCACGGTCTCCTGCGTCACTCCCGGCAGGTGGCGTCCGAACACCATCAAGGTGGCGGAGCGCCGTGCGGTGGTGGCGGGGTCGTGGCGATAGGGGATCCACGCCGCCTGCATGAACGGAAAACGGAAGCCCTCGGGCATGACGCCCACGACTTCCGTGACCTCTCCATTGACGCGGATGGTGCGTCCCAGGATTCCGGGGTCTCCGGCGAACCGGTTCTGCCACAGCGTGTAGCCGAGCACGATTCGCGGGGGTGCATCGGGCTTGTCGTCCCCGGGCTCGAAGACTCGCCCCAAGAGGGGAGCGACGTCCAGCACGGTCATCGCGTTGGCCGATACCGTGGCGCCCAATACGCGTTCGGGCGGCGCGTCGTCCCCGGCCAGGTTGAAGGACGCCCACTGGTAGGCCCCCAACGCCTCGAAGACGCGCTGTCGCTCCTGTAGATCCAGGTAGTCGTGGAGCGGTACGCCACTCTGCTGGATGCCCAGACGGTCGATGCGCTCGCTGACGAACATCAGCCGATCGGCGGCAGGCACGGGCAACCCTCTCAGGACCGTGCCGTCCAGTGCGCTGTATGTGTGCGTCGTGAGCCCGACGCCCATCGCGATGGTCAAGATTGCCGCCAGGGACAGGCCTGGCGTCTTGAAGAGGATGCGCGTGCCGAAGCGCAGGTCGGCCATCAACGTCGTCATCGATCTTCCTTCCCGGTCGTCTTGAATCAAGACGAGACTCGGGAAGGCGGAGTTTCAGGGGTCTGGACCCGCTCGCCCCGCGACCGAAGAGGTCAGAGAAGACGCTCGCTCCCGAAGAATCCGAGCATCCCGCCGTACGGACCGGGACCTGGCACCGCCGCTCCCGCCCCGGGTCAGTTCTGGGACGCCGGGGCGATGCGCGGCTGGAAAGACGGGTCGCGCAGGGCGAGCTGGCCTTGGCGCGCGTAGTCCAATGCCTCGCCGAGGATCCGGGTGGCTTCCTGAGGAGCGTGGAAGCCGGTGGAGTTCTCGGCCTCTACGAAGTCCAGGTAGAACTGCGCCCGGCGCTGCATCTCGCGGGCGGTGGCCAGCTCGGCGTCGGACGCGCCGGCTTCACGCCGCCCGGCGAGTTCCTCGATGAGCTCCACCAAGGCGTCCATGGCCTGGTCCCGCATGCGGAAGGTGTGGGTCTGGATGCGCTCCACCCGCTCGATGATCTCGCCCTCGGGGACTCGGTGGCACGTCTGACAGGAGGCGTTGGTGTTCAAGAGGGGGCTGCGGACGTGGTGGTCCGACACTTTCTTGGCACCCACCCGCACGTAGGGCATGTGACAGTCGGCGCAGGCTACGCCGGCGCGGGCGTGGATGCCCTGGCTCCACATCTCGAACTCCGGGTGCTGCGCCTTGAGGACGCCGGCGCCGGTCTCGGCGTGGGTCCAGTCGCGGAACTCGGCCTCCTGGTAGAGATCGTACATGTTCTCCACCTGGAGCCCGTTGGCCCAAGGGAAGACCAAGCGCTTCTCGTCGCCCTGGAAGTAGTACTCCACATGGCACTGGCCGCAGACATAGCTCCGCATCTCCTGCCGGGAGGCGTCGCGGTTGACGTCGTACTCCTCCACGCCCTGGCCGGCCTTCAAGGCGCGCATGCCCTCGATGAAGCCGGGGCGTGTGATGCGCAGGCTCATGGTCTCCGGGTCGTGGCAGTCGACGCACGCGACCGGGGCGTTCAGGTGCTGCCGCGCCTCCATGTAGGGCATCTGGTTCATGGCTTCGAAGCCCGCCGTGAGGTCACCGTCGCCCAACTCCAGCCAGGGTACCACCGTGGAGGCGTGGCAGTTGGCGCACGTGCCTGGCTGCCCCACCTGCTGGCGCTCCGTGAACGTCTGGTCCTCCAGCATGAAGGCGTGGCCGCGCTCCTCGCGGAAGTCCCGGGAGAAGGCGTAGCCGGCCCACATCGTCTTCAGGCGGGGGTCCTCCTCGACCTTCGAGCGGGCCACCGCCGAGCGGGGATCGGCTTCGGTCGGGGTTCGCGGGAGCGCCTCAGAGCCACCGAAACGGGTCCTTACCTGATCCACCGTTCGCAGGTAGGAGTCGTACTGGTGAGGGAAGTTCTGCCCCCAGACCGCCGGGTCTTCGGTGTCCTCGGTGATCTCCACGACCTGCACGTACGCGTCGCGGGCCTCCTGCTTCCGATCCACGATATTGAGCAGGAGGGCAACAGAGGCGCCCGCGGCCACGAAGGCTACGATGGCGAACCAGCCCAGGCCGATCCGGCGGCCGTCTGAGGAAGCGTCAGTCATCGGTGGGGACTCCGGCGTGAGGACCTTCGGGGATCCTGAAAGGGACGTGGAGCGGTGCCAGCCCGCGGTGGCCGACGTCGCTGTGACACGTGGTGCAGGGACGCGGCTCCGACCCGTCCCCGCCATCCACGGCCTCCACCAGATCGGCGTGGCAGTACCGGCAGGCTCCTTCGGTCACGTCCAGATTGCTGGCGGTAATCTGCAGCTCGTCCGGGAAGCCGCCCAAGGTGAAGGCAAGAGAGTGCGCCCAACCGTTGCGGGCTTTCGTGACGTACTTGCCTACCACGTCGTGGGGGGCGTGGCAGTCATTGCAGGTGGCGACGCTGCGATGGCTGGACTGGAGCCATCCGTCGAACTGCTCCTGCATGACGTGGCAGTTGGTGCAAGCCGTGGGATCGTTCGTCAGATACGACCCACCCTCGCTGTAGGCGAAGGTGAAGCTGATGACCCCTACGGCAGTGCCCGCAGCGGCTGCCGCAATGAACGGAAGGAAGCGGGATTTCTTCATTCGCCTGGAGAGATAATCGAAGGGGCGACCGAAGGGAAGACGGATTCGTGCACCTGTAGCGCGTTCCGCCCGTCGTCGAGGACCGAAGGTCAGGTGACGTCGGGACGGCCGGCCTCGACCGGAGCGTTCGACAAGACCGGGTAGGGACTGTCAGACGTCCCGGAGCTCCTGCACCGCGCGATACGCCTCCCTGATCGCCGAGTCGGTGTTCGAGCGCACGCCGGCGTCCGAGTTCGCGATCGCGATGCGCCCGTGCCTCTGTCGGCCGATGAACCACGGCGTCTGCTCCTCGACCGGCCACTCGGGCTCCCACAGGTAGTAGGGGTTGTACGAGTAGCCGTGCGGCCAGCGGTTCACCGTGATCGCCTCGATGTCCCGCTCGGCGTCGAAGCCGCCGGCCGACAGCGCCGCGTCCATCTGGTCCCTGACGTGGTGCTCGAAGGTCTCGAAGGGCGTGGACAGCAGCACACGCCTGCCCTGCCGCCATTGCTCGGGGCCCTCGATGTCGTCGAAGTAGGGTACGTTGCACAGGTGCACCACCATCGGCTGGTCGGGCGTCGCGCCGAACGCGTACTCGCCGAGGGAGACCGGGTAGTCCAGCTCGATCTGCTTGTAGAAGTCGTTCGTGAAGTACACGTACGAGACCCCCAGATCGACGAACGACTGCCAGTTGCTGATAAGCACCTTTGTGTAGGTGAGCGGCACCTTGACGTTGTAGGCGAGACCCTCCTTCTGCGCCTCCGGCAGCTCCGAGACGATGTAGGGGATCGCGCTGTTGTAACAGGCCATGACGCACGTGCGGCCGCGGACGGTGTGTGCGTTCCCCCCGCGCACGAACGTCACGTCGACCGCGCCGCCGTCCGCCGTGTGACGTGCGTCGACGACGGTGCTGTTCAGGCGGATGCGCACCTGCGCGTCCTCCCGGTCGAGCATCGAGTAGTCGACCCGCGCGGTCACCACGTCCTCCATCGTGTGGCCGGGCACGGCCTCCGGCAGCATCGTGCGCACCAGCAGTCGGGCCACGGACGCGTTGCCGTCCGGGAAGTGGAAGATGTAGGGCTCGTCCCCACGATCGCCGACACGCGGCATCGTGTGCGTCAGACCCGGCAGGCCGCCGCCGTCACCGTATTCGCTGACGATCAGGGCCGGCACGTCCTTCGAGCCCAGGCCGTAGAAGCTGCGGAACCACTGTCGGTAGATCCCGAGCACCTGCTCGTCGACCTTGGCGTAATCGCGCAGGAAGTCGAGATAGCTGATCTTCGACAGCAGCGCGTACTTCTCGTCGTGGCTCAGGCCCGGCAGATAGTCCTTCTCCTCGGTGAAGACGCGGACGAGATCGGCCTTGGCCTGTTCGTTCATGGGCGTCTGCGCCGCGAACTCCTCCCACGGCAACGAGCCGTAACCGCGCGCCAGCTTCCGCTCGCCGTAGGTCTCCTCGTCGAACATGATCGAGTGGCCCAGGCCGTACCTCGCGTACAGCTCCTGGTCGAAGTACTCGTAGAACCGTTCGGTCCGGATGCCGATGTCTTCGAGCAGCCGGCGCGACACCTCCGCGTAGCCCGACGGCGTGTCGATCGACTCCGTGCCACCGTAGGTGATCCGTGTCCCGCCGGGACGGCTGAACTCGTTGCGTTTCGCATGACCGCCGAAGTCGTCGTGGTTGTCGAGGACGAGGATGCGGGCGCCCGGATCGGCCGCGCGATGGAAGTACGCGGCCGAGAGGCCGCTGATACCCGCGCCGACGATCACGAGATCGTAGACCTCCTCCGGCCTGCCGACCGGCCAGCGCCGGCCGGCAACGCGCTCGTGCATCGTCTCCCACGAGCCGTCGTGGCTCCCGCGCAGGCCGGTCAAGGCCGGTGGGTAGTAATCCTGTCCGCGCCGGAGTCCGGAGGGGACGGCACCGAACACGTCCACCCAGGGTGAGAGCAGCGATGCGCCGATGGCGATCCGCGTGCCGTTCAGAAAATCGCGTCGCGTGATGTCCTTGCTCATGCTGTCTCCCCGAATACCACTCGGTACCGTCTTCTCGATGGCACGTCACGTTCAGGGCCCGTGAAACGGCCCATGCTCCGGCAAGGGGCCCCTAGCCGGAGCTCTCGGACGTCGGCTGCACGGGCCGGCTGGCCGATTGCGTGTGGACCACCTTCCACGCCCCGTCCATCCAGCGGAACAGATACGTGGCGTGGCCCCGATTGTGGATGTCGCGTCCATCCGACGTGGTCAGCTGGATCTCGGTATCGACGATCGCCCATGCGAAGCCGCCCTCGAAGTGGCTCTGGATGTTGGAGTACCCGAGCCGCAGTCCGAGCTCACCCTCCGGCTCCACGTGATTCTCGACCAGGTCCTGCAACCCGACGTTCTCGCCGCCGCCTTCGAAGTACCGGGCGCCTTCCCAATCCAGGAAGTGGGAGCGGAACGGTGAGCCGTCTCCCTGCTCCCATCCGACTCTGACCTCCTCGAGGATCGCTTCGAGAAGCGCTGGATCATCCGAAGGTACGTCCACCACCTCGACGTCGGATGCCGTACAACCGGACACGAGAACGGTCACGAGCAGAGCCCCAATTCGATTCCTCAGCATTCCACTTTCCTCTTCCGAGATATGCCAGCCAACGTCCAGGGCCTGTCAGGCGGCCCGGCCACATCTTCAGGTAACCCACGATCGCCTCCGCCGCCAACAACTTCACGACTCGTCCTCGTCTCCGCCTGCCGACCCGAGGCGGGTGACTCCCTCCGCCAACAGGAGTGATGCGGCGAAGACCGCCACCAGGTTCACGATCGAGTCGATCACGATGATGCCCGGCGTGAGCGCCGCTCCGAAGGCCATGCCGATCGTGCCGGGAACCCAGACCACCAGACTCGCAGCCACAGCATCTCTCCGAATCGTCCGCGGGCTCGGCCGGCTCAACACATAGGCGCCGACCGCAAACCCGAAGGGCAGCGTCATGGGAATCCAGATCCACCAGAACTGTGGGGTCCACGGCATGGACTGACCCGCGACCGCAGCTGCCTCCGTCCACGCCCGGCGCATGAAGAGGATCCACGCGAGGCCCCACATCAGGTTGTAGGCGGCCGCCCACATCGTCCCGGCGGCGAGGACCCGAAGCACCCTCCTAACGGTCATCCCGGCGTCCAGCGGTCTCGTGCTCGGCGGTTCCCGGAATCACCCGCCCCCTATGCACGGGGACCCGCGATCCTTCGGCCAGGAAGGCCGATGTGGGCTCACCATCGAGGGCTGTTGCGAACCTCGAGCCGTATACCTCGGCCACGTTGCATTCCAGCGTACCGGACTCGGCGTGTCGGATCCTCCACGGTGGGTGCCGAACTTCGTACTCGCGAGAAGTCGTCGCATCGACTGCGGTGTAGCCCCAGTAGTGCTCGGCGATGAACTCCTCTTCCGACCCCGGCGCCAGCTCCGTCGACGGACCCAGCGATTCGACGCGAACGCAGTTCCAACGCCCTGCGAGTCTCCCACGATATTCGACCAGCCCTGGGTCGCCTTGTCCGACTTCGATCCGGTGCTCGGTCGGACACGCCGTGTACGGCTCCCCGTACAACGACCGCTTGGGAACGAACTCGCGGACGAATGCCACTCCCCGCCGACCACCTGCAGGCATCCTACGCTTCACGTAGAAGTGGAGATTGACCTCCTCGAACCGAGAGTGAAATGGCACGGGAACGCCCCAAACCTTCGTGCCGAGGAACAGGAAGCCCACCACGCTCAGGTACGTACGGCCATTCCAGAGATCGAGCTCCGTGCCGCGAGGTACGAGTGGCTTCAAGACCTCGGGGTCCGCAACGAAGTTGAGCATCACGATCTGCCGCCACTCGGCGGCCACGAAGGCACTCATTCCTGCTCCGAGGCTCCCGGCAACCCACAAGCTCGGGATACCCGGTTCCGATGCCGAGCGAAAGTCCGATACGAGGCGTCGAACAGGGCGCTCAACAAGGGGGCTCTGGAGAGCAGGAAGACCGGGTATGCCCACCAGATACGACGCATGGCATAGCGATAGGCCTCCGCGCCGCTGATGAGATTCCCGTCCCTCAAGAGCAGGCGCAGATCATCGAGAGGATCTCCATCGATGCCCTTCAGCCGCTCCTGGACCCAGGGTGCTTGCAGGGGAGCGACGTCGAATCCACGACGCCTCAGCGTGGGCTCCCAGAACGGAACCCACCGGCGGCAGAATCCGCACTCGTCGTCATAGAGAATCCAGCCGACTACATCCGCCATTCGACCTCGAGTCCCAGCCGGGCTGTCCATCTGCTCACGCAGCAACGCATGACTCCCGAGGGCCCCCAAACCGGCGCAGGCCCCACCTTCAGGTAACCCGCGCCTGCGGGTCGCGCCAGCGCTCTTGGCCCCACGGATCGGTTGCGCCACAGAGGACGCGGTCCGAACGTGGCGACTCGCATACCGTCCGCCTCCACGGAGCCCGCTCATGATCCGCAACCTCCTTCGATCACTCGTCCTACTGGTCGTCGTGTCGGCCACCCCGACGACCCTGGAGGCCCAGGTCGTCGCCGAGCTCGATGCCCTCTGGGAGCGGGTCGCGCAGTCGGTGCGGACCGGAGATCCCGACCTCTACCTGTCGACCTACCACCCGGACGCGATCTTCGTCTCCGCTCGTCGGGGAATCTCCCGTACGGTGGTCAATGACGTGGAGACCAACCGTGAAGCCTGGCGCGCCACCGCCGAGGGGCGAGCCGAGCGCGACGTCGAGTTCCGATTCACGCGGCGCATCCACGACGAGAGCTCGGCGCACGAAGTGGGCATCTTCCGGTACTCGTCGGTCGAGAACGGCACGCGGACCGTCGCCACGATCCACTTCTCGGCCGCGCTCGTGAAGGTCGACGGCGAGTGGCTGCAGCTGCTCGAGTACCAGGACTCCGACGCGACCGACGCCGAGTGGGATGCCGCCGGCGGCCCCTAGCCCGACCCGCCGACCCCGAGCAGCGCGGCAGGGTCTACGCGCGGCCGCTCGCGTCGAAGGGCCTCGACCTCGTCGATTTCGATCGGAATGAAACGCGTGAGCCACTCGTGGCCGTCCTCGGTGACGAGCACGTCGTCTTCGAAGGCCACCCGCGTGCCGTCCACGACGGCTCCCTGTTCGATGGCGATCACCATCCCCGGCCGGAGGGGCGCGACGTAATCCCCGTGCTCGTGCACCTCCATCCCGATGAAGTGCCCGATCCCGTAGGTGTAGCTCTCGTCCCATCCGCCGGCGTCGCGCAGCATGGACATCGCGAGGTCGTGGAGCTCGGCCCAGGTGACGCCCGGGCGGACCGCGGCGATCACCGCCTTCTGGACGTCGAGCACGGTCTGGTAGACGTGGCGCTGGGAGTCCGTGAAGCGGGCACCGGCCGGCACCGTGCGCTGGATGTCGGCGCTGTAGTGGTTCATGCGGGCACCCGTATCGAAGTGCACGAGCATGCCGTCCTCGATCCGGGCGTCCCCCTTTCGGGCGGCTTCTTCCTCGCGGGTCGTCTCCCAGCGCAGCGGCTCGTCGAGGCGACTCGCCAACGCGACCCCGGTGACGAAGCCCAGCTCGGCTCCGTTCAACCGGTACACGAAATCGACCGTCTCCATGACCTCCTTGGTGCCGAGCCCGGGCCGAACCGACTTCATGCCCTCCATGAGCCCTTCACCGGTGATCTCGATCGCGCGCACGAGGTTCTTCATGGCGAAGTCGTCGAGGATCATCCGCATCGGGTCGAGCAGATCCCCGGCATCGCGAAGATCGATCTCCGACGTTGCTCGGGTGAGTCGCTCGACGAACGCCAGTCGAGGCGTCGCCGGTTCGCTCAGGTTGGTGAAGCGGGGGTAGTTCACGTACAGGATCTTCTCGTCGTCGCCCCAGCCCCGGGCGAGGTCCGAGGCCTCCGGTTTGAAGCGGAGCTGGGTGATCCGCAGGTTGCGGTAGTCCGAGATCGCGCTGCTCAGGTGCTCGAGAAACCGCTCCCGCGGCAGGACGTGCTCGACGCCGGATAGGCGTTGGGCCTCCTCGGGATCGAGGTCGGTGTAGAGGATCTCCCGGTATTGCTCACCACCCGGGTTCAGGACGAGCACGGAACCCGGCGGGTCGGCCTCGTAGATGCCGGTGAGGAAGACGAAGTCGTGGTTCTCCGTGTCGTCCACGTAGAACTCGTACCGGTTCGGCTGAGACCGATCGGCGCTCGTGATGATCGCGAGCCCGCCCTCCATCCGCCGCATCAGCTCCGCCCGACGGGCCGTCGCCGCTTCGCGGTGCCCGTCGCGCAGCTCGACCGCGCGCAGGGAGGTCTGCGCGTCCACCGGTGCGGTGGCTCCAGCGATCCCCAGGATCAGGACCGCGACGAGTGCGGTGATGGTGGTGGTGGCGAAACGCGTGACGACCATGGGAGCCAGCCTTCGAGGGGTGAGCGCATCGAGTCGATGGCGAGGTTGCGGCGCGAGCCGTGAGTCCGCAACAATCCGATCCCTTTCCCTCGAGACACACCCGACGTCGGGAGAACGCCACCATGCCGAAGCGGACCCTGTGTGGAACGATCCTCCTTCTGATCGCGACCTTCGGCGGGGGTACCGGGCCCGTCTTGGCGCAGACCTCGCCGGGGGCTTCGCCGGGATATGGGGAGCTCGTCGCCGTCTTCCGGGACTTCAGGGAGACCCGCTCACCCGAAGCCTGGTCCGCCGCGTTCAACGATCCCGCGCTGCCCTACGGGATCTCGACCTACGGCTCGAGCGTGGTCGCCGCTCGCATCGATGCGGTCGCCGCCGTGGAAGAGCGCCTGAAGGCCATCGATCTCCGTGCCTGGACCGTGGCGGAGAAGGCGGACTACCTGGCCGTGAAGGCGCAGATCGCCGCAGAGCGGTTCCACCTGCAGGTCAGCCGCCCGTGGGCGCGGGATCCCGGCACCTATGTAGATCCCCTGCTCCGCATGGCTTTCTCGGACATGGATGCCGACGACGCAGCCATGGCCCGGACCCGGGCCCGCCTCGAGGCCGTCCCCGCCATCGTCCGTGCGGCCCAGGAGAACCTGACCGACGGGGCCGCGGACTACCTGGCGCTGGCGCGCTTCAACATGCGCAACCCGGACGGCGTGGGGCACGGCCATCCGTATCGCGCCGTCCCACCCGCGGGCGTCATCGGGTGGTATGAGGATCTGCGGGGGCGGGCCACCGAGTCGCAGCCCGACCTCGTCCCCGTCATCGACGAGGCGCTGGAAGCCGTCCGTGAGTTCGCCGACTGGTTGGACGCCGCCGCCCCGCGCATGCGCGCGCGTGCCGGCGTGGGCGAGGCGCGCTTCGACTGGTACATGCGCAACGCCAAACTGCTCCCGTGGACGGCCGACGAGATGGCGGTCCTGGCGCGGCGGGAGTGGGAGCGACTCACCGCGTTCCTCGCGCTCGAGGAAGCCCGCAACCGGGAGCTTCCGGCACTCGAGCCGGCGCCGACCGCGGAGGAGTACGAGGCACGTCTGAGACGTACGGACCAAAACGTGCGCATCTGGCTCGTCGAGCAGGACATCATGACGCTGCCCGACGACACCCCCGACTTCGACACGTTCGGATACAACGCGCCGTTCATCGAGCGGCCCGAGGGGCTCAACTTCTGGGAGAAGGTCCAGTTCCGGGACCCGCACCCCGACCATCTCCACGCAGTCATTCCCGGGCATCGATACGACGGCTGGTTCGCGAGAAAGAACGACCACCCCATCCGCGCCCACATCTCCGACGCGGTCCGCGTCGAGGGGTGGGGCGTGTACCTCGAGGAGCCCATGGCGCGGGCCGGCGTGGTCGATCACCTGCCCCGGGTCCACGAGCTCATGTACCTGTTCGGCATCTTTCGCGCGACCCGGGTCACCGCCGACATCGGCATGCAGCTGAACGAGATGACCATCGCCGAGGGCGCCGAGCACATGCGATCCGGCTCCCCGTGGCTCGACGACGACGTCGCCCGGGTCGACGCCGAGATCTATCTGCGCCGGCCCCCCGGGTACGGGCTGGGCTACACCATCGGCAACCTGCAAATCCAGCAGCTGCTGGGTGAGCTGCGCATCCGGGACGGCGACGCCTTCGACCTGAAGGCCTTCCACGACGACTTCCTGGCGATGGGGCGGATGCCGGTCAGCCTCCTTCGCTACGAGATGCTGGGCACCGAAGATCAGGTGGCTCGGTTCTGGGAGTTCGAGCCGATCCCGCCGGGGGGCTGAGGGGACGGTCGTTCCCTCCGCTCGGTCGCTCTAGTCCGGCAACCCCATCCGGTCCCGAATCGCCTGGTAGCGCGGATGCATCGCCACCGGCTCCGCACCCGGTGCGGTGGGTGACCCGGCAAAGTACGGCATCGTCGGATCCCCGATCGCCTCACCGCGCTCCATCCAGTACAGGGCTCTCTCGATGTTGCCGGCCCACAGGTGCGGTAGCGCGAGCCGTCCCGGCGCCACGTACACGACCTCGGCACGCGCCTCCAGGATTGCGGCTGCCCGGGCCCATCCCTGTTCGGGCCCCCCATCCGCGAGTCCACTGACCATCGCATTCGCGAGAGCCGTATCCCCCATGGCCGTGTAGAAGCCGGCGTCCGACCGAACCGCCTCCTCCATCCGCCCCAGGCCATTCAGGGACATCGTAACGACGTCGTGGGCAACAGGTTGGCTCGGATCCAACCGAAGGGCCTCCCGCCCCGCCTCGAGGGCGACTTGGTACTGACCGGCGTGGGCGAACGTGCCGTTTGCCACACCCAGCACCAATCCGCTGAAGGGATCTCCAGCCCGCGCCAGCTCGGCCTGGGCCAGGGCTTCGTCGATGCGCCTCATGAAAATCAGGTAGTGGGAGTAGAAGGCGCGGGCCTCCCAGTTACTGGGGTTGAGCTCGATGGCTCGCTCGAATTCCCGTCCGGCCGCCTCCCAGTCCCACTCCACCCAGGTGAGCACGTTGGCATGCAGCGCAGCGAGGCTCGGTTCGTTCGGAGCAATCGCCAACGCGCGTCGCATGTAATCGCGGATCAACGGCCTGGCCACCGCAGGGCTCACAAGACCGAACTGCTGCCGTCCGGCCCAGACGCCGGCCAGCCCGCCGAGCGCCAGCGCGTTGTCCTCGTCGATCTCCAGAGCCTGCTCGAAGAGCCCCTGAGAGATCTCGAGGTCTTGAGGGGTCAACCGCCGCTGATGGTAGTTGCCACGCAGCGTCAGCTCGTACGACTGCGGATCCACCTCGCTACGAGCCGCCCAACGCGCGACCACCTCCTCAGGGACCTCCAGCCCCACCGCTCCGGCAATCGCCCGCGTCGCCCGGCTGTAGAGGGTCATCACGTCGCGCGCCGCCACCGCGTAGCGCTCACTCCATCGCACCGCTTCGGTGCGCCCGTCCATCATCGTCAAGCTGATGCTCACCGAGTCCTCACCGTACTCCGCCCGACCCTGGAGTACGGCATCGACACGCTGCTGCCGGGCGATCTCCGCGATGGGCGTGGCGTCTCCCAGGTAATTCCTCACGGACCGCCGTCCTCTGACGTCGAACCCGGCCTGCTGCACCTCCCCGATGAGCGCCTCGTGCATCCCGGCGAGGAGCGCCGCCTGCTCCGGGTCCGCCAGCTCGTTCTCGAAGGGGAGGATGGCGACGGCCTCGATGCTCGGACGCGACAGGGCGCCGGGGAGCCACCAGGCCCCGAGTGCCAGAAGGGCCGCGACAACCGTGACGGCGATCCCCTGAGCGGCCCTACGACGGCGGCGGCGCAGGCCGGCGGCCTCGATCGCACTGGCCGACAACGCCGTCTGGAGCTCGGTCACGAACTGCCGGGCGTCGTCCGGTCTGTCCCCGGGATCCGGCGCGAGCGTCCGTTCCAGAACCGGAGGCAGCGTCTCTGGCAGCTCGTGGGCGCGGGTGAGCTCCGGCAGCCCGCCGGTGAGCTTGCTCGCCAGCACGGCCCGGGGCGTTTGCCCGGCGAACGGCCGCTGCCCCTCCAGCATCTCGAAGAGCATGCAGCCCAGTGAATAGATGTCGGACCGACCATCGACGTCTCGGTCTCCGGCGGCCTGTTCCGGACTCATGTACGCCGCCGTCCCGATGGCCAGCCCCGTCCCGGTCAAACGGGTGTCGGCGCCCTCTCCGGTACCCAGGGCGATCCCGAAGTCGGCCACCGCCGCGTGGCCCGCCTGGAAGAGGATGTTCTCGGGTTTGATGTCCCGATGCACCAATCCCCGTTCGTGGGCATAGGAGAGCGCATCAGCGATCTCCGAGGCCACGGTCACCGCCTCGTCCAAGGGTAGCGAGCCCTCACGATCGAGCCGATCGCGGAGGCTCTCTCCCTCCACGTAAGGCATGACTAGATAGAAAAGCCCATTCGCCTGCCCCGAGTCGAAGAGAGGCAGGATGTGGGGGTGAGAGAGCTTCGCGGCAATGTCGATCTCGCGCAGAAACCGCTCGGTCCCTATGGACTCGCCCATTTCGGGCTTCAGGACCTTGAGGGCAACATCGCGCCCGTGCTTCACATCGGTCGCGAGGTATACCCTCGCCATGCCGCCTTCGCCGAGTTCCGACTCGACTTGATAGCGGCCCTGGAGCGCCGCGTTCAAATGGGCGATGGCATCAGGGTTCATGCGTCTCACCTGGACGGCCAATTCACGATCTGACCGGGAATTGCGATGATCAAACCTACGCCGCCTACTCCGCCATATCATGCCTGACGATGCAAATTTCACAAGGCAGTGCGGATCTGCGAACCTGCAGCCGGACGATCCCATTC
This sequence comes from Gemmatimonadota bacterium, assembly GCA_039587515.1. Lineage (GTDB taxonomy): Bacteria > Gemmatimonadota > Gemmatimonadetes > Longimicrobiales > Gaopeijiaceae > JBDHII01. Next base: position 15,717 of record JBDHII010000025.1, read on the forward strand.
CGCAATCGGAGAGTCAGCTTCCGTGCGGAAGACAATGTCTTCCACGACAATGCCGTCTAACGTTCAGGGCTTCCGGGCCGGAGTCCGGTTCCTATCGGGATCAGGCCCTTCCCGAGCCTTCGCTTCACCCTTCGATGTGCAGGACGACCCTCGCGGTATCGCGGATCGCACCCTCGAAGAACTCGACCGGAATGGCCCCGATGGTGTCCGAATAGCTCAAGCCGTCGGTCACCACGACATCGACGCAGAAATCTCCGGGAGAACCGAGAAAGGAGGTGATCCGCAGGCTGAAGGACCCGGCAGAGTCCGCCAACGTCTCCCCTTGTCCTGGCCCTTGTACCTCCAGCGACTCGCATGAGAGGCGATGACCGGTTGTACGGACGATGGCACCGACGACGGGCTGTGCCGCTTCATCGACCACCTGTCCCTCGAGCAGCGCTCCCGTCGCACCGTCGGTGCAGCAGTCGGTCCCGTCACTACAGGACGCCCCGAAAAGCAGCATCAGAAGGCTTCCCCACTGCGCGATCCTGCCATGCGAATCCGGCTGCATCCGCGTCACCTCCACCCATCGCCCTGCGAGCTGTCCACGACCCTGTGAAACACCGTGTGGCGCCAAAAGATCGCGGCGTCCCTGCCATTCCGGAAAACGTTCCAGGGACTTGCGAACCGACTCGCCCTCGCGCTCCCGCGGCACGCTATCGATCGCGACTCCAGGTCGCGATCTGCACCAAGGCTCGCTCGATCCACGCCCAAGCTCCCTGAAGAGGCGGTCGCGCACGCTCTCGCTCGAGGGCACCGCGCGCTGCCTCGTCGAAGCTCTGACGCCGTGGGTGCCCGATGAGCGACCAAAACCGGTCATCCTGCGCAATGAGGTCCGTCTTGAGGCCCACCACCACCTCACGGGCCACGGACCATTCAGCCCTCGTGACGAACCGAACCCAGTGAGAAGACAACCTGGGGGAGAGAAACGGGACCTGGATCATGAGCGGCTTCCGTACGCCCAGAGCCGCCGCGGTACGAGCCAGGATCTCCCGTCCCGAAAGAACTTCCGGCCCGGGCACGTCGAACCACTCGCCCCCCGACATTTCGAGCTCGAGGGACCGCACCAGTGCGATGCAGATGTCTTGAATGGAGACGGGTTCCGTTCGGGACCGAAGCCAGGTCGGCAGGATCATCACCGGAAGTCGAGCCGCGAGATCCCGCACGATCAGCCAGCTCAAGCTCCCGTCGCCGACGATCATGCTTGCCCGAAGCTCGATCGTCGGCACGTCTCCGGCGCGAAGCACTTCGCCGACCTCTTCACGGCTCTTCAAGTGGTCCGAGGGATCGACGTCCGCCGCAACGCCACCCAGATAGACGATACGCTTCAACTGGGCTCGAGCCGCCGCTGCAGAAAACGTCTCTGCCTGATGGACCTCGGCCCTGCGAAAGTCCTCGGCGCGCGACGCCATGCCGTGAATCAGATAGAGGGCGGCGTCGCACCCCCGGAGGGCTCGCTCGACCGACTCGGTATCCTCCAGGTCGAGTCTCACCCACTCACGGTCGGGCCACCGCGCTCGAGCAGACGGCACATCGCGCGTGGTGCATCGTACGGTCCAGCCGGCTTCGACGAGCGGCTCGTGGACGTGTTGACCCACGAAGCCCGTCGCGCCGGTCAGCAGCACTGTCCCTCCGGAGCGTACATTCACGATTCACCCACTCTTGTTGGATTCCAGCCGACCAACTTCGGACCCTCCCGCCTGACGATGCAGGCGGAGCGCCATCGCCGCGGCTCGGTCGCGTACCCGATGCAGATCGCTTTGGTACAAGCTCAGGGCCAGGACCAAGCCAGCTTGTTCTTCGCGGTACCGGGCGCTGTTTGCAAACCGTCGTAGCACCTCTACGTCCAAAGCGTGCCCGTACAGGTATTGGAGCGTGATCTCGGATTGGAGACCGAGCTCCGTCGCCGTCCGTGAAAGGGACTGGGTCGCTACGGCTACCTGGTTCTCCTCGAACACGAGATCGTCGAGCTCGCCCGACCATCCCCCCAAGGAGTATCGCAGGTCGGGCTCCGCTACCCGCTCGAGGCCGCCTCCGGCGATGAGGGTGCTCAGCGCGCCGAACGAGGGATTGTAGATCTGAAAATCGCTGTATGTGTCGAGGTAGAAGGCCAGGGAGTCGTCGGGGACCGGCGGAGAGTCGGCCCCTGCGCGACCCAGGTAGGCCACCCGAGACGCCATGAAGCGGTCGTTCTCGGCGACAATGGAGTCGAGCTCGACCACCGCGCCCTCGAATTCTCCGGCGATGGCCGCCAGCAAGTCCGCCGTCCTGGCGGCTTCGGAATGCTCACTCCACCAGGCGTCGAGCGCAAAGGCCGCCAGGATGGCACCGAGCACGGCGATGAGATCGCGAAGCAGCCTCAACACCCCACGCAGCCCGCTGCGCGCTCGCGGACCCTCCATTGGTTCGGGCATCGGACTCCGATGTGGCGTCAACTGACTCAGGAAGATGCTGCGCCCGAGATTCGGGACTTCGCGTGAGCGGCGCAACCAGTCAGCTACCCCCACCAGACTGCGCAGAATCGACCTTAGCGGTCCGAGCCCTACGCGCCACGACAGGAGATGCCTACTGGGGACGCTTCCAGGTATTGAACCGGACCGTCGCCCGGGCAGCCGGCTCCCGATCGTCTAACTCACGCAGGCGATTCACCAGCCATTCGTACCACTCGACCACGCGGTCCTGCCCCTCCATCTCCACGACCTCTTCCTTCCAAGTCTCCAGCTTGCGCCACATCGCGAGTGCCACACCGCCTACAAGCTCCCGCACCACCGCCAACGGGACCACACCTCTGAAGACCATGTACCCGAGGGATTCGAAGACCGTGGCGATCCGAAAGACCGCCTCTTCGTACTCCGGCCCCTTTCGCCGGATCTCCTCGACCGTCACGCCATCGGGGAGGTAATTCAAGAGTCGATACGAGGAAGGGAAGTGCTCACTCAGCATCGAACGCACGACCTCGATCGCCGCGCGATCCGCTCGTTGTCGCTGGATCAGACGGAGTTGGGCAATCCCGAAGATGATGCCACCAATGACGGCCAGACCGCCCAGAACTTCTGCCCACAAAGCCACTTCCTGGAGCATTCTCTCCATCCCATTCGCTGGATCGAGACGCGATTCTCAACTCGATCCCTGTCCGGTGGTTCCTTCAGCGACGTCCGAAACTCTAGGGCCAGTGTTGTCCGGAGTCCGGGCCGGCAGGTTCCCAGGCCCAACATACGAAGTTCTGCTACAGACCGGTTCGGTAGGCCCGGATGGACTCCACGCCCAACTCGTCATAGTACACCCCCCACACGACGTCGTCTGCAAGGGCCATCGGCAGGAATCCAGGTGGTGTCTGAATCCGCTCCCTCATTGTTCCATCCGATCCGAACACGAGCCAGCTTCGGGACGACAGCCGGCGACCCGAGGGCATCTCGGCCTCGGGCCCCGGGTACTGCCCGACCCATATCGCACCGCTCTGCGACGCAATCACCTCCGCATGCGTCGGCAACTCGGGTGCCACGAGCATCTCCGAGAACCTGTCACGCGTCGCGTCCGCCTGGTCCGGAGGCGCCTGGCTGACCATGAACTCCACGTACTCCTCCTTCATCTCGTCCGTCACCGTGCGATCCCCACCCTCCCATCGGACGATCTGGGTGAGGGCACCATCAGGTCCGTAGATCCGGAGCTCGGGGTACTCGCCCGTGCCCACGACGAATCGGTCCCCGGTCGTCGTCGTGAAGAGAAGTGCCCCGAACAGCGCACGGGTCCTCATTCGGGCTCCAATGAACGCCTGCATCCCCGGGAATTCACCGTACGCCGCAAGTGTGCGACCCTCGAGATCGATGCGATAGGAGGGCGCGGAATTCCGATACACGCCCATCTCGGCGGCTGGTCCTGCCGGGCCGGCGCGGCCCACGTATACAAGCCCATCCTGGAGTAGATGCACCCTGGACCAAGCAAGGGCGGGGGTGACGTCAACCAGGCTGAGCACGCGCGGATCACCGCCCACCAAGGGAAACACGGTCAGCCGTTCGGGCTGCGGATCGTACACGCCCAGCGAATCCCCGGGCAGCACCAAGAGGCTCTCGATGAACCGGAACTCGCCTGGGCCGTCACCTTCCCGCCCCATGCGGGCCACCGCTACGCCCGCCGCATCGTAGATCGATACCCACGCCCCTCCGTTCATGCCGACCGCAATCCGCCCGTCAGGCAAGGGTTGCAGGGCGGTCACCCGATAAAGCGCGTCGTCCCTGATCTCACGAGCCGGCTGCTCCGGCACCGACCGGCTCGGGACGTCCGTGAAAGCTCGGTGATTCGTTACGATCTCGACTGCTGCGCTGTCAGTCACCGTGACCAGGTTCGCGTCAGGGGGCTCTGCGCAGGCGGTGATCATGACGCTAAGGACTGCTACGCTCGGGCACGACCACCTGTAGTCCATGGTCCTTCGCTCCGACCGACGCGACTGCGGCATCCTAGGATCCGCGCTTCAACACACGACCGAGCACGTTGCCCTTCAGCACGGCCGAACAGCAAAGCATCCCCCCCATCAATGCCCCGACCACCCCGGCACACGCAACGTCCGCGCCTGTGAGGTAGAGGCCGTCGATCGGCGTGCGCGGGCGGAGCCAGCGTTGCCGGAAGCGGTGCACCGTCTGCTCGAGACCGTAGATCCCGCCAGTGGGGTGAGCCGTGAAGTCCCGCGTCGACAGCGGGGTCGACAGCTCGGCGATCTCGACCCTTCCGCGCGTCGCGGGTGCGTGCTCGTAGACCGAGTCGAGCAGCCGCTCGGAAAGGCTCGCCTTGAGCTCGTCGTACTCCGAGCCCCGCTTCTTCCAGGAGGTGCTCTCCCACGCCCGAAACGGCTCGTAGGGGCCCAAGGTGATGGCCTCGATGGTCGAGTGGCCGGGATGGCGCCGCTCGAAGTCCGGGTCCTTTGCCGACGGAAACGACAGGAAGACGACGGGGAGGGGCGCGTTGAGGTCCGCCTCGAAGCGCTTGAAGTTCTCTTCGTGCCGGTGGTCCGGGTACACCCAGAGGTTCGTCTTCTCGAGCTGGAGCTCCTCGGTCGTGCCCTCGAGTCCGACGTAGAGCGACAGGTGTGCGGTGGAGGTCCCGACCGAAGCGACCTTGGCCGGAATGCCGGTGGCCTGCGCTTCCTCCCCGGGCACCAACCGCGTGAAGGTATTCTTGGCCCCGGCATTGCTGATGACGATCGGCGCGCGAAGCTCGCGGCCGTCGAACAGCGTGACACCCACCGCTCGGCCGTTCTCGATCGTGACCTCGGCGACCTCGGCGTTCGTGACCACCTCGCCGCCCGCGCTCTCGATCACCGGCACGACGGTCTCGGCGATTCGGGCCGCACCACCGACGGGGTATGCGGCCCCTCTGAAGTAGTGGCTCGCGACCAGGGCGTGGATGAAGAAGCTGCTCTGGGCGGGAACCAATCCGTAGTCGCCGAACTGACCGGTCAGCACGCCGATCAGCTCCTGGTTGCTCGTGATTCCCTCGAGCACGTCGCGTGTGGTACGCAGGCCGTCCTTGGCGGCCCCGCGGCGCATCATTCCCCCGAAGAGCTTCGAGACGAAGGGGGGCACCGCCCTCTCCGTGAAGAACAGCCGTGCCTTCCCGGCGGTGGTGAGGGCCTTGGTCAGGTACTGATCGATCGCGTCCCTGTCGCTCGGGAAGTAGTCGTGCATCTGCGCACGAAAGCCCTCGACGCCCTTTACGAAATCGTACGAGTCGTCTCCGAGGATGATCCGATCGTAGACGTCGCCCATATCGGCCCATCCGAGCTGACCATCCGTGATGAAGTCGAACAGCCGCCGCGAGGAATCACGGGGATCGGACACGTTGCCGATGTAGTGGACCCCGACGTCCCACTCGTATCCCGGCCTTCGGAACGCGTGCGTGAAGCCGCCGGCGGTATAGTGACGCTCGAGAACGAGCACACGTTTGCCGGCAAGCTTGGCCAGGGTCGCGGCCACGGAGAGCCCGCCGATGCCCGAGCCGACGACGATGGCGTCCCAGTGGTCGGCGAGCCCCGGGTGTTGTTTGTAAGATCTGGCGATTCGCATGTCACCTCCCCTCGCGAGCACCCCCGAGGCTCCTGGGTCACATTCGGAGGTGGCTTCGCGCTTTCTTCATGAGATCCCGGCCCACGGGATCATGCTGCTCGCAACAGCAGATCGACCCCTCCGCTCAAGGCTACCCCGACGATGAGCGCCCACGACAGTCGGTCACGGAATTCATTCCGCGGATGCCGAAGGAAGAGTAGGTGCAGGCCCAGGTGCAGGATGTAGAAGACATCGAGCACGACAACCAGGGTCGCGCCCGGTCCGGCCGCTACCGCCCCCAACAGCGCATACAGCAGCGGGACGTGAAGGAGAACGAAGAGCCTGAAGCCCCACTCGTCGGAGAGGCTGGACAGCCCCGGGAAGATGCGCCATTCACGGCACCGCACAGCGTCGAGTTCATGAACGAGGAGGAGAGAGAGTCCGAGCATGAAGAACGGCGCTTCCGCGGGCACCCCCACCTCTCATTCTCCAGTCAGCATGGTTCTCGAAGCGAACCTAGTGACGCAGCTCAGTATCTGCACGGCCCACCGTACCCGTAGCCTCGCGTCCGCCAGCGAGCGAAGCGAGCTGCGCTCGATGTCTACGTGCGAAAGCAGGATCGGGCCCGACCCACTCATCGCGGAAACCGGGCGATCCCGTAGGTCCCCGAGATGCCACCAATCCAGATCTCGTCCTCGACGTAGATGGCCACGGTCCCCATCCGGAAAAACTCATTGCCTTCGTAGTCCACCAACTGCCGCACCGCGAGCGTGTTCGCATCGACCTCGGCGACACGCGCACCAGCGGGCTCACAGGAGTCGGGCCCCTCACAGCGCCAGTCGAACCCCGCCACGATCACCGTGCCATCCGCGCCCCAGCGCAGATTATCGACTGGGAAGCCGATGCCGATCGTATCGACCTGGACCGGGGACACGCCGCGCGACAGTCGCACCATCGCCTGGTCACTGGTGCCGCCGATGTAGAACCACCGCCCGTCATCCGACGAGACGAGGCCATTGGGGCTGCGCATCTGGCTACCCGGCACTTCGAGCCAGCCGGTCGATGGATGCCACTCCCACAGCTCACCACCCGCAGGGTCGTAATTCGTGGCTCCGAGGTATCCGCCAGGTAGGGCGGTGACAGAGTTGATGCGCCGGGTACCCTCCGGCGCAGGAATACAGCCGATCCAGCTCAGAGTCGGAACCGCCCCGTTGACGTCCAATTCGAAGACCTCGATGGCTTCGCGCGCTCCGTGCCCGACCACGTACAAGGTGTGGAGCCGGTCGGGGCCTTCCCGCAGGGTCAGTCCGTGTGGCTGGAAAACCGGCTGGGGTCCAGGGCAGGCGGGATACGCATCCCTGTCGTGCTTCGGCGGCAGGGAGCCCGCCGGAAAGACCTCCCGCACGCTGCGATCACGGGTGTCGACCGCGTAGATCGGGCCTTCCGAGGGGGAGTACCGGCCGGACGCGATCACCCACGACGTCCCGGGAACCGGGAAGAGATCTTCAGGGTTGGTCGTGCCGCACACGTACTTCACCGGACCGTCGGCCTCGCATGCCTGGGCACCGAGATCGGTCACGCCGAGGGGGACCGCCGACAAGGCCAGAACCCAGATCAGTCGTGACATGACCGCTCGCCCGACGTGTGGCAAGGCATCCATCTTCGTCCCCGAGGTGGGCGTCTCCTGAAAGGCTGTGCTGCGCCCCAGACTTGGGACTACGCGTAATCGGCGCAACAGTGATTCTCTCGCGCCCGTCCCAGGCTGCCCCTCTCATCGGCTGCGCCGCAGGCGCGGAACCGGAAGCGCGTCGTCAGGCAGTACGCCGGTCGGTTGCAACCCACCGGCGGGACAGAGACGTTTCACCACCCATCACTGTCCCATTCCCCGTCATCCGAGGGATCGCCGGAATGACCACCCGCCCCAATGCCGACCCGATCAAGAGGCTGATTCTCGAAGGCCTCGTCGTCGTGGCGAGCATTCTCGTTGCCTTCGGTCTCGACGCATGGTGGGCCAACCAGCAGTTGGCGAAGGAGGTGGCCGAAGAGCTGGACGCCATCGACCGGGAGCTGATGGAGAACGTCGGCCTCGTTGAATTCCAGGCTGATATGATGCGGCGGAAGGTGGCCGCCAGTCGAGCCATCGCGGAGCTCGCGGCTCAGAGCGTGTCGCCGTCATCGATCACGGTGCCGGACACGCTGCTCTGGCTGGCGGTCGACCCGACGCCCACTCTGAACGCTTCCCTCGGCAGCATCGAGGCCATCACTGCGTCAGGTCGGCTGCAGGCCATCCGCATCCCTGAGCTGCGAGTGCGGCTCGCGGGCTTGCGAGGCGTGATCGAGGATGCAGTCGAAGAGCAGCTGGGGGCCCGTGACCTCCAGGAGAACCGCATCCAACCGAGGATCGCCAAGACCGCCGATCTCCGACCGTTACACGACATCGGAGACCACTTCTGGAGCCAGGAACGAACACCCGGACGCCCGGTCGAAGGTCGCGGTACCATCGAGATCAAAGGTGACCTGGAGCTGAGCAACACGATGCTCCGGCGAGACACCTACTACGACATCGCGGTAGGAGAGATGGAGCAGCTCATCGTCGCGTTCGACGAGATCCGCGAGTTGATTCGAGAGGAACTGGGGCAGGTCGGGCCGACCCGCTGAGGTCGAGATCCTTGTGCCGGCCGCCCACACACCCGGGCGAGACGCGACTCATTGCCGCCATCGAGGCAGTGGCAGTCTGAGAAGCAGCTTCTCCTCAGCTCGCGCCCCCCGGCCCTTCGAGTGCCCGCTCGAGAGCGACTCTTCGCGCCTCGATTTCCTGCAGAAAGCCGGCCTGATCCGCCAAGAGGAGCTGCGCTCGCCGGGCGTGCGCAGCAAATGATGCGTCCCCGCCGAGGAGCCGCGCGAGCTCCAGAAGTCCAATGGGATCTCCGTAGGACGCTGACGCGGACAGCCGCAATTCCTCGTCAGACCGTGCACGCCGTACGTGTCACCGGCCCGGATGTGCCTCGAACCACGCGATCGCGGCCGACGGTATTCCCTCATGCCCTCCGTCGAAGATCGTCACCCGAGCCCGACCCGCACGACGCCTCAAGAAGATCCGTCTGCCGAACGATGGGTCCGGCACGGTATCCGCAGCAGTGGGACGCTCCAAATACGGATCGTGGCGGCTGAGCTCGGCGATCTCCTGCGCAGTCACCTGCGGCTCATTCAGCGCACCGGCGATCACGTTGAACGCAGCGAGACTGTGCCACACCGGAATCGGCGCACCGTCGTGTCCGTCGAAACGCCCGGCGGCGATGTCGAGGGGTACGTCGACTGCGTTCGCCATTGCGTGCAGCGGCGAACGCCTCTCCATCTCTCGTGACGCGGCGGGGTCCTCGGCGGGATCGCCACCCACACACTGCCGGGCCATCTCGCCGTAGGGATCCAGGGCGTGGAAGTCGTACCAGGCCTGCAGGTCGCTCAAGGGAACCCAGGCGCTGGCTGCAGTCCACCGAGCAGGGTGGCTGGCCACCATCGCCAGTGTCATGAAGCCGCCACCGGAGACGCCCGTCACGTACACCCGTTCGGAGTCGACGGGATAGCGCTCGACGACCCAGTCGAGAGCATCGATCACGTCCTGCTTGGCAATGTCCGACGCGCAGGCTTCGATGTCGTCGTTACGTCCGCGGAAGTCGGGGAAGAGGTAGAGCCAACCCCTGTCCGCGACCATCTGCTCGAGAACGGGCCAGCGCTGCTCCACACCGAAGCTCCACGAGTGCAGAGACACGACGATCGGCGTGGGCGACCCCTCCGCCGAAAAGTCGGGTGGAAGGATCAGGTAGGACGGCTGAGGGCTTCCGTCCACACTGCTCTCGACTTCGATCAGATGCCGGCCCGGCTCGTCCGGAACTTGGCCGTAGCCGGGAGCCGCAAGAGAAAAAGCGCCCACCGAAAGTAGGATCCATGGCCTGCATACAGATCTCACGAGGTCCCTCCTTCAGAAGCCCAGTCCAACAGTTTTCCATTGCCGCTGCGAGCCGGGAAGTAGACCGAGCCCGCGAAGTGTGCGAGCCGGGGTTTCACCGCGCCAGCAGCGAATGCCCGTCAGGCCGCTCCGGCTACCGGATCTCCTCGTCGATGATCCGCATCAGACTCCGGGTCTCGTCGCGAGCCTCAGTGAGTTCCGCCGCCGACAGCCTCGCCCACTTCAGGCGCGTACTCAGCAGGAAGCGGAGCTCCGACGACGATCGGACCTCGGTGGCCTCGGTAATGGGCGTCTCGAGGGTCTCGAACACCCAGAGGCGGGACAGATCGGCATTGGGCAGGTCGACGGTCTGTGCGAGGTAGGGACTGAGGTGCTCGTCCGTGAAGTTCCGAGACCGCCGTTCATCCTCGGTGGCATCGTCCAGTACGCTTCTCCACCGTGCCGCTGCCCCTGCGATTGAGGCCGTGCCAGCTCCCAGTCTCTGAAGACTCTCGATGGCCCCGGTGGAGGGATCGAAGGTCGGAGATACGATTGCAGCGACCAGGATGCTGTCTGGGATCTCCGCGGACTCTTCCTCCACCATCCGGGCATGGAATATCTCCACCGCTCGGGCGACGCGCCCGTGCCTTTGGATATTCGTCTCGAGACCCTCGAGGTTGAGCTGCAGCTCGGAGCGGAGAGCAAGAAGCGCCTGCTGTTCCTCCTCCCGGTCGCGCGCACCATCCCACCACGCCTGGAGGGCGAAGGCGATCAAGATCCCGAGGACCAGAATGGGGACCTCTCGTAGGGCTTGACGAAACCAGCTATCCGGCGGGGTGAAGCTCACGATGACTCCAGTCGGCTTGGGAGGAAGCGGCCTGACGAATGAATGTGCTGTCCCGCAGATTCGGGACTTCGGGACACTTCACTCTGACTTCCCAGTGCTTCCGAACCGGCCCGGCAGCCCCATCTCATCCAGCATACCTCGTACCTCAGCCCACGCGCCAATCCAGGTACGAGCGGGGGGTCGGCCGCGGTTCCTCCAGCCACTCAGTCCGATGCGCCCCCACCACCTCCGAGGTAACGGTCGGATGCGCCGATGATCTCTTCGCCCAGCTCGTCCGCCCAACGGTACTGGCTGGCGAGGAACTGGGACATCATCAGCTTCTCACCGACGTAGTTCTCGAAGGTGGGATCGGACAGTAGCGGGCGATTGCGTACGTCCAGGGGCGAGCGCTCGATCGAAAGGCGATCATGGTTCGTGTTCCTCAGCGACCCGTGGTCTTTGACGTAGTTGATCAGGTCCTGGGAGCTCCGCTCCATGCGACGATTCCATTCTTCCACCTGCCTCATGTTGCGCTCCCAATCGAACAACAGAGGCTTGACCCCGTCGTCATCCAACACGGAGAGATACCCGGAGCTCATCAGCTCCTGCGCCACCGAGTTGCTGGGCGTCCAAATAGGCCAGAAGAACGTGAGTTCGATCAGGTTGTCCAGCTCGGTCTCGGACATGCCGATGTCGTCGCGGCCGAAGAGCGCCAGCAGTTCCCGGTTGGCCTCCATGATCCCGTCCAGACTGGCACGCGTGGTCTGCAGGCTGGCACGGTTCGACTCGAACTCGCTCCGGAGGTTGTCGATCAGCGCACGGGCGTCGTTCTTCGCCGTCCAACGCTCATTCCAGTTGTCGGCCTGAAGACCGATCGCGACGCCGAGCACGATGATCCCGAGCTCGACCGTGAAGGCCAGCCAATTCCGCGCACGGACCGCGTTCGTCAGCCGACCGAGGAACGTGGTCGTTCGTTCCGGCCGGTTCGGTGGGGGCTCGTGGGCGGGCGGGGAGGGGTCGTGTCCGATCTCAGCCATGGTGCGAAGTGCTCGAGGCGTAGTGGCGAGCCTCCATTCTACGCCTACGTCCGACCGGCCGCACCGATGGGGTAACTTCTGCCTGCCGCTTCCTCGAGCCTAGTACGCAGGACGTGTCGCCCAGACCAGGGCGAGTGCAGTCAACACGCCGAAAGCGAGCGTGAGGGCCACGTGCATCTTCCGCGAGCCGGTCCAGACGATCAGACCCGCAACGACGGCGGCCGCGAGACTCACGGCGTGAAGGCGATCCGTCAAAGGGCTCTCGAACAACACCAGGTTCGCGAACAGCGCAACCAGATGGTAGAGCCCGAGGCTTCCAGCGCCCCAACGACCGTCCGTCTCAAAGTACGCTCGAAGGTCGGCAGGATATTCGTGCATCCCACTGGGCAAGACGAGACCACCTGCAAGGAACAGAAGAGCCACGAGCAGCAACGACAGGCTGAACATCGCCACCGTCCAGCGAGGCAGCGCACTCAGCTCGAATATCGCCCACCAGAACTGGAACTGAAACGCCAAGGCGTAGCCCGCCCAGACGAAAGGGACCCAGTCGAGCTTCGTCTTGTGCCTCGCTCGGAACGCCGACAGAAGCGAGGTGAGCAGAAGCGTAACGGCGAGGCCCAGCACGAAGGAGAGCGCGACGGACAGGAATTCGAAGGCGGTCATTTCGGTCGTCTCTATCCCGGTACCAACGCCAAGCAGACCCCGACGGGATCCTGAATCACCGCATATGCGTACTCCCCGTCGGTCCCCTTTGACTCCTTGATGATCTCGCCCCCCTCCTCCCGTACGCGACGGAGACTCTCGGCGATGTCGCCGACGGGAAGGTAGATCATCCAGACATGCGGAAGACCCAGGTTCGCGCCGCGTGCATGACAGACTCCCGCGGCCGGGCTCCCATCATCGCCGCACATGTTGTAGTCGGCGTAGCGCCCGCTCGCGTCCTTCATTTCGACGTCCTCCACCGACCAGCCAACGACTTCTCGATAGAAGTCACGGGTTGCCGAGGCATCGGAGACCGTCAGGTCGACCCAGGAGATGCAACCCACACTCGCCGCGGCTTCGCCCGATGCGTCGCCCTGGGGGATCGCCTCCGAAGAAGGGACTGGGATGATCCCGAAGGCCGCCCCATTGGGATCGAGCAGGACCGCCCACTGGCTCCTTCCATCGCCGTCTTTGCCATGCATGAGCTCACTTCCGTGCAGATCGCGCGCACGCGCCACGCTGGCCGCGACATCGGCGACCTGAATGTGCGGCATCCACTGGAGCGGAAGGTCGGCATAGTCCGGGCTCTGCGCACCCAAACCGATGATCGGCATGCCGCGGTTGTTCAACAGGTCCTCGCGCCAAAGCGGATTCTCGCCGGTGCCGAGCACGCGTGAGTAGAACCGCAATTCACGTTCGTGTTCGGGAACCGCGATGTCGGCGCTGAGGATTCCGCCGACTCGCGGGACAAAGAGATCACCCATCGTTCCCCTCCTAACGAATGCAGCCCGCTTCAGGCTGTCGTTTGACGTTCAGGGCCTGCGAACCGGCCCTGGCTGTTTCGTAGGTAAGCTGCGGCCGTGCACCGCGCCAGCATCCAGACCCCGCTGCCCCGGTCAGGGCCGTTTGGGTCGAGGGGCGAATGCCCCGAGCCGCAGGCCCAGTGTTACGCGACGTTCCTCCCGCAATCGGCAATTCCCCGTTAGACCGAGCTCGCGGGCGCCGTCTCATCGATGTTGAAGCCACGCGCAATGAGCCAGACTGCGAAGATCATCTCCTGGAGGAAGATCGGGCCGTCCATCTGCGTCACGGTGGCTGGAGGCACCTCCACGCCCACGAGCATCATCACTCGGGCCGCAAGTATGGAAGCTGCCGCAATGAGGCCGAACCCAGAGATCCATCGAGGAACGAGCCGCGCGGTGAAGAGGCGGTAGTTCAGGAGGAGCGCGCCAATCGCGAACGCGGAGAACGCGAGCGGAGCCCGGTTCCAGTCGTGCCCGGCGTAGAGCAGGTCGCCCAAGGTCTGGAAGTGCGAACTGGGAGGAGCCCCCGCCTCGACGAACGTACCGCCCACATGGAGAAGTGCGAGCAAGTGCGCGGTCGCGATGATGAAGAGCACCGACTCGATGCTCCTGGCCACGACATAGCCCAACGCGAGGCGTTCGCCGGAAAGGCGCAGAACGGGATAGATCACCACCGCGATCGCGACTACGGCGATGTGATTGACCAGCTCCAAGGCCGATCCGAGCATGACACGGCCGGGAGCTTCCGAGGCCAGCGCGAGGAAGTCCGGGCTTCCAAGCACCGGTTCGAGGACGATGACCGAGATCGAGAAGGGGACGGTCGCAAGAATGAACAGAGAGCCCACGATTCGAGCCGTCGCGCGATGCGACATCCCTATCCCGGACGGCATCTCCAGAGACATCTAGGTCCCTCTATCCCGCTCGAACGTTTCGGCCTGCAGCGGGCTCAAGCTGCTCGGTATTCTGCCGAATCTGATAGGCCAGATATACGAGCGTGGCGATGACCCCAGCGGTGCCAACGACGTTCTCCAGAAACGCTGCGAGACTCACTTCTGGCGGGGCAGTGCCACCCCGTGATCCTTCTCCACGAGCTGTGCCACGGCATCTCGCAGGCTCAGTTCAGGATGGCGAGACCGGAGTTCGGCCAAGCGGATCTCGTGGATGGCGTCACTCAGTTGAACCGCGGCGTGAAGCCGCGCCGGACCGTCCATTCGATCGAGGGCGGCCTCATACTGAGACCAAGCGGCGGGAGCCGTATCAAGCGGGCGTGAGGTCATCTTCCGAATCTAGTCCTGCTCCTGACAACCCGCACTCTCATTGGACGACGGCCGCGAGCGTCTTGCCCATCGACCGTCAATTCGCTCCAGAACAAAGAGCCCTCGGCCCAGCGATACAGCGCCGCAAGGCGCGGATCCGGAAGCCCTTTGTTAGGTGAGGTACGCTCACCCGCCTGGACGGGCCCGCGGCCGACCGGCAGGCTCGAGGCGCGCTACCCGCCTTCCAGCCGTCCCCTCAGTTCCTCGAGCCGGTTCGTGACGACCAGGAATTGGGGCGCCTCGGGAGGTCGGTCGCCGCGCGTGCCCACCGGAATGTCCTGGGCGAGTATGATCCGGTCGCCCTCCGGATGCAGGTCCCCCGAGTCGCTACGGTACGCTGCCGCGAGGACGGCGTCGGTGGAAGATGACCTTGCCATTCGCCCGAATCCGTAACAATCGTGTGGGTCCTCACTCCAGTCCCGAGGTGATTCATGGGCACCCGAACCTGCGGCGCCTGCGGCGGTCGTGGCTTCACCACGGAGTCCCAGTGGCGGCCGAACCCCGCAGGCGGCATGGGCCACAACGTCACGATTCGGCGAAACTGCAACATGTGTAGCGGCTCCGGCCGCGTCCACGTGCCCGCCCCGACCCGTCCAGCCACGCGGAGGATCCGGCGGGCGGACACTTGGCGGGGGCAGACGGGGGACGCCCTGGGGGTTCAAGAAGAAGAAGCGCCCAGAGGAGGAGAACATAGGCGTGATCGGGATCGGCCCCGAGGGCGAGCTCCAGATCCCCTTCACCGAGGAGGAGCTCGCGAAGCGGCGATCCCAAGGAGCCGCGGGAATGCTTGCACTGTTGGCATTCTCCGTCGTGGGCTTACTCGTGGGGTACGCCGGTACCTGGGTCGCGACGCTGGCCCCGCCGACCGTCGCGTCAGGGGCGACCTACCTCGTGGTCCGCAGGATGGGGCGCGCTGGTGTGATCCTGTTGTACCTCGTGCTTGCGGCGATGGTCATCGTGCCGGTCCTCTGGGTCGTCAAACTGTTCATGGACGCACCCTGACCCGGCCGGTACGCGTGGTCCCGAGGTCCGTTCATGCAGTGCTGGGCCCACGTGTACGGCACCGTTTCGGCTCGACCGCCAGCTGTTCGGACTTCATCCGGGTGGGCGACCGGGATACGACAACAGCAGCAATTCCTTGTTGGAAAGCCACACCTACCGATCCAACTCACCTTCGATCAAGGCAATGATCTCGCCGACTCGAACAAGGAGCGCTTCAACCTGCCCGGCGTGGCCGGCTGCAGCCCTTTCCGTCAGACGCACGGCGCTCCGTTGCGATGGACCAAGCAACGCCCCGGGTGGAAAGCTCAGGACGAGTGAGACGAGACTCTGTCTTCCACGGTCCCACGAGTTGGCAGTCAAGCGCGCCTCTTCAGTGCGGTCGGTCCAACCCGCCAATGCCTTCCGAAGCTCGGAGTGGTGAATGAGCCGGAGTTCGCCACCGTCGATGAGGCTTCGTAACGCTCCTGTCACCGGATCGAAGCGCGCGTCATCCTGGGCTGCGACGAGAAGTGCGTGCACGGAGTCGGCGGGTAGCGGAAGCTCACCCAGCATCGCGCCGGCCCACAGCGCCGCTGCCATCTTCGCCTTTCGGTTACTCTCGATGTCTCGAACGAGGATGGTCTCGTTCTCCCTGAACTCCTCCAGGAGGTCCCGCAAGACTTCCTGCTCCCGGATCCGGTCCGCTCTGGCTGCCCAGGCGGCGTCGCCGGCCAACGCGAGGAGGACACCGACGACGATCACGACGAGTCCAGCGAACGCCTCCCGCAGCTTCTGCATACTCGGTCGCAGAGGAATCTCCCGCATGGCTCAGTGGCTTTCCAACGAATGATTATGCCCCGCCGCAGATTCGGGAGTTCGGGTAATCGACGCAACAACGGCGTTTCGCGGCGACCCCGTGTGATCGTCTGGGCTCCGAGACATCCGGTCTCTGGGGGCAAGCACGCTCATCGCGCTTTCTTCTAGCGTTCAGGGCTCCGAACCG
Organism: Gemmatimonadota bacterium; assembly: GCA_039587515.1. Lineage (GTDB taxonomy): Bacteria > Gemmatimonadota > Gemmatimonadetes > Longimicrobiales > Gaopeijiaceae > JBDHII01. Next base: position 32,405 of record JBDHII010000025.1, read on the forward strand.
GCCTGCAGCTGACTCTCCAGTGGCTGCGCAGACCTAGCACCACACTCGAGACTCCGACGTCCCTACGGTTCGTAGGCCGGCTTGGACGAGGGGCGCCCATCGCGCCCCGAGCCGGAGGCCCCGTGTCAGCCGAGGCCGAACCCCGGTAGGTCGCCCTACTCACTCCCCGCCTTCGCATGCAGTTCGAGGCCGAGTGCTTCGATGACCTTCAGAATCGTGTCGAAGCTGGGGGTGCGCTCACCAGACAACGCCTTGTAGAGACTCTCGCGGGAGAGCCCCGCGTCTCGCGCCACCTGCGACATGCCCTTGGCTCGAGCGATATCGCCCAGTGCTTTCGCGATGAAAGCGGCGTCTCCGTGCGCCTCCTCAAAGCAGGCCTCGAGATAGGCAGCCATCTCCTCAGGAGTGCGCAGGTGCTCTGCTACGTCATACCGGGTTGTGACAGTCTAGCCATCGGTGCTACTCCAAGAGATCCTGAGCGAGGCGGATCGCCGTTCGGATGTCCCTCTTCCTCGAACCCGTCGACCCACTTGGCGAAGACCTCGGTTTTTCGAATCTCGACCATGTCCATGTGCAGCCAACAGGCTACACTGTGTCAGTGATTCGATTCCCCCGAGATCCCCAGCCACACAGGTGATTCTCAGTCTCACCTAACGTTTCAAAGTTGCCGTCGCGGCTCGCTCTAGCGAGCCGTGTTCGTGCAGGCCGAGTGTTATCGGATGGCCCACCGCCCTGCATCCCCTGGCTCGTCCGCTACACTTCGACGTATTACATTGTCGTACATGAAGACCTCAACAGTTACGATTCGTCTCGATCCCGAGCTCGAAGAGGAGCTCGACCGAGCCGCTGAGCGCAGCGGAAGGAGCCGGAGCGATGTCGTGAGGGATGCCCTGCGTCGCCAACTGGCCCTTTCCCGATTCGATGACCTCCGCCGTCGAATCATGCCGCTCGCTGAAGCGCGCGGATACCTCACTGATGAGGATATCTTCCGCGACGTGTCGTGAGGATTGCTCTAAATACCAACGTCCTGATCAGCGCCTTCGCCACCCGGGGCCTCAGTTCGGACGTTCTCAACCTCATCCTGTCGGACCACCAGCTGGTCCTGGGTGAGACCGTCTTGGTCGAGTTCGATCGAGTCTTGCGCGCCAAGCTCAAAGTGCCCCAAGGCATCGCACAGGAAGCCACAGCCTTCCTCCGCAGCCAAGCCGTGGTCGTCAGCTCCGCACCCCCTCTCGACCTTCCCATCAGAGGCAAGGACGACCTCCCCGTCCTGTCCGAAGCCGTACATGGCCTGGCTGAAGTACTCGTGACTGGCGATCAAGATCTCCTCTCTGTCGCCAAGAATGCCCCCATCCGAGTCCTCACTCCGCGCGGTCTCTGGGAGCTCCTCAGGACCGAACCCGACTAGCTCTCCATCCGAACCTCGGCCACATCCGAGGTCCTTCCCCCCAGGTCCTCATCTCACTAGCGGGCTATCTCATAACGTTCAAAGCTGCCGGCCTCGCGTGAGCGAGTCACGTAGGTCGAAGTGAGCGTAGCGAACGGAGCCTGCAACTGGTTGTCCTCGGACGTCGCTCACCAGAACGCTTCTCCGAGGCGCGCTCGATCAACGCATTCCGCGATGCTGGGCACCGTCAACCGAGACGCATTCACCGGCGACCCAGGCGGCTCTAGGTGACACGAGGAAGACGGCAACATCCGCCACCTCCTCCGGTGTGCCTAGACGCCCCCAAGGGATCGAGGCTCGTACGCTTTCGTAGATCTCGGGCTGCTGCTCTCTGATCATGGACCAAATGCCACCTGGGAACTCGACCGACCCAGGTGCGATGGCATTGGCCCGGATACCGCGCGGCGCGTGCATCACCGCAAGCTTCTTGGCATGGGCGATCAGGGCTGCCTTTGCTGCCGTGTACCCGTAGTCCGGGGCCGGATCGGCCTCGAGGCCCGAGGTCGAGGACACGAACAGAATAGACCCACCGCCAGCTTCCTCCATCCACGGTATGACGTGTTCCGCCGCATGGACTCCGGCCATCAAGTCTACCTTTAGGCTGGCCTCCCAGTCCTCCAGTTCGGGACCAACCGCGAGGGCGGATGCGTTGTGCACCAGGACGTCGACACCACCCAACTCGTCGCGTGCCGCGTCGAGGAAGCCCCTGAGTCCGCTCGGGTCGGCCACGTCACAGGGCTGAGCATACGCTCGGACCCCCTTGGCCGAGATTTCCGACTCTGCCGCCCTGAGCGAATCCTCGTTACGGGCGCAGATGGCCACATTCGCCCCTTCCGTTGCCAGGCCAAATGCGATCGATCGGCCGATGCCACGGCTCCCACCGAGGACAACGCAGTTTCGACCCTCTAGTCCCAGGTCCAAGGTCAACCTCCAGATGGAGTCTTCCCGAAGCAGACGATATCAGGTCGTGATGGGAAGTGATGTCCCATAACGTTCTAAGTTGCCGTCGCGGCTCGCGCCAGCGAGCCGTGATCGTCGCAGTGCGCGAAGCGAACGGAGCCGGAAACTTGTTGTTATACGGCGTTGTCTGCCTCGCGCCCACTCAATCCACCCCGCTCCGCTGCGGCAAACGGGAACGCGAGCGGGCTGGCACTAGGGTGAGCTAACGACTTTGGAATTCTGTTGCGCGACTAGAATGCAGACCGAGCGCCGAAGGCGCGAGCCACGACGCCGTCTCAGCGACAGCAGCAATTCCTTGTTGGCTAGCCTCCCTACCGCTCCTAGTACGAGGCACGAGCCAGCGCAGCGCCTTGCTCGAGGACAGCGCGCACTAGTCTTCCCTCTCGGACCAAGACCTCGCTCACCTCCCAAGCTTGGTAGTAGAGGTTCGAAAACCTGCGGTCTCCGACTAGGTCACGTAGGTCGGCTCGTGACCCCCCGAACAGGAGGAGACTATCGGCGGCCGCCCTGGGCACACCAGTCGCGACGAAGAAATCCGGAACGACAAACCGCGAGAACCGGATCACGCCCTGAAGTTCCTCGTCGAAGTCCTCCTCCACACCGGGCCAGGCCGCGATCCAAGACCGTAATGCTTCGTCCCGAATCAACTCCAAGCGCCCTGAGCCAAGGAGGGCGTCTACGGAGCTCAAGGCCAGATTGGGTGTCCGATGTGCACTGATGAGCCGAACGAGTCTCGCCAGGGAGTCGACTGGCATTTCCCGGGACACCTGTGCCCAAGCCTCCGCACCGCGCATGACTTGGGTATGCTCATCCAACGCCTCGTCTAGGTAGCCGATGGCGGAGTCGATTTCGTCCACTAAGGACTCGATCACCGTTGCCTCGGCCAAGGCTGCCTGGCGAGCATCCCAAGCGGCGTCGATCGCGAACGCCAGCAGGATGCTGAGGACGATCGCCGCCCCCTCCGCGATGACGCGGGTCCAAGGAATGCGCTGGGATCTTCCCTCGTCAGAGGTCATCGGAGCTGCTCTTGGAGGCTAGCTAACTAATGAATATGCTCCGCCGCAGATTCGGAGTTTCGGATAACAGGCGCAACCGCAGTGTTTCGCGACAGAGCGGCTGAGGAACCGTCAGAGCTCCAAGCCATACGGTTCTTCCAACCGACCCGCTCATCGCGCTTTCTTCTAACGTTCCAGGGCCTCAGAGCCGGTCCATGCTCCGTTCCCTCGCTTCAATCCTGATACTTCGTCCTTCGCTTCTCACCCGGTCGCGGCCGGTTGGGCCGAGGGCCGCCCTCCAGCGGCCCGAGCCTGAGGCCCTCCTGTTATATGCCGTCCACTACAACCGTGCTCGTAAACCAGGCTCCTCGGACGCCCTATGAGCGAGCAAAATCCAGCAGCGGGCCAAAGTCCCCCTGGTCCGCGGTGCGCAAGGCTCCGATGTACGCAGTGCGCAACTCGGAAGTGTCGGTTAGGCTGACTCCGCCCCAGGAGAACGCCTCCCCGCCGAGTTGCCGGACGAGCAGATCAGCCATCAGTCTGGCGTGCCTCCCATTGCCGTTCGGGAATGGATGGATGGACACGAGTCGGTGATGAAATCGAACGGCCAGCTCGTCGGGCTCGTATACCAAATTCTCCCTCCAATACACCGCATCGTCGATCAGCTTTCGCACGTCAGTGCGGACGATATGCTTGTCGACTCCGATATTCTTGTCCGTGAGCCGCACCTTGCCAGCCCAGACCCATACCGAGTCGAACATCCGCCGGTGGAGTTCGTAGACAAACTCCTCGGACAGGACCTCGCGGGACCTGCCGAGTGCCCATTCCAGGCCTTCCTGGATGTTCGCCTCCTCGAGCTCATCTAGTTCACTTCGGGTTGTCACATGCTCGGGTATGAGTCCCTCGGCTTCGTCCGGGTCGATGGGGGTCGCCCCGGTGGGCAGGTCTTCACTCATCCGCCGTTGACCAGAGGCGAGACGGATTCTCGGCTAGGGCTTCAGCCAGGTCCCGCGTTCTGCGGTCTACGTCCGAGCCCGGATCTTGATCCTCCAACCGCATCGTGTGACGGACAGAACCGGTGATCCGCGATGCGAGGCGCATTGCCCGACGAGATAACATCTCTTGGAGCGGTCGATCAGGCACGACCGCATAGATGAGCCGCCCACCTAGTGCCTCTGCAGCCTGCTCCAAGGCGCTGAGTGTGATGGAGCCATCTGCCTCCCGCTTCTCAAGCTGGCTGACTGCTTGGCGTGAGACCTGGAGTTGATGCGCGAGGCGAGACTGGGGCATCCCCAGAGCTCGTCGCAAAGTCGCGATCCACCCGCGCCGTGGTCGCTCAAAAAGGGCGCCAGCCTTACGGATCGCGTCCAGTCGCGCATCGAGTTGCCGACGGGCAATCACTTCAACAGGCCGCTCGGACATGGAGTAAACCTATAGCTTGCAAGATTGACTAGAATGAGCAAGCTATATATTGCATGTTATGGGACTTTACGCAAGCTATACATTGACGCCATGGTGTACCGGGCTCGAGGTGGATGTCCAATAACGTTCAAACTTTCCGTCGCGGCTCGCGAATAGCGAGCCGTGATCGGCGTAGTGCGCGAAGCGAACGGAGCCGGCAACTGTTTGTTAGTCGACGTCGCAGCCCCTCCCGCTTCCGACGGCACTACTCAGCTTCGTCCCTGCTCGACTTCGGATCGGGCCGCTTGCCATTCCGGCTCCAAACTCAGCTTCTCGGGAGCTCGAATCGAGTCGGCGGAGGGCTTTCGACGCAGTCCGTATCAAGCCCTTGGATGGAAGCCGTCGCGATGAAGTCGAGGACCAAACCGTTGATACAGGGACCGCCCTGTCCGTGCCCGCCGTTCTCAACGACCACGTGGAGGCCGTTCGGCCAGCCCGCTGCAACCCGCTCCGCTCCAACGACTGGGGTCACCGGATCCCGGCCACCCGAAAGAAGGAGGGCCGGCAGGGGGGACTCCACCGCGGTGAAGTAGCTCCTGGGAAGTTGCGCCGAGTCCCAACGATCACAGGCGGTCTTGTAGCCACCGATCAGGAAGGGTCCCATGAAGCTGCCGCGGGTCTCCCGCTCAATGTCGTCCCAGGTGAGCGGGTCGATATCCTCCGCACACAACACTGAGTAGTGGTAACCGGCTGGCACGCCCTGAGCGGCGCCAACCCACGCCTGTCGGCCGAGATAGTACTCGGCCAATCGCTGCCAATCACCACGGTGCGCCTCGTATAGGCGGGCCGGCACGGTGCCCGACTGCCCGTAGAGCAGGCCTCGCAACGCGTAGGATAGCGGGCCAATCCCGAACCGAACTCGCGCCCCCTCCACCAACACCTGGGGCGGGTCGTTGGTCGCCCTGGACAACACCTCGGCCAAGACCTGAGGTAGATCCGGGTAGGCCCTTGCGCACTCGGCCTGCTGGGCGCACTCCTCCAGGAGGTTGTCCAGTGAAGCCTGCAAGTCCCTTGCGTGGTAGAGGTAGACGCGCTCATCCACCGGGGCAACGCCATCCATGACGACCGTCCGGACCATCTCGGGGTGCCGCCGGGTGAAGATCTGGGCCTCTCTAGTTCCGTACGACCCGCCGATCAGGTTTAGCGAGCTGTAGCCAAGCCAGGTCGCGACCGCGGCCAGGTCGTCCATCGCCGCCTGCGTCGTGTACTGGGTCAGGTCAGTACGCTCACTGAGCCGTTCGCGGCACGCGTCGATCTGATCTAGAGGAAAGACGGTCTCGAATCGAGAGGCGATTCCACCCGGAAAAGGGTCGACACAGAAAAGCCCCATGGAGTTGCCCGTACCACGGTGATCGAGGAGCAGGATATCCCGCTCCGCTCGAAGAGCTGATCGCGCTTGGGCCAGGGGGGCTGCTATAGGCGTTACCGCCGCACCCGGGCCTCCGTCGAACTGGGTCACCGCGTCTCCGGGTGAGCGGCCATTCAAGGCACGCAAGACGACGAACGCCAGGTCGATGGTCCGACCGTCCTCTAGTGCCGGGTCCTCCAGCACCCGGAAACGACCGCAAAGGACGTCTCCCTCAACCGATTCGAGACAGGGCTGCGTCCGTCCATCGCCGGGTCGCACGCTGTGATCCAAGTCCGGAAACGACGGTGCCTGTTGGGCACCCAGTGGAAGAGAGTGGAGAGCCGCCACCAGCAGAGTTGTGACGGTCGGGCCAAGACGTCCAAGTCCCCATGCCTCCACGATCTGCCTCCTCTTCCTCGCGCCCGCTTCCCAACAAGTGAATATGCTGCGCCGCAGATTCGGCCTTTCGGATAATGGGCGCAACCGAGGTGCTTCACGACAAAGCGGTCGGACCACCGTCAGAACTCCAAGCCATCCGGTGCCCTCCCGAACCGCTCGCCGCGCTTTCTTCTGACGGTCAAAGTCGCCGTCGCGGCTCGCGCCAGCGAGTCATGCCCGTCGCAGTGAGGGAAGCGAACGAAGCCGGCAACTGTTTGTTTTGCGGCGTTGTCTGCCTCACGCCTACTCAATCCGCCCCTCTCCGCTGCGGCAAACGGGAACGCGAGCGGGCTGGCACTAGGGAGAGCAAGCGGATCGGAGCTTTGCTGCCGCACCGGGCCGCTGACAAACCAGGGACGCTACCAGACTCCACCGAACCGCCTGCGCGGACAGCAGCAATTCCTTGTTAGGACGCAGCCGAATGGGGGCCGATCCCCTCCCTGGCGATTTGTCCGACATGCCGGACCACGGGAGGCTCGAGGCCCTCCATCCAAGCCTGGAAGGCCGGACTGAAGACCTGCCACCGCTCTCCCCAGTACTGGCGGATGCCTGGGCGAGTGAAGTAGATCCGGCCCAACTGCTCCCACCCAAGCCACACTTCCGGTTCCATGGCCCCCTTGGAGAACTGGTAGTGCATGTCCTCGAAGGTCTTGAGAAAATTGAGCATCAAGACCACGAACCTGGCCCGACCATCTTCATCCAGAGAGTTCATATCCTCCACACCTCGGCTGAAGATCTGGGCCATGACCGGATCGCCGATGAGGGTCTCATTCCAGTGCCTTATGCCGGCGATCGCG
>JBDHII010000081.1:0-9390 GCA_039587515.1 Gemmatimonadota bacterium
CGGCAGCTCCTCGGCGTCCGCCTCCTCTACGACCGGAGCTTCCTCCACAGTCGCTTCCTCATACGGCTCCTCGTACGCCGGCGTCGCCTCGGCCTCCATCGTCCCGAACGCCGGAGGCTCCTCCACCGGCGCTTCGGTGCCGAAGCTGATCTCCCGCTCGCCGAACTCGTCCTCGGTCTCCGCATCGATATCCGCGACGACCGTGGCGTCACCGTCGTCGAAAGCACTCGGCACCACGCCGATCGGCTCTCCGTGCTGAGCCTCGACCTCGGGCTCGGATGCCTCGAACGACGGCTCGTCGAACGTGGGCTCCGCGAACGGAGGCTCGTCGGCATCGGGCTCCTCGGCATCGGGCTCCTCGTGCTCCTCCACCATCGGCTCGTGTGACATCGCCGACTCCGGGGCCGCCTCCATCTCCGGCGCTGACGGCTCTTCGACGGCGGGCTCTTCAGCCGCCGACCACTCCGACTCGGTTTCGACCTCCGGCACCACCGCAGGGGCTTCGGCCTGGGCAGGCGGAGAGATCTCGATCAGACCCGAGCATTGGCTGCACCGAGCCGTGATCCCTCCGGGTGGAATCTTGTTCGGGTCCACGGGGAACGTGGCTTGGCATTGGGGGCACGAAACGTTCATCGACATGAGCGGCTACTCTCGCATCGGGTATGGCGATCTCAGGCCTCGGGCAATTCGGCCCCGGCCGTCTCGATCTTGATTGAATCTCGTCCCCGACGGTCGACCACGTAGACCGTTCCGGGAAGCGACTTGGCGTAGGACTTCATCTCGGCCGCCAGCTCACTCACACGTGCGGTGTGCGTGAACTCACGATCCTGGTTCGTCACGATCCCGATGGAAAGGGTCATGAGCGGAACCCTGTGGATACTACCCCGTCGATCCTTCCCGAGAAAGTAGCCCGCGCCACGATCTTCTTCATTGTATTGGTACGGGATGAGCTCGTCGAAAAGCAGGACGATCTCGTCGCAGACGACCTCGAGGTGTTCGCTCCACACATTGAAGATGAAGTCGTCTCCACCGATGTGGCCGACAAATCCGCCCGGGGCCAGACCCCTCACAATGTCCCGAAGGATTCTGGAGAGCAGGAGAATCACCGAATCACCGTGGTTGTAGCCATAGCGATCGTTGAACTCCTTGAAGCTGTCCAGATCGGCATAGCAGACAGCGAATTCCTTCCCACTGGCAAGACGGTCGGCGATGTCCCGCTCGATCTGGACCGTTCCCGGCAATCGGGTCGTCGGATGCACGGCGACATCCCGCTCCGCCCGTCGCATCACGAGCTCCAGCCGAAGGAGCTTCTCGCGGTCCGAGATGACGTCTCCGATGACGTCGTCCGCTCCGGCAGCCAAGCTGTCCGCTGCCAGCGAGCCTTCGTCCGACGCCAAGATGACGACGGGGACGATGGCCGTGAAGGATTCGCCCTTGATCTCCGAGCAAAGCGAGAGCACCGCGGTCGGGTCCCCGGAAGCTTCCAGCACAAGGCACGCCGGGAAGGTGCGGTTCAGGAGCGCGTGAACACCCTCTGGCGTAACCACCTGCTCGTATCGGAGGCCTCGCTCGGCGGCGAAGACGCGAATCAGGTCGGAGGGGGCATCCCGCCCCGGCCCGAAGTACACGATGGTCCGATCGGCCATGAAGTCCCGGAATAGGGTAATTGCGAGGGGCCGTGGAGGTTAGCCTGGTTCGCGAATCGTTGTCAAATGTTTACGTCGGTCGGGTGACCAGGACGAAATCGACGAGTCGCTCGGCTCTGTCCACCCTGGACACGAGGACCGTCACGCGATCCCCCAGGCGGAACGTCCGCCGGGTCCTCTCCCCCACGAGGCGATAGGCGTGCTCCTGGAAAACGTAATAGTCGTCCTCCAGCGAGTTCACGTGCACCAGGCCGTCCACGAACACGTCGTCCAGGGTCACGAAGAATCCGAATGCCGTTACACCGGAGATCGTGCCGTCGAACACTTCTCCGAGATGCCGCTCCATATACTGGACCTTCTTCAGGTCGACACTCTCTCTCTCCGCAGACTCGGCCACGCGCTCCCGATCACTGGAGCGGACCGCGATCCGCTCGATCGCTTCGGTCGTCCAACGCTGTTCCGACGGCTGGCCTTCCAGCAGGCAATGGATCAGGACTCGGTGCGTCCAAAGGTCGGGGTAACGGCGGATCGGTGATGTGAAGTGGCAGTACCAGCGGGCTGCCAAGCCGAAGTGACCCCGGTTGTTGCCGTCATACTGTGCCCGGCTCATCGAGCGCAGGAGAACCCGCGCCACCATTCCCTCCTCCGGCTTGCCACGGACACGGGCCATGACCTCCTGAAGGTCCTTCGGCTGGACACGCCCCCGTCCGAGCCCGAGCCCGAGATAAGACAGGAACTGTCTGAGCGTAACCAGCTTGTCGGTGGGCGGCGGGTCGTGCACCCGGTAGAGCACGGGAAGGCGCTGCTGCTCGGCCGCCCGCGCCACGAGCTCGTTGGCGAGTAGCATGTAGTCTTCGATGAGACGATGTGCCTCGAGCCGTTCCACCCTGACGATGTCTACCGGCTCACCCTTCGAGCCGAGCAAGACCTTCGCCTCCGGCAGATCGAAATCGATGGCTCCCCGTGCCTCACGCGCGTTGCGGATCTTCTGGGCCAGGTCCCCGAGTGCCTTGAGTGACTCCCACGTCGGGTCCCCTTCGAGGGCAGGGCCGTCCAGAAGCGCCTGGGCCTCCTCGTACGAGAGCTTTCTCCGGCTCCGGATCGTCGTGCGTTCGAAGCGGTGCTCTCTGACCCGCCCCTGCCCGTCCAAGGTGGCGAAGACCGACACCGCGAATCGGTCCATGTCCGGCAGGAGCGAGCAAGCGTCCGACGAGAGGGCGGCGGGCAACATCGGGATCACGCGATCGACCAGATACACCGAGGTCCCTCGGGTGAACGCTTCGAGGTCCAGGGCGCCGCCCTCCTCCACGAAGTGCGAGACGTCGGCGATGTGGACACCGACCTCGGCCGAGCCGTCCTCCGCGACCGTGATCGAGAGCGCGTCGTCGTGGTCCCGAGCATCGGCGGGATCGATGGTGAAGACGTGAAGATCGCGTCGATCCATCCGCTCGGACCCCGCTTCGCCTCTCCGAGCATGGAGCGCAGCTCGCGCGGCGTCTTCGACAGCGTCCGGAAAGGCGAGCGGAAGACCGTGCCCGTGGATGACGGTGAGCATATCCACGCCGGCATCGGTCGGTTGGCCCAGGACCGTCTCGATCGAGCCCGTCGGATTCATGCGCCCGCTGCCGTACGCGCCGATACGCACCACGACGACATCGCCGTCGAGCGCCCCGCCCACTGCGTCCTTCGGAACGATGACTTCCCTTCCGAGGCGCCGATCCGTCGGGGTGACGAGCCCGAAGTCCCTCGATCGGCTGAAGGTGCCGACCAAGGTCGAGTGAGCCCGCTCGATGACCTTGATCACCCTCCCGACGGGGCTTCGACCCCGCGGATGTCCCTCGATGCGCACCACGACATGATCCCCGTCCATCGCCGAGTCCAGGGACGAGGCTGGAACGTAAACCTCCTCTCCTCCCCGCTCGGGCTGAACGAATCCATCTCCCGAACGGGTACACGAGAGCACGCCGACCGACAGGTTGATCTTGTCGGGAACCGCGTAGCGTTGACCCTTCACCCGGTAGATCTGACCTGCCTGGGCCAAGTCCCTCAAGAGCGCCCGAAAATCCCGGTACGCGTGTGTCGAGACACCGAGCGTCCTGGCGAGCTCCTTGACCTTGAGTGGCCCTCGTCGGGAAGACCTCAACGCTTCCAGAACCCTCTCTTCGCTCGGTAGTCGCGGTCGCTTGCTCATCGCAGATCGAGGTGCAGGCCGATGCCCAGGGCGGGAGTGCCACGCCCGTCGGGCAGCAGGAGTGTCTGAAGTCTGATCGGAAGTCCCGAGAAGGCCCTCGCCCGAGCGGACACGAAGGCGTCGATCGCGCTCAAGAGGTGGTTCGCCGCAACAATCCCGACAAACAGGCTGGCTCGCCTGAAGGCCGTGTCACTGTCGTCGATCAGCCTCCCGTAACGCGCCTGCTCCCCCGGCTGGCCGGACCAATCCCAAGCGAACTCGACAGCCGCGGCCCGATCGCGGTAGAACCCGAGGGCTTGGTCGTAGCCGGGGTCTCCGGGTCGAGGATCGGCATCGGGCCCGAAGAAGATCTCGATCGCCAGGAGCCAGGCCTGACCGTTGAAGGTCGTCAGATCGGTTTCCGGTTGAATACCGGCCCGACTCGGATCCGTGTCGAAAGCCCCGGATCGTTCGTACTTCGTCAGTGATTCGTAGTACGCGAAGTCTCCGTCGACGCGGGGACCGTCGTAGGTACGAGCGACGTCCCAGGCCAGGTCTCGGTAGGCCTCTCGAAGGTTGGACCCGTCACTCCGCTGCACGAAGAAGAGCGCCCAACCCAAAGCCTCCGCCCCGACATAGAGAGGCCACCGTCGCTGTCCGAGATAGTACTGACCGGCCCCCGGCACGACAGCAGACAGGAAGAACGCCTTCCCCGCCGCCCTTCTCGTGCCCGACTCTTGCGGGCGCGCCTGGCACCCGGACATCGGCAGAGGCGCCTCGAGTGCCGCGACCGCCCATCCACAGCGAAGCTCTTGCGCCCCCACGTCGATCGGAAAGGCGACGAAGAGACAAACGAGCACCCACGCCGGACCCCCTGCAATCCCGGGTCTCAGGCGAGCGAATCTAGAGGACGAGGCCGAAGGAGACGTGAACGGGCTCGCTTTCCCCAGTGATCGAGCCGGCGAGGTTCTTCGCCAGCCCGAGCTCGAAGCGCTCGTACCGCAGTCCCACGCCGACGGCAAACCCGTCCGCCTGACCCACCTCCCCGTCGACGTAGCCGGAGCGCACGTAGATCACGTCCGAGGTGCCGGCCTCGAATTCCGTCCCGAAGTAGTAGGAGCGGCCTTCACCGAGGTCTCTCCATCGGTCCTCGATCTCGAAGTTGAGCCAGAGCCTCAGCTCCGACGTCTCGAGGAACCGACTCAGGATCTCGAGGCCGGCCCCGACACGAATCCGACTCGGAAGGGGATCGGCCTGGCTCGCATTGACCACCTGGAAGTCGGGACCGAGATGCGCGACCATGGCTCCCAGACGCAGCGGGATCGGGCCGAATGAGTGGGCCTGGAGGCCGAAGTCCACCGCCCAACCCGTGGAGCGTACGCCGCTGTCGTCGCATTGGCCGCGACAGCTGAAGTTCTCTTGCACGAACTTGAGGTTCGCGCCCACGTCGAGCCAACGGAACACGCTCGCGGCGAAGGACGCGACGCCGAGATGACTCCTGAGATCGATCGCCCCCCGAACGTTCCCTTCCTCGTCGGTGAGATCGATTTCACCGGCATCGAGCAGCATGTAGGAGAAGCCCACGACTCCGATCGGCTGTCTGGAAATGAGCACGGAAGCCGCGGTCGCCTCTCCCGCCAGCTGATCTCCGCGAAAGACCAGGAAGCGGCTTTCGTCCAACCCGCCGAGCCCCGCCGGATTCCAGAAAGCGGACTCGACACTCGGGACCGCCGTGACGGCCCGGCCCATGGACACGCCTTGGGCCCCGACCGGCAGCAACAGAAAGAGGGCACCCTCGTTGGACGGGGTCCCATCGTCTGCCTGTGCGCCGACCCCGGATGCCAGGCAGGTCGCGAGGGCGACGGCGCGAAGTAGCGCCGCGGGGACGTTTCTAGGCTTCATGCTCTTCGGGAACGTGGATGCCGAGTCGTTTGAGCTCGCCCCTTCGGCGACGCCAGTGAGGAAGGACCTTGATCCAGAGGTCAAGATACACCGGGCGTTGGATGAAGGTCTCGATCTTCTCTCGCGCGGCCCGCCCCAGATCCCGCACGGCAGCGCCCTGATGGCCGATCAGGATGCGCTTCTGGGAGTTTCTCTCCACGAAGACGCTGACCCCGATGTAGACCGGATCCTGGCTCTCCCGGTACTCCTCTACGACGGCGTAGACGGAGTAGGGAATCTCCTCGCGAAACTGCTCGAAGACGGTCTCCCTGACGAGCTCTGCGACGAAGAAGCGCACCGGCTGGGAGGCGATTTCGTCGGCCGGATAGAGGAAGGGACCCTCAGGCAACCGCAGCTCGATCTCATGCATGAGCGTTTCCACGCCGAGGCCCTCGAGCGCCGAGAGAGGCAGCACGTCTGCTCCAAGCTCGTCCCGACCCCAGACGAGGACGGCGTCCACCTGCTCCCGACCCGCCGAGTCCGCCTTGTTCGCCACGAGGATACAAGGCGCACGGGTCTCCGAGAGCGCCTCGACGATGGCCTCGCGGGCCCGCTTCGACAGCGGTGCCTCCGAGGCATCGACCACCACGACGACCACATCCGCCTCACGCAGGGCCTCGACCGCCTCGTGCAGCATCGACCGCTGCAGGAGATCACGCACTTCGAGAATACCCGGGGTGTCCAGGAACACGACCTGCGCGTGCTCGGAGGTGTGAATCCCCGTGACCCGCTTCCAGGTCGTCTGTGCCTTCGACGTCACGATACTGAGCTTCTCGCCGACCAGGCGATTCATCAACGTCGACTTGCCGGCATTGGGGCGACCGACCAAAGCGACGAAGCCCGACCGGGTGGGCGGGGGCGAGTCGTCGGATTGCGCGGCAGTGGACATGGAGGAAAGATGACTCAGTTCACGGTGCGGGCAATCCGCGGCCACGGCATCGAGCCCTGCCGAGCCGCCCCTACCCCGCCGACTCGACCCCGGAGCGTGTCGAACCTTGGAGCCGACGATCTGGAGTTCCCTCGCCTTGTTCGTGCCCGACGCCCGCCAGGCGCTTGTGGGCCTCTCCGCTGCGCTGACCTTCGGTCTCGCGGCGGCTTGGTGGGTTGGACGCTTGAAGGTCGTCGGCTCCGTCCGCACATCCTACACGCGCAAGATCTTCCACTTCGGGATCTTCACCGCAGCAGGCGTCCTGCACCTGACGGGCGGTGTCGGAGCGGTGACCGCGTACGGCACGACCCTCGCCCTGCTCGTCGTCTACGCGGTCGCGAGAGGTGAAGGAGACGCCCTCTTCGAGGCCCTGAGCCGGGAGACGGACGCGCCTCACCGCAAGCTCTTCGTGGTCGTCCCGCTGGTGACGACCGCGCTCGGTGGCGTCGTGGTGAGCCTGTTCTTCCCGTCCACGGCCGTCGTGGGCTATTGGGTCACCGGGTTGGGGGATGCCGTGGGCGAGCCTGTGGGCGAGCGCTGGGGGAAGAGACGCTATCGCGTCCCATCGTTGGCGGGTGTGCCCGCCCATCGAAGCTTGGAGGGATCGGCCGCGGTATTCGCCGCGAGCACCCTTGCCGCTGCGGCCGCCCTATGGAGCGTCGGAGCCGCCCCCGGCTTCCTTCTCTTGGGCGCTGCGCTACTCGTTGCCGCCGGAGCGACCCTGGTCGAGGCGTTTACCCACCACGGCCTCGACAACCTCACCCTGCAAGTCGCGGCCTCGGGTATCGCCGCTGCGGTTGCCGGCGTCTGACCCGACGACCCCGCCCCCCGAGGCTGCGGGCGGATGGGAAGGCGAGCCCCGCGCTCGCCGATCGGGGCCCGGACGTACCTACCGACTCGGATCCCAGATCGCCACGCCCACACGTGAATCCGCGGTTCCGTAGTAGAGGTACCAGCGGCCCTCGAAGCGCACCAAACCCTCTACGAACGTGGTCCCTTCCAGGTACTGGCCCGTTCTCTCGTAGGGCTCGGTCGGTGCGATGAACGGCTTGGAGGAACGATCGAGGAGCTTGAGCGGATTGTCGGCGTCGAAAAGCGCCTGTCCGCCGGTGTAGACGCGCGCGGGCAGATTCGGGTCCCCATGCGATTCACTGTTGCCGGCGTTGTACAGCACGGTGATTCCGTGTTCCGTGAGCACGGCGGGCGGCCCGGCCTCGACGAGCCAGGAATCGAAGTAGCCCGGCCGGGGAGAGAGGACCTCGACCAAGCGCCCGTCGGCGTGGGTCAGCGGCGTCCAGCGGATCAGGTCGTCGGAGGAGGCGATATAGACGCTGGGGACACCGAAATACATCCAGTACTTCCCGGCGACCCGGGTGGCGATGACACGATCGTCCTCGACCCGACTCAAGATGGCACCGGACTTCGACTCTCGGCGCTCGAACGGACTGCCTTCCGAAAGGTCGAAGACGGGCCCGTGCTTCTCCCAGACGAGAAGGTCGCTGGAGGTCGCGACGGCGAGCCGCGGAATCTCGCGGTTCCATTGCGTATAGGTCAGCACGTACCTGCCGTCGTCCGTCTCGACGATGCGAGGGTCCTCGACCCCGCCCGGCCACTCGTTTTCC
Organism: Gemmatimonadota bacterium; assembly: GCA_039587515.1. GTDB lineage: Bacteria > Gemmatimonadota > Gemmatimonadetes > Longimicrobiales > Gaopeijiaceae > JBDHII01. The sequence continues at coordinate 8,308 of JBDHII010000081.1, forward strand.
CGCTGCCCGTCACGGTCGGGAAAGAGGACCGGCTCCGGTCTTCGCACGAAGGAGATCCCGTCGGAGCTCGTGGCCAGACCGATGCGCGACGTATGTCCGCCGATCCTCATTTCGCCCGTCGCGTCTTCCGCCCGGTACAGCACCTGGATTCGGCCGTCGCGGACGACAGCGGCCGGGTTGAACGTCGCGTACGCTTCCCACGCGACAGGCCGGCCGTCCACGGGTGAGACGAACTCGGTGGTCGGGTCGGGCTCGATCACCGGATTCCCGGCGGGCTTCTCGAATGGCCCCAGCATCCAGGCGGCGTCTTGCGCTGCCGTCCCCGATGGAACGGTGAAAAGAAGCAGAAAAGCCCAGCCCGGGAGGGCCACTCGACCGTTGGTCATCTATTTCCTCGCTGAGGGTCGACCTCGACCGATATTGGCTCACCGGACGCGCAAAAAAAAGGGCCCCCGACCTTCGAGGTCGGGGGCCCACAGGGATGCTGGCGACGACGTACTCTCCCACCGGGTCTCCCCGGCAGTACCATCCGCGCGGCAGAGCTTAACGACCGTGTTCGAGATGGGAACGGGTGTATCACCTGCGCCAAGGCCACCAGCAAAGTCTTCAGGATGAGAGAAGCTGTGACCCTAGGTCGGCCACGACGTCCAGATGACGATTGCTTGATGAGGGCCCTTCCATACGAGGGGAAGGGACTGGTCAAGCCTCTCGGGCCATTAGTACGGCTCGGCTACACGTGTTGCCACGCTTCCACCTGCCGCCTATCAACGTGATCGTCTCTCACGGCCCTTCAGAGTTCTTACGAACTGGGAGTGCTCATCTTGGAGGGGGCTTCCCACTTAGATGCTTTCAGCGGTTATCCCTTCCCGACGTCGCTACCCGGCAATGCCCCTGGCGGAACAACCGGTACACGAGGGGTCAGTCCATCCCGGTCCTCTCGTACTAGGGACGGCTCTCCTCAACACTCCTACGCCCACGACGGATACAGACCGAACTGTCTCACGACGTTCTAAACCCAGCTCATGTACCGCTTTAACGGGCGAACAGCCCGACCCTTGGGACCTTCTCCGGCCCCAGGATGCG
>JBDHII010000156.1:0-2045 GCA_039587515.1 Gemmatimonadota bacterium
CCAGACCGCTCTCACGACGGAGGCCGTGAACGAGCGGCTGGCCGGCCTGACGCCGCCCGCCGTCCGGAACGCGCGACGCGAGGCCGCGGACCTCCAGGCCCTCATCGACTCCGAAGGCAGCGGCTTCGAGCTGGCCCCCTGGGACTGGGCGTACTACACGGAGAAGGTGCGGAAGGCGCGCTTCGACTTCGACGAATCAGAGCTCCGTCCGTACTTCGAGATCGCGACCGTGCTGGAGCGCGGTGTCTTCTTCGCCGCGAATCGCCTGTACGGCCTGACCTTCGAAGAGCGCACGGACCTCCCGACGTACCATCCCACGGTTCGGGTCTTCGAGGTCCACGACGTGGACGGGGAGCTGCTCGGCCTCTTCCTCGCAGACTTCTACGCCCGCTCGAGCAAGCGCGGAGGTGCCTGGGCGAACTCCTACGTCGCCCAGTCGCACCTGTTGGACGAGCGCCCCGTCATCGCGAACCACCTCAACGTTCCGGAGCCCCCGTCCGGTGAGCCGACGCTGCTGACCTTCGACGAGGTCACCACGATGTTCCACGAGTTCGGCCACGCGCTTCACGGGCTCTTCTCGAACGTGACCTACCCGTACTTCTCCGGAACGTCGGTGCCCCGCGACTTCGTGGAGTTCCCGTCGCAGGTCAACGAGATGTGGGCGACGTGGCCGGAGGTCCTGGAGAATTACGCGTTGCACTTCGAGACGGGCGAGCCGATGCCCACGGAGCTTCTCGACAAGGTCCTCGCGACGCAGACCTTCAATCAGGGCTTCACCACGACGGAATACCTGGCTTCGTCGCTGCTGGACCAGGCGTGGCACCAGCTCACGCCGGACCAGGTGCCGGGCGGAGAGGGGCTGCTCGCCTTCGAAGCCGAGGCGCTCAGCGACGCGGGTGTCGCGTTCGATCCGATCCCGCCTCGCTACAGGAGCACGTACTTCTCGCACATCATCGGCGGCTACTCGGCGGGGTACTACTCCTACATCTGGAGCGAGGTGCTCGATGCGGACACGGTCGAGTGGTTCGAGGAGAGCGGTGGACTGCTCCGCGAGAACGGCGACCACTTCCGCAGCAAGCTCCTCTCGAAGGGCGGAAGCGTGGACGCGATGACGCTCTACCGTGACTTCCGCGGAGGCGATCCCGACATCCGACCGCTCCTCGTTCGCAGAGGGCTCGCCACTACGGACTAGGCCTTCGGCGGGGGCCCTTCGCCGGGGCCTCCGCCCTCAACGCTCCGGCCGCACGAGCTCGAAGCCGTGAAGCTCGTCGTAGAAGTCGAACATCTCACGCCGGTAGTCGGCCTTACGCGCCCGCTCGAAGGGCTCGATGATCTCGAAGAGCGTGACCAACCGCTGCGGCATGGTGAGATGCTCGCGCAGGTCGTCCCCGGTCAGGAAGCCCCTCGAGCAGAGTTGCTGGGTCTTCCGGAAGTAGGACTTGATGAGCCGCCGTCCCCGGTTCACCCGCCGGGCTCGCCGACGCTCCGTCTTCGGGAGCGACTTCCCCGCCTCCAGCGCCTCGAACAGCGACTCGGCCCAGCGCTCTCCGCCCTCGGCCTTCCACGCGCGTACGGCCCGGGCGGCCCGGTAGTACCGATCCGACCAGAACTGGTCGTGCAGGTGGGAGATCAGAAGCGCCCGGTCATCGCGCTCACCCGCCATGGGTCCGCCTTCCCCCGACATAGGTCTCCTCCACTCGGATCTCCCGGATCCGCTCGGGGTCCACGCTCAGGATATCGTCGGAGAGGATGACGAAGTCGGCGAGCATCCCCTCTTCGATCCTTCCCTTCTTCGCCTCGTCGAAGGTGAAATACGCCGGCGCCTCCGTGTGGAGTCGGATCGCCTCCTCGACCGTCACCGCCTCTTCGTCGAAGCCGTACTGCTCACCGTCCCATCCGCGCCGGGTGACGGCGGTCCAGATCGTGAGCAGGGGCCCGTAGGGCGCGCTGTCGGACCCGTGCGAGACGATGACGCCCGCCTCCTGCAACGAACGAGTCGGGTTCTGCGTGCGCTCGCGCTCGTCCGTGAGCGCCTCGTCCGCGTA
>JBDHII010000157.1:0-2036 GCA_039587515.1 Gemmatimonadota bacterium
ACGCCGCGATCCGCAAGGCGCTCGAGAAGCTGCCGGCCGATCGCTTCGCCACGGCCGGCGAGTTCGGCAAGGCGCTCGCCGACTCCGCTTTCCGCCACGGGACCGCCGCCGTCGCGGGGGCGGCCGCCGAAGCGGCCGGACCCTGGAAGCGCCTCTCGATCGCGACCGGCACACTGGCGGGCGTGTTCGGCCTCGCGCTGGCCTGGGCGCTCCTCGGGCCGGAGCCGGAAGAGCCGCCGGAGCAGGTCTCGCGGTTCGCCGTGGTGGTGCGGAGCGACCAGGGCCCAGGCCCACAGTTCGACATTTCGCCGGACGGATCCGCCATCGTGTTCAGGGGCTCGGACGAGCAAGGCGTCCTCTCACTGTGGCTGAGGAGGCTGAACAGCTTCGAGCCCACCTTGATCCCCGGTACGGACCCCGCTCCCGGCACCCCCGAGATCTCGCCGGACGGAGCCGAGGTCGCCTTCATCACTGGGGGGGAGCTCAAGGTCGCGCCGCTCGAGGGCGGCGTCGTGCGCGCCCTGGCGGGGGAGGCCACCTGCTGCATCCGCTGGGGTCCGGACGGCTACATCTACTTCTCGCCGAACGACCGGAGCATCACTCGCGTGCCCGCGCAGGGCGGCGAGACCGAGGTCGTGATCGAGGGCGAGGAGCTGAACGGAGACTTCCAGGTGCTTCCCGGAGGTGACGTGGCCGTCTTCGGCGTGTGGGGGGATCTCACCCGCATCGAAGCGATGCGCCTCTCGACCGGGGAGCGCCGCGTGCTCGCGCCGGGCGTGAAGCCCTTCTACACGCGGGACGGCCTTCTCGTCTTCGCCTCGCTCGACGGTGAGCTGATGGCAGCCCCCTTCGATCCGGAAGCGCTGGAGCTGACCGGATCTCCGATCCCGGTCGTCGAAGGTGTCGTCGTCAGCGGACTCGAATACCCCTTCTACAGCCTCTCGGAGACCGGCACGCTGGTCTACTGGTCGGGGCAGCCGGCGACCAACCTGAGAGAGTTCATCTGGGTGGACCGCTCCGGCGCGGCCGCTCCCGTCGATCCGGGATGGAGCTTCGACCGCGGTGACACGAACGCGGGCTGGAGCCTGTCACCGGACGGTACGCGGCTGGCGCTGAGAGCCCTGACCGAGTCGGGGTACGACATCTGGGTCAAGGAGCTCGACCGCGGACCCTACTCGAGGCTCACCTTCGACGAGGCCGTGGAGAGCAAGCCGAGGTGGACCGCCGACGGACGCCAGATCACCTTCCTGTCCACCCGAGCGGACGGGAACGACGTCTGGGTGAAGCGGGCCGACGGCGCGGGGGAGGCCGAGCTCGTCTACGACTTCGAGCGCGACGTGGCCCAGGGGTTCTGGAGCTCCGACGGCGAGTGGATGATCCTGCGGGTGGCGGGACCGATGGGTGGGCTCGGGGGGCGCGACATCCTGGCCGTGCGACCCGGCGTGGACGACGACCCGGTCGAGCTGATCGTCGGGGAGGCGGACGAGGCTGCGCCCGCGCTCTCCCGGGACGGCAAGTGGCTCGCCTACAACTCGAGCGAGACCGGACGCTACGAGGTCTTCGTGCGACCGTTTCCGAACGTCAACGACGGGAAGTGGCAGGTCTCCACGAACGGGGGCATGGGACCGCTCTGGAGCCACAGCGGGGACGAGCTGTTCTACGTGGACCGGGACGACCAGATGGTGGCGGCCCGGGTGGAGCTGGGAGAGGCGGTTCGCGTGAGTGAGCGGGAGATCCTCTTCGAGATGCCGGACACGTACGAGGGTCGAGGGCCCAACGCCTACATCACGGGCCTGTACGACATCGCGCCGGACGACCAGCGCTTTCTGATGGCGCGCGAATACCGCGAAGGCCAGGCGGAGGCCGAAAACCAGTTCGTCGTGGTCCAGAACTGGTTCGAGGAGCTGCGGGCGCGACTGGGTGGGAACTAGCACAGAGGAAGGACACGGAGCCGGAATGCAAACCGACATGATCGAACGCCTGAACGCCGCCCTCGAGGGCCGCTACGCCGTCGAGCGCCAGCTCGGCGAGGGCGG
>JBDHII010000082.1:0-9942 GCA_039587515.1 Gemmatimonadota bacterium
CGGGGGTCGGCGTGGTTCCAGAAGACGGCGTGCACCCACCCGGCTCCGGGCCACATGTAGTGGTGCACGGCGAAGCGGGGATCTTCGGCGATCCTGGGCAGCTCGATCCGGTCGATGGCGACCACGTCGACGTTGCCCGAGAGCAGCTCCACGAGCGAAGAGCCTCCGCCGAACTGCAGCACGATCCTGTCGATCGAAGGCGGGCCCGCGTAGTGGTCGGGGTTGGCCTCGAGCTCGACCATCGTCTCGGGGACGTGCCGAACGTAGCGGTAGGGCCCGTTGCCGACCGGCCGGACCCAGAAATCCCACTCCGCCAGGGCGCCGGGATCCAGTTCCTCCAGGAGGTGCTTCGGGTAGTAGACCTGCCATCGGTCCGGGGGGGAGGCGCGACGGGTGAGGTAGGTGATCGTCAACGTCGTGTCGTCGACGACCTCCACGGTCTCTCCCGTGGGCCGCATCAGGGCCGCGTCCCGATGGCCGAGCAGCTCGTAGGTGAAGGCCACGTCGTGCGCGGTGACCGGAACCCCGTCGTGCCAGGTCACGCCCGGGCGGAGATGGAACGTCCAGGTCCGGTAGTCGTCGGTGTGCTCCCACCGCTCGGCCAGTCGAGGCGTCGGACTCCCCGTTTCGTCCCAGCTCGCGATCGGCAGGAAGACGAGGAGCTTCTCGTTGGAGTCGAAGAAGGGACTGAAGATCCGCTCGTCGCCGTACGGAACGTGGAGCGTCAGGACGGAGTCGCCTTCGTCCGGGCTCGACCTGCCCGACGAGCACGCGACCACCGCGCTCAGAGCGAGACAGGCGCCTGCCGCGGGGGCCCTACGACGGAATCCGCTCGCTGCACGTCGCATCATCGCTCGATCCACAGGTGCTCGATGTTCGCCAACGGGTCCGCGCTCCACGGACTGGAGAGGCCCCGCACGCGCCGGTGCACGACGTAGGCGTTGGTGTACGGGTGGAGGAAGAGGAAGGGTTGCTGCTCTCGGAAGACGTCCGTGAGCTCCCGGTAGAAGCGGTCGAGCTCGGGCGGGGCAACCGTACCGTCCAGTCTCCCCACGAGCTCGGTGATCCGATCGTTGGCGAAAGTCTCGGGGCTCCGCTCAGCGCTCAGGCGGTTCAACATGAAGTTCGCGCTCACTGACCCGATGACGCCATCAACCGCGCCGCTCTCCCATCGACTCCGTCTGGCTGCAGGCGCCATCGTGGCGAGCAGGAGCTCCACGCCGACCTCGAGCAGGGCCGCCTGCAGGTAGACGCCGATGGCCGCTTGTTCGCCCGTGACCACCAGCTCGAGCCGGGCAGCTTCACCGGCTCGCTCCCGAATCCCGTCGCCGTCGGTGTCCACCCAGCCCGCCGACTCCAGAAGACGGCGCGCCAGGTGGGGGTCATACGGGAGTAGTTCGGGCAGCTCGCTTCGTCGGAACTGCCGCTCGGTGACGACCCCGTCGAAGATCGGCACGGAGTCCGAAAGGTCGAGGACCCGCCCCAGCTCAGGTCGGTCGACTGCATGGGTGAACGCCCGCCGGACCTGCTTGTCGGCGAGCAAGGCGCTCCCCGCCCGCCAAACCAGTGCCTGGGGAATGTGGAAGGCCTCCCAGTACACGTCGAATCGGTCGTCCCGGCCCAACAGAGCCGCCTCGTTCGGTGTGGGCCACTCGGCGACGTCGGCCTGACCGGCCAGAAGCTCGGTCACGGTGTTGCCCCCGAACTTGAGCACGAGGCGGTCGATGGCCGGAGGGCCCCGGTAGTAGTCGGGATTGGCCTCGAGCTCCACCATCGTCTCAGGGATGTGCCGGACGTACCGGTACGGGCCGGTGCCGACGGGTCGGATCCAGAAATCCCAACTGTAGATTGCGGCCGGATCGAGACTCGAAACGAGATGGGCGGGATACGGGTGCTCGAGGAGGACGTCCCGGCCTCCCTCCGCCGGATCGAAGATCACGACGGTACTGTCGTCGATGACCGAGGCCTTCACGTCCGGCGACGTCCAGAGCACGTCCGGGTGCGTGGTGATGTCGATCCGAGCCTTCACGTCGTGGGCGGTGACCGGGACCCCGTCGTGCCAGCGGACGTCCGTGCGAAGGTGGATCGTCCACTCGCGGTAGTCGGGCGAGTGCTCCAGCGTGCGCGCCAGCCTTCCCTCGAGGTTCCCCAGCGAATCCATCACGGCGAGGGGCTCGAAGACGAGGACCTGAGGCTGCGCCGCCCAATAGGGACCGAAGACCCGCTCGTCACTGCCCGCTAGGAGCACCGTGAGCGTGCCCTCTCCCTCCGGGGCTCGAGCCGGTCGATCGCAGCCCGTCCCAAGCACGACGCAGGTCAGCACCGTCAGGCTCGTCACCGGCGAGGGCACGGCGGAGCCTCGCCTCGTGTCGGCGCTCCCGCGCTCGAGGTGTCTTTCGGATCTCGACATATCCGGCCTCGATGGGGCCAAGGGGGGCTCGTCTCAAGATACGGAGCGGGAGGGTGGAGCGCGAAGGCGTCCCCGGCAGCCTTCGTCACCCTCCGGCGCCCGAGCGGCTACGATGCCTTGCCGCGCCGTTGGGCAGCCGCGCATCTTGCCCACCCATGATCCGGTATCGAACGCTCGGAAGGCGCTTGGCGGCCGTGTTGTCGCTCGCGCTCGCGCCTGCCCTTCTCGCGGCCCAGCAGCGCGAAGAGATCGTCTCGTACGACGTGCTCATCGAGGTGCAGGACGGAAACCGCATGGTGGTCACCGAGGAGATCACCGTTCGTTCGCTCGGGCAGGAGATCCGTCGCGGCATCTTCCGGGACTTCCCCACCAGCTTTCCGAGCTTCCTGCAGCTCACGCGGATCGAGGCTCCCTTCGAGGTGCTCGAGGTGCAGCGGGACGGAATGGCGGAGCCGTGGACCGTGGAGCGGATCGGGGGACCGTGGGGACGCGGGGGAGCCCGCATCCGGATCGGCAGTGCGGACGTCTTCCTCCAGAACGGCCTCCACGCCTACACGATCCGCTACGAGACGGCGCGCTGGATGGGCTTCGGCGAGGACATCGACGAGCTCTATTGGAATGTGACCGGCAACGGGTGGGAATTCCCCATCCGTCAGGCCTCGGCCCGGGTGATGCTGCCGCGTCCGGTAGATCCAGCCGACGTCGAGCTGTCGGCCTGGACCGGACCCGAAGGAGCCACCACGTCGGATGCGACCGCCGCGTGGGACGTCACCTCGGGGGAGGCGCGCTTCGAGACGACCCGTGAGCTGGGTGGACGTGAGGGGCTCACGATCTCGGTGATCGTGCCCAAGGGAGTCGTTCTGCCGGCTTCGGAGGCCGACGAGTCTCTCTGGTTCCGAGCCGACTGGGGCGCCTACATCCAGGCCGGTTTCATCGTGCTCGTGCTGGTGGCCCTCTACATCGTGCTCTGGGTTCACGTCGGTCGAGATCCGCCGCAGCGCCCGGTCATGGTGCGGTACGATCCGCCCGAAGGATACTCGCCGGCGGCCCTCGGCTACCTGGCCGAGCGGGGTTGGGACGATCGCCACCTCTCGGCATCCCTGGTGAGCCTCGCCGTGCACGGGGCGCTGAGTATCGAGCAGGACGAAGACGAGTGGACGCTCCGGCGAGACGGTGAGGCGGCGCCGGCGATGCTCGCTCCGGAGGAGCTCCGCCTCCTGGAGGGCCTGCTCGGGCCCGGGTCCTCCATGAGGCTCTCCTCGAGCTACTCGAGCAAGCTGCGCTCGGCGGTGAAGAAGCTCCGCTCGGGCCTCAAGGCCCGGCTCGAGCGCCAGTACTTCGTCCTGAATCGCCACTGGTTCGCAGCGGGCTTGGCGACCAGCGTGCTCGGACTGATCCTGCTGGCGGTGCTCGATCCCTATGGTGTGCCGTTTCCCGCCTGGTTCCTGATGTTCTGGCTTTCCATGTGGACGATCGGGGCCGGGACGCTATTTGTGCGCTGTATCGGAGCGTGGAGGGCCGCCTTCAGGGGGGGAGGCTTCGTCGACTGGATCGGAGCGCTCGTCCTGACCGCCTTCTCGACTCCCTTCTTCGTGGCCGAGATCGTAGTGGCCGTCCTACTGCTGCTCATGGTGCCCCGGTCACTGGCGGGCGCCGCAGTACTCATCGGGCTGGTGAACGTCGTCTTCTATCACCTCCTCGAGCGTCCGACGCTCAAGGGGCGGGGCGTGCTGGATTCGCTGGAGGGCTTCAAGCGGTTCCTGACCGCGACCGAGGCCGACCGGCTCGACCGGACCATGCCTCCCGATCGCACGCCGAAGCTCTTCGAGCAGTACCTCCCGTATGCCATTGCCCTCGGCGTCGAGAACCGCTGGGCAGAGTCGTTCGAAGGCGTTCTGGGGACCGGGTCGGTGTCGTCCGATGGCGCGATTCCGGGCTCTCCCGGCTCGTCGGCCATGTCGTGGTACAGTGGATCGAGGTCGAGCGACTTCTCCGGCCTCGCCTCCTCGTTGGGCCGGTCGTTTTCCGACTCCCTCTCGTCCGCGTCCAGCCCGCCGGCCAGCAGCGGTGGCGGCAGCAGCGGCGGCAGCAGTGGGTTCTCGAGCGGGGGAGGCTCCTCCGGAGGGGGAGGCGGAGGCGGTGGTGGAGGGGGCTGGTAGTCCAGCCCTCGGGGCGCGTCGGCTCGGAGTGTGAGGCGTTGCCTGAGCCCCGGGCCGCTCCTTCTCTCGCGCCCTAGTCGATTTCCCAGTTCATGGAGCCCTGAAGAGCCGGATCGACGGTCTGCTCCAGCGTTGCTTCGATCTCGGCCCGGGGATCCCGGCCTGCGCTCCGGAAGATGATCTCTATTCTTCCCTGACGGGGTGTCTTCTTCTCGCTCAGAACCTTGTACTTGCCGCCCGAGAGCGCTTGTCGGTAAGCATCCACGGCCTCGGGAAAGCGCTCGACCGGTAGCCCCCGCACGTCGACCCGGTAGGTGACCCTCGCCTCCAGAATGAACGTCAGCCCGAAATCGAAGAGGGTGGCCAGGACCGCGACGTGGGGTAGCTCCAGGCCGCAGGTGAGACCGATCAGGGTCGCAAAGATCACCTGCCCCGTGAGCTGTGCGGACGCCATGGCACTGCGGAAACGGATCAGCCCTCCGATGCCGAAGAGCACGAAGCCGACGACGAGCCCGTACTCGACGACGAGGATCCCGATCAAGGATCCGATGACCGAGTAGACGATCGAGACCTTCGGGGCCTGGATCTCTTCGAGCGTGTCGGCCGTCACGAGGCGCCGTGGGTGATAGCCGATGATGGCGCCCAGGACCATCGCCAGGCTGAGGTTGAAGAAGGCGCCCCACAGGAACACCACGTCCGTGAAGCCGACCCAACCCTCTCCAGCGGGAACGGGCGTGCTCTGGAGCTCACCCGGAATCTGACCCGAGGCGGCTGCCGGGAGGACGGCGAGCGCAAGGAGCAGGGACAGTGGCGTCCGCCATGCGCAGTGAAGGCGCGAGCACCTCACCGGTTCGTCCTCCGGTAGGGAGCGGGAAAGCCGGTTGCTTGAGTCAATTTGAGCCTGTTCCAGTCGATGAGATCGAGGTGATGCCGATCGGGCACGCACGAGATGCAGCAGCAACATGCAGGGCGGCAGTGATCCTGAGCAAGGAGCCACCCACGCGGCGGGTCCTGCCCCGGGCTACGTTCCGGGCCCCTCGACCAGCGCCCCGTTCTGGTAGACGTAGACGCCTTCGAGCCACGAGCCGCCCGACAGCGGCGCATCGTCCGAGCTCGCGCACACGATCTGATACGTGGGGTCGATGCGGAGCGTGAACTGCACCCAGAACTCCTGGTTGGGCGCGATATCGTCCGGTGAGTCGTAGGCGTCGGCCCGACGGTTCAGAAGCCTGTCCTGCATGTTGCCCTGGTACACCCCCATGCTCCGCATGGGCTCGAACGTCGCCGTGTTGAAGTTCGGCGGGGAGGTCGCGTTCGGGTACATGTAGTTGAGCGCGTGGAACTCCTGAAAGCCCGTGTAGAGGATGCGTGCATCGGCGACCACCGACTTCAGGTGCGCCTTGACCCGGATCGAATGGAAATTCGTGAGGGCGATGCTGGTGAGGATCGAGATGATCACGGCCACGACCAGCAGCTCGATGAGGGTGAACCCGGCACGGGTCGTGCCAGGGCCCGATCCCGGATGCCCTGCTCGGTCTGCCACCTCTGATGCTCCCCTGCACGGTGAGGCTGAGTCTCGTGAGCAAAATGTCGAGGCCAGACCAACTGAACAATGTTTTTCGGTTGCTGCCTCCCGCGTGACCGAGCCTTTTCGGACGATTCCGGCAAGCGGCGGTCAGGCCGCAGGCACGCTCCGAGCGTTCAGCGTCTCCTCCCACGCGATCAGCGCCTCCCAGCGCGGCTTCACCTCGTCGAGGAGCGCCTGGAACGCGGACGATCCGCGAAGGCCCTCGAGAAAGACCGCGCCCTCGGCCAGGTTGGGCCAGTGCAGGTAGCCCATCTCGACCGACCGCCGCAGCCAACGCATGGCCTCGTCCTCGAGTCCCAGCAGGGCGAAGCCGTCGGCCGCGATGCGCGCCGAGAACTCGTTGGTGATCGCCTCTTCGAGCGCAGGGGTGGCATGGGCGAGCGCGCCGCTCCGGTCGCCCCGAAGCGCGTGTGCGGAGAAGGCGGCCAGCGTCCGCTCCGCCGGATTCTCCAGCTTGTCTGCCGCGCCCAGGAGAATCTCGATGGCCTCGTCGCGAAACCCCGCCTCGGCGATCTGAGCTCCCGCGATGACGTGGAGCATCGACGCCACATTCGGTGGCAGGAGCTCGATCGCGCGCCGAGAGGGAGGCGCCGCTTCCTCACGGGGTCCGTTGAGCCAGCGGTACGAGCTGACCACGAGGGCCGACAGGGGATTCAGGGGATCGGTGCTCGAGATGTGCTCGACGTACTTCCAGTGGTGGCGCAGCCCCGAAGAATTCGAGAAGCGGCCGAGCTCGGTGAGCACGACCGGGTCGTCGGGCAGAAGCTCCGCTGCCCGGTAGACGTCCACGAGCGCGTCGGCTCGGCGCCCGGCCAGTCCGGCGCACAGACCCCGAACCAGGATCGCGAGCCCGTGGTCGCGGTCGAGCGAGAGTGCGCGGCCGGCCAGCTCCTCGCTCATCGCGAGTCCCACCTCGGCAGCCACCATGTTCGTGTTGACCATGCTCCAGTGGATCAACCCGGCGGTCGCGAGCAGCTGCGCGGACTCTCCGACGATCTCCGACGCCTGGTCGACGAAACGAAGGGCGCGGCGCTGGGCCTCGGGCGTCCACAGATACATGTCGCGGCGAGCGCGCAGATAGCAGTCGTAAGCCACCACGTCGTCGATCGGACGCTCGGTGACCTTTCGCTCTTCGGTTCTGGAGAGCTTCAGCTCCAGCGCGGATACGATCTGCTTCGAGATCTCCTCCTGGATGCCGAAGACGTCCTCGACCGTGCCGGAGAACTTGTCACTCCAGAGCGGCGTGTCCGACCGGGCCTCGACGAGCTCGGCCGTCACGCGTAGTGCGTCTCCCGCGCGACGCACCGAGCCCGTCACGAGATGGGTGACTCCGAGCTCTCTGGCGAGCGTGGCAGTGTCCTTCCGGGTGCCCTTCAGGGCCATGGCTGAATTGCGGGAGATGACCCGGAGGTGGGAGAGCCCGGCCAGGTCCGAGATGACCTCCTCGGTCAATCCGTCGCTGAAGTACTCGTTGTCCTCGCTGCCGCTGCGGTTGACGAAGGGAAGCACGACTACGGTGCGTTCCTGCGGCGCGGCCTCCGCCACCGGGCCGCCTTCGGCCGCGACGAGCGCTTTGGCAAAGGCGACCGCGCTGTCGAAACGGGCCGAGGGCTCTTTCTCCAGGGCCAGGCGAAGCGCGCGCTCGAGGGAAGAGGGTACGTTGGGCCTGAGACGGGAGACGGACGGCACCGGCTCGGTGACCTGCTTGGCGAGCATCGCGATCACGGTCGGGGCGGCGTAGGGCGGCTCACCCGCCAGCATCTCGAACACCATGCAGGCGAGGCTGTAGATGTCCGCGCGGTGATCGACGTCGTCGCTTCCGGCGGCCTGCTCCGGACTCATGTAACCGGCCGTGCCGATCGAAGAGCCCGTCTGCGTGAGCCTCCGACTCTCCGAAAGCTCGGCGGCACGAGCGATCCCGAAGTCGGTGACCAGCGCGCGGCCACGGCTGAGCATCACGTTGGCGGGCTTGATGTCTCGGTGGATGACGCCCTGCTCGTGGGCGGCCTGGATCGCCTCGGCGACGTCCGACGCGATGCGCAGCGCCTCGTCGAGCTCCAGGCGCCCCTCGCGGTCCAACCGGTCGCGCAGCGAGTCGCCGTCCACGTACGGCATCACGTAGAAGAGCAGCCCGTCCGCCTCGCCCGAGTCGAAAAGGGGCAGGATGTTCGGGTGATGGAGATTGGCGGTGGTCCGGATCTCCGTGAGGAAGCGGTCGGCACCCAGCACCGAGGAGAGATCCGGCCTGAAGACCTTGAGCGCCACGCGGCGCTCGTGCTTCAGGTCGTCGGCGAGATAGACGGTCGCCATCCCCCCAGCACCCACCTCGCGGACGATCCGGTACCGCTCTTCCAGGGCGGCATTGAGTCTGGTGACGGGGTCGGACATCGATCGGGTCTCAGAAGCACGGCGTCGAGAGTCGGAGCCAACATCCCACGCACACGTGGCGGTCCGCAACCTGGTGCCTGCACCGCGGGCGATACGCGCGCCTCGTTTCCGGCCGTCGGGGCGACTTGCGCCCGCCATCCGATGCGCCGGATCTTGGGGCATCATGTCGGATGACGCCCTTGCCCGCTTGAACTCGGCCCTCGACGGTCGCTACCGGATCGCGCGAGAGATCGGTGAGGGCGGCATGGCCAACGTCTACCTCGCCGACGATGTGAAGCACCACCGCAGGGTCGCGCTGAAGGTGCTCAAGCCCGAGCTGGCGGCCGTCGTCGGTGCGGCGCGTTTTCTGAAGGAAATCCAGACGACGGCCAACCTGGCGCACCCCCACATCCTCCCGCTCTTCGACTCGGGCGATGTAGATGGGCTCCTCTTCTATGCGATGCCTTTCGTGGAAGGCGAGAGCCTACGCGATCGGCTCGATCGGGAGCGGCAGCTGCCCGTGGAGGAGGCGGTCCAGATCGCGGTGGACGTGGCCGAGGCCCTCGCTCACGCGCACGCGCACGGCGTGGTGCACCGGGACGTGAAGCCCGAGAACGTGATGCTCATGGGGGGGCGGGCCGTCCTGGCCGACTTCGGCGTCGCGAAAGCCGTGGGCGGCTCCGACGACGTGCGCCTGACCAAGACCGGTCTCGCGCTCGGGACTCCGGTCTACATGAGCCCGGAGCAGGCCACCGGTGGCAGGCAGCGACCAGTATGCGCTCGCCTGCATGCTCTTCGAGATGTTGGGTGGCGATCCGCCCTTCATGAGCACCAGCCCGAGAGGGCTCATGGCGCGCAAGCTGGAGGGCCGGGTGCCGAGCCTCAGCGTCATCCGGGAGACGGTCTCGGCGGCCCTCGAGGCCGCCGTCCAGCGGGCCTTGGCCATCGACGCGGCGGACCGCTTCGCTTCCGTCGAGGCGTTCATCACGGCCGTGCAGGGGGGGAGCCTCGATCGAAGCGGGGCACGTCGGTCGGCGGCGCGGCCGTGGTGGGGATCGCGGAGTGCGGTGCTGACCGGCGTGCTCGCGACGGCGATCATCGCCGTGTCCCTCGGCTGGTGGGGCATGGGGGAGCGGGAGAGCCCCGGCATCCAACGCGTCGCCGTGCTGCCCCCGATGTCTCTCGGGGTGGATGCGGAGCGCGACCCGCTCGTTCAGGGGATGTACGTCGCGCTGGTTACCGAGCTGGGGCAGGCGGGCGTGCGCCTCATCGGCGGGCTGCAGTCGATGATGCGGTACCGGGACACCGAGATGACCATTCCGGAGATCGCGGCCGAGCTCGGCGTGGACGCGATCATCGAGCCCTCGGTCTTCTGGGTGGGGGACAGTGTCGGGATCGGGGTGCGCCTCGTCGACGGA
>JBDHII010000158.1:0-2020 GCA_039587515.1 Gemmatimonadota bacterium
ACGACGACGAGGGTGGGTGTGGCCTGCTCGGCCCCGCCCTGGCCGACGTCGCCCTGTGTCAGGACGAGCAGCCGCTCACCGTCGGGGTGGATGTCCTCGGGCTGACCGACATAGGTGCTGGAGAGGTTCTCCCGGGAGAGGACGTGGAAGCTCGGCTCTGTCCCGATGGTAGCCTCGACGATGTTGCCGAACTGCCAGTAGATGATGGAGCTCCCGTCGGGCGACCAAATGGGCGTCGCGTTCCCGACTGCGCCCGCGTCCGGGTCTGAGACGATCCATTGGCCCGCCAGATCGGGCCAGGTCCGGACGTAGACCTGGAAGGATCCGTCCTCGTTGGAGCGGTAGGCGATCCACCGCCCGTCGGGCGAGACCGTGGGAACCAGCTCCCCCCAGTCTGCCTGAAGCAGCGCTTCGGCTTCGCCGGAGCCGTCGGCGGGCATGCGGTAGATGTCGTTGCTGCGGTCGGGATTTCCGGTGGCGTAGAAGACGATCGTGCCGTCTTCGAGCCAGACGCCAGGGTAGTCCTGCCATTCCGTACCACCCAACCGCTCGGCGGGGGACCGCCCGTCCACGTTCTTGATATAGAGATCGATGCCCTCCGAACCCTCCCGGATCGAGGCGAAGACGACTTGGGTTCCGTCCGGCGACCAGGCGGGGTTGTGATGGTTCTCGCCCTCGAAGGTGAGTGGCGCGTTGGTCCCGAGCTCGGTGTCGTAGACGAAGACGTCGTCGTTTGCTACGTAGGCGATGTAGCGACCGTCCGGCGAAACTCGTGCGTCCTCGTGGTCGACCGGGTCGAGCGGGATCCGTGTCACGTTCCCCTCGCGGTCGCGCCAGTTGATGGTGAAGAGCGCTCCGGCGGCGACGGCCGAACCCGTCACGTAGGACAATGATCCGCTCGGGGAGAGGGAGTAGTTCGCCAAGAAACCGGCTCCGAGGGTCTGGACGGATTCGAGCACCGGGACGGACGGCCCCGTGACCCCGAGTCGGCCGAGGTCGAAAGGCGTGGCGAAGACGGCCCCACTCTCGTGAGCGGTCAGGATGTGTCCTGTCGGAGACCACAGGGGGTGGCCTCCCTCCGGCACGACCGTGGCCGTGTCTCCGGTCTCCAGATTCAACACGACGGTCCTCGTGTTCATGAAACCACCGGCGGAGTGGAGGAGAGCTCGACCGCCCGGAAGAAGGTGTGGATTGAAGATTCCGGGCGGCGGGCCTTCCACCACGCGCTCCGGCTCGCCACCGACCTCGGGAACGAGGTAGATTCCGTCCTGTCCCATGAACGCGATCATTCCGTTGTCACCCCAATGGGGATCGAAGGGATCTCCCCAGGGTGCCTCCTCGCGAACGACCGTGATCACGGGGCCGCCTCCGACCTGGACCTTCTTGAGGTCCCCTCCTTCAACGTCGAAGGCCACCCACTCCCCGTCCGGAGAGAAGGTGGGACCCTCGGCCCCCTCCGTTCCCGGGATCACTTCCTGCTCCAGCGATCCGGCTCGGATCAGGGCGAGGCCGGAGCCCTCCGAGTTCTCGAAGGCATGGACGACGTCACCCGCCACGGAGACGGCGTGACCGTTGGCTCCGGCCCCCGGCTGGTCGATCGCGTATCGATGGAGAGGAAGGGCGTCGGTCGATACGCCACTCGGGCCGCTTCGCGTCAGCGCCCAACCCATCCCCAAAAGGAAGAGCAGGTTCGTGCCGACCAACACGCGCGTCCTGAAGTCGGCCCCCCAGGACGGACCGGTCGGCTGCGGGGGTGGCGGCGGCAGAGGAGAGACCTGCGCCCGGGTCTTCCGCTCGTACGTGAAGCCGTCGTCCGTGAGCGCTCGCTTGAACTCTTCCGCGCTCTTGAACCTGTCGGCCGGTAGCTTCTCGAGCGCCTTGTCGAGTACGGCGGCGAGGTGCCGGGGCACCGCGTGCCTGATCTCGCCGATCGGCCTCGGATCCTCGGTGAGGATCCGCATGAGGATCGACTGCGCGGTCGGGCCCGTGTGCGGCGGGTCGCCCGCCAGCATCTCGTACA
>JBDHII010000026.1:0-38952 GCA_039587515.1 Gemmatimonadota bacterium
GACAAGGCGGCGCGTGAGCTCGGCATCGACCCGGTCGAGATCCGGCGCAAGAACTTCATCAAGCCCGATCAGTTCCCGTATCAGACGCCGGTGGCGCTCGAGTACGACATCGGGGACTACGAACGCACGCTCGACACGGCACTCGAGCTCAGCGACTACGCGGGCTTCGCCGCCCGGAAGGCCGAGGCGGAGAGCCGCGGCAAGCTCCGTGGAATCGGCCTCTCGACCTTCGTGGAGGCTTGCGGGATCGCACCCTCGGCCGTCGCGGGGGCGCTCGGCGCCCGGGCCGGACTCTTCGAGGTCGGTCAGGTGCGCGTGCATCCGACCGGCAGCGTGACGGTCTTCACCGGCGCCCACAGCCACGGGCAGGGTCACGAGACGACCTTCGCCCAGCTCGTCTCCGACCAGCTGGGTATCGGAGCCGACCAGGTGGAGATCGTCCACGGCGACACGGCCCAGGTTCCGTTCGGCATGGGTACGTACGGATCGCGCTCGCTGGCCGTCGGGGGCTCGGCGATCTACCTGGCCGTCGAGAAGATCATCGACAAGGGCAAGAAGATCGCAGCCCATCTCATGGAGGCCGCCGAGGAAGACGTCGTCTTCGAGGACGGAAGCTTCACGGTCGCGGGCACGGACCGCTCGACGGCGCTGGGCGAGGTCGCGCTGGCGGCCTACGTGCCTCACAACTACCCGGCGGATCTCGAGCCGGGTCTCGAAGAGACGGCCTTCTACGATCCCAAGAACTTCACCTTCCCTGCGGGCGCCCACGTGGTCGAGCTGGAGATCGACCCGGCCACCGGCGTGGTGGAGCTCGTCGACGTCTCATGCGCGGACGACGTGGGTCGGGTGATCAACCCCATGATCGTGGACGGACAGATGCACGGCGGGCTGGCCCAAGGCATCGGACAGGCGCTGTTGGAGCAGTGCAAATACGACGACGCGGGACAGCTCGTGACTGGCTCCTACATGAACTACACGATGCCCCGGGCGGCCGACTTCCCGTTCTTCAAGACGGGACGTCATACCACGAATTGCACGCACAATCCGCTCGGCGTGAAGGGCGTCGGCGAGGTGGGTGCGATCGGTGTTCCGGCGGCAGTGATGAATGCCGTCATCGACGCGCTCTCGCCCTTCGGGATCGAGCACATGGACATGCCCGCCACACCGGAGCGCGTGTGGCAGGCCATTCAGGACGCACAGGCGTAGGGGAGGAGAAATGGAGAACTTCACCTTTCACCGCCCCGTTTCTTTGGCGGAAGCGCAGGAGCAGCTCAGGGCGGCCGAGGGCGGCAAGTACATGTCCGGCGGCCAGAGCCTGATCCCGATCCTCAAGCTCGAGATGGCAGCGCCGACCAATGTCGTCTCCCTGGCCGGGATCGCCGAGCTGCAGGGAATCTCACAGGAGGGTGGGACGCTCACGGTGGGTGCGGGCACGACCCACGCGGAGGTCGCGTCGTCGGCGGAGGTCCGGGATGCCATTCCCGCGCTGGCCGACCTCGCCGAGCACATCGGAGACCCGCAGGTCCGCAATCGCGGGACGCTCGGGGGCTCCGTAGCCCATGCGGACCCGGCGGCCGACTATCCCGCAGCCCTCGTGGCGCTGGGAGCGACCGTGGTGACGGACCGTCGGGAAATCGCCGCCGAGGACTTCTTCCAGGGGATGTTCCAGACACCCCTGGAAGAGGACGAGATCATCACGGCGGTCCGGTTCCCGGTGCCGGAGGCCGCGGCGTACGCGAAGTTCGCGAATCCGGCCTCGAAGTACGCCATCGCGGGGGTCTTCGTGGCCCGCGGGTCGGGCGGCGTCCGGGTGGCCGTTACCGGAGCAGCCTCGAACGTCTTTCGGGCGACCGGCTTCGAGGAGGCGCTGAACGGTGACTTCTCGTCGGCCGCGCTCGACGGGCTCGGGGTCGGTGCCGACCAGATGCTCTCGGATCCGGATGCGGGAGCGGCGTACCGGGCCCATCTGGTGGGCGTGATGGCCAAGCGGGCCGTGGAGGCCTGCGCCTGATTCGGGTGTTGGAGCGCACGTGAGCGGAGAAGCCGACACGGAGGACCTTCCGGGCTCGGTCGAGGGCGTCCGGGAGCTGCTCGCCTCCCAGGACTACGTCGCCGATCGATCGCTCGCGACGGCCGTGCATCTGGCGCTCACGCTCCAGCGACCGCTGCTGCTCGAGGGTGAGGCGGGCGTGGGAAAGACCGAAGTCGGGAAGGTCCTGGCCGGCGGGCTCGGGCGGCGGCTCATTCGGCTGCAGTGCTACGAAGGGCTCGATGTGGCGACGGCGGTCTACGAGTGGGACTACGCGCGCCAGATGGTCGAGATCCGGATTGCCGAGGCGGCGGGGGAGACCGATCGCTCCCGCCTCGAGGCGGACCTCTTCAGCGAGTCGTTCCTGCTTCGGCGACCCCTCCTCGAGGCGCTGGAGTCTCGTGAGGGAAGGCCTCCCGTGTTGCTCATCGACGAGCTCGACCGTGCCGACGAGCCCTTCGAGGCATTCCTGCTCGAGCTCCTGTCCGATTTCCAGATCACGGTACCGGAGATCGGAACGATCCGGGCCGAGCATCCGCCCATCGTCGTCATCACCTCGAACCGGACGCGTGAGATCCACGATGCCCTGCGCCGCAGGTGCTTCTACCACTGGCTGGACTATCCGGATGCCGAGCGGGAGATGCAGATCGTCGGGGTCCGAGTGCCGGATTCCCCAAAGCGGCTCCTGGCTCGCGTCGTCGCGTTCGTGCAGAGCCTGAGGGACATCGAGCTCTTCAAGGTCCCCGGGGTCGCCGAATCGATCGACTGGACGCGCGCGCTGATGGCATTGGGCAAGGACGGACTCGATCCGGCTACGGTCGACGAGACTCTCGGCATCCTGCTGAAGTACGAAGACGACGTTTCGCGGGTCCGAGGCGAGACGGCGGCGGAGCTGCTCGGTCGGGTCGAACAGGAGCTCGCCGCGGCTTCGCTTGACTGACCTCGGGTCGGGGGGCACGCGAGCCACGCTCGCCGAGGGCCTGGGGCGGCGCGTCACGCGTTTCGGTCGGCTGCTCCGGGGGGCCGGCCTGAAGCTGGGACCGGGGCAGATCGTGGGTGGTCTCCAAGCGCTCGAAGCCGTGGACGTCACGCGCCGGGACGAGTTCTACTGGGCGCTGCACGCCTCATGGGTCAAGCAGGCCGAAGACCGGGAGGTGTTCCAAGAGGCCTTCCGGCTCTTCTGGCGGGATCCGGACCGACCGGTGAATCGGGTGCTCGAGGAGCTGCTCGCTTCCAGTCGGTTGATCGAAGGCCGGCCACGTCCGAAGACGAGCCGTCGGGTCTTGGACGCGATGGACGCCGAGGTCGCAGAGCGGCGGGAGGACCCCATCGAGGCCGAGGTCGTGCGGCTCACCCACTCGAGCTCAGAGGTCCTGCGGGAGCGGGACTTCGAACAGATGTCGGCGAGCGAGCTGCGAGAAGCCGAGCGAGCGATCGAGCGCATGCGGCTTCCTGTCCGTCCGATCCGCACGCGGCGCTGGCGACCCGCGGTCCGGAGCGGCACGGTCGACCTCCGGCGGACGATCCGCGCGACGCTTCGAACGGGGGGATCCCACATCGGACTCCATTGGCGTGAGCCGCGAGAGCGGCCCCCCGCGCTCGTCGTGCTGTGTGACATCTCGGGCTCGATGGCCGGATACACGCGAATGCTCCTGCGCTTCGTCCATGCGCTCACGGGAGCGCGCGACCGTGTCCACACCTTTCTTTTCGGCACGCGCCTCACGAACGCGACGCGCTACCTCCGGTACCGTGACCCGGACGAGGCCTTGGCCGACCTGGGCTCCCGGGTGCGGGATTGGAGTGGCGGCACGCGGATCGGTCGGTCGCTTCGCGATTTCAATCTCCACTGGGCACGCAGGGTGCTCTCTCAGGGTGCCGTGGTGCTGGTCATCAGTGACGGCCTGGATCGGGACGATCCCGAGCTGTTGGGGGCAGAGATGGCGCGACTCAAGCGGTCGACCCGCCGCGTCCTCTGGCTGAACCCGCTCCTGCGTTACAGCGAGTTCGAGCCCGAAGCCCGAGGGATTCGGGCCATGCTTCCACACGTCGACGCGCACCTGCCCGTCCACAATCTCGAGAGTCTGGAGGCGTTGGCGCAGACGCTTTCGGGAGCAGCCATTCCGCGTTAGGCGCGCCCGAAGATCCCCGCAAGCCACCGTTTCATGGCTCGGAAGAGCAGCGGGATGAGCGCCAGGGATTCGGCGGGCTCGCCGGCCTGCGCGGGTGCCGTCTCCGGGGCACTCCCGGCCTCCCCCGCGCTCGATGCCGTGTCCTCTGCCAGAAGCGCCTGTAGGCGGCTCGTGAACTCGCTGAAGATCTCCGTGGAGATCGTCTCGATCATGCCCCGCCCGAACCGGACGATCTTGCCCGCGAGCTTCACCTCGGCATCGACGGTCACTTCGCTCCGACCACCCTCGAGCGCGCTCACGCGGCTCTCCATCGTCAACATGGCGGTCCCGGACCCGGCCTTCTCACGGCCGCGCCCCTTGATCCGCACGAATCGCTCGTCCGCGTCGATCTCTTCGAAGACGACCTTGCCCCGGTAGCCGACCGTAATCGCGCCGACGCTGACCTTGATGGTGCCCTCGTACGTGCGTTCGTCGTCCTGGCCCAGCAGCTCGGCACCGGGCAGACACACGACGATCCGCTCCGGGTCGACCAGATGTGTCCATACCGTTTCGGGCGGAGCGTCCAACTCGAATCGTTCGTGAATCGTGAGATTTGCCATCCTTGACCTTAAACCAGGTGACGCGCTCGCTCGAGGTCGGCCGGCGAATCGACGTCGAACGTGACGGCCTCGTCCATCTGGACCTCGAGCACCATCTCGGGATGGGCGGCCATGAGGCTGCGTGCGCCGCGATCCCCGGCCAGACCCATCATCTCGTCGAAGAGCTCCGACGGCCAGAGCACCGGATTGCCTCGCTGGCTTCGGTGACAGGCGACACAGATGGTGCCGGGTCGCCAATGGTCGATCAGGGCGTCGATATGGTCGCTTCGCACGAACGGCATGTCACCGAGCAGCACGACCGCGGCCTCGGTCGCGGGCTCGAGCGAGGCCAGACCCACGCGGAGAGAGGAGGCGAGTCCCGACCGATAGTCCGCGTTCACCAGGATGTGGACGCCGTCGGGCACGACTTCTCGGACGAGGGCCGAGTCGTGACCGAGGACGACGGTCACGCTCTCCGCCTTCGACTCGAGGCCGGCCCACGCCACCCGGGAGAGGATCGGCTCACCGGCCAGCGCCTCCACGAGCTTCTGACTTCCCTCCATGCGGGACGATGTTCCTGCCGCCAGAATGACGGCGACGGTCCGTGGCGTCACGTGTCGCCCACTCGCATCACGCGAATGACCTCCGCCAGGACGGAAGCCGCGATCTCACCCGGGGTCTTCGCTCCGATCGAGAGCCCGACCGGGGCATGGATACGGTCGATCACGTCGCCCGTCAGGCCCGCCTCCTCGAGTCGCGCGACCCGCTTCGCATGCGTCCGACGACTTCCCAGCGCTCCGACGTAGAACGCGGGACTCGCGAGCGCGGCGTGCAGGGCAGGGTCGTCCAGCTTGGGATCGTGCGTCACGGTCACGACGGCCGTTCGGTGGTCGATCCCGAGCGCCGCGAGCCCCTCCTCGGGCCAGGCCCGGATCACCTCGACGCCGGGAAAGCGTTCCTCGGTCGCGAACGCCTCGCGGGGGTCGACCACGGCGACACCGAACCCGGCTTGGTCCGCCATCGTCGCCAGGGGCTGGGCGATGTGAACCGCGCCGACGACGATCAGCCGTGGAGGGGGATTGAAGACGTTGACGAAGTACTCGCGACCTTCGTGCTCGACGACCTCCGAGCGGTCGAACCGGATCGCCTCGCCGATGCGTGCGAGGACCTCATCGGGCAGAGGAAGATCCGATCGAGCTTCGAGCGAGTCGCCTTCGATCAGGTGCTGCTCGCCCGTGTCCAGGTCGGTCACGAGGACTCGAGCCTCTCCCCGACCTCGTTCAGAGGCGAGCGACCTCAGGGTTTCGGACTTCAATCGACGCGCTCGACGAAGATCTCCACGGTGCCTCCACAAGCCAGACCCACTTCCCACGCCTCCTCGTCCGACACGCCAAAGCGCAGACGTTTCGGCCGACCCTCCTGCATGAGCGTCTCGGCCTCCTGAATCACGGCACCCTCCACGCAACCGCCGGAGACCGAGCCCACGACCTGACCCCGCTCGTTGATGCACATTTGGGCGCCGGCTTGTCGCGGCGCGGATCCCCAGGTCCGGACCACGGTGGCCAGCACGACCTGAAGGCCCTCCTCACGCCACGCGAGCGCTTGCCCAAGCGGATCTTGCAAAGGTGACATCGGGTCTCCCGAAACGGTTTCCGGTTAGAGGATACCCATCCCGACGCCGAAGGAAAACTGTATCTGGCGGGGCACTCGGCGGTGTCCCAACTTCTCGTTGTTCGACCCGCCGCGATGCCACAGAGACCCCGACCCCGAAACCCGCTTTGTCGAAGCTACGACCCCCCACATCGAGGGTGATCCTCATCGGGCTGCTCGCGCTCGCGGCGGTCGGGTGTGTAGGTCCCGGTGACGAGACGGCCGAGCTTTCGATGCCGGGGGACACACTCCCGCCACCGGAGATCGAGGTGGGTCTGGCGATCGACTCGGCGGCGAGTGGCGAAGGATCTCCGCCGCCCTCGGTCGCGCCGGACTCGACCCGCGCCGATTCGATCGCGGCCGACTCCCTGGCCGCCCCCGCCGATTCGCTCGACCCGGTGCTGGTGGCCATCGAACGCCTGAGCCGTGAGGTCGAGGAGCTGCGGGCGCTGCAGCTCGAGCAGGGTCCCGTCGACTCGGCGTCGACCGGGGCGGATGCCCCGGGCGGGGTTCTTCGAGAGGCCGGTGCGGAAGCCCGCAACTGGGGAGTCCGGCTCGCCGTGGGGCTCTTCGTCCTTCTGGTGTTCGGGTTCATCATCCGTGTGGTCACGAGATCCGTCGAGGTTCTCGCAGAGCGAACGGCGACGAGGCGCCTGCTGCTGAAGCGCCTGGTGCCGATCGTCCGGATTCTCTTCTGGGTGGTGGCGATCTACTTCGTCATCGGGGTCGTTCTGGGAGTAGACGCACAGGGGTTGGTGGCGGCAGGTGCGGCGATCGGCGTCGCGGTGGGTTTCGCGGCTCAGGACATACTGAAGAACGTGTTCGGGGGCCTGATCGTGATCTTCGACCAGCCGTTCCAGGTCGGAGACAAGGTTTCGGTGGGAGGAACCTACGGCGAGGTCGTCTCCATCGGCCTGCGGTCCACCAAGATCGTCACGCCCGACGACAACCTCGTGACCGTGCCGAACGCTCAGCTCGTAGATCACCAAGTGGCCAATGCGAACGCAGGTGAGCTCAACTGTCAGGTCGTCACAGACCTCTACCTTCCAGGGGATGTCGACGAGGCGAAGGCGAAGGCGCTCGCTCGCGAGGCCGCAGTCAGCTCCGAGTACGTGTACCTGAGGAAGCCCGTGGTCGTGCTCGTGAAGGACGAGTTCAAGGAGACCTTCCTTCTCCACGTTCGTGTCAAAGCCTACGTACTCGATCCGCGATTGGAGTTTCTCTTCCAGAGTGACGTCACCGAGCGGGCGCGAGCCGCATTCCGGGATGCCGGCCTGATCGCCGAGGATTATCGGTTCGGAGATGGGTCCAGTCGGGGCGACGCGGAGCCCGGTCCATCCGATCACGCGTGGGAGCGTCTCGAATGACAGACCGAGTCGAGGCCGCGCTCGCCCGCCTTGGGAACACAGTCGACACTGTGGCAACTGAGCTGTCGGCAGGTGTCTCGGACGCGCTCGAAGCCCATCAGGGCATCCTGGAGGAGGGGCTCGAGTCCGGTGGACCTCTGCGCCCGCTCGATCCCGAGGACCTGCGCTACGAGGTCGCCTGTGCCGACCGGGCGTTCGGTCCGCTGGCGTCGACGATGCAGCGCCTCGACTTCGGGCATGCCCTCGACGTGGCATGGAAGCGGTTCGAGCGGGAGCTGGACCGGGTCGTCCGCGAAGCTTCAGCGGCCGAGGGGATAGATCCCGAGGTGTACCGGCAACTCCTCCGCTACCACGTGGAGGTTCGGGTGCCGGCCGTCGTCGTGCCCGAGCTCGCTCGACGAGCAGCGCGCCTGGGACAGTGGACCCACTTCGTGGAACAGGCCGCCAGGGGCTGGTGGAAGGCCCTGCTGTCGGAGGGCCCCGAGCGCTCGGACACTGTCGAGCTGGAGGAGGTCGACCGGGGAGGCACGAGCGAAGGCTTCCTGCCGGAGGCCACGAAGGCGCTGACCGAGTCGCTGAGGCGTATTACCCAGGCCGAATGGGTCCCTTTCCGAGAGGCGCTGGCGGAGGCGATCGAACGAGCCGATGCCGAGCTCGAAGAGGACCTCGCTCGTGCGGCAGCGGGGAAGATGCGGATCAGAAAGCGTCGAGTCCCGGCCGACCGAATGGGATGGTCCGGAAGTGAGGAGAAGTGGCCTTGGGAATCGTGGTGCCGCGAATCCGTATCGCGCCTCCAGCTGGAGATCCACCTGGTCCACTTCCGTGCGGAGCTGTATCAACGCGGTCACCGCCACGTCGACCAGCTTCAAGAGGCGGTTGACGGCCTTCGAAAAGGGATTCAGGACGCTGCGGTCTGGCTTCGATCCGAGGCCGACAGGATCGGGGCTCACCTGGCCGATGCTGCGGACGTCCTTGTCGAGCTGCGAGCGCTGACGGAGCACGACCGGGTTTGCGTGGAGCGGATCCAGACCGAGTTCCTGAGCCGCCTCAGGACGTTTTCCGCCGCACCCGACGGGCCGGTTTCGACCGGTGAGCGCCTCGCGGAAGCGATCTTGCGATTGCAGGGAAGCCAGCCGGAGTCGTTCACCGTGCATCCCCTCGCGGAAGCGGACGTCCCCGATCCCGACGGCAGCACGGTTCAGTTCGAGTTCCGTCGGGTCGTGTCTCAGTGCTTCGATGCGCTCTTGGTCGAGAAGCTCGGCCGGGCGACGACGCCATTCATCGAGACGGTCGGGCAGGTGCGCGCCAAGGCCGAGACGGTCCCGAGCATCATCGAGTCGGGCCTGATGGCCATGAGGGAGGCCTTGGAGGCGGAAGAGGGTACGCTCGAGGAGCTGGCGGCGATGATTCCCGACACGCTTCGCCGGGCAGCCGACGTAACGGAGGAGGTACGAAGCGAGCTGTGGATGGGCGAGCTCGAGCAGCGGGTTTGTGACCTGATGGAGGTAGGCTGGCTCATGCTGGCGCCGAGAGCCGTGGTGAGCAGTGGGGTGGGTGAGCAGCTCGCCGGACTGAAGTCGGACGCCAGACAAGCGGCCCGGGAGGCCGCCCGGCGGGTGTGGAGACGCCTGGCCACCGAGTATGGCCGGTTCGTCGCTCGCGCGGCACGGGGCAGGAGGTTCGTGCGGGGCGCGTTCCGGATGCTCGAGCCTCCTGCAATGGAGGACGGGACGCCGACGGCCTCTCCCACCCAGGAGCTGTTGGGCCGGATCGGCACCTTCGCTCAGGAGCTCCCTCTCGTCTATCGGCGTCTCTTCACGTTCGGGCCGCTCCGTGAGCCCGACCTCCTTCTCGGCCGATCGGAAGTCGTGACCCGAATCCTCGTGGCAGCCCGAGCCCACGGAGAGCGGCGGCCGTTGATCCTCGTTGCGGAGTCGGCGGCCGGCGTCTCGAGCGTCTTCAACGCGGTCCAGGCAGGCAGGCTGCAGAGGCAGGTCGTCCAGGTCAGGATCACGGAGCGGGTCGCCAACAGCAGGGAGCTGATCGAGCAGTTCGGCCGGGCACGAATCGAGGTGCCGGGTGAGAACCTTTCGGGTCTGTCCGAGGCGGCGAAGCGCCTCCTGCCGGGAGACGAAGTTCCCGTGGTGCTCGTCGAGGGACTGGAGCACGCCTTTACGAGAGGGGCGGGCGGTCAGGGACTCGTGGAGCGGTTCCTTGCGGTCATGCGCGAGTCGGCTTCGGAAGTCGTGTGGGCGGCATCGATCTCCTCCTCGGCCTGGCAGGTGATCACCGTGGCGTCACCCCATGTCGCTGCCGGTATCGACGTCATGGCCATCGGACCTCTGAGTCGGACCGAGCTGGAAGCGACCCTCTGGAAGAGGCATCAGAGGAGCGGTATCCCGTTGCGGTTCTCGAACCCACGCGATCCGAACCCGATCCTTCGGCGCAAGCTGAAGCGTGCCGTGTCGGAGGCTGCCCGTCAGGAGCTCCTGCGCGTGGAATACTTCGATCGCATCTACCGACAGACCTCGGGGTCAGTGCCTTTGGCGCTCCTGCTCTGGCTCGACGGACTCTCACTCGACGAGGCCGACGGGATCGCACACCTCGGCTTCCCCGCGTCTCTCAGCGCCCAATTCCTCGAGGTCTTGAACCTCGAGGAGACGTTTGCCTTGAAGGCGTTCCTCGAGCACGGCACGCTCACCTCTCACGAGTTGAAGGAGGTGCTTCGGGTCACACTCGGGGATGCGGAGCGGATCCTCGAACGGCTGGTGAGCCTGTCCGTCGTCGAGCCCTATCAGCCGAGCGATCTGGATGGGACGGCAGCGCTGTTGGCCGTACCGCGAATGCGTGTTCGGCCGGTGGCCGTGCCCATCGTACACCACTTCCTGAAGGGGAAGAACGTCCTGCACCTCTAGGACGTTCGCCCCATTCCGCTCTCAGGCCAGCACACCTCGACGTGCCATGGCTCGGGCATACCGCCAAAGCCCCAGAGCGACGACAAAGATCAGGATCGTGAACAACACGCCCGCGGTCCCCAGCACCTCCAGGCCGTTCGACAGGACGTAGTTCTGAATGGCCGTGACGACCATCGCGACGAAGGACGCCAGCAGCACCGGAACCGCAACGCGCTTGCGAAGCAGGAGTAGAGCTGCCCCGAGCAACCCACCCCATACGGCGATCGCCCAGAACGCGACGACCCATGCAGGGAAGCCGTAGAAGAACTCCAGCTGCTCGGGCGTGAACCGGCTCATGTACGACTCGTTGCGGGTCTTCGTCATCAGGTAGTCGAAGGCTCCCATCGAGTTCCACAGGAAGCCCACGATACCCACGGCCCACAGGTGCCGGGGAGTGCGTAAGGGGTCTGCGTCGGCGACTTCGGACATGATGCCTCCAGTTCGGTGATCGGCTGGCGATGGCAATGGGCGCCGCAGCACGTCGGGTGTCAAGGGAGGCTGGCGATGAGGTCTGGGGTGCGATTCGGCCTGGAGCTGGACCCCCTTCCGAAGGCACGGAAATTCCTTGGGATCCAATGATCGATCATGACAGCCTTGGTACTCGAGAGGATGAACGTGAGCAACTGCTCTCCGGCCGAACGACCGATCCGGATGCGCACGGCGCGTCTGGTCGTTTTCGGTGTTCTCCTCGCTGCCGTCGGGGTATCGAGCAGCCACGTGCACGCCCAGGGCTCGATGGAAGCGGCCCGGGCCTGCACCGTGTGTCACAGAGCAGGACATCTCTCGACTCCCGTCACACGGCCGGCGTCGTCATCCGCACGTGTATCCGAGGACGGTACGCGCGCGCACGACCAAGTTTCAGGTTCCGGAGGCGGCTGACGCGGCTCCGGGCCGCCGTCCTACAGTCGCGACATCGAGAACTTGTCGTTGAATTGCGCGATCGCGTCGGCCGTCCCGCAGATGTAGAGCACGTCCTCGGGCGCGAGTCGCAACGTGTTCGGGATCTCCATGATCACCTCGCCGTCGCGCGCCACCGCGACCACGGTACAGCCCGTGGTCTCTCGGATCCGCTCGGTGAGGGGGTTCCGCCCTTCGAGCCGACCGGGGCCCACTCGCACGAGCTTGATCCGCGGATGGAGGGATACGGTCTCGCCGAGAACGTGGTGCGCGAGCAGCTGGCCGGCCACCTGACTCACGGACAGCGCGAAGTCGGCGCCGCTGCGCTGGATGCGCCCGACGTTCTCGACCCGATGGACGCCCGCGATGATCGGAAGCTCGGGTGCGAAGTCACGCAGGACGGTGGCGGCCATGACCGTAGCGCTGTCCGTCTCGAGGGCGAGCACGGCCACGCGCGCCTTCGCCATCACGAGTCGCTGGAGCGTGGCCCGGTCCACGATGTCGCCCACGATGTCGACGCCGGGTGCTTCCTCGGGGGCGACGACGCAGACCTCTTCATCGACGACCCGGAGGATCTCGGCCAGCTTGCGACCCAGGTCGCCGAATCCGACCACGATGATCGTCCCCTCCTCCCGGATCGGCCTCGTCATGTCACCCAGCTTCTCGATACTCTCGGGCGCTCCGGCCGCCACGAGGATCGTCCCGGGTTCGATGATCTCGTCCGGGGCGGGGGGAAGCTGAAGGGCGGAATCGGTCCACTGCCCGACGATATTGGCACCGGTCCGCTTGCGAAGGTCGACGGATGCGAGGGAGGAACCCGCGAGCGGGCTCCCCTCGTGCACGCGCAGCTCCACGACGTCGAGGAGGCGGCTCAGCGGTTGGACGCCCGTGATCCGCGGCCCGATCTTCGTGCTGGCACGGGAGCTGAGGGCTGCGGCGAGCACGTGTGTGGGCGAGAAGGTGGCGTCCGCACCGGCCATCAGCAGAGGCGAACGTCGCCGGGGGTCGTCGATCATCGCGACGATCGGTCCCTCGAATCCCGCCTCCCTGGCACTGAGCGCGAAGAGCGCGTTGTCGTCGTCCTTCCCGTTGAGCACGAGCGCCCGCGCCTGCTTCATACGGCCGAGATCCAGCTCCTCGATCGACCGGGGGGCGAACACCACCCGGCGCCCCTTCTTGTGAAGCTCGCGGGCCGTGGTTTCGTCCTCCTCGATCACGATGGAGGCTTTGCCCCGGCGAGCCAGCTCCTCGAGCAGAGACTCGACGCCGGGACCGTATCCGTAGACCACGACGGCGTCGACCAGGTTCGGGAGCGAGGGAGGTGGGTTGCCGTCGAGGATTCCCAGCAGGGGATCGTCCGCGAACTTGTCCGGCAGGAGCGCGCCGACCGACCCACCCAGCGTCTCGGTCCTGCCCTCGAGGAGCACGGCGCACCCCTTGAGGGCCATCGGGGTGAAGAGGTTCAGGAGGAACGCGGTGAAGACCAGCACGGAGAACACCGACTGGTCGACCGCGCCCTGGGCCAGCGCCAGTGAGGCGAGGATCAGCGCGAGCTCGGCCCGGCCACACATCCCGACGCCCACGGTAAGCGCCTGCCGGGCCGACAGGCCCATACGGAGGGCCATGCCTCCCGCGCTGAGGACCTGTCCGACGATTACGGCCGTGGTCAGCAGGAGAAGGAACCCGACCCCCGAGGGGCTGATGTCGAAGGTGATGGAGAAGCCCAGCGACATGAAGAAGATCGGGCCCAGGAAGGAATACGCGATCCCGTAGGACCGGTCGGCTACGACTCGGACCAGGTTCGGGTGCGCCACCTTCTCCTCGAAAAAGAGGCCGGCCAGGTAGGCCCCCAGGATCATGTGGAGCCCGATCGCCTCGGCGACGAGACCCGCGCCGAACGCCATGACGAGCACGAAGGTGAAGCCCTTGCCGCCCTCGGTGCGGAAGGGCAGGGTGAGGCGCGGATAGACGAAACGGCCCAAGACGACGGCAAACCCGAAGAACGCCACCACCTTGAGCAGCGTGAGGCCGACGTCCACCGGCTGGAAGGATCCGCCGGACAGCAGCCCGACGATCAACCCGAAGACGACCAGGGTGAGAAGATCGTCGATCACACAGCTCGCCACGATGATCCGGGCCACGCGCGTGTTCGCGAGCCCCAGATCCTTGAGCGTCTTCAGGGTGATGACGACCGCGGTCGCGGTCATCGTAAGCCCGACGAAGGTGGCGCCGATCGGGTCGAGCCCGAAGGCCGTGGCCACACCGAAGCTCACTGTGAAGGGCACGATGGCGCCGACGATGGCGACGCCCAGCGAGCGTTTCAGGGCGTCGAAGAACTCCAGCGGCTGGGTCTCGACGCCTGCGTGGAACATCAGGAAGAAGATGCCGATCTCGGCCAGCAGCGTGATTGCTTCGGTGGGTTCGATGAGGCCCAGCACGGCCGGACCGACCAGGACACCCACGATCAGCTCACCCATGATCGTGGGCAGCCCGATCGGGCGAAGGGTGACCGCGACGAGCCAGATCCCGGCCAGCAGAATCAGAAGGTCGAGGGCGATATCATGCACGGGGGGACACCATCCGGTTGATCAGGGGAGCACGCGAACGACCATGCCCAGGTGCCAGGCGCGGAACGCCAGCACGTCCGCTGCCGAGCGGATTCGTTTGGACGTGGGGGTCCCCGCTCCGTGGCCGGCATCCGACTCGATGCGGATCAGGGTGGGGTTCTCGCATCCCTGCGCCGCCTGTAGGGTGGCCGCGAATTTGAAGGAGTGACCGGGCACGACGCGGTCGTCGTGATCCGCGGTCGT
Source organism: Gemmatimonadota bacterium (assembly GCA_039587515.1). Classification (GTDB taxonomy): domain Bacteria; phylum Gemmatimonadota; class Gemmatimonadetes; order Longimicrobiales; family Gaopeijiaceae; genus JBDHII01. Next base: position 14,415 of record JBDHII010000026.1, read on the forward strand.
GACGAGCGTGGCCGGATAGCAGACGCCGGGCGCGAGGTTGTGCAGCGGTGAGTAGGCGCTCAGATACGCGAAGCCCTCGGGGTCGTCCGAGGTCCCGTAGTCGGCAGCCCACGCCCAGCCGATGGTGAACTCGTGGTATCGCAGCATGTCCATGACGCCCACGGACGGGTGCGCCACCGCAAAGAGGTCGGGCCGCTGCGTCATGACCGCCCCCACCAGCAGACCCCCGTTCGAGCCTCCGCCGATCGACAGCTTCTCAGAGGTCGTATAGCCCTCGGAGATCAGGTACTCGGCAGCCGCGATGAAGTCGTCGAAGACGTTCTGCTTGCGCTCCTTGGTGCCCGCCAGGTGCCACTCACGGCCGTATTCCCCACCTCCCCTGAGGTTGGCCACGGCATAGATGCCACCCATTTCGAGCCAGGCCGCGTTGCTCACGCTGAACCCCGGCCGGCGCGGGAGGTTGAAGCCCCCGTAGCCGTAGAGGTAGACGGGGTTGGAGCCGTCCAGGACCAGGTCCTTGCGGTGCGTCACGAACATCGGAACGCGGGTTCCGTCCTTGGAGCGGTAGAAGACCTGGCGGGTCTCGTACGGCTCGGGGTCGAAGTCGACCTCGGTCTCGCGGTAGACCTCCATCCGACGGGTGTCCAGGTCGTAGCGGTAGGTGGTACCGGGCACGAGGAAGGAGCTGAACGTGAAGAAGAAATCCGCCTCGTCCTTTTCACCGCTCACACCCGAGACCGTGCCGAGACCCGGTAGAGGAACGAGGCCCAGGTCTCGGCCGCTCTCGTCGAAGATCCGAAGCTCGCTGCTCGCGTCGCGCATGAAGGTGACCACGAACCGGCCGCCCACGCGCTCCACGGCCTCCAGCTTCGCGTCGCTCTCCGGCACGATCGTTCGCCAGTGCTCGGGGGCGGGATCGTCGAGGTCGATGGCGACGAGCTTCTCCCTGGGCGCGTCCTTGTCGGTTCGCACGAAGAAGACGCCCTCGTCCACGCCCACCAACTCGTAGCTCGCGTCGTACGCGTCGAGCAGCTTCACGACCGGCCCGTCGAGGCGCGGGTTCGTCGGATCCACGAGATCCACGTAGTAGACGAGCTCTCGCTCGTCGGTGCCCTCGTTCATCGTGAGGAGGAGGTACCGACCGTCACCCTCCACGCTGGCGCGCGTCATCAGATCGGGGCGGTCCGGGAGCGAGAAGATCGGACGATCCGACGACTGTGGATCGCCGATGCGGTGGTAGTGAATCGTCCGGATGCGGTTCTCCTCGAGGAGCCGGTCGCCTTCGGGAATCGGGTAGCGCCCGTAGAAGAAGCCGTCGGCGTCCTCGGTCCAGCTCATGTCTCCGAACTTCACCCACTCGATGTGGTCGGGGAGGTCCTCCCCGGAGGTGATGTCGCGGACGAAGAACTCGCGCCAGTCGGATCCGGCTCGGGCGACGGCGTAGGCCAGATACCGACCGTCGGGTGAGGCGTCGTACCCGCTCAAAGCCACGGTACCATCGTCCGAGAGGGTGTTCGGATCGAGGATGATCCGGGCGTCACCGTCCAGGGATTCCTGCACGTAGACAACCGACTGGTTCTGCAGCCCGTCGTTGTAGCTGTGGAAATAGAGCCGCCCGTCCTTTCGAGGGGTGCCGTAGCGCGGATAGTCCCAGAGCTCGGTCAGACGTTCCTCGAGGGCTTCACGGTCGGAGAGACGCGAGAGGTAGTCGAAGGTCACGCCGTTCTGTGCATCGATCCACGCGCGCGTCTCCGTCGCATTCGTGTCCTCGAGCCACCGGTACGGGTCGGCCACGAGGGTGCCGTGGTAGTCGTCCACGACGGTGCCGGCGCGGGTCTCGGGATAGACGCCATCCTGCCCGGCGAGGGGTAGGCCCACGACGATTGCCGCGAGGCCGGCAGAGAGACGGGTGATCGACACGACGACCCCTCCTCAGCGATTCACGCGATAGTCGAGCGGCGGATCCCGGTCGCCGACGAGCGCCTCGTAGACGAAGTCCTCACCGACGCGCTCCGTGTGCTCCGCCTTGGCGGCCGCCACGAGCTCCGGCGTGGTGAAGAGGTCCACCATCGTCATGGCCAGCGTCTTCGCGGCCACGATCATCCCCTTCGTCCCGATGCTGGTTCCTCCGGCCGCGGTGGCCTGCCAGGAGTGACTCGACGTGCCGGGCACCCAGGTCGCCGTATTGAGGCCTGTGTTCGGCACGACGACGCTCACGTCACCCACGTCGGTCGATCCTCCTTCCGCCCCGACGATGCGGAAGGGCTGGATCACGGCCGCCTCACGGATCGGAGGGCTGTCCTCCGGCAGGCTCTTGCGAATCTCGTTGGCGAACGCGGTCTCCATCGCGTCGTATTCCACACCGCCCACCCGGGTGAGGTTGGCGTGCATCGTCCTCGCCAGCGTTTCGTTCGGTACGAGTGCGTAGATCCCGTGGATGATCTCGTACGCCATCTCGGTCTCGGTACCGTGCGCGGCGCCCTCTGCAGCCCGCACGACGCGATCGAAAAGGTCGGCCACGACCTCGTGGTTGGGATGACGCACGTAGTAGTAGACCTCGGCGAAGTCCGGAATGACGTTCGGAGCGGAGCCGCCGGAAGTGATCACGTAATGGATCCTCGACTCGGCCGGCACGTGCTCGCGCATCATGTTGACCATGTCGTTCATGGCCTCGACGCCGTCGAGCGCCGACCGCCCGTTCCACGGGGCGCTCGCCGCGTGCGCGGAGACACCGTTGAAGCGGAACTTCGCCGACTTGTTGGCCAATGAAGACTCGGCGTTCGCCGTATTCGCGTCGTCGGCGTGCCAATCGAGCGCGACGTCCACGTCGTCGAAGAGGCCTGCGCGGACCATGTAGACCTTACCTGCGCCGCCCTCCTCCGCGGGCGTTCCGAACACGCGAACCGTGCCGGGGGTCCCGCTGGTCTCCAGCCAATCCTTGACGGCGATCGCCGCGGCGGCCGAGCCGGTGCCGAAGAGGTGGTGGCCGCAGGCGTGACCGGCCTGTTTGTGCGGATCCGGGTTTCGATCGGGAGTAGCCAGATTCGTGATTCCGGGTAGTGCGTCGAACTCGGCCAGAATGCCGATCACCGGCCCCCCGGTGCCCCATTCCGCGACGAATGCGGTGGGCATGCCAGCCACCCCGCTCTTCACGTCGAAGCCGGCGCTGCGCAGCTCCTCCTGGAGCAGGGCGGAGCTCTCCGTCTCCTGATACCCGACCTCGGCCAGGTCCCAGATCTTCAGCGCGATGTCCGCGTATTTCGAGGTGTTCTGCTCGACGTGGGCAGCGACTCCGGCCTTGGCATCCTGGCTCGCAACGGGGGTCGGCACGAGGCAGGCGATGAGCAGTAGCAGCAGGGTCTTTCGCATGTCTGTCCGTTCTCTGTTCTCTAGGTAGTCCAGGGTCCTGTGATGGCGAGGGTCAGCCCTTCGATCTGCATGTTGAGGAAGAGCGTGGATCCGTCCGGCGAGAACACGCAGCCACACAGCTCTCCCTCCGATCGACGGTTGCGCGCGAATCGGTAGAGCTGCGCCTCGGGCGTCACGCCCACGAGGTAGTCGGTCCCGCCTCCGTCCTCACACACGAAGAGATCGCCCCAAGGGGCTACCGTGATGTTGTCGGCGTTCTCGAGCAGGGAAGATCGGGTCGCCTCGAGGAACAGCTCCAGCGTACCCGGACGATCGGACTCGCCGGGTCCGCCTTCCTCCGGGCTCGGCTTATAGCGCCAGATCTGTCCGCGCCGCGCCCCGCCTCCGTTCGTGCACGCGAAGAACACCGCATCACCGGCGTACCACATGCCCTCACCGCGGGCGAAGCGCGCCGCGCCTGCCTCGTGGCCCTGATAGCGCAGGTCGTCTTCCGGGCTCTCGACGTCGTGCAGGTCGATCCACTCGACGGGGGCGGCGCCGCCCGGTCGGACCTGAGGTCGCCGAAAGAGCCCTCCCCAATTCCGCGTGTCGAGCGAAGGTCGGTCCCGCACGGCGAGCGCCTGGAGGCGTCCTCCGGCGAGGAGGTCTCCCGGGACGTTGGGGACGAAGCGGTAGACGAGTCCGTCTCCCCGGTCCTCCGTCTGGTAGACGATCCCGGACTCCGGGAGCACGGCGACGGCCTCGTGATTGAAACGGCCCATATCGCGGATGGGAACGGCTTGAACGGGCAGGTCGTCCATGCGCGCAGGCACCTCGAAGTTGTAGCCGTGCGTCTGAGAAAGCCGGCCACCCGCCCGCTCGACGGTCTCCTCACAGGTAATCCAGGTGCCCCAGGGCGTGGGCCCACCGGCGCAGTTGCGGAGGGTGCCGCCGAGCGAGAGACGCTCCTCGAGCACTCGGCCCGTCCGGGTATCGTAGAGCACAGAGGTCGTGCCGCCGAGTCCGGGGCGGCCATCGGTGCCCGCATCGAAGAGACGGGTGGAGTCGATCCGGTCCAGCCGCTCGAAGTCACTTCCGAAGGCACCCTCGTCGGCCGGGTCGGGGCTCATCTCGTGGTTCTTGATCAGCAACGTGAGCCCGTCCTCCCCGGCGAAGGCGGCCATGCCGTCGGGACGTCCCGGGACGAGCAGCCCGTCGGCCATCTCTCGGCCCTTGGCCGACACGACCCGATAACCGAAGCCTTTGGGCAGGTCGAGGAACCCGTTGGGGTCCCGCACGAGCGGACCGAATCGGTTGAAGGGTGATTGCTCCGCGAGCGGCTGGGCCGCCAGAGCCCCACGGAGGCCGGCGAAGCCCACGAGTGTGGCTCCCGCGCTGCTGATGAAGTCTCTTCTGCTGACGAACACTGGGGAATCCGGGCGTTTACGAGGAGCTGGGTCGAGGAACCGTGCGGGCCGGCCTCCGGGCGTGAGGATAACAGCGCCGTCTGTAGTCGGGAAAGCGTTGCGGCTACCTTTTGCGGCCGGACCGAGGTCGGCCAGAGGGACGGCCGGGACGCCACTCACTGGGAGGTGACGTGCGAAGGAACCGAATCGGCTTCCTGCTTGGATCGATGCTCTTGTTGTCGGGATGTGCAGGCGACTCGACGGAGGATGCACCGCCGACCTTCACGAGGGCGGAGCGGCCCTCCTTCGACGGAAGCCGCGCCTACGAGGATCTCCGCAGGCAGGTCGATTTCGGGCCTCGCGTCCCCGGCCGTGAAGGGCATGCCGCCCAGCTCGCGTGGATGGTCGAGCGACTGCGGGAGCTTGCCGACTCGGTCGAGACCGATCCCTTCCGACACACGACCCGCGAAGGCGTCGAGCTCGAGCTCACCAACGTCATGGCCCGGTTCGGGAGCCAGTCGACCCGGCGCGTGCTGCTGCTGACGCATTGGGACACACGGCCACAGTCCGATCGGGCGAGAAGCGCGGAAGATCGGGCGCTGCCGGTCCCCGGTGCCAACGACGGTGCTTCGGGTACGGCCGTCTTGCTCGAGCTCGCCCGGCTGTTTCGTGAGAAGGCTCCGCCGGTGGGCGTAGACCTCCTCTTCGTGGACGGAGAGGACTTCGGCCCTTCGACGGACGACATGTTCCTGGGTGCCCGCCATTACGCCGACGAGCATGCGGTGGACGAGGCCCCGCTCTTCGGCGTGCTGCTCGACATGGTGGGTGATGCCGACCCGCTCTTTCCGGTCGAGGCGTACTCCGCGGAGGCCGCGCCCGAGGTCGTACAGCGAGTCTGGACCATCGCGCACCAGCTCGGTTTCCGCAGGTATTTTCCTCTGGAGGCCTCGCAGCGCGTCATCGACGATCATCTCCCGCTCAACGACGCCGGGATCCCGACCATCGACATCATCGACTTCGAATACGGACCCGGAAACGGGTATTGGCATACGCCCGACGACGTCCCCTCCAACACCAGCCCGGAGACGCTGCGGATGGTGGGGGAGGTCGTGGCAGAGCTGATCTATCGACAGCAGTAGGAGGATCGCCGTGAGCCAGGACAACCGTGTCAGAGCCGCCGTCGTTCAGGCCGCCCCCGTGCCCTTCGACACGCCGGCCACGGTGGACCGCGTGTGTACGCTGGTGGGCGAAGCGTGCTCGGAAGGAGCCGAGCTGGTCGTCTTTCCGGAGGCCTACGTGGGTGGGTATCCGTGGGGGCTCGCCTTCGGGACTGCCGTCGGCGGGCGCAGCGACGCAGGGCGACGTACCTGGCAGCGTTACTGGGAGAGCGCGGTCGCGGTGCCCGGGCCCGAAGTCGCACGGATCGGGGAGGCGGTGAGCGAAGCCGGGGCTCATGCGTGCGTGGGCGTGGTCGAGCGTGACACGACGTTCAGTGGAGGAACGCTCTTTTGTACGCTCCTCTACTTCGGTCCGGACGGTACGCTGCTCGGCAAGCATCGCAAGCTCAAGCCGACCGCGGCGGAGCGCCTGATCTGGGGGGAAGGCGACGGCAGCACGCTGACCACGATCGACACCCCCTTCGGTCGTGTGGGCGGCCTGATCTGCTGGGAGAATTACATGCCGCTCGCGCGCATGGCGATGTACGGCAAAGGGGTGGAGATCTACCTCGCGCCCACGGCGGATGCGCGGGAGCGCTGGCAGGGAACGCTGCAGCACATCGCGCTGGAGGGGCGCTGCTTCGTGCTGGGTTGCAACCAGTACGTGACCCGTGGGATGTACCCGCCCGATCTCGAGATCGAGGACGAGCTGCAGGCTTGGCCCGAGGTCTTGTGTCGTGGCGGCTCGGCCGTCTACAGCCCGGCAGGCGAATGCCTGGCCGGACCGCTCTTCGATGCCGAAGGGATTCTGCACGCCGAGCTGGACATGGGTGAGGTCCCAAGGGGGAAGTTCGACTTCGACGTGACGGGGCACTACGCGAGGCCGGATGTCTTCCACTTCTTCGTGGACGAAAGCCCCCAAGCAGCCGTCGAGTTCGAGTAGACTCGAGTCCCGAACGGGGGGCGTGTGACAGCGCCCGCCGCGACACTTGCCCCACGTCTCGGCATCGACGATGATCCCGAAAAGAACGGGAGTCCCCGCCTCTGGGGCTCCCTCTCTCCCGAGTCAGGCTACCCGGGAATCGTTACGCGAGTGAGGAAGCGATGACGCAAGCGAGCGCAACCAGGACCGATGTCTTCCTGGACGAGGCCGACCAATATTCCGCGCACAACTACAAGCCCCTCCCCGTCGTGCTGGAACGCGGCGAGGGTGTTTGGGTCTGGGACGTCGAAGGGCGGAAGTACCTCGACATGCTGAGCGCGTATTCGGCGCTGAACCAGGGCCACCGCCATCCCGAGATCCTCGAGGCCGCACAGCGACAGATGGGCAAGCTCACACTGACCTCGAGGGCATTCCACAACGACCAGATGGGCCCCTTCCTGAGGGCGTTGTGCGACGCCACGGGCTTCGACAAGGCGCTGCCGATGAACACGGGCGCCGAGGCGGTCGAGACCGCGATCAAGACGGTCCGGAAGTGGGGATACAAGGTGAAGGGCGTTCCCGAGGACCAGGCCGAGATCATCGTCTGCGAGAACAACTTCCACGGCCGTACGACGACGATCGTCGGCTTCAGCTCGGAGGATCAGTACCGCGACGGGTTCGGGCCCTTCACGCCGGGCTTCAAGATCGTGCCCTACGGAGACGCAGCCGCCTTCGAGGCGGCGCTCACGGAGAACACGGTCGGCTTCCTGGTCGAGCCGATCCAGGGCGAGGGTGGTGTCGTGATCCCGCCCGAGGGTTACCTCGCGTGCACGGCCGAGATGTGTCGGGAGCGAGGGGTCGCGTTCATGGCCGACGAGATCCAGACCGGCCTGGGCCGCACCGGCCGGCTCTTCTGCTGCGACTGGGAGGACGTGCGGCCCGACATGCTCATCGTGGGCAAGGCCTTGGGCGGCGGCGTCTATCCGGTTTCGGCCACCATCGCGGACAGCGAGTTCATGGACGTCTTCCATCCCGGAGACCACGGATCGACCTTCGGAGGCAACCCGCTCGGTGCCGCCGTGGGCCTGGCGTCGCTCCGGGTCATCCTGGACGAGAAGCTCTCGGAGCGCTCCGATGAGCTCGGAAGCTGGTTCATGGACGAGCTCCGGGCGATCGACTCCCCGCACGTCAAGGAAGTACGGGGCAAGGGCCTGATGATCGGGGTGGAGATCAAGGCGTCGTCCGGGACCGCCCGCCCCTTCTGCGAGGCCTTGCAGGAGCGTGGGATCCTGGCCAAGGAGACGCACCATCAGGTGATCCGGTTCGCCCCCCCCCTCGTGATCGAGAAGTCGGTGCTCGCCGATGCGCTCGAAGACGTTCGGGAGGTGCTCACGGCCTAGGTCGTGCGTTCCGAGCGCACCCCGAAGCCCGACGCACCGCCCGGCCCTGCGGCCCGGGGTGCGTCGGGCTTCCGTGCGTCCGGGGACGGTCGGTCCGCCCTCGCCGTGACGCTCGTGGCCCTCGTGGTCGGGCTCGTCTTCTGGGAACCCGTAGCGCCCGGGGTCTGGCACGACGATGGCGCCTACCTTCTGCTGGGCAAGTCGATCGCGGATGGCGAGGGCCTTCGCTACGCCGGGGTGAGCGGCTCCCCTCCGGGTGCGAAGTTCCCGCCCGGATACCCCGCGCTGCTCTCCGCCTCATGGCTGCTCTGGCCCGAGGCCACCGGACAGGGAGCCGCGGCGAGCCTTCTCAACGTCGTGCTGCTCGCGCTTACCGCGGGGCTGACGTGGCTTGTGGCGCGACGTTGTGTCGGGCTCGCTCCGCCGTGGGCTTTGGTCGTTCTGGTACCCTGGCTTTCGGCGGACATGTGGCGCGTCGGAATGGTCGCGCTTTCCGAGCCACTCTTCCTCCTGACCTCCGTGGCCGCGATGGGCGCCGCCCTCATCTTGGAACGCCGATCGAGTGCACGGTGGCTCTCGCTCGCGGCCGTCGGTATCGCTGCAGCCTTCCATGTCCGGAGCGTGGCGGTCGTCCTCGCGGTGGCGCTCGGACTCGCACTCGTCGTGCGCGCCCGGCGCCGAGACGCAGCAGTCGTCCTGGGTGTGGTGGCGCTCCTCGTGCTCCCGTGGATTGTCTGGGCGAATGCCGCCGCCGAGGCGCTGCCGGACACGCTACGCGACGTCATGGGACCGTACGGCTCCTGGCTGTTCGGGCAGGTCGTGTCCGATCCGGGGGGTGCCGTCGCACGGTTGCTCGCGGGCGGGGCGTCACGGGGCACGATCCTCTTTTCCACGATGCTGCCCGGCGTGACCGGGCCGCTCCTCTGGATTCTGGGCCTACCGGCGCTCGGACTCGCCCTGACGGGACTGGTACGTGGGACGCGGAAGGGTGGGAGCGGCTGGACGCTGCCGCTGTTCGTGGTCGGGTACCTCGTGATCCTCGGTCTGTGGCCTCACCAGGAGCGTCGGCTGCTCGTTCCTCTGCTGCCATGGCTGGCCGTCGGGATGGCATGGCTCGGGCCCGGGCGCATGCTTCGCGGTGCCGGCCGCTGGGCGACCCTCGCGTGGGTGGCGCTCTTCGTCGGAGGAGGGAGCGTCGGTCTGCTCCGCGGGCTGCATCTCGAATCCTACCGGGTTCGTGAGCTCATGCTCGCACGTGCCATGGCGGCGGTGGAGGAGCAGGTACCCCCGGATGGCGTGGTCGGGGCTCCGGAGCTCTGGGGTGGGCTCCACCTGCACACGGGCCGCCCGGTCGCACCGAGTGCACGCTTTCTGCCTGCGGCCCGCGGGGCGCCGTGGGGCTCTCCGGAGGAGCAGTATCGGCTTTGGGCCGAGACCGGTATCGAGTACGTCGTCCTGGAGCTGGCGGGCACGGTCCACAAGGCTGCGATGGACGAGCTGGATGCCCGGTGCCCCGGTGCCGTCCAGTTGGTAGCCTCTTGGGGAGGGGGATTGCTGGTGCGGCTGGCGTGGGACGAGGCTTGTCGGGCCCGAGTACTCCCGGGCGGCTAGCCGGCCGGGCCGGCGTCCCACTCGATCTGGCCCTGCTTGGACGTATCGACCTGCTCGGCCTCACCTCCGCCGAGCAGAACGGTTTCGATCTGGGCGTAGAGGAACTCGCGGGCCTTGGCGTCTCGCGGGTCCAGGCCGTAGTGGTTGATCAGCAGCGTCTGATGCTGCAGCCAGTCGGCCCAGCAGTCGGTGCAGATCCCTGCCAGGATCCGCTCTCCAAGCTCGTTCTTGAACGGTGCCCGGGCCAAGGGCGGCTTGGCCTCTCGGCAGCGAATGCATTCGATGTTGTCCACCGACGGCTCCCATTCTGTCACTGATTCTCGGAGGAGCAGCCAGTACCCACGGGGCTCGGAGTTGATCCCGGGGGCACCCCTCCTCACCCCGCCGGAACAAGGTTCTCCAGACCAGGCCGTCCGCTAGACGGTTCATTTTCCTTCGATTAGGTTTTGGCGCTTCGGAAACGGTTCCGGAGCGGTCGCGTGGGAGAAGAGATGCTCACCAAGACACAACTGAAGCACATCGAGAAGAGGCTGCTCGACGAGCGCGCAAAGGCGCTTCGGGCGCTCGGACTCTTCGACGAGATGACGAAGGCGGACCGGGAGTCGGGCGACTCCGATCTTTCGGTCTACACGGACCATATGGCGGACCAGGGCACCGAAGCGATGGAGCGCGAGAAGGCCGCGCTCTTCGCAACCAAGGAGGGCCGTTACCTGTACCGCCTCGAGGAGGCCCTGCGCCGCCTCTACAAGGATCCCGAGAACTTCGGTAAGTGCCACACGTGTGGGGCAGAGGTGGGCTTCGAGCGCCTCGACGCGCTTCCGCACGCGCGGTACTGCATCGACTGCAAGCGCAAGGAGGAAGAGGCGGCCTGACGTCTCCCTTCGCTCGAAAGATCGAGGCCCGCGCCCCATAGGGCGCGGGCCTCTTTTCTTTCCTGGACGATTCGCGCGTGCCGACCGACTGCGGCGTGTGCGTCAGGGAACCATCACCGACAGCAGCTCGCCTCCGGCCACCTCGACCTGCCAGTCCCGCACGGATTCGACCTTGCTGATCAGCTCCAGCGAGTCGGGAGCGTCCCGCGCGATGTCGAGCAGCACCCCGTTCGACATCAGCACACCACGGTCCAGTCCCAGCTGCTCGGCGAGCTTGTTGCGGACGCCCTTGAGCCGCTCGGCCCGCTCTTCGACCTCCGGAGGTGGGCGGCCCGGGCCGCTCGCCGCCCGCTTCGGGAATCCGGAGAGCGCGTCCTCCGAAAGGCGACCTGCCGCCGCGAGCTGCTCCAGCAGCTCGGCGCCCGACTCCCCGGCCAAACGGTGCGGCATGCCCTTGACCTCGACGAGCCCGGCCACGGTGGCGGGAGGTGCTTTCGCCACATCGAGCAATACCGGATCGCCCACGATCCGAAACGGTGCGCGGTCGCGGCGGCGGGCGATCGCGTCTCTCCAGTACCAGGCGATGCGGAGTCGGTGCACGCTCAGGTCGTCGAGGTCTCGCGCCCCCTTGAACCGAGTCACCGGATCGACCTCCTCGTCGGCCGTCCATCGCAGCTGCTCGAGCGCTCGGCACTCTTCCTCGACCCAGTGGAGGCGCCCCGCTTCCGAAAGCCTGCCCGCGAACATGTCGGCCAGCGCGTGGAGATGCAGCGTGTCTGCCGCGGCGTACTCCAGCATGGGGGGCGTCAGGGGACGCTGGGCCCAGTCTGCCCGCTGGTATTTCTTCGATAGCGTGACGCCGGCGTACTTCTCGAGCAGCGCGGCCAGCCCAATCGAAGGCTCTCCGAGAAAGGACGCGGCGATCTGGGTGTCGAAGACACCACGCGGATTGATCCCGAAGTCCCGATCCAGAAGACGCATGTCGTAGTCGGCGCCGTGCACGAGGACGCCGACGTCCGGGGCCTCGAGAGGACCCTTCAGGACGGCCCCGACATCCAGAGCAAGCGGATCCAGGACCCAGGTGTCATGGCGCGTCGAAAGCTGCACGAGGCAGACGCGGTCACTGTAGCGGTGGAAGCCCGCGGCCTCGAGATCGATGGCGAGCCGATCCACGGACTCCAGTCGCTCGCCGACCTCGCGTAGTTGATCGGGTTCGTCGACGAGTACCAGACTCATCCGGGTGCCTGCCTCGCTGGGGTGCCGCCGCATTTCGGCGCGGTCGTGAGACTGAAACCTCACGGCTGGACGCCCGGGTGACAATCGCACCTCGATTCGCGCCGAGCACTTTGCGGCTCGGACGCGGCTGGATAACGTACGTGCTCCGCTGTACGGCAAGAATCGAAGACGAAACGCGATGCTACGCACGAAAATCGTCTGCACGCTCGGGCCCGCGACCTCTTCACCGGAGACCATCCAGTCGATGGTTCGGGTCGGGATGAACGTCGCCCGCATCAACATGTCTCACGGCTCTCACGAAGAGCACAGGCGCCGCATCGCGGCCGTGCGGCGGGCTGCGCTGGACCTCGGACGGCCTGTCGCCGTGCTCGCGGATCTGGCCGGTCCGAAGATCCGCGTGGGATCCCTCGAGCAGCCGATGATGCTCGAGGTGGGCAGCCGCATCCGGCTGGCGCACGACGAGGATGTGCGAGCGGACGTCGTGCCCGTCACCTACGAACACCTGGTCGTCGACCTGAGCCCAGGCGATCGGGTGCTTCTCGACGACGGTTTCCTCGAGCTCGAGTGCGTCGAGAAGGAAGACGAGGTCGCTGTCTTCGAGGTCCTACGCGGTGGCCTGCTCAAGCCGAACAAGGGACTGAACATGCCGGGCGTCGCCCTTCAGGCGCCCTCGCTGACGGACAAGGACCTGGAGGACCTCGAATTCGCTCTCCAAGAAGACGTGGAATACGTCGGGCTCTCGTTCGTGCGATCCGCGCACGACGTGATCGACCTCAAGGAGCGGATCACGACCCAGGCGCTCGTGGTTGCGAAGATCGAGCTGGCGAAGGCGTTGGAGGACCTCGAGCAGATCGTCGAGGCGGCCGATGCGGTCATGGTCGCGAGAGGTGATCTCGGCGTGGAGCTCCCCTTCGAGCAGGTTCCCCTGGCACAGAAGCGGATCGTTCAGCTCGCGAATTTCTACGGGCGCCCGGTGATCACCGCCACGCAAATGCTCGAGTCGATGATCGAGCAGCCCCGGCCGACACGCGCGGAGGCGTCCGACGTCGCCAACGCCATCCTCGACGGAACGGACGCCATCATGCTCTCGGGGGAGACCGCCGTCGGCGCCTATCCCATCGAGGCGCTGACCGCCATGGTTCGGATTGCCAGGGAGATGGAGGCTTCGGGGGTCCTGGATCACGGACCTGCCTACGACGCAGTCGACGAGAGTCTGCGCCGAGGGGCATCCATCCGTGAGCACGCCATCGCCTCCACGACGGTCCAGGCCGCCCGCCTTCTGCGGGCTCCGGCCATCATCACGATTACTCGAAGCGGCTTCAGCGCCCGCCTGGTATCGAGCTATCGACCGCCGGTACCGATCTTCGCGGTCTGCACGGACGAATACCACTATCGCCAGCTCGCAGCGGTCTGGGGTGTGTGGCCCGTGGTCGCCGAGGGCGAGGAGATCAACTACGAGTCCATGACCGACTTCGGCAAGGCGGCCGTCTTGGCCGCGGGTGTCGGTGAGCACGGGGAGTCCGTCGTGGTCACGGCCGGCTACCCCTTCCACACGTCGGGAAGCACCAATACCATGCGGGTGGAGCAGCTCTGATCCCGTCGCCGGGCTCGAACGTCTCCCCTACTCGGACTCTCTTGCGTTGAGGCTCACCTTCCTCGGAACAGGAACGTCGTTCGGCGTGCCCGTCGTCGGCTGCGACTGCGCGACCTGCTCTTCTTCGGATCCCAGGGACAGACGCTCACGCCATGGTGCGCTCCTCGAGACCGATGGGGGACGCCGGATCCTCGTCGATGCGCCGCCCGAGCTCCGACTCCAGCTGCTCGCCTCGGCTGTCGATCGCGTCGACGCGGTTTGGATCACGCACCTCCACGCCGACCACGTGCACGGGATCGACGATCTCCGAGCCTTCACGGCACGGCACCGCGAGAGCATCGATACGCACGTGGCCGAAGAGTACGTCGAGGAGCTCTCGACGCGCTTTCGATACATCTTCGACGATCAGGTCCGCGTCCCGGACGGAACGACCAAGCCCAATCTGCGGGTGCTCCCCTTCGCGGAAGGAGCCGTGCAAGTGGCAGGCGTGTCGTTCCAGCCGATTCGCGTCCCGCATCCACCGGTCAACGCCTACGGCTTCCGATGCGGAGCGCTCGGCTACGTCACGGATGCCAAGGAGGTGCCGGAGGCGGCGCTCGAGCTACTGAGGGGCGTGCGCGTGCTCGTGCTGAATGCGCTCTGGTTCGGAAAGACCCACCCAACCCATCTCGTGGTCGAGGACGCGATCGAGATCGCCGAGCGGATCGGCGCGGAGACCACGTTCCTGACCCATCTCACGCACCGCGTTCGGCACGAGGAGCTCGAGCAACGGCTCCCCGATCATGTTCGCCCGTCGTACGACGGCCTCACCATCGAGATCTGATGCGTCACATCCACCTTCAATATTCCAACATGCTCGACTCCGCCCTCGGGGGTCACGGCATCGAGACGACCCGAATCCAGGGCGACTTGGCGGAGCGGCATCGACATGCCCTGGCCGAGGTCGAGCGGCGGCGGAGCGCGGGGGAGATGGGCTTCTTCGATCTCCCCTATGCCTCGGAGACCGCAGCGCGGGTACGGGAGCTCGCGGACGGCTTCGGCCAGTGGTTCGAGAACGTGGTACTGCTCGGAATCGGAGGCTCGGCGCTGGGGGCTCGGACCATTCGGGATGCCCTGCTCGGGCCGTTCTGGAACGAGGGGTCAGACGAAGACCGGGACCACTATCCCAAGCTCTACGTGCTGGACAACGTCGACCCGGCCTCGGCGCGCGCGCTCTTCAGCCGGATCGACCTCGGGCGGACGCTCTTCGTCGTGATCAGCAAGTCCGGCTCGACCGCCGAGACGATGGCGTGCTACCTGGTGGCCGAGGGCATGGTGAGAGATCTCGTAGGCGAGGAGAAGGCCCGGGGGCACTTCCTGCTCGTCACGGATCCGGAGGAGGGAGCGCTTCGCCGGATCGCGCGTGAGGAAGGAATCCCGTCGCTTCCGATCCCGTCCAACGTCGGGGGACGCTTCAGTGTGCTCTCGCCCGTAGGACTTCTTCCGGCCGCGATCACGGGGATCGACATCGACGCCCTGCTGGCGGGTGCGGGCAGGATGGAGGAGGCCTGCCGTGCCGAGAACCTCGTTGAGAACCCGGCCGGGCTGATCGCGACGCTTCTGCACGCGGCGGACACGGAGCTCGGACGATCGATCCACGTGCTGATGCCCTACAGTGACCGACTCCGCTCGTTCGCGCTCTGGTTCCAGCAGCTGTGGGCCGAGTCTCTGGGCAAGGAGCGGGACCGCGACGGCCAGGTGGTTCACGTAGGGCCGACACCGTTGCCCGCGGTCGGGGCGACCGATCAGCACGCCCAAGTCCAGCTCTTCATGGAAGGCCCTCACGACAAGGTCGTCATGATCGTGGGAGTCGAGGACGGGGGTGACAGCGTGCGCATTCCCGACCATCGGGGCGATGCCGCCGGGCTCGCCTACCTCGCCGACAGGACGCTCGCGGAGCTCTTCGAGAGCGAGCGTCTCGCCACGACGGAGGCCCTGCGCCGTGCCGGTCGTCCGAGCATGACCCTGAGCCTCTCCGGTCTGGATGCACACGGCCTGGGAGCGCTCTTCCAGCTCTTCGAATCCGCGACGGTCATCGCCGGGGCCCTGTACGGAATCGACCCCCTCGATCAGCCCGGCGTCGAGCTCGGAAAACAGCTCACATACGGGCTCATGGGCCGGGCGGGATTCGAGGCTCAGGGCATCTCACGGGACGTTGGCACCGATGTCTTCGAGCTCGACCTGAGCTGACCACGACGGCCGGGGGATTTGCCTTGTAGGGGGCGTTGGGCTTGGCTACGTTCAAGATGCCCGGCTGCGTTTTGTGGAGGCCGGGCCGCACTGGGAGGCTCGCATATGAGGCACAGCGACGACGTACCCTACATCGTCATCGAGAGGGACTCCGGCAGCGGCTTGGGGTCGTTCTTGCTCGGTGCCCTGGTCGGAGCCGGAGTGGCACTTCTCTTCGCGCCTCAGACGGGTGAGGAAACCCAGGAGGAGATCCGGGCCCGGGCGAAGAAGCTCCGGGAAGCGGCGGAAGAGAGGCTGATCGAAGCTCAGCAGGGACTCGAAGATCGCATGGGAGGCGTCCGCGAGGGCGTCCAGACCCAGCTGGAGAAGGTGCGCGAGGCGGTGGACTCCGGCCGTGAGGCGGCCCGGGATGCACGTACCGACCTCGAGTCCAAGCTCGAGCGGTCCAAGGCCGCGTACCGCGCTGGCATATCGGCTGCGCGTGAAACGGTCGGCGCCGGTGCCGATGGAGAGGCGGAGGAGGCGGACTGAGCTCGAACGACTCGGTGACGACTGCGGCGGCGACCGGAACGATCGGTCGTCGCCGTTTCTCTTTTGCCCAGGGGGACCCTCTCGATTCCAGGGGTTTACTTGGGGCGACGGACGCCGAATGCCACTTCGACCCGAGGGGAGCTTGAGCGAAGGGGAAGGGCGCAAGGTGGTGGGTCGCAACAAGAAGGCCCGCCACGAATACGAGGTTCTGGAGACTTTCGAAGCCGGGCTCGTGCTGAAGGGTCCCGAGGTGAAGTCGGTTCGCGAGGGAAAGATCGGCTTCCAGGACGCTTTTGCCCGCATCGAAGGAAGGGACCTCTGGCTCCATAACCTCCACATCAGCCCCTACGAACCGGCGACCCGCTGGAACGAAGATCCCCTGCGACCCCGAAAGCTTCTCCTGAATCGGCACGAGATTCGCCGCCTGATCGGAAAGGTCGAGGAAAAGGGGCTGACCCTGGTGCCGCTGGACCTCTATTTCCGTGGCGGCTATGCCAAGATCACGCTCGCGCTCGCACGCGGTCGTAAGCTGTACGACAAACGCGAGAAGCTGAAGCGGGAAACCCAGGAGCTCGAGGCACGCCGCGCCATGGAGTCGCATCGATGAGCCGGCGGCTGCTGAGCCTGGGGGCCGCCCTCCTGCTGCCCGCGGCGGCAACCGCGCAGCTTCCGGAGCTGATGGTCGACGGAGGCGCCGGTGCCTCGTTCGCCGTCCCGGTCTCGATGGAACGGGGGTTCGCGGCGGTTCCGGACGAGATTCTGAGCCGACTCGGGTGGCGCGTCGAGCTCACCTCCCGGGAGGTCACGGCGACGTTGTCGGACGAGGCCGTCGTGAGCCTCACCTTCGCGAGCCCGATGTTCCGCTGGGGGAATGACGTTCTGCAGTACATCGGGGAGCCGTATGTGGCGGGGGGGCATGCCTGGATTCCGCTTCAGCTCGTGCTGGACTTCCTGCCGGCCCGGCTCCCCGACCGCTACCGCGCCCCAGCCGGTGGTATCCGACTCGACGTGCTCACGCCGGGCGGCATGCCGGATCCACCGGCGGAGCGAGAGGTGGCGGTCGAGCCCCTGTCCGAGGAATCCGCGGCCGACAGGCCGCCGCCAGCTCCCGAGCGCCGCGTGGAGCCCGGGGGAGCCGAGTCACGGTTCCGCGGTGTCGTCGTGATCGACCCCGGACACGGAGGCCGCGATCCCGGCTCGGTCGGGCCGGGCGGTCGCAGAGAAAAGGACATCGCGCTCGCGGTTGGACGCGCGTTGGCGCGCGAGCTCGAGAAGCGGGGCGATCTCGACGTCCGGCTCACGCGGGACCGGGACGAGCTCGTGCCGATCTGGGATCGGGGTCTGATGGCGACCGAGTGGAAGGGCGACCTGCCCGGCCTCTTTATCTCGATCCATGCCAACTCGTTTCCCGAGCGCTCCTCGGTCCGAGGTTTCGAGACGTACTTCCTCTCCGAGGCTCGTACCGAGCACGAGCGCAGAGTGGCGGCGAGCGAGAATGCACCGCTGGCGCTGGAGCAGGGAGACGGGGCGTTCGCCTCCAGCCCGGACCTCGACAAGGTGCTCTGGGATCTCCGGAACAACGATTACCAGCGCCAATCGTCGCGGTTGGCCGAGGAGGTCCAGAGGGGAATGGAGGAAGTTCACCCCGGTCCGAATCGGGGGGTGAAGCAGGGACCCCTGGCTGTCATCACGAACGCCCTCATGCCGGCGGTGCTGGTCGAGGTCGGATTCGTCACCAACCGGGTGGAGGAGCGGCTCCTGTCGCGCGGTGAGTTCCAGCGTGAGCTGGCCGGCTCGATCGCCAGGGCCGTGGATCGGTTCCTGGATCGCTACCCACCCGCTTCAGGGGCTGTGGGGTCGCGTCGAAGGTGAGCACGCGAGGTCGACGACCTCGGAGGGCCATCGCCGTTCCGCTCGCGGCGGGCGTGTTGGCCTCCTGCGTTCACTTCAACGCGGTCTACAACGCGGAGCGCCTCTACGACGAGGCGGAGCGCGACCGGAGGTCCCTGGGGGCTTCTGCAGTCGCCGAAGACTACGGTGAGATCATCCGCAAAGCCCGCAGGGGCCTGGAGGCCGATCGCGGTGGACCCTGGTCCGACGACGCCCTCTTCCTGATCGGCCGGGCCCATCTGCGACGCCTCGAGCTCACGCAGGCGCGCGAAGCTCTGGTCGAGGCCGCGCGTGTGGCCGACCGCCCGGAGTTGCGGGCAGCCATCGGGCTCTACCGCGGTGCAGTAGCCGTCGCGGCCCGGGAGCCGATGCGCGGGCTCGAGCTGCTGGGTGCGTTGGAGACGGTGGGCGACGACCGTTTTCGCGCCGAGGGTCACCTGTGGCGCGCGCGGGCCTACCTGCAGCTGGGTCGCAGCAACGACGGCTGGAGGGACCTCGACCGCGCCGGCGACGCGCACGCCGACTTGAGGGCGCCCGCCAATCTGGAGCGGCTGATCTGGGGTTTCGCGCTCGGTGACACCGCCACCACCTTCGTCGGGCTGCAGGGTCTCATTCGCGACAGCGGTGCTCGGGCGCTCGGGGATTCGGTCCGAAGCACGTTGGCGGGCCTCGCCGACGCTTGGGGTGCGGAGACGGCCGTCAGCATGATGCGAGGGGCCGAAGAAGCCTCCTGGTCGCGCTCCGAGCGGGACCGACTTCTCCTCCTGCGGGCGCGCCTCGCGCATCAGTCAGGGGACACGGTCCTCGCCCTCGAGGATGCCGGACGCGTCGCGGCGGGCATCGGTGAGGCTGCGGAGGCCGCACGCGTGCAGATGGCCCGATGGAGCCTCGTGACCGTGACCCAGCTCGGGGACCTGGCCTCCATCCGTGCCCTGTTGTTGCCGATCGTCGAAGCGCCCGAGGCACGGGAGCTGTTGAATGCGATGCTGCGTGTGGACTTCCTGGTCGACGCCGCGCTCGTCGACCAGCCCGTCGGCTTCTTCGGGGCAGCAGAGATCGCCCGGAACCAGCTCGGATCCCCTGAGCTCGCGAGCTCTCTCTATCTGGCCTATGCCGATCAGGACCCGGACGGCCCGTGGGCGCACAAGGCGCTGCTGGCCGCACTGGAGACGGCCGGCGACCGCGTGAGACGGTCCTTCGTCCGCGGGCGTCTCGATGCCCTCCCGGAAACCCCCTATCTGCGTTATGCTCGCTCGGGTGTCGCGGTGCCCGAGCTCGCCGCCCTGGAGGAGCGCCTCCAGAGCACGCTCAACGACCTGTACGGTCGGGTGGACCGAGAGCTCAGGGCACGACGGCTCCTCATCCTCGACCCCGACGACCCAGGCGGAGAGGCATCGGGCGAATCATGAAGCTCGAAGTCAACGTGTTCGGCGCCCGCTTCCGTAATCCCGTGCTGCTGGCCGCGGGTACGTGTGGGTTCGGGGAGGAGCTCGGCGAGGTGCTGGACCTCTCCGCGATCGGAGGGATCGTCACGAAGTCGGTCACCCTCGAGCCTCGGGAGGGCAATCCTGCCCCCCGAGTGGCGGAGGTGGGCGACGCGATGATCAACTCGATCGGACTCGCCAACCCCGGGCTGGAGAAAGTGCTGTCGGACAAGCTCCCTTGGGTCGCCGAGCACCTGACGGACCTTCATGTCTTTCTGAGCGTGGCCGGTCACAGCGCGGAAGAGTACTTCACGATCGTCGAGGAGACGGACCGGATCGGAGGCTTTCTGGGGTTCGAGATCAATCTCTCCTGCCCGAACGACGCCAGACTCGGGGGTCTGCCGTTCGCGCTGGACCCGGGTGCGTTGGAGGAAGTGGTTCGCGGGGTCAAGTCCAGAACCGACCGGCCGGTGCTGGTGAAGCTGGCGCCGAATGCGCCGGATATCGGTGCGACCGCCGAGCAGGCGGAGGCCGCAGGGGCGGACGGGCTGACGCTGGTGAACACGATGCCCGGGCTGGTGATCGATCCGGAGACACGGCGGCCCGTGATCGGGGCAGGGCACGGTGGGTTGAGCGGCCCGGCGATCCGAGCCGTGGGCGTCTATTCTGTCGCGAAGGCGCGCGCGCGCACCTCCATTCCGCTCGTCGGCGTGGGCGGGATCGCGTCTGCGGAGGACGCCGTCCAATACCTTCTCGCGGGTGCGACGCTCGTCGAGATCGGAACTTCTTCGTTCGCCGATCCGAGGGCGTCGGAGCGCGTCGTCCGTGGGCTTTCCAAGTGGGGCCGCTCGCAGGGCCTGGCGGCAGTGGGTGAGCTGACCGGGGCGGCCGGCCTCGGTGCGAAGCGGACGCCCGCGTCCGAGGGAGCCGTGGGCTGATGGCAGAGATCATCCTCCCGCTCGACGTGCCTTCACGAGCCGACGCGCTGCAGATCGTGGATCGTCTGGGTGAGGACGCAGACTTCTACAAGGTGGGGCTCGAGCTCTTCACAGCGGCAGGCCCCGAGCTCGTCTCGGAGCTCAAGAGGAGGGACAAGCGGGTCTTCCTCGACCTCAAGCTGCACGACATCCCCGTCACCGTCGCGCGGGCAGTGACCGGCGCGCGAGCCCTCGGGGTCGATCTCTGCACGGTCCACACGCTCGGTGGAGCGGACATGATGCGGGCGGCGGCGGATGCGGCGGAAGCCAAGCTTCTGGTCGTCGGCGTGACCGTGCTGACGTCCATGACGGTTCCCGACATCGAAGACGTCTGGGCCCGTGAGATCTCCGCCCTTCGGGAGGAGATCGTGCGCCTCACGCGGCTGGCGGCGGACGCGGGCCTCGGGGGCGTGGTGGCTTCTGCCTTGGAGGCCACCGCGATCCGACGTGCAGCCGGTGAGGACTTCGCGATCGTGACCCCCGGGATTCGGTTCGCGGAAGGAGATCCGCACGACCAGAAGCGTGTCGCGACGCCCGGAGACGCGGCGAGCGCTGGCGCCGATTACCTTGTGATCGGCCGCGCCGTTCTCGGTGCGGACGATCCGGTGGCCGCCCTCCGGCGGGCACGAGAAGAAGTCAGACTCGCCGAGTCCGAGATCCCCGGTTCATGACGCTTCGACTCTACAACACACTGTCGCGCTCGGTCGAGCCGTTCGAGCCCCTCGACCCCCCGCACGTGCGGCTCTACTCGTGCGGACCGACGATCTACAATTACGCCCACATCGGAAACTACCGGACTTTCCTGGCCTCCGATCTCCTCCACCGGTACCTCGAATGGTCCGGATACGACGTCCGGTTCGTCATGAACCTCACCGATGTCGATGACAAGGTCATCAACGGCGCGGCGGTCCAGGGGACCGACATCCGCACGTTCACGCAGCTCTTCGGCGAGACGATCCTCGCCGACGCCCGAACGCTCGGGATCCGAGCTGCGGACTCCTATCCACGAGCCACCGACTACATCCCTGAGATGGTCGAGTGGGTGCGGAAGCTCGAAGCGAACGGCCTCGCTTACGCGGCGGAGGACGGCGTCTATTTCCAGATCGGCGCCTTCGAGGCGTACGGGCGGCTCAAGGGGCTCGATCCCGACTCGGTCCGGTCCGGCGCCCGTGTGGCCGTCGACGAGTACGACAAGGACGACGCTCGCGACTTCGCGCTCTGGAAATCCGCCACGGAGGTCGACGAGAAGGTGAGCGCGGCCTGGGACTCGCCGTGGGGTCGTGGCCGGCCGGGCTGGCACCTCGAGTGCTCGGTCATGAGCATCGCGGAGCTCGGGGAGACGCTCGACATCCACATGGGCGGGGAGGACCTCGTCTTCCCCCACCACGAGAACGAGATCGCCCAGTCCGAAGGCGTGACCGGCAAGACCTTCGTGCGCCATTGGGTCCATGTGAAGCACCTGATCGTCGAGGGCGAGAAGATGTCGAAGTCCCTCGGCAACACGATCACGGTCAGGGATCTCCTCGAGGAGGGCGTGGAGCCGGCCGCGATCCGCCACCAGCTCTTGAGCGCGCAGTACCGGAGTGAGCTGAACTTCACGCGTACGGGCCTGGATGCCTCCGGTCAGGCGGTGCAGCGGCTGCTGGACTTCGATGCGAGGCTGGCCGCGACCCAGGCCTCCGAGGGCGTATCGGAAATCGGGCTCGGCCAGGCGGCCGAGCGCGCCGCCGACCGGTTCCGGGAGGCGATGGACAGCGACCTCAACTCCGCCGAGGCACTCGCGGCGCTGTTCGTCTTCGTAAAGGAGGCGAACGCGGCGCTCGACGCGGCCGACGCGGTTTCCGCGCCGGAGATCGAGGCGGCCACCGGAACGCTCGCGTCCATCGACGCCGTCCTCGGGCTGCTCGAGGTGGCCAGGGCCGGACGAACGGTCGACGAGAGCACGGCGACGTGGGTCGAGGGGCTGATCGAAGAACGAAAGGCCGCCCGCGCAGCCCGGGATTTCTCACGTGCCGACGAGATCCGGGACGAGCTCGCGGCCGAGGGAATCGTGCTCGAGGACTCGGCCGAGGGAACGCGCTGGAAGGTCGTGCGCTAGCTCAGAACGAGAGACGCGCGACGTACTCGACGCCGAGCTCGTCGCGCTGGACACCCAGCGCCCAGCCGTCTCCCACCCAGCCTGGGATGTCGAGCTCGATCCCGTCCGGCCACTCGATTTGGGCGACGCGTTCGCCTTCGGGGCTCCATACGTCCGCCCGTTGAGGCGAACCGTCGGGCGTGTTCAGCTCCACCCAGAGCGACCCCGCCTCGTCGAAGTACATCGCTCGCAGGGGCGTTCTGCGCTCCGGAAGGTCGAAGGGGAGCTCGCCCGGGCGCAGACCTCCGCGACGCACCTGTTGTTCCAAGGCCTCACGACCTCGCTCCGCCTCCGAGGCGGAGAGGGTCGGCCCCTGGACCGCGTCCCGCAGGTGGATGGGCGCCTCTCCCGTCAGCAGCGCCACGTCGTAGCGCGAGCTTATGGCGTAAGCCCATCGACCCGGACCGTGCGCGACGAGCTGTCGCGGCCCGAACGGCTGATGGAAGAAGAACGTGGCGGGGCCGTCTGCGGTGCTTTTCGTGACGGCGTACCGCCCGATCTCGGTCGGCTCGGGAGTCGGTGCCGGCTCGGTGCGAAGAACGGACCCGTCGGCCCCCAGGTGATGGCGCACGAGCTGGACGTTCTGGACAGTCTCGTCGAAGCGGTGGCCGACGTCGACCAGGGCGCCGTCGTCGGCGAAAGTGAGCGAAGCCAGGAAGTTGACGTCCGAGTGAGCCATCTCCCGGCTCGTCACGAAGTCGGCGCCGGCGTCGGTGACTCGGAAGGCCGAATACCGGTGGTTGCTTCCGTCGCGGACCCACAGGAGTCCGTCCGGGCCCCACGCGATGCAGCATGGCTGTGTCATCTCCCCGGGCCCGGCGCCCTCGCGCCCGAAGGTGAACAGGTGCCCGCCCGCTGAGTCGAAAACGCGGACCTCGCTCGCCTGGACGTCGATCACGAAGATCCGACCCTGCGCGTCGCCGATCAGCCCACCGATTCGCCCGAAGACCTCCGGTCCGCCCCCCTCGACGGCGCCGAGGGTGAGATCGACGACTGCTGCTTTGGCAGGAGGTGCATCGGATCCCGTTTCGGCCGCGGGGCCGGCGCAGGACAGGAGTGCGAGCGAGGCGACGATTCCAGCGAGGTTTCGGAGCATGACACCGATCCGTGGTGGCGTGGGTCCTTGCCTATCGGCTCTGCCGATTGGGACCCCCCCAACCCCGGATCGGGTTGCCCGATCGAGCTATTCCGACGTCAGCGCCCGCACCGGCGCGATCCGCATCGCCCGTAGCGCGGGGACCATGCAGGCTGCCAATCCGACCATGGAGAGCACGCCCACCGCGCTCAACAGGCTGATGGGATCGGTCGCGCTCACGCCGAAAAGGATGCTCTCGAGCAGCCTGGTGAGTCCGACGGCGCCGAGGATTCCCAGCAGGAGTCCCGCGACGACCAGCCTGCCGCCCTGGCCCACGACCAACCGCAGCACGCTGCCCGGCCGTGCACCGAGAGCCACGCGGACGCCGATCTCCCGGACGCGGCGGCTGACGGCGTACGATAGGACACCGTAGAGCCCCACGCCGGCGAGCAACACGGCCACGACGGCGAAGACGCTCATCAGGAATGCGCTCACCCGAGGCCGGGCAACCGACTCGGCGACCAGGTCTTCCATCACGCGCACCTCCGAGACCGGTCGGCTCGGGTCGAGCGCACGGACGTGGTCACGCAGCTGGGCGATCACGGCCGGTGCCTCTGAGGCCGTTCGGATGACCACGTTGTTCCAATTGAAATAAGGGGTCTGCGAGGTCGGCATGTAGATGGCCTCGTCCACCGAGCCTCCGAGGCCGTCCGCTCGGACATCGCCGAT
>JBDHII010000027.1:0-38783 GCA_039587515.1 Gemmatimonadota bacterium
AGCCCACCGCCACCGACCAGACCCGACCCGAAGAGCACGCCCTTCTCACGCCGTGCCTCAGCCACTTCGGCCGTCTCCTTCCGCGTGATGAACCAGCGCAGGAAGCCACCCAGGAAGACCGCACCCATCGTCGAAAGCGGCAGGTACACCCCCACGGCGAAGGCCAGGACCGGAATCCGGAAGAGCGAGGCGGCCAGCCCGATCCCGACCCCGATGAAGATCAGCATCCACGGTAGGTTCTGATCGAGCACGCCGTCGATCACGAGCTTCATCAGGACGGCCTGTGGGGCCGGAAGCTCGGGTCCGCCGAGCCCTCCCGGCGTCCCCTGATTCAGGATGACGATCACGAGGCACACGAAGGCGGCCGAAGTGAGGACGCCCACGAGCTCACCCATCTGCTGCTTTCGGGGTGTCGCCCCGAGGATGAACCCGGTCTTCAGGTCCTGGGACGTGTCACCCGCGATCGACGCGGCAATGCAGACCACGGTTCCGACCATGAGCGCCGTGGCCTTGCCGGCCATGTCCGTCCAGCCCATCGCGTAGAAGATGACGCTCGTGCCCAGCAGCGTCGCGATGGTCATGCCCGAGGTGGGATTGGAGGTCACGCCGACGAGTCCGACGATCCGCGAGCTCACCGTGACGAAGAAGAACGCGAAGATCGCGATACAGACGGCGGCCAGCGCTCGTACCGGTACCGAGTCCAGGTACCCCAGAATCCCGGGCACGAAGATCAACACCAGCAGGATGGCACCGACGAATGCGAGCACCGTGCTCATCTGCAGGTCGAGGTCCGTGCGGTCGATCTCCGCCATCGCGGAGTCGTGGCGCCGGGAGATCTGTCCCAGCCCCAGCTTGAACGACTCGACCATCGTCGGGATGGACTTGATCAGCGTGATGATCCCGCCGGTCGCCACCGCCCCCGCCCCGATGTAGCGGATGTAGCGGTCCCAGATATTGCCGGCGGTCATGTCCCGGATGAGGAGCTCGGTCTCCGGGAAGACCGGGGCCGTCTGGCTCAGTCCCCACCAGTTGATCAACGGAATCAACACGACCGAGGAGAGCAGCCCCCCGGCCACCATCACCGTGGCCACACGGATCCCGAGGATGTAGCCGACGCCGATCAGCGGAGCGTTCACGCGGGCCGCTAGGCTCGCCTTGAAGGGCAGCGTCGCCGTAAAGGCGGAGTTGACGAGCTTGAGCCCCTGCGTGAGGAGCTGGAAGAGCATCCCTGCGCCGATGCCCCAGAAGACCCCCTGGGCCTGCTTGCCGCCACCCTCGGCGGCAACCAGGACCTCGGCACAGGCCATCCCCTCCGGGTACGGAAGCTGCCCGTGCTCCTGCTTGATCAGGTACCGTCGAAGCGGAACCATCGAGAGCACCCCGATCAAGCCGCCCGCCATCGCCAGCAAGGTGATCTGCAGCAGCGGGGGGCTCATGCCCCAGATGAAGAGGGCCGGGATGGTGAAGAGCACGCCGGAAGCGACCGACGAGCTCGCGGACCCGATCGTCTGCGACATGTTCGACTCGAGGATGCTGTGCTTCAGCCCCATCCCCGAGAACACCCTGAACGCCACCACGGTCAGCACCGCGACCGGGATCGACGTGCTGATCGTCAGCCCGGCCATCAGCCCCAGGTACGTGTTGGCCGCGCCGAAGATGATCCCGAGCACGATGCCCGTCAGAGCGGCCTTCCAGGTGAACTCGGTCAACGTCTGCCCATGCGTGAAGGGCACGAACGTCTCGCCCTCCCTCAGCTCGTAGGCGGTGCTCGGAAGCTTGCGTACCGTCGTGCCGGAGGCTTCGCTGGACATGGATTCCCGATCGGTCGTGGATGTTCGATTCAGCCGAGTCCGGACCAGGATGGGGCCGGTCGAGCCCTGGGTAAAGACCGAGCGACGCGACCGCGGTCCTGGAGGCTCGTGCGAGCCCTCTTCAGCCGCCCAGGGCCGAAGAGATCTCCTCCCGAACCCAGGCGTCCTCTTCGACCAACCGCCTTGCATCGAGCGCCCCACGTGCGCGCTCGGAGCCGATTCGACCGAGCGCCCACGCGGCGTGACCGCGCACGAGCGGCTGATCGTCGCTCAAGGCGTGCCGAAGCACGTCCACGGCCTTCTCCGAGCCCCAGTTGCCGAGCCCCACACAGAGGTTTCTCAACAGGCCTCGCCGCCTCGGACGGGAGAGCGGAGAGTCCGCGAATGCACGCTGGTACCCCTTCTCCGACATCTCCAGCACCCGCTCGGCCAACTCGACGAGGCCCGGCCCGTCCAGGTCGGCGCGTGGCGCGTAGCGTGGCTCGTTCGTGGGTCGCGCGAACTTCTGGTTCCAGGGACACACCTCCTGGCAGATGTCGCAGCCGAAGACCCGGTTGCCCATCGCGGACCTGTGCTGGCGCGGGATCGGGCCCTTGAGCTCGATCGTGAGATAGGAGATGCACCTGCGCGCATCCATCACGGGAGCACCGTCGGCGTCGTAGCCGAGGAGCGCATCCGTGGGACAGGCATCCAGACACGCCCGGCACGAGCCACAGTGATCCGTCTCGAAGGATGCGGTGGGCTCGAGGGCCAGGTCGAGCAGGAGCACCCCGAGGAAGAAGTAGGAGCCGCGCTCGGGGTGGAGCAGCATCGTGTTCTTCCCGAACCATCCGAGACCGGCCCGGTGGGCCAGCTCACGCTCCAGCAGCGGTCCGGTATCGACGTAGACGCGGGCCTCGATCGTTCGACCGACCCGGCCTTCCAGCCAACCGTGCAGCTCCTCCATCCGGCGGGCGAGCACCGCATGGTAGTCGTCCCCGCGTGCGTAGCGGGCGATCACCGCCCGGCGGGCATCGTCCGACCGGTCGGACGGATCGTCTCTGTGGTAACCCTGCGCGACGACGACCGCGGACCGGAAAGCAGGGAACGTCTCCCGCAGGTCCGCGCGCCGGTCCAGTGCGTCCGGGCGCGCGAGGTACCCCATCTGACCGTGCCGTCGCTCGGCGATCCAGACACGCAGGAAGTCCGCATGCCCGCTCAGGGGATCGACCACGACGCCGGCGGCGTCGAGACCGATCTCCTTGGCGCGGCCGAGGAGCGCGTTCGTCAGTCGGGTGGGGTCGCCGTCGAAATCCACGTCCCGAAGGTAGGGTCGAGTGGACCGTTGCCGGTATAGTGGGGATACGTCGCTCATGATACCGCCATCAAGACGATCTTCGGGGCCGGACGGACGTTCCCTGCCCGGGCCCGGCCAGGAGTCCGTGTGGGACTACCCTCGTCCACCCCGGATCGAAGCCGACGCGCGCACCGTCCGTGTCGAGTGGGCAGGGCTGGTCCTGGCCGAGACCGACGCGGCCGTTCGCGTGCTCGAGACCGCGAGCCCACCCACCTTCTACATCCCTCCAGGCGACGTACGGACGGAGCTCCTCGAGCCGAGCTGGAAGCGGACCATGTGTGAGTGGAAGGGCGTGGCAGGGTACTGGGACGCCCGCCACAGAGAGCACCATGCGCCCCTGGTCGCCTGGTCGTACGCGGAGCCCACGCCCCGCTTCGAGGAGATCCGCGACTACCTGGCGTTCTTCGCAGGGAGGGTGGACGCCTGCTACGTGGGCCGAGAGCGTGTCACACCTCAGCCCGGAGGGTTCTACGGAGGGTGGATCACGCCGGAAGTGCTCGGGCCCTTCAAGGGGGAGCCGGGCACCCTCCACTGGTAGGCCACGGAATCAGCTGTCAGCGACCCTGTACTCGCGGCCCTTCCACATCACCCGCCCACCCCGCATCCAACTCCGGGCGAAGATGTAGAAGCTGACCAGCGACCCGATCGGGTAGAGCACCCCGTACCAGAACGGCGCATGGAGGCCCCACGTGATCAAGCTCCAGAAGACCACGCAGAGCGTGGTCAGCGTGTAGCCCCAGGAGGAGAGCGGCGCGGGAACCAGACCCAGCAGGCCGAGCAAAGCCACCGCCGGGGGTACCAGCCAGAGTGTGATCGCCGTCACGAGGCTGACGGGCAGCACGAACAGTCTGAGCTTGGGCGGGATCGTCTGCCGCCCTCCGATCGCGAGATTCTTCGACCAGCCGTCGACGATCTCACCCAGGGACTGATACATCCGTGTGTTGAAGACGTCCTCCGCACCCCGCACGACGAGCCGCTGCCCGCCCTCGACCAGCAGTTGCGCCAGCCGTAGGTCCTCTACGACCTCGGCCTGTACCGCCTCGTGACCGCCCAGGCGTTCGTAGGCCGAGCGGGTGAAGAGCAGGAACTGACCGTTCGCGATGGCATCCCGCCAACGCTTTCTCGGTACCGGCCGGCGTTGATCGGGAAAGCGGATCGCCATGGCCAGGAAGATCTGAGGCTGCAGGAGGCGCTCCCAGAACGACTCCATGAGCTGACGCCCGAAGAGCGTCACGGCATCCGCTTCGTCTTCCTGGAGTGCCCGCACCGACCTCTCGAGCAGCTCGCGGTCGTGCGTCGTGTCCGCATCGGTGAAGAGGAGCAGTTCACCCCTCGCCTCACGAGCTCCCTGCGTGCACGCCCACGGCTTGCCGAGCCAACCCTCGGGGAGCTCGGCCCCTTCGATCACGAGGCGCCGCTCCGCCCGGCCCCTCTCGGCGACTCGGGCGACTTCGGCGGTGCGGTCCGTGCTCCGGTCGTCGACGACGATGATCTCGAAGCGCGGGTACGAAGACCGTTCGAGCGACGAGACGCACGCCTCGATGTTGCGCTCCTCGTTGCGGGCAGGGACGATGACCGAGACGAACGGCGCCCCGGAGCCGACACCCTCCCGGGGAAGCTCGTATGGCCTGCGCAGCCTCAGCCCCAGATAGAGCCAGAGGGCCAGCCAGGGAATGGAGAGGATCCAGGGCAGCAAATCAGACCGCCCTACAGGGCGTTTCGCAGATCCAGGGTGGGAAGCATCCGGGGGGCCGTCCGGTGCCGTGTCGCCTGTTCGAATGCGTACGCCAGACGAATCAGCGTCGGCTCGCTCCACGCCCGACCTGTGAAGAGCATGCCGAAGGGCAGACCCCGGGCGAACCCGACCGGAACGGTGACGCTCGTGTAACCGGAGATGGCCGCCGGGCTCGACGACCCGAGGCTCGACAGTCCTCCGTTGACGAGATCCGTCTTCCACGCGGGCCGGGTCGTCGGCGAGATCAGCGCGTCCAGACCGTGCCCTTCCATCACTGCGTCGATGCCCTCTTCCTGCGACAGGCGCCGCGCCTCCTCCTTGGCTTCCAGGTACTCGGGGCTGGTGAGGGGCCCCTTCTCCTCGGCGAGGAGCATGATCTCCTGGCCGAAGAAGGGCATCTCGCGGTCCGCGTTGGCCTCGTTGAAGGCGATGACGTCGGCGAGTGACTTCACCGGCGCATCCGGCCCCAGCGAGGCCAGATACGCATTGAGGTCGGCCTTGAACTCGTAGAGCAGCACCTGATAGGACGGGCCGTTGATGCTTCGCCGGTTGGGGATCTCCGCCGGATCGACGATCGTGGCTCCCCGGTCGGCCATGACCTGGATCGCCGCTTCCAGGGCGTCGTCCACCACGGACATGTTTCCGAAATAGGTGCGCTGCACCCCGATGCGAGCCCCGCGCAGGCCGTCCGCATCGAGGAACGACGTATAGTCCGAATGGCTGTTGCCGGCAGACCCGTTCGTGGCGGCGTCGCGGGGATCGATGCCGGTGAGCGCACCGAGGATCAGCGCAGCGTCACGCACCGTGCGCGTCATCGGGCCGGCCGTGTCCTGGGTGTGCGCGATCGGCACGATTCCCGAGCGACCGACGAGGCCGACGGTCGGCTTCAACCCCACCAGGCCGTTCACGGAGGACGGGCAGACGATCGAGCCGTTGGTCTCCGTCCCGATCGCCCCGGCACAGAAGTTGGCCGAGGCCGCGGCACCCGACCCCGAGGACGATCCACACGGATTGCGGTCGAGCGCATACGGATTCGCGCACTGGCCACCCCGCCCGCTCCAGCCCGAGGAAGAGTTGGTCGACCGGAAGTTGGCCCACTCGCTCAGGTTCGCCTTGCCGAGGATGATCGCCCCGGCCGCACGGAGCCGGGCGGCGACCCACGAATCCTGAGCCGGAATCGAGCCCTCCAGCGCCAGGGAGCCCGCCGTGGTCGTCATGCGATCGGCCGTGTCCACGTTGTCCTTGACGACGATCGGCACACCGTGCAGCGGACCCCGTAGCTCGCCGGACGCGCGCTCGGCGTCGAGCTCGTCGGCCAGAGCGAGCGCATCCGGATTCGTCTCGATCATGGAGCGCAGGCGCGGACCCTCCCGGTCCATGCGGGCGATCCGGTCCAGGTAGAGCTCGGTGATCTCTCGAGCCGACCATCGCCCCGAGGCCATGCCGTCCACGAGCTCCTGGATCGGCACCTCCTCGAGCTCGAAGGTCTCGGTGGTCCACCAGGCCTCGCCCGAATCCGTCGTCGAATCGTCCACGGAGGGTGTGCAGGACGCCACCCCACCGACGGCCGCGGCCGCCGCACCGGCTCCCCCGAGCTTGACGAAATCCCTCCGGGTGAGCTCCGGGTCTCGCTCGATTTGCTCCTGCTTCCGATCCATCCTCGTCTCCTGAGCTGGGCACCCGACCGTGGGATGCGCGTACCGGGCTTGAAGCTCGGACGCGTGTGGGCCCCGTGCAACCGAGGGGCCCGATCGGTACCTTCTGCGCCGCTCCCCTCGAACGAAGGGCCATGGACCTCTCCGAGATCCGCGCCGAGTTTCCCATCCTCGAGCGCAAGACATACCTGAACTCCTGCTCGCTCGGTGCATTGAGCCACCGGGCGATGTCCTATCTGGACGAGTTCCAGGAACGTTGGCACGCCATGGGCGCCTCGGCGTGGTACGGGCACTGGCTGGGACGCGTCGGAGATCTGCGCACACGGGTCGCCGCCATGCTCGGGACCACCCCGGGGCAGGTGGCACTGCTGCCGTCGACCTCGGCCGCCTTCGCGGTACTCCAGTCCGCGATCGAGGCGAAGGGACGGAACCGTGTGATCTGCACCGAGCTCGACTTCCCGACCCTGGTCTATCAGTGGCGTGTCCGCCCCGATATCGAGCTCGTCATGCTGCCCAGCCACGACGGGGTGCGGGTCGACCCGGAGCAATTCCGGGAGGTCGCCGACGAGCGGACCCTGTTCGTCGCCACGAGCCACGTGTACTTCGCGACCGGGTGGATCCAGGATATCGCCGCGATCGCGAAGATCGCGCGCGACGTGGGCGCATATTCGCTGATCGACGGATACCAGGGCCCCGGCCAGATCGTCACGCGGCTGCCCGAGGCGGGGGTCGACTTCTACACGACGGGGCCCTTGAAATGGCTCTGCGGGGGCCCGGGGCTGTCCTACTTGTACGTCCGGGAGCCGCTGGTGACGCAGCTCGAGCCGACGATCACGAGCTGGTTCGCACACAAGGACCAGTTCGCCTTCGACATCGAGCACTTCGAATACCACGACGACGCCCGACGCTTCGAGCTCGGCACCCCTGCGCTGCCGACCATTCACACGGCACTGGGAGGCCAGGAGATCATCGACGAGGTCGGGGTCGAGGCGATCGAGGCGCGGAACCGTGCGCTCACCGACTATTTCGTCGAGCGGGCGCGCGAGCGCGGTTTCGAGCTGACCACGGCCCCCGACCCGGCGGAGCGGTCGGCCATCGTCATGCTTCAGCATCGGGACCCGAGCGCAGCCGTGAAGCACCTGGCGAACCAGGGCGTCATCACCGACTACCGCCCGGGTCACGTTCGCGTCAGCCCACACTTCTACAATACCGAGGACGACCTCGATCGATGCCTCGAGGTCCTCAGCCAGGAGATCCCGCGATGAAGACCCTGCACGCGGTCCTCTGCGCCATGCTCGTGTCCGTCTCGGCCACGCCCGCTCTCGCGCAGTCCGAAGAGGAAGTGGCGTCGGAGATCAAAGCCATCCTGGTCGACATGTGGGACGCGATCGAACAGGGCGACCTGGATCGGTACGCAGGCCACGTACACCCCGATTTCACGTCGTTCGGAGAGAGTGACACCTACCTCAACGAGGGCAGGGAGTACGAGCTTCGCGCCTATGCCGACTACCTCACGCGGGCACGTGACGTGCACACGGAGATGCACCAGCCGGAGGTGACGGTCCGCGGAGACGTCGCGTGGATCACGTATTACTGGACCGACGCGGGCTACACGATGGAGGGGGAGCGCTTCACGAGTCGGGGAAAATCGACCCGGATCTTCGTGCGGGAGAATGGGCGCTGGCTCTGCATCCACGGCCACTACACCGCAGTGCCGTAGGATCAAGGCGATCCCTGCAGGCCTCAATCGATCGGCGCGGCTCCCTTTCGGGTCCAACGGTCCCCGTCCCGGAGGCGGTACTTGTTCAGAACCCCTTCGAGGGCCGCGTCGAGGTCGATCCCCTGAGAGTTCGCGAGGCTGATGATCACGAAGAGCACGTCTCCGAGCTCCTCGGCGAGGTCCTGGTCCTCCTCGCCCGGCTTTTTGGGCTTCTCACCGAACTCGTGATTCAGGAGCCTCGCGAGCTCCCCGACTTCCTCGACCAGCCGTGCGAGGATCGCCAAGGGTGGCCAGTAGCCCTCCTCGAACTGGCTGATCCACTCGTCCACGCGCGCTTGAGCTTTTTCGAGATCCACGCTCGCTCCTAGGGCTTCAGCAGCAGCTTTCCGAACACTTCACCGGCTTCGAGGAGCTCGTGGGCACGGCGAGCCTCTTCGAGGGGCAGGACGTCGTGAATCACCGGTGCCAGCCTACCCTCGAACACCAGCCTCATGACGCGGCGGAACTCCTCCGGGCTGCCCATGGTGCTGCCCAGAATGGAGATCTGCTTCCAGAAGATGGTGCGCACGTTGCTCTCTACCGAGGGTCCCGTCGTCGCACCGAAGGTCACCAGTCGGCCGCGAATCGCGAGGGAGCGCAGGCACGAGGTCCAGATTGCCGCACCCACCGAGTCCAGCACGACGTGGACCCCGGCCTTCCGCGTATCCGCCCACAACACCTCCGCGAAGTCTCCCTCGCTGCGGTCGTACACGACGTCCGCCCCGAGCTCGCGCACCCGCTCCACGTTCTTCGGGCCAGAAGTCACGGCATATACGGTCGCACCCATGAGCTTCGCGATCTGGATCGCGGCGGTCGAGACGCCGCCGGATGCGCCGGTGACGAGGATCCGCTCGCCGGGCTGCAGCTCGGCACGGCCCACCAGGGCGTGCCAGGCCGTCACGAAGGTGAGGGCCGCCGCAGCGGCGACCTCCAGCTCGACATGCTCCGGGACCTCGAGGAGGTTGGCGGCCGGCGCGACGCAGAACTCCGCGAAACCGCCCTGCGTGTGCTCGCCGAGCACGCCAAAGCGCTCGTCCCCGATCGACTCACCGCGCGCCTCACCCGCATACCAGGCGTAGTTCAGCGAGGGGTCGATCACGACGCGCGTGCCGATCGGGACACCGCTCACTCCCGCGCCACAGGCGTCGATCACGCCGGCCACGTCCGAGCCCCCGATGTGCGGCATCGGGATCGAGAACGGCAGGCCCCGACGCACCCAGAGATCCAGGTGGTTCATCGCGGCGGCCTGTACGCGCACACGGACCTGACCCGGACCGGGCTCCGGGGTCTCGACCTCCGTGACGTGAACCAGCTCCGGTCCACCATGCTCTTCGAATACGGCCGCTCTCATCGAACTTCTCCTCGGTTGGATCGCGGGGCGACAGAGTACCCGACCCCCCGGTCGCGGGCAACGCGATCCACCTGTACCGCTCCCGGCGAAGAGGTTAGGCTAGCCCATGGTTTCGCCCCGCAAAGAGCGACCCGACGCCGACACGACCCTCGGCGGTTACCTGGAGGTGCACAGTCGGCCGCCGGCGTTCGAAGGCGTGGACGGTCACCCGTACACCGTTTCGATCGAAGTCGAGCAGGTCGCGGACCTCCTCGAGCCCTTCGTCGGATATCTGGTATTCCCCCGATGGGCGCAGAGCGGTGTCGGGATCGTCGGTCACGTGGAGACGCCGGTGCTGTGGACCGGAAAGGGCAGCGACGAGGTCCAGCGGGCCGCCGAGCTGCTCACGCTCCCCGAGACCAAGCAGCTTTTGGACGAAGCGATCAGAAACAGGCACGACGACGACCCGAATGCTTAGAAACGGTCTGATCCATCTGGGGGAGTCCGCCTTCGCCAAGAAGGTCGTGACCGGGACACCGCTCCGGGCGATGAGCAAGCGCTTCGTGCCCGGAGAGACGGTCGAAGAGCTCATGGTGGCGATCCGGGAGGCCAACCGCGCAGGGATGTCGGTCACGGCCAATTACCTCGGTGAGGCGGAGAAGAGCGAGGCTACGGCCCGGGCGGCTGCCGAGACGCTGAAGGAGGTCATGGACCGCATGGCGGCCGAGGGCGTGGACGGTGGGATCTCCATGAAGTTCACGCAGCTCGGACAGGCGATTTCGGACGCCTTCCTCGCCGAGAGCCTCAGGCCGCTCCTGGAGCGCAGCAGGGACGACCATCTCTTCGTGCGCTTCGACATGGAGTCCTCAGAGTACACGCAGCGGACGCTCGACGCCTTCGAGAGCGTGTGGGCCGAAGGCTGGCGCAATGTCGGCGTCGTGGTGCAGTCCTACCTTCACCGGACCTTGGACGATGTCCGACGGCTGAACGAGCTCGGAGCCCGGGTGCGCCTATGCAAGGGCGCGTACGCCGAGCCTCCCGAAGTCGCATTCCAGGAACGGGAAGAGGTGGATCGCAGCTTCGTCGACCTGATGAAGATGCTCCTCTCGGAGGGGACCGATCCCGCCATCGCAACCCACGACGAACGGATGATCAAGGCGACGATCCGCTTCGCGAAAGAGCGGGGTCTCGCGAAGGACACCTTCGAGTTCCAGATGCTCCACGGTGTGCGCCGTGACCTACAGCAGGAGCTCGTCGAACGCGGCTACCGAGTACGCGTCTACATCCCCTTCGGCGAAGCCTGGTATCCCTACCTGATGAGGCGCCTCGCAGAGCGCCCCGCGAATGTGGCCTTCTTCGCAGGAAGCGTCATCCGGGAATCTCCCCTCGGCTTCCTCTGGCCCCATGGGCCGCACCGGGACGGAGAATGACCGAGCTCGACATCGGGAAAGGATCGGGCACGACGGTCCGCGTTACGGAGATCTTCCACTCCATCCAGGGTGAATCCTCTTGGGCGGGGCTCCCGTGTACCTTCGTGCGTCTCACCGGCTGCCCTCTCCGTTGTGTTTGGTGCGACACCGAGTACTCGTTCCACGGTGGCGAGCGAATGTCCCTCGAGCGGATCATCGAGTCCGTCGAGGAGACGGGGTGCCCGTTGGTCGAGATCACCGGTGGAGAGCCACTCGTCCACAAGGCTGCCTTCGAGCTGACGGAGCGGCTCCTCGACCGGGGTTTCACGGTGCTCGTCGAGACTTCGGGTGCCGTGGACGTCTCCGCCCTGGACTCCCGCGCGCACAAGATCATGGACCTGAAATGCCCGGGGTCCGGCGAGTCGGATCGGAACCTCTGGTCGAATCTGCAGCACCTGACAGCGCGGGACGAGGTGAAGTTCGTGGTCGCCGACCGTGAGGACTACGAATGGGCACGATCGGTCATGCACGAGCATGCGCTCCCCGAGCGTGTGGACCGCGGCGAGCTGGGCGCCATCCTGATGTCCCCCGTCTGGGAAGTCGTCGACCTGGCCGAGCTCGCGGCATGGATCCTCGAGGACCGGCTGCCCGTTCGGCTTCAGACGCAGCTGCACAAGCACATCTGGGGAGCCGACGTAAAGGGCGTCTGAGAATCGGCAACCGCACCTGGAAAAGGGACGTCTAACGGGATGCAACCTCTGGAGGAGCCCCCTCATGCGATGTTCCCGGTCTGACAGAACGGCGACGCCCGCGCTCGCCCTGATACTCGCCGCCTGTGGCGGAACCGACTCTGCGCCACCGACACCGGTCTGGGAGGCGGCAGTCGACACCATCGCCGACACGATCGTCGTGCGCACCCTCGCCGGTCAGGTGTGGGCGGACTCCGCCGACCTCGTCCCCGAAGTCTCGATCGGTGAGATCGAGGGGGCGGACGAGTACATCTTCGGCAGCATCACGGGTCTCGGTGTCGGGCCCGCCGGCGAGATCGTCGTGATGGACCGACAGGTGCCGGCTCTCCGGATCTACGGACCGGACGGGGCCCACCGTCGGACGCTCGGGCGGGAGGGATCGGGTCCGGGAGAGTTCAGGAGCCCGGATGGCGGTGTCGCCGTGACCGGCGACCGCATCCTCGTCCGTGACCCGGGCAACGCCCGGATCACCGTGTACGACGTGGACGGCACGCATCGTGGGAACTGGCTGACACACGGAGGCTTCAGTACGTCGACGAAGCTCTTCTTCGACAGTGAGGGCAGCATCTATTCGACGGCGCTGAAGTCGGAGGCGGCCCTCAGCGAATGGAAGATGGTCCTCGTGAAGTACGACACGACGGGGGCCCAGGTCGACTCCCTGGATGCGCCGAGTGTGGAGCTGCCCGTCAACTACGTCGAGGGCCGTAACGAGGGCTCATGGAGCCGCAATCCGGTGCCCTTCGCGCCGCAGCACGCCTGGACGTTCAGCCCGATGGGCTACTTCGTGGATGGCGCCTCCACGCGCTACGGCATCAAGCTTCATCGGCCGAATCAGCCGCACCTCCTCATCCAGCGTGAGCCCGCTCCGGTCGCCGTCGCCTCGGGCGAGGCCGACCAGCAGCGCCAACGCGTGGAGCGGAACATGCGCTCCTTCCCGGACTGGAAGTGGAACGGGCCGCCCATCCCCGACGTGAAGCCCCCTTTCGGCGACATCCGCGTCGGCGACGACGGCCGGATCTGGGTACACGTGGCAGCTCCCGGCGTCGAGGAGGAGAATCCCTTCTACGACCCGTCGGAGGAGGGCACCTTCGCGACGCGCTGGGTCACGCCGACCGTCTTCGACGTCTTCGAGCCCGACGGGCGATACCTCGGCAGCATCCGGGCGCCGAAAGGCTTCAGCTCGTCTCCTGAACCCGTCTTCCGAGGAGATTACGTGTGGGCTGTGGTTCGCGACGAACTCGACGTCCAGCGGGTGACCCGTTTCCGTATCGAGGTCCGTGGCCAGACGACCGACTGAGCGGCGGAAGCGAATCACCACGGGCCCGGCCGGGTATCGCTCCGCCATGGCATATTCGGCGAACACGAACGACGAGCGGCTGAAGAGAATCGATCGGAGCCTGCCCGACTGGCGGCCTGCGGAGATCGAGACGCCACCGGACGGCTACCGGGAGGCGGCCGTCTCCCTGGTCCTACGCGCCGGAACCGAGCTGGATCTGCTGCTGATCAAGCGCGCGAAGTCCGAGCGTGATCCGTGGTCCGGCCACATGGCGCTCCCCGGGGGACGACGCGACGACACCGACGCGTCGCTCTTGGACACGGCCATCCGCGAAACCCTCGAGGAGACGGCGCTCGACCTCTCCGGAGCCGCGCACGTGCTCGGTCGGCTGGAGACGGTGGCACCGGTCAACCAGCGACTTCCCAAGCTCTTCGTGCTCCCGATCGTCTTCGGTGTCGAGGCCGAGCTCGACGCCGTCGTCAACAGCCACGAGGTCGCCTCCGTCCACTGGGTCCCCGTTCGCACGCTGCAGGATCCCGCCACGGTCTCCGAAACGACGATTCTCCTGCCGACCGGACCTCGGGCATTCCCCTGCTACAGGGTCGACGGAGAGATCGTCTGGGGCATGACCTACCGGATCCTCAGCCGGTTCTTCGCACACCTATGCTGAACGCCCTCCACGGGCCGTAACGGGCCCGGGAGGGCGTCGAAGCTCCGAGCGCCGCGATCGTCTACGGCTTCCACTCGGCGATGAAGACGTTCGTCTCGCCCTCCATCTCCTGCTGACGGTTCGAGCCGAAGGCCAGGTACTTCCCGTCGGGGCTGAAGACCGGGAAGCCGTCGAAGCCGGGGGAATCGGTGATCTGCTCGAGCCCCGTCCCGTCGATGTTGATCTTGTAGATCTCGAAATTCCGACCGGCCGGGTCACCCATGTTCGAGCTGAAGAGGACGAACTCGCCGGAAGGGTGCCAGTAGGGAGCGAAATTCGCGGCTCCGTTGTCGGTGATCTGACGCTTCCCGGACCCGTCCGCGTTCATCACGAAGATCTCCAAGGC
Source organism: Gemmatimonadota bacterium (assembly GCA_039587515.1). GTDB lineage: Bacteria > Gemmatimonadota > Gemmatimonadetes > Longimicrobiales > Gaopeijiaceae > JBDHII01. Next base: position 14,116 of record JBDHII010000027.1, read on the forward strand.
GGAGGGGCGAATGAGACCTTCCGCCAACAGCGCGGTGTAGTCTTCGCGCTCGGACTCGGTCTCCGGTCGCGAGGCCCGATAGATGATCTTCGAGCCGTCGGGGGAGTAGAACGGTCCTCCGTCGTAACCGATCCCGTCGGTGAGTCGCTGGACGTCCGAGCCGTCGAGGCGCATCGAGTAGATGTCGAGGTCGCCGTCTCTCATGCTCGTGAAGACCACGCGATCGCCCACGGGCGAGACGGTCGCCTCTGCGTCGTACCCGAACTCGTGGGTGAGGCGCTGCGGGTTGCTGCCGTCGGCGTCCGCGATGAAGACGTCCATCGACGGGTACACGGGCCACACGTAGCCCTTCGAAAAGTCGGGCGTAGCGGGACAGGAGCGATTGTAGTGGTGAGTCGAGGAGTAGATGATCTTGTCGCCGGAGGGGTAGAAGTACGAGCAGGTCGTCCTGCCCTCACCCGTGCTGACCAGACGACGATCTCCTCCGTCGAGGTTCATCGTGTAGATTTGGTCGCACCCGCCGTCCCGGGAGGTGGACTGGAAGATCAGCCGGGTGCCGTCGAACGAGAAGTACGCCTCGGCATTCTCGCCCGAGAAGGTCAGCTGCTTCACGTTGGCGAGGTGGGTTTCCCCGGGGACCTGAGGAATCGAAGTGGCGGGCCCGTCTTCGGTCGCGAAGAGAGCGACGAGACCGAGCAGAGCCGTCGTGCGGATCATTGTGAACATGGCGAGTGAGATGAGCAGCGGATTCTTTTGGAGGACCGCGACGACCACGGTCGTCGGCTGGTTCCTCTTCGCGGGGGGTGCGAGCACCTCCCTGATGGCACAGACAGCTTCGGACATCGCGACTTGTCCGTCCAGTGGGGAGATCTCCGACGGCGATTTGGGTGCTATTTCGCATGTTCGTTATCTCGCCGACGATGCCCTCGAGGGTCGGGAGGTCGGCTCGGCCGGAGCGCGGTGTGCGGCCGACTACATCGCCGCACGTTTCGAGGCGATCGGACTGGAGCCCATCGGGGACGAGGGGACCTTCTTCCAGAGTTTCCCGATTCGTGCAGGCTCGCAGCTCACCGCAGGCAACGCCCTTCGATCGGATCGCGGAAGCTTCACGCTCGGCACCGAGTGGGTCCCGCTGGGATTCTCCGGATCCGCCGACGTGAGCGCGGAGCTGGTCTACGGGGGCGAAGGAATCAACCGGCCCGAAGAGCCGGACAACGACTACCCGACGCTGGACCTCGAGGGAAAGATCCTCGTGGTCGAGTACGGTGACCCCCGAGCGACCGGCCGCATGCCGATGCACGGAACCTCCCACTTCAAAGCGACCGTGGCCCAGGGGCGAGGCGCTGCCGGCGTCATCGTACTTCTTCCGGACTCGACTCCCCTGCCCTCGCCCTCGACCGAGACGCGTGCGTTCCTCCGCATCCCGGTCGCCGTGGTCCGAGGTACGGTCTCCGAGGCGCTCCGGTCGGCCGCCCGCGCCGGCGAAGCCGCCACGATCGCGACGGCCGTGGAGGAGCGGAGGGTCCAGGCGCGGAACGTCGTCGCGCTCCTGCCCGGCACCGATGCAGAGCACATGCGCGAGATCCTCGTGATCGGGGCACACTACGATCACCTCGGTCTCGGAGGCGAGAACTCTCTCGCACCCGATGCCTACGGAAGCGTCCACAACGGGGCGGACGACAACGCGAGTGGTACCGGGGCGCTGATCGAGGTGGCGCGGAAGCTCGCGGAGCGCGGCACCGCGCGCACGGTCGTCTTCCTGGCGTTTACAGGAGAGGAGAAGGGGCTCTGGGGATCGCAGCACTACGTCCGCAACCCCACGTTCCCGCTGAGCAGCATCACGGCCATGCTCAACATGGACATGGTCGGACGACTCGAGGGTGAGACGCTCACGGTCTTCGGCGTTGGAACGGCCGAGGAGTGGACCGACCTGCTCGAGGAGGCCAACGCCTCACTCGACGCGCCCATCGACGTGGCGACGAGCCCCGACGGAGAGGGTCCGTCGGACCACGCCGCCTTCCACCGTGAAGGCGTCCCCGTGCTGCACTTCTTCACCAACACACACGAGGATTACCACCGCCCGTCCGACGACTGGCAGAAGATCGACGCCGACGGGCTCGCGCAGGTCGTCGACCTCGTTACGGAGGTCGGCTCACGTCTGGCCGGCAGCGCCACCCACGCCGTCGCCACGATCACGGCCGTGGAGGTCGAGCCCCAGAACCCGCACGGAGGTTCGATCCCGACTTCGAGCTCGTCGTCGAGCAGCGGGTACGGCCCCTACCTCGGTACGATTCCGGACATGTCGCCGATCGACTACGGCGTCCGCCTAACCGGGGTCCGGGAGAACAGCCCGGCCGAGACGGGGGGACTGCGCAAGGGAGACGTGATCGTGGGCTTCGCGGGTCGTGAGGTCGGCGATCTCTACGCGTACACGTACGCGCTCCGCGATCACGCCCCGGGTGACGAGGTCGAGATCGAGGTGATCCGGGACGGAGAGCGCGTGAAGCTCATGGTGGTCCTGGGACAGCGGTAACCCGCAGGCGGGGCCGGGGCGGCCGGGATCGGGCCGCTCCGGCCGGCACTTCCCTCAGGGCAGCAGGTCGAGCTGGCCCTCTCCCGACTCCTCGGGCATCGGTGCACCCTCCGCGCCGGGACTGCCCACGGAGCCCTCGCCGTACGCGCGTGTCACCTCCACCACCCGATCACCGGGTGTGAGCTTGACGAGCCTGCGGCCCACGGTACGACGCCCTTGAGCCGGGATCTCCTCCGCGGACATTCTGGTCACTGCACCGCTGGCCGTGACGACCATCAGGCCGTCGCCCTCGAGAACCTCCAGAACCGAGACGATCTGGCCACCCTCGCCGGAAGACGGCACGGCCAGGTTCCCGAGACCGCCGCGCTTCTGCAGCGGAAACTCGGCCACCTCGGTCCGCTTGCCCATCCCCTGGTCGGTGACGGTCAGGACCCATGCGTGACGTCGCAACAACAGCATCCCGACGACGGCATCCTCCTTCTTCAGGTCGATTCCCTTGACGCCCTGGGCCGTCCGGCCCACCACGGAAACCTCCGTCTCCGCGAAGCGGATCGCGCGGCCGACCTTCGACAGAAGCAGGATCTCCCCCGTTCCGTCCGAGATCGTGACCTGTGTGATGCGGTCGCCCTTCTTCAGTCCCGATGCGATCACTCCCCCGGCCCTGGGATTCGAGAACTCGGAGAGCTTGGTGCGCTTGATCAGGCCCTGCTCCGAAAGGAAGGTGACGTATCGCTCGGGCGCGTTGAGATCGTCGACCGGTAGCATCGCGACGATCCGGTCTTCCCGGTCGGCCTGCGTCAGGCTGTAGACGGACTGTCCCCTGGATGCCCTCCCTCCTTCCGGCACGTCGAGAACCGGCAGGAAGTGCGCGTGTCCCCCTTCGGTGAACGTGAGGATCCAACCCCGCGTCCGAGCGACGAAGACCTGCTCGAGATAGTCGTCTTCGTACCGCTCCATCCCCGCGAGTGCCTTCCCCGAGCTCACGCGCCTCCGGTAGAGGTGCATCGGCACGCGCTTTACGAAGCCCTCATGGCTGAGCGTGATGACGACGTCCTCGTCGGCGATCTGGTCCTCCACCCCGATCTCTTCTCGCTCATCCTCGTCCATGATCACGGTCCTGCGATCGTCACCGAAACGCTCGACGAGCTCGTCGAGCTCGGTCAGCATCACCTCGAGCTGTCGCACCTCGCTCTTGAGAATCGCCTTGAGCTCCTTGATGGCGGCTTTGAGCTCCTTGAGCCGCTCCTTGAGCTCGTTCCGCTCCAGAGCCGTCAGCTTGCCGAGTCGCATGTTGAGGATGGCATCGGCCTGGATCTCCGACAGACCCAGGCGATCCTGCAGTCTTTCGGAGGCCTGGGGGCGATCCCTCGATGCGCGGATGATCTCGATGACGGTGTCGATGTCGTCCAGGGCGGCGAGCAAACCTTCGGTGACGTGCTTCTCCGCCTCGGCTCTTTCGAGCTCGAAGCGGGAGCGCCGCTGGATGACGTCGCGACGGTGATCGATGAAGCGGGTCAACAAGGAGGGAAGATCGAACTCCTTGGGCTCGCCTTCGTCCAGGGCGAGGATGATGGCGCCGAAGGTGGTCTGCAGGCTCGTCCGCTTGTAGAGGAGCTGCAGCGTCTTGCCCGGCTTGACTCCGCGCTTCAGCTCGACGACCAGGCGGATGCCGTCGCGGTCCGATTCGTCTCGGAGATCCGAGATGTCCTCGGCTTTGCCCTTTCGCGCGAGATCGGCGATCTGGTGGATCAATCGCGACTTGGAGACCGTGTACGGCATCTCCGTGACGACGAGCTGCTGCTTACCACCACGGAGCGCCTCCTTGACGACGCGACCTCGAACGATGATTCGCCCACGGCCGGTCTCGTACATGTTGCGGATCCCGTCCCGGCCCACGATGTAGCCACCGGTCGGAAAGTCGGGACCGGGCAGGTGCTTCATCAGGACGTCCACGCTCGGCTCGGGGCTCTCGACCAACGCCCTCACCGCCGCGGCGACCTCCCTGAGGTTGTGCGGCGGCACGTTCGTGCTCATCCCGACGGCGATGCCCGAGCTGCCGTTGACGAGCAGATGGGGGAGCCGGGCCGGGAGCACGGTGGGCTCGGAGAGCCGACTGTCGAAGTTCGGGGAAAAGTCGACGGTTTCACGCTCGATGTCGTACAGAAGCTCTTGGGCGACGCGCGCGAGCCGTGCTTCCGTGTAGCGGTATGCAGCCGCCGAGTCTCCGTCGATCGAGCCGAAGTTGCCCTGTCCGTCGACCAGGGGATAGCGCAGCGAGAAGTCCTGAACCATCCGGACCAGCGCATCGTAGACCGCAGAGTCCCCGTGGGGGTGGTACTTGCCCAGCACGTCTCCCACCACCGTCGCGGCCTTCTTGTACGGACGGTCCGGAAAGAGACCGAGCTCGTGCATGGCGTAGAGGATCCTACGGTGCACCGGCTTGAGCCCGTCGCGCACGTCCGGAAGGGCCCGCTGCACGATCACGCTCATGGAATAGTCGAGGAAGGACTCGCGCATCTCCTCTTCCAAGAGCCTCGGAAGGATGCGCTCCCTGGTCTGAGCCGACATTCAAACTCCGAAGAAAACCGGTCTGGAGGGCTTGGGTCAGGAGAAGATAAGCAAAGAGCCGCGAGCCCCCCAATCGGGGCCCACGGCCTCTGCTCACCACCTCTCGGGCGGGGACCGAAAGGGCTTCCTGTCGCCCTCAGCCCTCCTCTTCCGCGGCCAGCGCCTTCAGGATCCGGTTTTTCAGGTCGGCCCCCGCCAGCTGCCCTTCTCCCGCGGTCCGGAGCGACTCGAGGAACCTCCTCTCGAAGGCTGCACGCGGGTAACACTGCGGACACGCATCGAGGTGTCGTCGGACTTCTTCCTCGGAAACCTGGTCGAGCTCCCGATCGAGGTACTCGAAGAGACGGGACCGGACCTCGTCACACGCGATCATCTCGGTCCCGTTCCCTCCACGACCGCCGAAGAGCTTCTTCAATCCCTCAAACACGTCGCCTCAAGCCTCGTCTGCCGCCGCGGCGATGTAACCCATCTCGACCGCGTAGTCATGTAGTCGATCCTGCAACTGCCGCCGCCCCCGGAAGAGGCGGCTCTTCACCGTGCCCACGGGAATCTCCATCACCTCTGCGATCTCGTTGTACGAAAGGTCCTCCAGGTCGGAGAGGACGACGGCCGTCCGGTACTCGTCCGGAAGCTCGTCGATCGCCCGCAGAATCTCTCCATCGACAATCGATCGGAAGAAGGCACCCTCGGGATCCGATGCCTTGGAGGCCGACGCGAACACCGGAGCCTCGCGGCTGATCGCTCTGGGATCCTCGTGCGCCGTCTCGACGAGGATCTCCTCGTGCCGCTGGCGTCGCTCACGCTGCCGCAGAAAGACATTCCGGCAGATCGTGAAAAGCCAGCTCTTCGCGCGCGTTCCCGGGGTGTACTGATGCCAGGCTCGGAAAGCTCGGAAGAAGGTATCCTGAACCAAGTCCTCGGCGGCGTCCCGGTTCCCCGCCAAACGCAAGGCGAACCGATAGACGGCGTCCATGTGAGGGATCGCCTCCTCATGGAAGTCCGCTCGCGGAGTTTGACTCGCAGAACCGGGATCCGTGCTCACGTACCTCTCACAGGGCGTGATGAATGGACGAACCTTCGCTACCCACCGGCGTGATCATAACGAACGAGCGGCCGGATCGGTTCCCGTCCGGGCGGAGAGCGCCGACCAATCAGTCCGGGAAGACGAACGTCTTTTCGTCCTCGACCGTCACCGGGCGTCCGTGGACGAGCTCGACCATCGCACGCATCTCCTCGTCCATCTCCTCGAGCTTGGCGAGGACCGCGTAGGCGTGCGCGAATTCGAAGTAGGCCGCGACCGCTCCCTCGGAAGCCGGGTGGGTGACCGCGACGGCAGTCTGCATCTCGACGCGCAGACGCTCCACGATCGCTGTGACGGACTGGATGAGGAGCTCGACCTCGCCAAGTGTCAGGACGCTGATGTCACCGACCAGTCGCGGCAGCAGTCCTGCCACCAGGACCCGCTCTTCGGCCGGGGCCGCCACAGCCGCCTGGGACCCCTCGGGCGCACCGAGAACCTGACGCGCGCCGGCCTTCAGCGCGTTCAGCTCCTCGTAATTGCACCTCAAGATCACGTTGGGAACTCCCTGTCTTGATCCGTCGCGAGCCCGGGGGTTCGGGGCCTCCCTCTATCTCTACTATTCTCGCGGGCCCGTTGTTTCTGCAAGCCATGCGTTCGCATCGGCCGAAAAACATGCCGCTTCGCCCACGCCCGCACCGTAGGCGCGGGAATCTCCAGGCTGGCCCTCAGGCCTCGGCGAACCCGGTGGTGGGAGGGCCCGTGACGGTCATGGGTATCGAGACGTGGTGCTCTCCGTCGACGCTGACGTCGAAGTTGTAACGTCCGGCAGCCTCGAACACGATGCCGTCCAGATTCAGGATCTGGGGCACCCGCACACCCTCCTCGGTGGCCTGCTTGCCTGCACCGAAGTGGATCTCACCGTTCAACCCCATCATCTCCTTGCCCGAAGGACCCACGAGGCGAATCGTGATGGCGTGCTTGCCCAGGTCGGCGGCCCCCGCCTGGAAACGGAGCACGAGTGAGATCCGCCCATGCTGGACAGGGAATTGTCCGGCGGTGATCCGATCGAACACCCCGAGGATGTTGAGCTTCCCCGATCCGTCTACCGTAGCTGCGTCGGCGAGCAGCGCGAGGTCGATTTCCATGGTGAGAGGCTAGCCGACGGGGCAGGGTGGATCAACCCGTCTCCTCCAGCAGCCAATCGCCCAGCAACAGGCCCACCACCAAGTCGATGCCCGCGTGCGCGATCATGATCGCCCAAAGATCCTGCGTGAGCACGAAGGCGACGCCGAAGAGCGCCCCCAGCACTCCGGTACGCACGATCCCCAGCCACCCCTGATAGGCATGCAGCAGGCCGAACGCTGCCGAGGACGTACCGACCGCCACCCAAACGCCCCCCGGAAGCGTCGCCAACGCCGTAATCAGGAAGCCCCTGTACGCCAGTTCCTCCCCCGTCCCCGCCACAAGCGAGAGAGCGGCGAAGAGCCGACGGTCCGAAGGGGAGCGGGGAAGCAGCTCACGCAGGATACGCGCCTCGCGCACGACCATTGCCGAGCGCACGCGCTGGAAGGCGACGATGAGCCCGACGCCCAGCGTCAGCAGCCCACCCGCGAGGAGGAGCGTCCGGGGCCAAGCTTCGACGACCAGACCCATCTCGGATGCGCCGAACTCCGTCAGCCCGATGGCAGCGGACCCTGCGCCGAGAAAGAAGATGGTGCCGATCGAAGAGACGTAGACCTCTCGACGCGGAAGCTCCTGGTCCCCAATCAGCCGAAGCTGGAGCACGGCGAGGGCCGGCAGCACGATGACCAGCAGCACCACCGCCCCGGCAGCCAAGCCACTCACTCGACCGGCCTCAGTGCCCCGTCTCCCCGGCGAGACGCTCGACCCGAGCGAGGGTGTCTTGCACATCCTGCCAGGTCGATCGGAAGCCGAGGATGCAGAGCCGCAGCGAATAGCAGCCTCGCAGGCTCGTGGACGACATCATGGCGAAGCCGCTCTCGTTGATCGCTTCCTGCACTCGCCGATTCAGTCGAGCGAGCGCCTCCTCCGACCACTCCCGTCCGCCGGGACGCGCCCGGAAGCAGACGACCCCGAGGTTGGCGGCACTCAGGAGCTCGAGCCGGTCGCTGTCGGATATGTATGCTTCCGCTCGGTGCGCCAGGTCGATCGAGTGGGCGATCGCGGCTCTCAACCGCCGCATCCCGAAGCTCTTCACCGTCAGCCAGACCTTCAACGCGCGGAAGCTTCGACTCAGCTGAAGGCCCCGGTCACCGAAGTTGACCTGCTCCCGGCCGAGCCGGGTGTCCTGAAGGTACTCCGGGTGAACCGAGAAGGCCCGGGTGAGCGTGTCGGGATCCCGCACCATCAGGCAACCGATGTCGAACGGCTGGAAAAACCACTTGTGGGGGTCGAGCGTGACGCTGTCCGCCCGCTCGATTCCGCGGAAAAGCGCGCGCCCCTCGTCAGTGAGAATGCCGAAACCTCCGTACGCGGCATCCACGTGCAACCAGATCCCCTCGCTGCGACAGAGCTCGGCCAAGTCCTCCAGAGGATCGACGATGCCGGTGTTCGTCGCTCCCCCGTTGGCGCCGACGAGCACCGGAACGCGACCGGCCGCTCGATCCTCCGCGATGGCACGCTTCAGGGCATCGACGTCCATCCGGTAGCCGTCGTCCGACGGCAGCACCCGGATATCCTCTGCACGGATTCCAGCGACGCTCGCCGCCCTCACCAGGGAGCTGTGTCCCTGGTCGTTGAGATACACGACGGGCCGCTCGGGCCGATCCGCGTCGACCAGCGCCGCCACGATGGCATCGAGATTCGCTGCGGACCCCCCGCTCGTGAAGAGGCCACTCGCCCCTTCCGGCATGCCCAGCCAGTCGCGGAACCAACTCAGGACGATGAGCTCCAGGGCGCTGGGCCCGCCCGACCCCAACCAGGTCCCCTGAAAGGTGTTGAAGCCGGTGGCGAGCAGGTCCCCGAGGACGGCAGGCCACGTCGCACATCCCGGTACGAAGGCGAAAAACCTCGGGTGGTCGGTGCGGACCGCGATCGGGAGGATCTCCTCCACCGCCGTGCGCATCGCGCCCTCGACCGAGCCTCCCTCCTCGGGCGGCGGCTCGTTCCACCGGCTCTCCAGCTCACGCCAGGACGCGCCCCTCCAGGCGGCCTCCCCTTCCAGCCCCTCGAGCCGCTCGACGATCAAGTCTACGGCGAGGTAGCCCAGGCGACGCATCTCTTCCGGGGACATCTCCAGGGGGGACGTGCTCACGTCGCCCACTTCCATGGCTCTGTCGCTGCTCATAGTTTTCGCCCTCGTAACGATCTCCCCCACCCACCACCTCCGAGCGGATTCATATGGGTGCTGGCGCAGGAAGCCACAAGGCGGTCTTCAAGATCTTGGATGCGATGGACGCGCCGCACGGGGGGCGGATCCTGAAGCTGCGGTTCCTTTCCGGGGAGACGCCCAAGGTCAAGAGCCTGAAAGGTGCCAAGATGCAGGCGACGTCCCCGAGTGGTGATGCCTCTTGCACCTGCACGGTCGACGGATTCGCGGTCTTCGGTGGAAAGCCGTCCGACGATCGTATCGCCCGCACGGGCCGCGTCGACATTCACGTCTCACCCGCCGAAGGCGACCTCGACGAGGTCTCCCTGACCTGGGAGCTCTCGGGACCGGTCGCCTGATCCGGACCCTCCGATCTATCGAAGCCCGGGCGGCTCCCGGTTGAAGGTGCTCTTGAACCAGGCGCGATAGGCGTCGGTCCTACCCGGGTTGGCATCCAGCCAGGCTCGCCGCTCCTCCGGAAAATCGGCAGCGCGGGCCGTCATCACATAGGCATCCAGCCATCCGCCCTCACTCACGTACATCAGCTCGTCGAGCACGATGTACGGCGTCATGTCGAAGATCGAGCGCCCGTAGAGCCACGCGTCCGCGATACGCTTGAGAACCACCAACTCGAGGTCGTATCCCTCGAGACCCTCACCCTCGGGAAGAAACTCCTCCAACCGCTCCATCTTCTTCATGAGATAGAAGTGGCCGTAGAGCTGGTACGGAAGCGTCGCGTCGGGAGCGGTCCGCCGTACGAGGACCTCCGCCGTATCGGACGAGATCGACAGCGCTTCCCAGGGCAACAGATCCTGACTCGTCGGCTGGGTGATGATCCAGAAGGACGGGTCTTCCTGAATGTTCGTGCTCTGCGCCTGCACCCACGCATCGACCTCGGCCATGCGCTCCGGTGTGGGAAGGAGACGTGCACCGTAGGAGTTGATCACCGACCGGGGAGGAGGCAGGCCGACGTCACTCGCGCACGCCGAGACCGCGAGGCCGAGGACGGCGACCCCGACGGCCCAGGTCGAAGGCCGCCGCATCCGATGGTTCCCGCTCCACACTCGTGCCATTTCTGCTCCCACGACAATTCCGTGAAAACCGACCCCTCATCTACCGCAAGTCCAACAGTCGGAAGTTCTTGACCTTTCAGACCCCATGCGTGGAATTGGGGGTACCCTGTTTTCGAAAGATTCTTCCGAATTCGCGGTTGGTAATAATGTCAGAGGTCGACAGGGAGTTCAAAGCTCCTCAAACCATAACTCCCGAGGACTTGGGTGACGACCTCGCCCGTCTGGTCTGGGAGAGCTTCTCGGACTTCATCGCCGATGGGGACACGGGGTCGGTTTTGGGAGAGCTGGGGCTCATCGACGACGAGGGTGAGCCGGATCAGGCCGCCGTGGAGGAGGCGCTGATCTTCGTCATGTGGGCACACACGCGCGGCACCCAGCAGGCATTCGTGGGTCGGTCGTCGAGTGATCTGCTGAGGAGGTCGCTCGACACCATGCATCGCGCGGTCTTCGAGGACATGGTCGAGAACGGGACGCCTCGCTCACAACTCCCGCTCTTCGAACAGCGCGTCAGTGCGCGGTACTCCGAGTACCACCAGGCCTCCTCCGACTCCGACGTGGTGCTGGGCGAAGCCGTAGCCCGTCACCTCACCGGCTCCGAGGATCCGGCCCGGGAACTGAACTGGGCAGTGACGGAGCGGGCGCTCGCCGTGGCCGGTCCGCTCAAGGACTATCTAGAGGACGTCGATCTCGTCGACTGAAGAAGAGGCCTCCCGAGGCCTCTCCATGGCCAGCTGGTCCATCAGGTCGATTCCCCGGCGGAGATGCGGGATCACGATCGATCCGCCGACGATCAGCGCGACGCTCAACGCCTCGATGATCTCGTCCTCGCTCAGACCCTCTTCGCGGCAGCGGATCAGATGGTACGCGATGCAGTCGTCGCATCGGAGCACTGTCGACGAGACGAGACCCAGAAGCTCCTTGGTGCGGGCCGAGAGCGCCCCGTCTCGATAGGCGCGCTCGTCCAGCGCGAAGAACCGCCTGATCTCGAGATTGTCCAGCTCGAGGATGCGCTCGTTCATGCGCTCTCTGAACTCACGGAACTCCGTGAGCCGATCGCTCATCGCGCTGCCTCGGGGCCCGGCTTCGGGCGCTGCCACTTCATGATCTCGAACGGACTCCTGCAGCGGTTGCACCAGTAGGTCGCGACCGACAGCTGCGAGCCGAACGGATTCATCAGCTCGGTCTCGTCCCGGTCGCAAAAGGGACACGTCGGTGTTGCAGGCAGTCGGGCAATCGGTTCAGAGGGCATGGGTCACTCCACGAGCAGCATTCTGTTCCGATCGCCTCGCGCCCGCTCGAGCGCCTCCGCGTCGGGGGCTCCCGGACCGCGACCCCGCCCCTCGTCCCAATCGGAGCGGTCCGGCTCGATCGAGGCGATATCGACACCCAAAAGATCCAGGAAGGGGCCGACCTTGTCGGCGAAGCGACGATGAAGCTCCTCGCCGGGCGGCATCAACCCGGCCTCGGTCATGGCTTGCGAGGGACCGTCCCGAGGGTCGAGCCAAGCCAGGATTCTCGGGAGCTCCGAGGTTGCTGCAGCCTGCAGGCGCGCCCTGGCTTCCTCGGTCGAGCTCGCGAAGCGCCGAAACCATGCCGCACCGAGATCGTGATGGAACTCCTCCTCCGCGATCATCTTGGGCACGCGCGAGCGCGCCAGCTCGAACTTGCCTTCACCGAAAGCCTCGAGGGCCACGGTGAGCGCGCCGTCCATCAGCAGCATCGCGGCAACCGCGCCCGCCCAGTCGGAGAAGGGCCCGTCGAGCGAATCCGGGTTGCCGTACTCCTCTGCGGGGCGCTCGTGCTCGACCCGCACCGGGTCCACGCCGAACTCCTTGAGCATCGCATACAACAGGCGGGCGTGTCCCCACTCGTCCTGACACATGGAGGACATCGCGATGCCGGACTCGAGGCTCGGAGCACCGAGCAACCAGTCCGAATAGCGGACGCCCAGGAGACGTTTTCCGTCGGCCAGTCCCAGAATGAGCCGTTCGAGCGCTGCGCGAGCTTCCTCCGACATCTCGGGAGCCTGCTTGTCGTCACTCATGGCCGCCTCCCAACGCGTTGGCCGCAAAGGGGCCGTCGGTCCGGTTTACCGGAATGATCTCTTTACGAGGCACGACACACATCTCGAACCAGCGCTCCTCGTCGTACGTCTTCCACGCGTAGACCCTGGCGAGCTCCGCATCCATCGCGTCCACGTAACCGATGTGGCGCAGCGGCTCGCCCCGCTCCTTCCTCGCGAAGACGTCGTATACGTTCTCCCGCATCGTTTCTTCCTCTTCAGAGCGCCACGCCCACCCCGAGCTCACGCAGCTGAGCGCGGCCTCGCGGGGTGATCCGTTCGTTGGTCCACGGCGGGTCCCACACCTCTTCGATCTCGACCACGAGAATCCAAGGCTCCTGCTCCAGACGGTCCGTGATGTCCTCCCGGATGAAGGCCATGCAAGGACATGCCGTCGCCGTGAAGGTCAGTCGGATCCTCGCGGTACCGTCGGCGAAATCGATCCCGTAGATCAGCCCCAGGTCCACGAGGGAGATGGGAATCTCGGGGTCCAGCACCTCGCTCAGGCATCGGCGGACACCGTCGACCGGGTCCTCGGGGGCCGACGACATCGGCGGAGACCAGACGTCCCGCCCACCGCTCGCGTGCGAACGCGTGTGAGACGGAACCGCGTCGGGCAGCTCCGGGACACGCAGCACCGGCATCTCGATGGTCATCGTCACGCCGCTCCGTTGAGCCAGCCCTCGACCTCACCGCGAGAGCGTCGGATCGACTCGACGTAGATCTGGTTCATCGGGCCCCGCGCCTTCCAACGCTCGAAAACCTCGTCCCAGGTGATCTGGCCCTGGTCGAAGAACCAGTGCTTCTCCTGCGCGTCGTAATGGCAGGGGAAGGGATAATCGAGCACATACTGCTCGCTCTCCTCGTCGTAGTGCGCAGGGACGTCCAGATCGAGGGACTCGCAGAGCGGAACCGTCGACGCCATCCAGACCTGACGCAGCTGATCGTTCGTGAGACCCTTCAGCTTGTAATCCAGCTGCCCGGAGTGACGCTTGAGATCGTCGGGCAACCCGAACCACTCGATCGTCATGGGGAACATCCAGTCGACGGCCCGCTGGACCATCGCCTTGGCTTCACCACCGGCTTTGGCGAGCCGCTTCATCCAGACCTCGCCGTGACGGAGATGGAAGGTCTCCTCCATCCCGATCTTGATGAGCGCGCGCTTGAGCGGCCCGTAGGATGTGTTTTCGTGCACGTCCGTCAGCAAGGTGATTCCGGCTCGATCGAAGAACCCGGTCGCCACGACGAGCTCCGCCCAGTTGTCGAGCGGCTGGTCGAAGCCGTACGGGTGCTTGAACTCGTGAGGCTCCCGCTCGTAGACCAGCTTCTCCTTCGACACGCCCAGGTCTTCGAGCAGGCGGTAGGCGATGTTCGCGTGTGCAAGCTCGTCCTGAATGATGGCGTGGGCGCTCACCTGGGTGTTCGCGGAGGGCGCGTAGCGAGCAGCCATCCAGTAGGATGGAGCGCTCATGAGCTCCGTGTCGGCCTGCACGGTGAGCTGAACGACGAGGGACTTCCAGTACCCCTCGGTCATCTCCTCGACGGACTCCACGATGTAGCCGTCCTGGACCTTGGCCTTCAGCTCGTCTTCTGTGAACGGTGCCATACGGCCGGTTCTCCTGATGGTTTGGCGGTTCGTTCGAACGATCGTTCGAACGCCAATTGTATAGAAAAGATGCTCCCTTTTCCAGTTCCTACAGTCCCAGAGACGACCGGATCAGGGGTGCGATCCGATCGGGCGTCCAAGGTGGATCGAAGGTCAGTTCCACCTCGGCATTCTCGACGCCGTCCACGGCGAGCACGGCCTGCGTCGCCTCTTCCACGATCTGTGGCGCGACGGGGCACATGGGTGTGGTGAGCGACATACGAACATGAACGTCGCCCTCGTCGACCTCGATGTCGTACACGAGCCCGAGCACGACGAGATCCAGATGCAGCTCGGGGTCCTTCACGCCTTTCAGGGCGTTTCGGACGTCCTTTTCGGTCACGGCCATTTCAATCCTCTTTCGTGATTCGAAACGCGGTCTCCCGGCAGCCAGAGGGCTCCTCGGCACGATTCTTTCTGCGGGTATCTTTTGCGGAAACTCAATCTATCGGGCACTCCCAGGCGTCGAAACCGACGCTCGGTACAAGCGACGGATGCGCCGGCAATCAAGGAAATGCTCGCACCACCGGCGGTGCGCCTTGTAAATTCGAGTGGTTATCCCTCTTTTCTCAGCAGCGCGACGAGGTCCCCCCTTGGAGACAACGATGGGCCACCCTTCGACTGCGGCTTCGGATGAAGCCGAAGCTTCCGGGAGCGTGATCCGAGCGTGCTGCTGGGGAACCCGAGGGTCGATCGCGAGCCCGGGCCCGCAGACCGCAGGCTTCGGTGGCAACACACCCTGCATCGCTCTGGAAGTCGGCGGCGCCCGCCGTATCATTCTAGACGCGGGAACCGGAATCCGCTCACTGGGCGATGAAGTCTTCGGAGACGAAGCGGCCCCGGAGGCGGTCATCTTCCTTTCCCACTTCCATTGGGACCACATCCAGGGCTTCCCTTTTTTCCGGCCCCTTTACAACCCGGAGGCTCGTCTCCAGATCGTCGGCCCGAAGCAGTACGAGCTCGACGTTCAGACCCTCTTCGCCGGCCAGATGGGGCCCATCTACTTCCCGATCCCCTTCGAGGCCCTGTCGGCGCAGAAAGACTTCACGCCCCTCGGGCCCGAGCCCTGGGAGGAGGACGGCGTCGTCGTCTCGCACATGCGCGTCCAACACCCGTCTTTCACGGTGGGCTACCGCGTGGAGTCCCAGGGCCGCTCGATCACCTATGTCCCCGACAACGAGCTTTCCGGGGACACCTACGGGCTGGACGCAGGGTGGAGGGACAGGCTGGTGGAGCTCGTCGGGGATTCCGATGTGCTCATTCACGACGCGATGTATACGGACGAGGAGTACCCCCGCCGGGTCGGATGGGGACACTCGACATTCAATCAAGCTGCCGAGCTGGCCCACGAGGCCGGTGTGAAGAAGCTCCTCTTCTTCCACCATGCGCCCGAGAGGGACGACTCGGCACTCTGGGAGATCGTGCTGCGGCAGCAGGACCTGGTCGCGTCTCGGGGTTGGAATCTCGAAGTCGATGCCGCCGCTGAAGGTCACGAGATCCTGATCTAGGAGATTTGGCGTGAGAAGGTTCGCACCTGCCGCGGCTGCGATCGCCGCCCTGCCCCTGCTGGCTTTCGGCCCCGCTCAGCGCACCGCTCCCACACATTGGGCGGTGATCATCGGCATCAGTGACTACATCAACTACGACGACGAAGTCGGAGGTGACCTTCCCGGCGCCGAGAACGACGCCCGGGCCGTACGGGACGTCCTGCTGTCCAAGTACGCCTTCCCCGAGAGCAACATCCGCATGCTCCTCAACCAGGAAGCGACCCGTGCGGGAATCGAGAGCGCACTCACGGAATGGCTTCCGTCGGGTGTGCGCCCGGGAGACAACGTGGTCGTCTTCTACGCGGGCCATGGCTCTCAGATGTGGGACGAAAGCGGAGACGAGGACGATGGGCTCGACGAGACCCTCGCGCCTGCAGACGTCAGTCCGACCTCCACCGGATTCGACATCAGCGACGACGAGTTCGGGGAGTGGCTGAACGCACTTCCTTCCGACAACGTGGTCGTCGTCCTCGACAACTGCTCTGCCGGTACCGGAACGCGGGATGTCACGCCCTTCTCGAGAACGCGGCAGCTGGCCAGAGACGTCAACGTATTGGAGAAGCCAGAGAGCGTGGCTCGGCGGGCCCTGCCGGGCCAGGAGGACGAGACGGGTTTCGACTCCGGAGGCGCGACGATCCTCGAGCTGGCCGCCGCCCAGCCCAACCAGGCCGCGGTGGACGCATTCTTCCCGGCCGAGGGCGGCGCGGAGTCGTTCCATGGCGGCGCCTTCACGACGTTCCTCATCCGTGAGCTCTGGAAAGCTCCATCGGACATGACCTATGAGGAGGTCTTCGCAGCGGTCAGCGACGCGCTGAAGCGCAATCGCTTCGAGCAGGATCCCCATCTTTCGGAAGACGTCGCATCGAAGTCGTTCCCGCTGTTCTTCGTCGAAGGTGGTCCGGCCGGCGCGTCCAACGCCTTCCTGCCGGTCGTCGCCGCCCGCGGGAGCGAAGTCGAGCTGGGCGGGGGCCAGGCGCTCGGAATCACGCTGGGCTCCACCTTCAGCACGGATTCCGGCGCGCGGATGGTCGTCGAGCAGGTTCGGCAGGGTCGAGCGACCGCTCGTGTGCTGGAGGGCTCGGTCGGCGATGGCGATCGAGCGATGCTCGAGGGGTACCGCTTCTCCTCCGCTACCCTCCTGGTCAGCGTCGCGGGGATCGACTCCGAGACCGCCGACGCCGTGGTGGCGCAGCTCGGCTCTGTCGCGGGCGTGGACGCCGTACGAGGGGAAGACGACTTCGCCCATCTGCTGTTGAGGCGGCGGGGGAACACGATCAGGCTGGTGGGCATGGACGGAGCCATCCGACATGTCTTCCCGGCCGGCGCGCGGGCGGCGGACGACATTGTTGCCGCGCTCGGGCGGGAAGCAGCCGCAAAGCGGCTCGGTGACATGGAGAACATCGGCCAGAGGTTCGGGCTCGAAGTCGAGCTCGCGGGCGGGCAGTCTTCTTTCGGTATCGGACAGAACGTGCAGTTCCACGCGCGGTCCGAGCGGGACGGCTACCTCACGCTGGTCGACCTGGGAACGGACGGGACCGTCACGATCCTCTTTCCCAATCCCTGGGATCGGGACAACCGTGTCGCCGCGGGTAGCGAGATCACCTTCCCGACAGCCTCGATGGGATCCGAGATCCAGGCCACTCCGCCGGCAGGACGCGGGCTGGTGCGCGCCTTCCTGACCCCGGCTCCGCTCGACATCCCCGTCGGAGAGGACTTCATCTTCGGTGACGTTCTGCTCGCGGATCAGATCGCGGAAGCGGTGAAAGAGGCGGCCGGCGTCGTGGACGGAGTTCCGGACGCCGTCAGGCTAGACTCGTGGGGCAGCGCCTCGGTCGTTTACGAGATCCGGAGATAGGCCCGCGGTCATGCGGGTAGCCGTACGATGATGTGGTCCAGGCTCGGCTATCTCGTCCTCATCGCCGTCGGTGCCGCGGTTCTGAGCCAGATCGCCTGGGTCGGGAGCGGTATCACGGGCCTGGAGCGCTTGGAGCTGCTCACGCTGGATCTGCGGCAACGCGCTGCGGCCGAGCAGCTCAAGCTCACCGAGGGCCGGACGGAGGTCGTGCTCGTCTTCTTCGACGAGGCCTCGGTCGCAGATTGGGGTTGGCTCTCACCCTACCCCAGAGCGCATCTGGCATCGCTGATCGACGCGATCGCCGCCGGCGGCGCCAAGACGATCGGAATCGACGTCTTCCTCGGTGACCGCTATCCCACGCTGAACGCGTTGGACGGCGGAGACGACAAGCTGCGCGACGCCATCGAGCGGGCGGGCAACGTCATCCTCGTCGCTCCGGTCGTGGTCGGCGAAGGCACCCCCCAGCTTCTGCAGCCGGACCCCTTCTTCGCCGACGTCGCGGTAGGGGTAGCCGCCGCCGATCTTCCGACGCCTTTCGAAACCCAGCGCGACGGATCGCTGGCCGTGCGTTCCGGCGATCGTCTCGAGCCGGGGTTCGCCTTGGCCGCTTACGCCCACTCCAAAGGCCTCGACGTGGACAGCCTTCTGGCCATCGCGCTGGAAGCGGGACGAATCGACCTTCCCAACCTTCCGGACGGCGTCGGAAACATTCCCGAACACTGGTGGACCGACGAGGACGACGGCGGCTTCGCGATCAGCTTCCCGCTTCGTTACGTCGGGCCGCCTTCACACCTGGTTTCCGGGGACGTGGAGATCGGAACGTTCCAGGCCGTGGCCTCCAACTCGGCCGAGTTCATGCCCGTCTTCGACCCCGATTTCTACCGGGACAAGATCGTCCTGATGGGGACTGGATTCCATGACTCCGACAAGTTCCGAACGCCCTATTACGGCAGCCATTTTCGGGAGTTTCTGGACCCCGATGTCGAGCTGTCGGACGAAGAGGCGCGGTTCGACTACATGTTCGGCGTGGAGATCCACGGACACGCGATCCAGAACTTCATATCCGGGGGGTTCTTGCGCCCTCTGGGAACCGCCGCAACCTGGACACTCCTGATCGCCGCCTCGCTCATCGCAAGTGCCGTGGTCTTCTGGCAGGGAGCGGTCTGGGGGGCTGTCGTCGCGCTGGCGCTCACGACCGGCGTGTACTTCGGAGCTTTCGCCGCCTACCTGGGCGGGCTGCCCGGAGGCTTCCCGCCGTACCTGTGGGTTCCGGTGGTCACCCCGTTCTTCGCTTCCTGGATCTCATACGCGGGGTCCGCCGCCTACGTCTCGATCGTCGAGGGCCGGGAGAAGCGATTCATCCGAGGTGCCTTCGGGAAGTACGTATCACCCGCCGTCGTTGGAGAGATCGCCGAGAATCCCGAGAGCCTCAAGCTCGGTGGCCAGAAACGACCGATCACCGTCCTGTTCAGCGACCTGGCGGGCTTCACGACGATGTCGGAGAAGATGGAGCCCGAGGAGCTCATCGCGCACCTGAACGAATACCTGACGGACATGACGCGCCTGGTCATGGACGAGGAGGGTACACTCGACAAGTATATCGGCGACGCGATCATGGCCTTCTGGAACGCTCCGACCGAGCTCCGCGATCACGCCGACCGGGCACTCCGCTGTGCGATCCTGATGCAGCGCAAGATGGCAGAGCTGAATGCCCGCTGGCGCGAGGACGATCCGGACATGAAGGAGCTCCAGGTGCGCATCGGGCTCAACACGGGCCCCGTCGTCGTGGGCAACGTCGGAGGGGAGAACCGCTTCGACTACTCCGCCATCGGCGACCCGGTCAACCTCGGGGCCCGTCTCGAGCCCGAGAACAAGAACTACGGCACGCTCACCATGGCCTCGGAGTTCACGATCCATGCCGCGGATCCGGAGGGTTACCGACTTCGTGAGCTCGACCTGATCGCCGTCTACGGAAAGCGGGAGCCCGTAAAGGTCTACGAGGTCGTGGAGTTGCGTGGCGTGAAGCTGCCCGACCACCGAGAAGAGGCTCTCCGGCAGTACGAACAGGGCCTCGAGGTGTACCGGAAGATGGACTGGGAGCTTGCCTCGAAGTATTTCGAAGCAGCACTCGAAGCAGATCCTCAGGACGGCCCGAGCGAAGTCTATCTGGGCCGCTGCAGGGAACACATCGCGAACCCACCGCCGGCGGACTGGGACTTCGTCGTCCGCCGTACGGTCAAGTAGTCAGGAGATCGAGATGCGAAAGCTCATCCTCGCCACCCTTGGAGGCCTACTCTTCGCTTCGAGCGCGTTGGAGGCCCAGGAGGGGCCGGCCGCCATGATCGTGAGGGTTTCCGGCTCGGTGAACGTGCGACTCGGCGACGCGGCACCCGCGCCCGCCGCCGCCGGCAATCGTCTCGCGGTCGGGGACGCGGTGATCCCCGACGGGGGCCAGGCGACGATCGTATTCTCGACCGGACGCACCCAGCAGGTCACCGAAGCGCTCACCATCGCCGCCGCGACAGGGGACGAGAGCAACGGCTTCGCCCGTACGATCGGTGTGATGGCCAGCGCCGCGAGCGCCGACGCGCGAAGCCGGCCGAACCGCCAGGGGATGATCCGCCCGATCCCGGGCGAGCCCGTCCTCGCGTCGCCCCGGAACGGCATCAAGATCATGGATACCCGTCCCACCTTTACCTGGCTCGCGGTGGATGGCGCCTCGAGCTACACGATCCAGATTCGACGCGACGGCGGCGATTACATCCGTCTGCAGGCGTCGGACACCGTCTTCACGATACCGGCATCGGTTCCGGGCCTCGTTCCCGGTGAGCGGTATCTCTGGACCGTCGCGCCCAGCGGGGCCGGCCGGCCGACGCGGGAGCAGCCGTTCGAGGTCATCGATTCTGAGGAATACGCCCAGGTGCAGGAGTCCTTCGAGACGCTGTTGGAGGCCGACCTCGACCCCTTCGGCGACGGGCTTCTCTTTGCGGCAGCCGTGTATCGTGAGGCAGATTTGTACTACGAGGCGGCCGGGGCGTTGGATTTCCTCGAAGAGTCGGGCTCGACATTGAGTGCCGAAGCCTATCTCTTGCGCGGGGAGATCCTCGACGCGCTCGGTCGGTTGGAGGATGCGGCGAGGGCATTTGAAGAGGCAGACCGGTTGATGAGATGACAGCTACGTCGGAAGCGGTTCATGACGACCGCGTCGAGGAGCTCGAGCGCGAGCTTCTGACGCTGCGACACGAAAGGCAGGAGCTCAACCGAATCGGAATGGCGCTCATGAGCGAGCGCGATCCGGAGCGGCTGCTCAGCATGATCCTCACGCAGGCCCGGCGGCTGACCATCTCGGATGCCGGAAGCCTGTATCTGGTCGAGGAAGCCGAAGACGGCGCCAACCGGCTGCACTTCCTCCGAGCCCAGTGCGACTCGCTTCCGGACCTCCCGCAGACGCCGGACATGGTCTTCCCGTTGGACGATTCGAGCATCGCGGGGTACGTAGCCGTCTACGGCATCCCGATCGTCCTGGAAGACGCCTACGAGATCCCGGAGCACGCCCCGTATACCTTCAACCGCTCCTTCGACGAGAAGATGGGCTACCGGGCCAAGTCGATGCTCGCGGTCCCGATGACGGACCACAGAGGCAAGGTCGTCGGCGTCCTGCAGCTCATCAATCGCAAGCGCACATCACAAGGGGTCATCCGCGACGATGCCTCTTCCGACGAGCACGTCCTGCCCTACGGTGAGCGAGCCCTGGAGCTCGTGCAGTCGCTCGCCGGTCAGGCCGCCGTTTCCATCGAGAACGGTCAGCTCCACCAGAGCATCGCCAACCTCTTCGAAGGCTTCATCAAGGCCGCGGTGACGGCGATCGACCAGCGGGACCCGACAACGTCGGGGCACTCGCTTCGCGTCACGGAGCTCACCTGCGACATGGCCGAGTTGATGAACCAGGCCACGGACGGCCCCTTCAAGGACGTTCACTTCAGCGACGAGGAGATGCGGCGCCTGAGATACGCCGGGCTCCTGCACGACTTCGGCAAGGTCGGCGTCCGCGAGGAGGTCCTCGTGAAGATGAACAAGCTGCCTCCGGTGCTCGAGGCCCAGGTCGAGGCCCGATTCGAAATCATCCGCCGCATCATCGAAGTCCGGCACCACTGCAGGCGTGCGGACCTCATTCTCGACGGCGCTCCGAAGGAGAAGCTCGCCGCGATCGAGTCCGAGCTGGCCGAAGAGCTCGAGCGGGTCGACGGGTATCTGGGGGCCATTCGGGAAGCCAACGTCCCGCGGGTCCTCGCCGAGGAGGCCGCGGGGATCTTGCGCGAGATCGCCGCTGCGACGTATTCGGACGCGAACGGTGACCAGAAGTCGTTCATCACCGAGGACGAGCTACACTTCCTCTCGATCAGGCGGGGAAGCCTGGATTCGGACGAACGCGCCCAGATCGAGTCGCATGTGAGCCACTCCTACGATTTCCTGCTCAACATCCCCTGGACGGAAGATCTCCAGGGGATCGCCAACATCGTCCGTGGTCACCACGAGAAGCTGAACGGGAAGGGTTACCCGGACGGACGGACCGCCGACCAGCTGCCGCTCGAGACCAAGATCATGACGGTGGCCGACATCTTCGATGCGCTCACCGCGTCCGATCGGCCGTACAAGAAGGCTCTTCCGGTCGACCGAGCGCTGGCGATCCTCGACGAGGAGGTCGACCAGGGAGGCCTGGACGCCGACATCGTCGAGCTCTTCAAGCGCTCCGAGGTCTACCGGAAGGTGCTCGAGACCGACTGGCACGAGTTCCTGGAGTAGCCGGAGGCGAGCACGAAGGACCACGCCAAGCGCCCCCGCCCGGACGGGTGGGGGCGCTTCGACGTTCTACCGAGACGGAGGCGGCCCTAGCGGCCGGCGTCCCCCTCCCCGGCGGTCTCCACGACAGCCAGCGGAACGTCGCCCAAGCCCGACCGCTGTGGGTTCTGCCGGCCCTGCGTCGCGCTCGTCACGTTGCTCGAAACGAAGTCGAAGGCCTCACTGAACGTGATGATCCCGTCCTCGTTGGCGTCACCGTCACCCTTCAACGCCTCCAGCAGGAAGTGCGTGAAGACCCCGTGGCCACCCCACCGGGCGTCCTCCAGGGAGAACTCGTTCGTGTCCGCCGCCGTCATCATGAGTCGGCGCGAGGGTGTGAAGAGCTGCGAGAAGGTCCCGGCGATGTTGTTGGACGCGCCACCACCTACGACGTCGCCGTCAGCGGTGCCCGCGGAATGGCACGCGTCGGCGATCACGATGACCCGCTCGGCTGCGATCTGCCTTCTCAGCGCCGTCTTCACGTCCCACATGGGGAAGGCCGTCGATGCCATCGCGTCGAGGTCGGAGTCGGTCGGCAGGAGATAGAGGTTGTCCGGTCGGTTGCCGTCCGGCGCTCCGTGCCCCGCGTAGTAGATGAGCACGAGATCGTCCCAGTCGGCCTTCTGAAGGAAGACGAAGAGCGCATTGCGCATCGCCGTGCCCGTCGCTTCCTCGTCCGCCAGGAAGAGCACCTCGTCGAACGGTCCGGCTGCAGAGCTGTTCAGAAAGTCCACCATGGACTGCGCGTCCGCTCGGGCGAACTCCAGGTCCGGGATCTCTTCACTCTCGTATTCCCCGACGCCGATCACGACCGCGTAACGCTTGTCGATCCGTGGTGCCGCGAACGCCTGGGTCTCTCCACCGCCCGGGCCCCGCGCGATGATCTTCACCGAGTCCTGGCTCATCGGCAGGTTCGTCTCGAACCAGAATCGCTGCGCGTCCTGTCCGGCCAACCCGAGCCGGGACGCCTCGTCGTCGGGAAGCGGCTCCATGTTCGCCGGCTTCCCCTCCACCTCGACCGAGCGGGTCTGTCCGATCACGACCCCTTCGAGCCTCACCGGATTGAAGATCGAAGACGAACGGTCACCTTTCTTCACGACGCCGAGCCCTCTCGTCGCCATCGCGGGTGATGGTGCCACGTCTGCGAGAAGGATCGCGACACCGGGCCCGGGCATCGGTGCGGCCGGCGTCGTGGGCCCGGCCGGAGCCGGCTCCTCCGCCCGAGCGATCTCACTCTGGATGCTGCCGGGATCGGGTACCCAGTACATCGCATTCTGCCAGGGCTCGTCGTCCCAGTTGTTCATCAGCTGCCCGATGAAGGCCGTCTCGTTCAGGAGCCTGGTGCTCGCGAGACGGATGGCCTTGGCCTTTGCAGCCTGCTCCGTGGCGTCCAGCTGGCGCCCGCCGTCGCTTCGCGCGCTCGCGATCGCGCGACCCAGGTCGAGGCGCAGGGCCCGAACCTGGAGCTCGGCCGTCGCCGTGATCGCGGCACCGGTTGCCGGATCCGGTCTGGCACCCCAGTCCGCCTGGCCCAGGACCAGGACCTGAGCGCCGAAGTCGCGACCCAGGTTCGTCGCCGCGCCTTCGTCACCCGCGAGCGCCTCCTGCACGAGCTGCCGCTGGGAGGCCTCGAAGGCCAGAGCGGGATCCACGACGGGGAAGCCGACCTCGAGCAGGAAGTCGGTCAGCTCCTGTGCAGCGATCTGACTCCCGTCTTCCTGGATGAAGACGAGGATGCGAGGCAGGTCCGTATCGAACTCCACGTCCACCGCCTGAGCCCCCGCAGGAGTCGCGCCTGCAGCGAGCGCCACGGTCGCGAGGGCCGAGCCGAGCATCCTCTTCAGGGCACGTGGGCTCATCGCTCGCCTCCATTCGGATCGAGGCGATCGAGCGCGGCTCTGGCAGCCGCGTGATTGGGGTGGATCTCGATCGCCGCCCGATAGTGCTCGATCGCCCGGGCGATATCGCCCTGGTCCTCGAAGTCCACCGCCCGGCTGAACTCCACCGTGGCGCGCACCGGAATCGCCTCGATCGCCGGACGGGACGAAGGCGCCTCCAGGTCGAGTCCATCCGCGAAGGAGTCCGCCATCCGAACCACCACCGAGAGCAACTCGTCGGTGGTGTCGGTCATCTTTTGTGCTTCGATGATCTCGGTGGTCTCGACATCGACGGCTCGCATGTCCATGCGAAGCTGGTC
>JBDHII010000028.1:0-39953 GCA_039587515.1 Gemmatimonadota bacterium
TGGGATTCCCCGACGTGATCTCCGTGCAGAACCCGGACGGGGGAACGTCGGTCGTCCTGAACAACACTTCGGTCGCGATGGGCGCGCAGCCGTTGAACGGCCTTCGCGTCTCACAGATCAGCGGACAGCTTTTCGTCGACGTGGTGAACGGCTCGAGCTTCACGAACAACCCCGGCGGAGAGGCCGCCGTGAAGGTCTCTGCAGCAGGCACCGCGACCATCGTCTTGAACGTGAGCAACTCGACCTTCGACGACCAGCTGTTCGGTGTCATCGGACAGGCGTCCGGCACCTCCACACTCACCGCTGCCCTGGTCAACAACACCTTCACGCAGGCCGGTACCGGGATCGAGTTCGAGAACGTCGATTCGGGCAACCTCAATTTCGACCTCAGTGCCAACTCGCTCACCAACTTCGCTCCCACGGGCTTTCGAGCCGTCAGCCTCGAGGTGGGAGCCGCGACCGGGCTTTTCCAGGGCTATATCCGGAACGCCAACCTCATCGACGGCACCGGGGTGAACGGTCAGGGCGCGGTTCAAGTGACCTTCGCCAACGACGCGCCGCTCATCCTCAGCATGACCGCGAACACGATCCAGGATTGGGACAACGGCGGTTTGCTGGCGAGCGTAGGCGGCGCCTCGAACTACGACGTGACGTTCGCGAACAACGCCGTGAACGGGGTGCAGAACTTCGCCGGATTCCAAATGAACGTTGGAGGGGCTAACGCAGTCGGGTGCCTCAACGCCCAGGGCAATTCACTGAACGGCCTAGGCGGCGGGTTTTCCGTACAGCAGGGTGGCACAGGCACGTTCCTGATGGAGCGGCTGGTCGGCGCGACGGCGACCGACGCTGAGAACCACCTCGCCGCCGAAAATTCAGCGACCACGGGTTCGATTCAGGCGAGCGGCACGTTCACGGCGGTCGCGGCCGGCACCTGCGCCACGCCAGGTCCGTTCTAGCCGTCCCAGTCGATCCGGTTGTGCGTCCCGTCGCAGAACGGTTTCCGCTCGGAGTGCCCGCAGCGGCAGAGTGAGTACGGCCGTCCCTCGGGGGTCTCGATCCGGCGTCGGCGTCGTAGAGGGGGATCTCGCCTTCGATCTTGTAGGAGCCACCGTCACGGACGGTGATCTTGAAATCGGTCATCGTGTCGCCTCCAACGGCGAAAAAGGGAATGCTGGCGCTCGTGTACACGCGGCGGGCCCCGGGGTGCCGCCCCATTCCGGGGTTCGGTAGATTTCCCACGAATTCTGCGGATACCCGATCACGGTGGGTTCGTTGAGCTGCTGGCCCAGAAGAAAGACGGTGGTGGTCGATGTCGGCGGGATGCCTGTCGGCGGATCGCATCCGGTCGTCGTGCAGTCGATGACGAACACCGACACCGCCGACGTGGATGGGACGGTCGCGCAGGTTCGCGCGCTCGCCGAGGCGGGCTCGGAGCTCGTCCGTGTCACGGTCAACAACGATGCGGCGGCGGAGTCCGTGCCGGAGATCGTATCCCGCCTTCGCGCCCAGGGGGTCGAGGTCCCGATCATCGGGGACTTCCACTACAACGGACACATCCTCCTTCCGAAGTACCCGGAGATGGCCCGGGCGCTGGCCAAGTACCGCATCAATCCCGGCAACGTCGGCGCCAAGCACCGCGACACCAACTTCCAGACGATCATCGAGGCGGCGATCGAGCACGACAAGCCGGTGCGTATCGGCGTGAACTGGGGCTCGCTCGACCAGCGGCTTCTCACGGAGATGATGGACGCCAACGCCGAGCTTGCCGAGCCCAAGGACGCGGGCGAGGTGCTGCGCGACGCGATGGTGGAGAGCGCCATGCGTTCCTGTACGCTCGCCGAAGAGATCGGGCTTCCGCACGACCGGATCATCATCAGCGCGAAGGTCTCCAGCCTCCCGGAGCTCGTCGCGGTCTACGAGCAGCTCGGGCCGCTCTCGGACTACCCTTTCCACCTCGGGCTCACCGAGGCCGGAATGGGTGCCAAGGGAATGATCGCGACGGCGGCGGCGCTCAGCCCGATTCTGACGCAAGGGATCGGCGACACGATTCGTGTCTCGCTCACGCCCGAGCCGGGAGGCGATCGTACCGAGGAGGTGAAGGTCGCCCAGCAGATCCTGCAGTCCATGCAGATCCGCAGCTTCGAGCCACAGGTCACCGCGTGCCCCGGCTGTGGACGCACGACCAGCACCTTCTTTCAGGAGATGGCCCAGGACATCCAGCGCCACATCCGTGAGCGAATGCCGTCATGGAAGGAGCGCTTTCCCGGGGTCGAAGAGCTCGACGTGGCGGTGATGGGGTGCGTGGTCAACGGCCCCGGTGAGTCCAAGCACGCCAATCTCGGCATCTCCCTGCCGGGCACCTTCGAGGAGCCCAAGGCGCCGGTCTACGTCGATGGAGAGCACTACACGACGCTCAAGGGCGAGGGGCTGGTCGCCGAGTTCAAGGAAATCCTCGACGCATACGTAGAGAGGACGTACGCCGCCGCACCCGCGGAGGTGGCGGACTAGACTGGAAAGACCGCGCGTCACCCGGTCGGGGCGGCGCGACAACCCGTGCGCAGGTGGTCCCCATGAGCCATGGCCTCGCACCGACGAGCGCTCCACCCTCGGCTTGGCGCACAAACACTCGAACATCTACGGTTGTAGACGTGCAACGCTCGCAGCGGCGCTCGCATCACATCTACGGTCGCCGGACCGCGCTCGGGCCGGCACTCAACCGGGGGAGGGCGGACAGGGAATGACGTACTCGACGCGAACGCTGAGCATCGTGACGGTGATCATGGCGCTGGGCGCGATCGGAGGAGGGATCTGGTGGCGGCTTCGGCCCGAACCGGCCGAGGGGGAGGGGGAGGCGCAGGCTGCCGAGATCGAGGAGGAGGCGGCCGCCACGACCTCGGCGTCCCAGCAGTTCTCGACGGACTTGCCCCAGCCGGTCTCGGGTGTGGAGGCCCGACTCGACACCCTGTGGGTCACTGTCACGGCTGCCGGTGAGGCCGCTGCGTTCCGGGAAGCCACGCTCACCACTCAGGTCGAGGGACAGGTCCTGAGCGTGCCGGTTCGCGAGAACCAGGTCGCGGCCGAGGGTCGCGCGCTGGTGCAGATCGATACGACGGAATATGCCCTGCTCGTTGCACGGGCTCGGGCCGATCTCGAGAACGCCGAGGCCGAGTTCCAGAAGATGATGCTCCTCGACGAAGAGATCGCAGACGCGGATGTGCGGGCGGAACGTGAGCGCCTGTCCCGTTCCCGTAGCGGTCTGAACCAGGCCGAGGTGGACCTGCGCCAGGCCGAGATCGACCTCGAGCGGGCGACGGTCCGTGCGCCCTTCGGTGCCCGCGTGGCCGATCTCCTCGTAGTCCCGGGGCAGTGGGTGACCGTGGGGGCGGAGCTGATGACCGTCGTGGATCTCGACCCCATCAAGGTCGAGGTGCAGGTGCTCGAGGCGGAGCTCGGGTTACTCGAGGAAGGTCGCAGCGTATCCGTGACCTTCGCTGCCTTCCCGGGTGAACGGTTCGAGGGTCGGATCGAGACGATCAATCCAAAGGTCGATCCGGACAACCGCACGGGGAGGGTGACCGTACACCTGGAAAACCCGGACGGACGCATCAAACCCGGGATGTACGCCCAGGTGAGGATCGATGCGCAGGCCTTCGCCGATCGTGTCCTGGTTCCGCGCGAGGCGATTCTCGAACGGGAAGGCCGGCAGATGCTCTTCGTCTACAACGCCGAGGGTGGAAATGGCCGGGCCGAGTGGCGTTATGTCACGACCGGTCGAGAGAACGATCAGCTGGTGGAGCTCACCCGCGGGGACGAAGGGTTCGTCGAGCCGGGCGAGGTCGTGCTGGTCGAAGGACATCACTACCTGGCGCACGACGCGATGGTCCGACTGGTGGACGATCCGGATGCCGAAGGAGGGAGGCCGGGCCGATGAAACGGTTGGCACGAGCGGTAGTGACGGCCGCGCTGGTGGCGGTCCTCCCTGCCCAGGCTCAAGAGCGTGCCCTCACGCTCGGCGAGGTGCTGGACCTCGCAGCGCAGCACAACCCCACCTACCGGCAGGCGCTGAACAACCTCGAGTTGTCTTCGGCGGAGCGGAGGGCCTCGCTCGGGGCGTTCCTGCCCGGTCTGCGGTTGAACGTGGGAACCTCGTTTTCGGCCAACCGACAGCTCACGGCCTTCGACAACTTCGGCAATCCGATCGAGAATCCGATCACGGAGTGGCGGAAGTCCTCGTCGACCAGCCAGACGGCTTCGTTGGATCTCGATCTCTTCAACGGCCTCACGCGTTTCCACGATATCACGCGAAACAATGCTCAGGCGGACGCCCGGGCGAGCGCGGCAGAGGCGAGCCTGGCGTCTGTGGAGGCGACGCTTCGTCGCGATTTCCTCACCACGCTCCGGCAACGTGCGCTTCTGGAGATCGAGGAAGAGGCGTATGCGGGGCGTCAGCGCGACTTCGAGAACACCCAGGAGCTCTTCCGGCTGGCCGACGTGGGCATGGTGCAGGTGCGCGCCGCCGAGCTCGAGGTGATCCGGCAGGAGCGCGCGATCGCCGACGCGCAAAGCGAGTATCAAAAGGCGCTGTTGGCGCTGCGCGCAGCCGTGGGCGATCCGACGCTCCGGTCGTTCGACGTGATCGGTGATGTGCCCGAAGCCTTCGATCCGTCCACCCTGGACCTGGAGCGCCTCGTCTCCAGGGGGCTGGAGTCGAATCCGACGGTGTTGGAGCGCGACGCGGGCATCACCGCGGGCCGGGCGGCGCTGAAGGCTGCAAAGGGGTCCCGGTGGCCGTCCCTGACCTTCGGTCTCGACCTCAACCAGCGCGTGAACGGCAACGAGACCTCGGCCTTCCTGGATCCCTACCCCGACGCCTCCCGATGGGCCGGACTGAGCTTCAATCTCTCGATCCCCGTCTTCACCCAGTTCGAGACCTCCCGCCAGATCGCGCAGGCCGACGTCGAGCTCCGGAATGCGGAGCAGTCGATGCGGGAGATGGAGCTGCAGGTCGAGCGGGACGCCCGGACGCAGATCTTGGAGCTGCAAAAAGCCTGGGACAATTACCGCATCAACGTCCGCGCGAGGGACCTGGCGGACGAGCGGCTCACGATCGCCCGTGAGGAGTTCAGGCTGGCCGGCGTGACCTTCGACGAGCTGCGCACCGCCATCAACGACGCCCTGGCCGAGCGCAGGGGCGTGATCAACGCTCACTTCGACTTCCTGAACGCCCTCGTGAACCTCGAGGAGACGATCGGGGGTGCGGTGACGGAAGGCGCCGGGGGGCGCTGAGCGTGTCGATCCCCGGGACATCCACGAGGCGTCCGGTCGCGGTCGCGATGCTCTTCCTGGCGGTCATCCTGTTGGGCGGAATCTCCTTCGTCCGGCTCCCGATCGACCTGCTGCCCGACGTGAGCTACCCGCGTTTGGTGGTCTACACGTCTTATCCAGACGTGGGCCCCCAAGAGGTCGAGCGCCTGGTCTCGGAGCTGATCGAGCAGCAGGTGGCGGCCGTGCCCGGCGTGGAGAAGGTGTCGTCGGTATCTCGCGACGGTGTGAGCCTCGTGACCCTGCGATTCCAGTGGGGCACCGACATGGACTTCGCCATGCTCAACACGCGGGAACGTCTCGACAACATCCGCGACGAGCTGCCCGAGACGGCTGAACGCCCGAGGATCCTCCGAGTCGATCCGGAGTCCGAGCCGATCATGGTGCTTTCGGTTGCGGGCGGAGCCGATCTCTGGGAGACGCGTGAGCTCGCCGAGACCGTCTTCCGGCGCAGACTCGAGCAGCTCGACGGGGTCGCGCAGGCGAGCGTCAGCGGCGGGCTGGAGCGCGAGATTCAGGTCGATGTGAATCCCAATCTGCTCGAGGCGTACGGGCTGGAGCTGGAGCAGATCTCACAGGCGCTCGACCGAGCCAACTACAGTGCGCCGGGCGGCTTCATTCTCCGCGGACGTTACCGGTACCCCCTGCGTACGCTCGGAGAATTCCAGGACATCGAGCAGATCCGCGACGTGGTGATCGCCCGTCAGGAGACCGGGACGGGGCAGTCCGGGGAGGGAGAATCCGAGCCGGCCTTCAGGTTGGTGCGGCTCCGTGACGTCGCGACGATCGTCGACGGGTTCAAGGAACGGGAGACGATCGCCCGCTACAACGGCCAGGAGTCCGTCGGGCTGCTCGTCTTCAAGGAGTCGGGAGCGAACACGGTCGCGGTCGCCGACGACGTTCGGGAGACCCTGAGGCGGCTCGAGTCCGAGTATCCGGGAATGCACGTCGACGTCGCATCGAGCCAGGCGGGCTTCATCTCGGACTCGATCAGCAACGTCGTCTCCGCGCTGGTCTTCGGAGGTGTGCTGGCGTTCCTCGTCCTCTTCCTCTTCCTCCGGGACCCGCGGTATCCCGTAGCGATCGCCTTGGCGATTCCCATCTCCGTCGTCGGGACCTTCGCGCTGATGGAGGCCTTCGGGGTCTCACTCAACATCATGAGCCTGGGCGGCCTCGCGCTCGGGGTCGGGATGCTGGTCGACAACTCGATCGTCGTGCTCGAGAACATCTTCCGCCACCGCGAGGAGGGCGGGAAGGCGATGCTCTCGGCAGCGATCGGTGCCGAAGAGGTTCAGGGAGCGATCACGGCCTCTACGCTCACGACGATCAGCGTGTTTGGGCCGATCATCTACGTCGAGGGGGTCGCCGGAGAGCTCTTCAGCGACCTCTCGCTGGCCGTAGCGTTCTCCCTCCTCGCCTCTCTTCTGGTTGCGTTGACCCTGCTGCCGACGATGGCGGCGAGATTCGCGGTGGAGCGGAAGGGGGGTCTCGATGCGGGAGCGGATCGAGGGCGACCGGAAGGCTTCTGGGCCAGGACGAAGTGGCTGGTCGGCGGGATCCTGAAGCTGCCGTTTCGCCTTCTCCGGGCCTTCGTCCTGCTGGCCCGAGACCTCGTCGCCTTCTGGGCGGGCGGAGTCATTCGCTTCGTCGGACGGGTCTTCGCACCGCTTCTCGAGGCGTTCGATCGTGCTTTCGAGGCCTTCGCGGCCCGGTACCACGACGTGCTGGAGTGGTCGCTAGACAATCGAGCTGCGGTCATGGGGATCGCCGGTTCGGCGCTCGCCGGCTCTCTTCTTCTCGCGGCCGCTCTCGATCGGGATCTCCTTCCCAATGTCGACCAGGGCTCCTTCGAGGTTCGGCTGGTGATGGAAGAGGGCACGGGTCTGGAGGCGACGCGCACGACGGCAGAGGCCGTCGAGACGACGCTCCTCGCCGATTCGGGTGTCGAAGCGGTCTTCGTCCAGATCGGGCGGGATGTGCGATCGTACGCCGAGGGTGAGGACGTCAGCGGACTCAATACGGCGGACTTCCAGGTGCGCCTCGCTCCTGGAATCAGCACCGAAGATGTGCTCGATCGGGTCCGGCAGCTGGACGCCGAGCTCGAGAGGGGCGTCCTCACCTTCGAGGAGGGGCAGGCGACCGCGCTGGGGCAGCTGCTCGGCGGTTCGGAGGCGGACGTGGCCGTAAGGATCCGCGGCGAGAATCTCGGCAGCGCGTACGGACGGGCGCAGCTCGTGCGGTCCCGTCTGGCTGCGCTCGAGGAGCTCGGAAACGTACGCATCGGGATGGAGCAGGGTCAGCCCGAGGTCCAGATCACGATCGACCGCCAGGCAGCCGCACGCTACGGAGTGGAGCCTCGGCTGATCGCCCAGGAGATCGACCGCGCCATGCGGGGCGACCCGGCCACCCAGTTCGTCGAGTTCGACCGGAAGATCGACATCGTCGTGCGTTATCCGGACGACCTGCGGTACTCGAGAGAGACGCTCAACGACATTCGCGTGCAGGGCGTGCCTCTGCGTGAGGTGATCGAGGTGCGGGAGGTGATGGCGCCGGCCGAGGTCTTCCGCGAGGACCAGGCACGGATCATCACGGTCTATGCGGACGTGATAGGAGGCGGGCTCGACCAGGCGATCGGCTCGATCCAGGCCTCGATCGCGGACCTGCCCCCGACGCGGGAGCTGCGCATGGACGTCGGCGGAGAAAACGAGGAGATGCGCCGCTCCTTCAGGGATCTGGCGTTTGCCTTCGGCCTCGCGCTCATCCTCGTCTACATGATCCTGGCCGCCCAATTCGAGTCCTTCGTGCACCCGTTCACGATCCTGACGGCGGTGCCGCTCGCGCTGGTGGGGGCGATTCTCGCTTTGGTGCTGACGGGGCAGGGCCTGAACACGATGAGCCTGATCGGCGTGGTGATCCTCGTGGGCATCGTGGTCAACGACTCCATCGTAAAGGTCGACTTCATCAATCAGATGCGGGCGCAGGGGATGCGTCTGCGTCAGGCGATCCTCGAAGCCGGTCGCGTGCGGCTTCGGCCGATCGTCATGACGACGGTCACCACGGTGCTGGGTCTGACGCCCATGGCGATGGGCGTAGGGCGGGGCGCAGACTTGCGAGCCCCCCTCGCGATCGCCGTGATCGGAGGCCTTCTGGTAGCGACGGGGCTGACGCTGATCGTCGTGCCGGTCGTGTACTCTCTGGTCGAGAGCGTGCGGGCGTGGATCGGGTCGGACGAGGTACGGGGAGTCCCGCAGGGTGCGGAGCCCTCCCCGACCGGGGCGGACTGACGGACCGGGAAGGAGGGGAGCGATGATCGGGTTGAGCATTCGCCGACCGGTGGCGGTGGCGATGACCTATTTCGCCGTGGCGCTCCTCGGAGCCTTCGCCTGGCGAAACATCCCGATCGAGATGCTCCCCAATGCGGAGCTGCCGCGTCTCTTCATCGACGCCAACTGGCCCGGGGCGTCTCCGGAGACGGTCGAGGCCTTCCTGACTTCGCCGCTCGAATCGACGGTCCAGCAGATCCGCGGGGTCGAGAAGATCATCTCGGAGTCGTTCGAGCGGCAGGGCCTCGGCCTGGCGGAGATCCAGGTCGAGTTCAACCGCGATACCGACATGGACTTCGCGCGTCTCGATCTCTCCGAGCGGATCGCACAGCTGGAGGAGGACGAACTTCCGGACGGAGTCGGCTCGGTATCGGTACGGCCGTACGTGCCGCAGGAATTCCAGAACCAGTGGGCCGACTTCGTGCTCCTGTATCAGATGTCGGGGCCCTACCAGCTCGAGGCGCTCCGCAAGCACGTGGACGATGTGGTTCAGCCGGCGCTCGAGCAGCTCGACGGGGTCGCCGAGGTGGTGGTGGCCGGGGGGCGCGACCGCCTCATCCGGATCGAGCTCGACGAGGCCTCGGTCCTGGCGCTCGGCCTGACGCCTCAGGACGTGCGCAGGCGGATCGCCGACCTGGACCTCGTCCAGGAAGCCGGCGCGATCCGTGAAGGAGACGAGCAGCGGACCCTGACCATCCAGGATCGCGTGCTTGCCGTCGACGACATGCGCAGTGCGATCCTCTCGGTCCAGGGCGACAAGATCGTGCGGATCTCGGATGTGGCGCGGGTAAGCGACACCTACGAAGAGGCGCGGGATCTCACCCGGATCAACGGCAATCCGACGGTCACCTTCCAGGTCAACAAAGAGGACGGTGCCAATACGGTGAAGGTCGCCGATCTGGTCAAGGCGCGGATCGCCACCCTGGAGCGGCTGAATCCCTACGGCGCAGAAATCATCGAAGTCGCCGACCGCAGCGAGGACATCGAGGAGCAGCTGCTCGACCTGCGTTCGCGCGCGGCGGTCGGCGCCGTCGTGATCTTCCTCGTTCTTCTGGCCTTCCTGCGCTCGTTCCGTTCGGCCGTCGTGATCTTCGCCACGATCGCCTTCAGCATCCTGATCTCACTGAACCTGATCTACTTCGGCGGCCTGACGCTGAACCTCCTCACGCTCATGGGGCTCGCGATGGGGTTCGGCCTGATCGTCGACAACTCGATTGTCGTGCTGGAGAACGTCTATCGAAGGTGGCAGCGCGGAGAGGCGCCCGAGGCGGCGGCCGAGGAGGGAGCCCGGGAGGTGGTGCTGCCGATTCTCGCTGCCACAGCCACGACGCTCATCGTCTTCGTCCCGTTCGTCTACCTGCAGGGCGAGCTGCGTGTCTTCTACGTCCCGCTCGCCATCGTGGTCGGCCTGACCCTGATCGCGTCGCTCTTCGTGGCGTTCAGCTTCATCCCCAGCCTGGCGGCGAGGATTCTCACGACCGGGGGCACACTGCGTACCGGCCGACGGACGTCCGCGACTTCCGGCACGAGCGACCGCGCGCCGATCTACGAGCGCTTCTACCGGGCCCTCGTCGGCTTCACGCTGCGCCATCCCTGGTTCGCCGTTACTGTGGCCGTCGCCTGTTTCGGAGGCTCCTACTACCTCTTCGACAAGTACGTCAGCCGTGGCGTGATCTGGGGCGGCGGTCGAAGCCAGACCGAGAGCTACGTGCAGGTCTTCATCCGGCTACCGCGCGGTTCCTCGATCGAGCGTACCGATGCGCTCTCTCGCTTCTTCGAGGAGCGAATCGCCCAGATGCCCGAGGTCGACCGCTACCGAACCCGCGTGAACGCGCAGCGCGGCGAGATCTACATCACGTTTCCGGACTCGCTCAACTTTTCACAGGTACCGGTTGCGATCAAAGAGCAGATGGTCAGCTACTCTCTCGGCTTCACGGGAGCGCAGGTGCGGGTGTACGGCGACGGTCCGGCGTTCGGGTACGGCGGCGGTGGGAGTCCCCCGAACTACTCGATTCAGGTTCTCGGCTACAACTACGAGCGCGTCCGGGAGATCGCCGAAAACCTGGGCTCCCGGCTGGAGCGCATGTCGCGCATTCAGGACGTCGATACGAATTCCTCCAGCCAACGCTTCGTACGCGACAAGGCCTCGGAATTCGTGGTCGACATCGATCGGTCTGCCCTCGCTCGCTACGACATGACAGTCGAGGACCTCGCGGGCCAGCTCTCCGCGGCGATCGGGGGTGCGACGCAGGACGGCTGGACGAAGGTCGAGGGCGAGGACTTGAAGTATCAGGTGAAGCTGGCGGGCTCGCAGTACGCGGACATCCTGGAGCTGACGGAGACGATTGTCCGGGCGCCCGATGGCACTGGGATCCGGCTCGGGGACGTCGTGGACGTGTACGAGCGTGACGTTCTGGCTCGGATCCGCCGGGAGAACCAGCAGTACGAACGGACAGTCGCCTATGAATTCCGGGGGCCCCGCAAGCTTGGGGACCTGATCCGCGACAACGTCGTCGAGGCCACGGTCGTGCCGGAGGGCTACACGATCGAGGCCGCGGACGGGTGGACGTGGAGTGTGGAGGAGCGCACGCAGATCTATCTGGTGCTCCTCGTCTCCATCCTGCTGATCTACATGGTCACCGCAGCACTCTTCGAGTCTTTGACGCAGCCCCTCGCCGTGCTTCTCACGGTGCCGATGGCGTTGATCGGCGTATTCATGATGTTCTTCTACGTCAATGCGAGCTTCACCCGTGAGGCGTACATCGGCGTGATCATGATGGGTGGGATCGTCGTCAACAACGCGATCCTGCTCGTGGATCACATCAATCGGGTCCGGGAGAGGGACGGCGGACTCGGACCCATGGAGGCGATCCTGCAGGGCACGGTCGAGCGCGTGCGCCCGATTCTCATGACGACCGCCACGACGGTGCTGGGTCTCCTGCCGCTCGTGCTGTACAGCGAGACTGCCGACGCGAACATTTGGAACGCGCTGGGCTATGCGCTGAT
Source organism: Gemmatimonadota bacterium (assembly GCA_039587515.1). Lineage (GTDB taxonomy): Bacteria > Gemmatimonadota > Gemmatimonadetes > Longimicrobiales > Gaopeijiaceae > JBDHII01. Next base: position 11,652 of record JBDHII010000028.1, read on the forward strand.
CGGCGGCTTGATCTCCTCGACCTTCTTCGTGCTGACGACGACGCCTGCACTGTACTTGCTCTTCGAGCGAGGGAAGAGACGGGCGGTCCTCGCCGAGGAGCGATCCCTTCCGGCCTTCGATCCGGTGCCGTCGCCTGCGGGAGACTGAGTCCCGGGGGCTCTGGACCGGGGTCGAGAGAACCCCGAGTTTACGTCTGCTGACGCTCACGGGCCTCGAATCAATCTCCGCTCCAAGGTCTTATCTCAATGTCTGACAATCAGATAAGAGTACGCTTTCCGCCCTCTCCGACCGGCTACCTGCACGTTGGCGGGGCGCGGACCGCCCTCTTCAATTGGCTCTTCGCTCGCCACCATGGGGGTGTCCTGGTGTTGCGGATCGAGGACACCGACCGTGAGCGGTCCAAGCCCGAGCATACCGAGGCGATCCTTCGGTCGATGCGCTGGCTGGGCCTGGAGTGGGACGAGGGGCCGTTCTTCCAGAGCGACGGGGTGGAGCGCCACCGAGCCGATGCGCTACGCCTCCTGTCCGAGGGGAAAGCCTACCGGGACTTCACGTCGCCCGACGAGCTCGCCGCAGCCCGGGAAGCGGCAGGGAAGGACTTCGACCGCCGGTGGTCGAGACAGGAGGCGGAGAAGCTCCCGGAGGAGGAGCGGGAGGCCCGGGCTGCGGCGGGGGAGCCCCATGCGATCCGTTTCCTGGTGCCGGATGGCGAAACGGCGTGGGAGGACATGGTGCACGGGGAAACACGCTTCCAGAACGCGGACATGGAAGACCTGGTGATCCTCCGAAGCGACGGCAGCCCGACGTACAACCTGGCGGTCGTGTCCGACGACGCCGAACAGCGAGTCAGCCACGTCATCCGAGGCGACGATCACCTCTCGAATACGCCCAAGCAGATCCAGCTCTACGAGGCGCTCGGAAAGCCGGTGCCCGTCTTCGGGCACGTCCCGATCGTCCTCGGCGCAGACGGAAAACGGCTCTCCAAGCGACACGGAGCGACCTCGGTGGAAGAGTATGCCGAGCAGGGCTTTCTTCCCGAGGCGATGGTCAACTTCCTGGCGCTGCTGGGGTGGAATCCGGGAGACGATACCGAGTACATGACGGTCGACGAGCTGATCCGGCGCTTCAGCATGGACCGCGTTCTCAAGAAGAGCGGCGTATTCGACCTCAAGAAGCTGGATTGGCTGAGCGGCCAACACTTCAACCATGCGGATGCCGACCGCCTGGAGCCGGAGCTGACGAAACGCCTCGTGGAGCGTGGGATCGTCAGCGAGGGGGCTTTCGGGGGGCGTGAGGCGTGGTATCGGTCTTTGATCGATCTGGTCAAGACCCGGGCGCGAACGTTCGAAGACCTTGTCCAGCAATCACTTCCGTTCGTTCGGGAAGAAGTCGAGGTCGATGAAGCGGCGGTCGAGAAACACTGGATGAAGGCGCCGGAGGAGACGCGCGAGCGGCTCGCCACCCTGATGGAGCGCATGGGCGCATCGGATTGGACAGCGGAGTCGCTGGAGGCTGTGATCCGCGGCTATGCCGAGGAGCTCGGCGTGGGGGCGGGACGGGTGATCCATCCGCTTCGCGTCGCCGTCACCGGACGTGAGGCCAGCCCCGGGATTTTCGAGGTGCTCACCTTCCTCGGTCGTGAGCGGACCTTGGGGCGGTTGGAAACAGCTGTTCAGGCGCTCGAACGTCCTGGCGCAAGCGGCTCGTGAGGCCCGAGAAACCCTTTGCTTGACGCGGGATCGAACGGCACATTAGGATAGCTTCCCCAAAACGGGGGCCCGCAAGTGCGGTTGGCCCTGCTTGCGGTCATTTTCCAAGACAAACCCGACACGCGAAGGCACGAGTTGGCGACCGAACGGATCGACACTGGGCTGGGCCAGTCACTGACGGAGATCGAGCGAAAGATCCTCGATTTCATGGTGCACTATTTGCGCAGCAATACGTACCAGCCCTCGATTCGTGAGATCGGCGAGCGCTTCGGGATCAAATCGACCAAGACGGTGTCGGAGCACCTTCAGGCGCTGGCCGACAAGGGCTTTCTCGAGCGTGACCCCAGCCGCTCGCGAGGCGTCAAGATTCTGGGTATGGATCTCGCGGCGCAGACGATATCGATCCCGTGCTATCGGGAGCTTCCGGCCGAGTACGGCGGGAAGGGCCAGGATCTACCCGAGATGCATCTGTCTCTGGATCGTCGCCTGGTGGGGTCGAAGAGCACGTTTGTCGTGCGTGCTCGCGGTAACGAGTTCGGGGCGCTGAACGTCGACGAGGGCGATCTTCTCCTGATCGAGCCTGCCCGCCCGAGCGATCTCGAAGAGGATTCGATCGTGCTGGCGCAGCTGGGGGCCTCACCAGCCTTCTTCCGGTACTCCCGCAATGGGCGCGGTGTGCGCCTGACCGAGCTCTCCAGCGGGACCGCGAGCCTCGTCGAGGATCCGGACGCGGTGCGGATCGTGGGTCGCCTCGCCGGCCTCTACCGCCAGATGGTCGGGGTGCCCGCGCTCGTAAGCACCGCGGCACACTGATCCCCGCTGTGGCTCGGCCGTGATCGACGCGCCGAACTCTCCTCCAAAGACGAGCCCTCACGAGTCCGCCGACGCGGGTTGGATGGCGCGCGCCCTCGAACAAGCACGCCTGGCGGAGCTACATGGGGAGGTTCCGGTCGGGGCGGTCCTCGTGCGGGGTGACACGCTTCTGGCCGAGGGTCACAACCTGACCGTCACACGCTCCGACCCGACCGCCCACGCGGAGGTCGTCGTTCTGAGGAGAGCGTCGGAACGTCAGGGCGACTGGCGGCTCGAAGAGACGACGCTCTACGTGACTCTCGAGCCATGCGCGATGTGTGCAGGGGCGATCGTGCTCGGGCGTATTCCCAGGGTCGTCTTCGGTGCGCGCGACCCGAAGGCCGGGATGGTGGTCTCCCTCGGCGCGATGCTGACGGATCCGCGGCTCAACCACCGGGCGCTTCTCACCGAAGGTGTGGGCGCCGACACGTCGTCCCGCCTCCTGAAGCGCTTCTTCCGAGCCCGCCGTTAGCCGCTCGACGGCTGCTCCGAGACACGGGTGCCCGCGAAGCGCAGGAAGAGGAAGAGGATGGCCAGCCCGATCAGGAGCGCGGCCCACACCGGCAGCCCGTACGCCGTTCCGATATCGCCGAACAGCATCCCGATCACCCCGACGAGGAGCGCGTACGGCATCTGGGTCCGAACGTGGTCCACGTGGTCGCACGCCGCCGCGGTCGACGAGAGCACGGTCGTGTCCGAGATCGGGGAGCAGTGGTCGCCGAAGATCGCCCCGGCGAGGACGGAGCTGATGGCACCCAGCATGATCGAGTATTCCCCGACATGGAAATCGGCCGCACCGCCGAGCGATACCGTCAGCGGGATGACCAACGGAATCAGGATCGCCATCGTGGTCCAACTGGTCCCGGTGGCGAAGGCCATGGCTGCAGACGTCACGAAGACGATGACCGGGACCAACTCGAGGGCCAGCGTATCGCTCAGGATCTTCGAGAGGTACGATGCGGTCCCGAGGTCCTGCGTGACCTGGCCGAGCGACCAGGCCATGACCAGAATGATCATGGCGATGAACATCGCCTTCATCCCGCCCACCCAGGCCTCGAGGACCTCCTGGACGGTGAGGATGCGCTGTCCCACCGATACGACCATCGCTACGAGGCAGCCTCCCATCGAGCCCCAGAGCAGCGTGGCGAAGGGATCGGCCTCCCCGAAGACACCCATGAGCGACGCCTCCGGTCCGGCCGCGGCCCGCCCGGTCACATAGAGTCCGACGAGGACGACGAGGATCGTCGTCAGCACGGGAAGCACGGCGTTGTACCAGCGAGGGGTCGCTCCTTCCTTGGGTTGCATCAGGTGTCCGCTCGTGTCCACGGCCAGCTGTGCGTCTGTCCGATAGAGGCCGTCGCCCTTGGCGGCCCGCGCCTCCGCCTTGGCCATCGGCCCGAAGTCACGATCCATGAGGGACGTCATCAGCACGAAGGCGAGCGCCAGCAGCGGATAGAAGAGGTAAGGGATCGTGGCGATGAACACCGCGAAGGGGTTCGCGGCCGAGAGAGCGGCGGACAGGGCGACATCGGAGGCGTTCTGCTCCGCGGCGATGCCGAGCCCCTGCGATATGAGCGAAATCTCGTAGCCGACCCAGGTGGAGATGGGAACCAGGGCGGCGACGGGGGCGGCGGTGGAGTCGACGATGTAGGCGAGTTTCTCGCGGCTGATCTTCAGGCGATCGGTGATGGGCCGCATCGTGTTCCCGACGATCAGGGTATTGGCATAGTCGTCGAAGAAGATCGCGAGTCCAGCCAGCCAGGTGGCGATTTTGCCCCTGCGGGGCGTGCGGGAGAACGGTGTCACCGCGTCCACCACCCCCTGCGTGCCTCCGTTCCGCGCGATGATCCCCACCATGCCGCCGAGGAGGAGCGAGAACATGACGATCTGGGTCTTGCCGTTGTCCGCGTCAGCCAGCATCGGCACCGCGTACGTGTCGACCGTTCGCCAGATTGCGGCGAGGGGGTTGTAGCCCGCCACCGCGAGCGCGCCGAGCCAGATTCCGGCGAACAGGGCGGTCAGCACTTCACGGAAGAGAAGCGCGAGGACGATGGCCAGCAGCGGGGGAGCGAGGGAAAACCACCCCGGCGCGTACGGGATCTCGAGGGTTTGGGAAGAGCCCCCGATGCGGACCTCCAAGGGAAGCTCTCCAGAGCTTTGGAGGACGATTCCTGGGGCCACCGCGCTGGCGTTCTCGGCCACGGTGCCGCTGGCGAGCAGCACACCCGTTGCCGAACGGACCTCGAATCCCCCCGAGATCTCGGCACTGCCCGTCAGCGTAATCGAGAACGGAACGTCGCCCAGAACGACCTTCGGACCTTGTACGACGTCCTGAGCCGAGGCCGGATCGATCCAGGTTGCGAGCAGACCGAGGGTGAGGACCAGAAGGCTCTTCGAGGTGTGGCGCATGATCGGCTTTGGCAGCAGGGCACGGGTCGGTGCGACGGACCATGATGCCCGCAGCCCGTTCCCTTGTAAAGGTGAATCGGCAGCCCTAAGTTCCGGCGCCTGCGCGCCCGTGAAGCCGTTCCGACCCGCTGAAAAGGACCGAGCTCGAGGGTTACGGAGGCCGACGTCGCTCTTCGACCCGAGGCGTTCTTGAACCGACAGCGGATTCCCGTAATGGACGAGGCTGCCGTCCGTCGAGCGATCGCTCGCATGGCTGCCGAGATCGTCGAGCGGAACGCAGGAGTCGAGGGTCTGGCGCTGATGGGCGTGCAGCGTAGAGGCGTCCAGCTCGCGGCGCTGCTCGCTGCGGAGATCGAGGCGTCGGAGGGTCGACCGATTCCGCAGGGCAGCATCGACATCACCTTCTATCGGGACGATCTCATGGCGATCGGGCCCCGTCCTGTCGTGGGTGAGTCCAGGCTCCCGCCCGAGGGAATCGACGATCGGGCGATCGTCATCGTCGACGACGTGCTGTACACGGGACGCACGGTCCGAGCCGCGCTGAACGAACTGGGAGATTGGGGACGCCCGTCCCGCATCGACCTCTGTGTCCTCATCGACCGAGGTGATCGAGAGCTCCCCATCCACGCGGACTACGTAGGCAAGACGATAACCCCGATGCCCGACCAGACGGTGGAGGTCTGCGTTCCCGAGCTGGACGGAGACTTGAGCGTGAACATCGTCAGCCTTCCGACGGAGCCCGAGTGAGCGCGCCCACCTCCGCCCTCGGCAAGGACCTGGTCGGGTTGGAGGGCCTCTCGGCGGCTCAGGTCACCGCGATCCTGAACACTGCGGAGCCCTTCAAGGAGATCTCCGAGCGACGAATCAAGAAGGTGCCGATCCTTCGGGGTAAGACGATCGTCAATCTCTTCTTCGAGCCGTCCACGCGAACCCGGGTGTCGTTCGAATTCGCAGAGAAGCGTCTCAGCGCGGACACGGTGAACGTGTCCGCGAGCGGATCCTCGGTCGTGAAGGGCGAGACGCTGGTCGATACGGCTCGGAACCTCGAAGCCATGCAGATCGATATGGTGGTGATCCGGCACGGGGCATCGGGTGCGGCTGGGTTCCTCGCCGAGCGGATTCCGTCGAACGTGGTCAACGCCGGAGACGGCAGCCACGAGCACCCGACGCAGGCCTTGCTCGACATGCTCACGATCCGCGACCGGCTCGGTCGGATCGAGGGCCTGAGGGTGTGTATCGTCGGCGACATTCTGCACTCGCGGGTCGCACGGTCCAACATCTACGGGCTCAAGGCCCTGGGTGCCGAAGTGGCGGTCTGCGGACCGAAGACGCTCCTTCCGATCGGGATCGAAGAGCTCGGGGTGACGGTCTTTCCCCACGTGGAAGACGCGATCGCCTGGGCCGACGTCCTGAACGTGCTGAGGCTTCAGCTCGAACGGATGCAGGCCGGCTATCTTCCCAGTCTTCGCGAGTACAATCAGGTGTGGGGCGTCTCCAACGCTCGCCTCCAACAGGCGCCGAAAGACGTCCTGATCCTCCACCCCGGGCCGATGAACCGTGGCGTCGAGATCGACTCCGACGTGGCCGACGGTCCCCACTCGGTCATCCTCCGGCAGGTGACGAACGGCGTCGCGGTTCGGATGGCTGTCCTCTATCTCCTCGCGGGTGGAGCCCCTGAACAGGCCGAAGCCGCCAAAGAGGGAGGTGAGCCGTGAGTCGGCCGCTCTTGATTCGTGGGGGTCGGGTCGTCGATCCGAGCCAGTCACTGGATGCAGCCAACGACGTGCTCGTCGTCGACGGAAAGATTGTCGAGGTCGCGCCTGCGTTGTCCCCCCCGGACGACGCGGAGACGGTCGACGCGGCAGGCTCGTTGGTGACGCCGGGCCTCATCGATGTACACGTACACCTGCGTGAGCCCGGCGGCGAGCACAAGGAGACGATCCGGACCGGAGCGAGAGCGGCTGCAGCGGGAGGGTTCACGTCCGTCTGCGCGATGCCGAATACCTCTCCCGTGATCGATGACCCGGCGGGCGTGGGATACGTACTCGCCCAGGGGGCGGCGGCCGGGGCATCCCGTGTGTATCCGACCGGCGCCATCTCATTGGGGCAGGAGGGGAGGAACCTGGCGGCGATCGGCGAGATGATCGAGGCCGGTGCTGTAGCGATCACCGACGACGGCCATCCGGTCATGAACTCCGGGCTCATGCGCATGGCGTTGGAGTACGCACAGGCCTTCGGTGTCCCGGTGGCGGATCACCCGGAGGATCTCACCCTGAGCGATCGCGGCGCGATGAACGAGAGCCTCGTCTCCACGCGTCTCGGCCTCCGTGGCAAGCCGAACGCGTCGGAGGACATCCACATCATCCGAGATCTGCTGCTGGCGGAGTTGACGGGAGGACACATCCATCTGCAGCACGTTTCGACGGCCCACGGTGTGGAGTTCATCCGCCAGGCCAAAGCGCGTGGCGTCCACGTGACGGCGGAGGCTTCCCCCCACCATCTCTTGCTGACGGACCACGCGGTCGAGGGCTTCAACACGAATGCGAAGATGAACCCTCCGCTTCGAAGCGCTGCGGACCGGGAGGCGGTACAGCAGGCGCTGGCCGACGGTACGCTCGACGTGATCGCTACGGACCATGCCCCTCACCACTACGACGAGAAAGAAGCGGCTTTCGACGATGCACCGAACGGAATCGTCGGCCTGGAGACCTCGCTCGGGCTGATTCTGGACCGCGTCGTGGGTGCAGGAATCATCGATCTCCCCACGATGGTGGAGCGCATGAGCTGCCAGCCTGCCCGAGCTTTCAATCTTCCGGGCGGAACGCTCGCCGCCGGCTCCCCGGCGGACCTCACGATCATCGACTTGGATCGTGTGTGGACCGTCGACAAGACCGCCTTTTTGTCGAAGAGCGCCAACACACCCTTCGACGGTTGGGAGCTGAGGGGTCGAGCCACGCACACGATCGTCGCGGGCAAGATCGTCTGGTCGCTGGACGAGCCCGACTGACGGACCCTAGAGGTCTATGCGGAGGCCTTGGCGCGCGAGTCCGAATCCCCGCTTGAGAATCTCTGCCTCCTGAGGCCCACCTGCGTCGAGCGCGGGATTGGAGTTGTTCAGGTGGATGAAGAGCACTTCGTGCTCCGAGCCCAAGGTCTCCTGTAGGCGGTCCATCGTGTGAGGGATGAGGGGGTGCGGAATGTCCTCCACCCGACGCCCGGGCACCTCGGAGGCCGAATAGAAGCTGCCGTCGAGGAGCGCGACGTCCACTTCGGAGACCACTTCCTCGATCGGGCGCTCCCAGCGTTCCCAGGAGTCGATGTCGGGGATGAAGAGTACCGAACGGTTGGGTCCACGGAAGACGTACCCCACGGTATCCGAGAACTCGGGACGGTGGGGTACGGCGAACATCCTCATGTCGAAGTGTCCATCGACCGAGTGCCAGGTCTCCATCGGTGCGCGAGGGAAGAACAAGCGCCCCTCGTCGACGAGCAGGCTCCAGGGGGCGTTCTCACGGAGCATCCGCTCCATGGCCGGAGAGCAGTAGCAAGCGGTCGGCCGGATCGCCAGTCCTTCCCGGCCCAGGAGGGCCAGCCCCAGATAGTGGCCCATGTGCGCGTGGGTCAGGAAGATTCCGTCGAACGGATGGCGGGCGCTCGCGCGCTCCCGGAAGCCCGGCTCGTCGATGAGATCCATCTGACGGGTGAGGTCGGGCGTGGCGTCTACGAGGTAGAAGGCTCGGGCTTCCGGCACGACGAGAGCGAGCGACGAGACGTAGACGGACTCGGATCGGGCGCGATTGCACCGGTTCGAGTAGCAGCCGGTCTGGGGCAGGCCGCCGTCCTGTGCGTGTCCGAGCACCAGCAGATACGGATTCCGTCTCGAGGGTGAGGGCACTCCCTCGGAGAGCGAATCGAAATGGGGCGTGGCCGGGCCGAGGGCTCCGACGGCCAGGGCCCCTCTGACGAACTCACGCCTCGTCCAGGTTGCCCGCCCCCTCAACCGCCAGGCTCCGTCACATCGAGCGTGCGACCGACCGCGAGGCCGTCGGTAATCACCTGCGACAAACCGGAAGGCCATTCGATCTCGACCCGGGTGATCCGGGTCGCCTCGCCGAGACCGAAGTAGAGCGGCAGCAGGCTGTGTGAGAGGTAGCCACTGACGCCGTCGTTGATCTGCACGTACGTGCGGTCCTCGGCGATCACCGTGACCTTCGCGCCCAGCGCGTCGCGGTTCGACTGCCGGCCGCGCAGGCGAACCTGCAGAAATCTCACCGGTCGTCTGTCCGCCAGGTCGTTCACGAGCACCATCGGCTCCCCGTTGAACTCGTTCGTCACGATGTCCTGATCGCCATCACCATCGATGTCGAAAATCACTGATGAGCGGGATCCCATCGCCCCGAGAATCTCGAACGAACCGGACTGTCCTCTGCAGCGAGGATGGTTCCGGTCCCGACCACCACAGTCCATCGTGAACCACGGTTGGTACTCGCGCAGCTCGCTTCGGGGCTCGATCCCGAGGATGTACTCACTGTCGAGAAAGGTCTCGCCGCCGTTGTTGAGGAGAACCGTGTTCGGGTGATATCTGAACGGAAAGTTCATGCCGGCAGTGATGAACACGTCCTGGAATCCGTCGGAGTTGAGGTCGGCGACCGAGAATCCCCAGGGCCAGAAGCTCTCCGCGCCGACGCTGTCCGAGATCTCCAAGAACCGTCCATCGGCGGTCTGAGAGTAAAAGGCGTTCCCGAAGATGTTGTCCTCGCCCCCCTGAAGAAAATCATCGGGCCAAAGCATGTCCGACTTCATCTTCTCCAACCGTGGCGGCACTTCCTGACTCATGTCCGAGTGCATGTCCGTCAGGAGGAGGTCGAGGCGTCCATCGAGGTCGAAGTCGAAGAACTTTCCCGACATCGTTCCCCAAGGTGTTCGGGGGAAAACCTCCGCGCTTCGCCTGACGAATCGACGGCCACCTTCGTTCTCCCAGTAGTCGTCGTCCCCCTGCATGTCGAAGACGTAGAGGTCCTGAAAGCCGTCCTCGTTGAGATCGACCGGGATCGCATCGCCGGTCCACCCCGGCTCGACGAGACCGACCAGGTCCGACACGTCTTCGAAGCGCCCGTCCCCACGGTTTCGGTACAGAATGCTGCGCTCGGTTCGCTCTGGGAAGAGGTGGCCGGAAAAGGCGTCGGGCATGCTGTTGGGCAGGAAGCCGAACCCCACGTAGTACCCTCCGGGGCCCAGTTTCTCGGTCGTGTAGCGGCCGGTGTTCGCGAGGAAGAGATCGAGGTAGCCGTCGCGGTCGTAATCGAAGAACAGCGCTCCCGAAGAATGGCCGGTGTACGCAAGCCCCGAGACCTCGGTCACGTCTTCGAACCGTCCGGACCCGTCGTTCTCGAAAAGGAGGTTGCCACCGCGGACCGTGGTCACGAAGAGCTCGGGGTCTCCGTCGTTGTCCAGGTCGGCGAAGGAGGCGGAAGCGCTCAGGCGATCGGCCACTCCGACCCCGGCGTCATCGGTGATATCGGTGAAGCGGCCGCTCCCGAGATTCCGGAAGAGACGGTTCGGTCCGAGTTGGGAAACGAAGTAGAGGTCGGCGAGGCCGTCTCCGTCCACGTCCGCAGCCACGACACCGTTTCCGTGATCGTAGTGGTTCGGCTTGTAATCCTTGCCGGAGTCGTCCGTGGATCGATGAGCGAAGTCGATCCCGCTTTCTGCGCGGCGGTCGGAGAAGCGGAAGTCGTGAAACACGCCGAACCGATCGAGTGTGGCACGCTGGCTCGCGCTACGCGCTGAGGCGGCAGTTGCCGGATCTGGGCTCGAGCCGACGACGATCGTGGGGAGGGGTTCGGCGACCAGCTCGCTTTCGGGAAGCTCGTCACCGCCCGTGCAGGCGAAAAAGACGAGAATGCCACTCAGATGTAGCGAGGAAATCGCGGGTCTCACGGCGAACCGTCTTCTGGAAGTGGCTGACCTACGTTCATGACCGCGGCCGCGTCTGTTGCGACCGCAAGGACGATATCGAACACGGTCAGACGGTGTCTAGTGGCAGGATGGACCGTGTCGTGGAGGAACCCGCAAAGAAAAAACCCGATCGGCGGGCCGACCGGGCTCGAGACTTCGTGATGCGGGCGAGCTTCGTCTACGCTTTGGCGCTGACGTGCTGTGACAGCTTGCTCTTCATGCGAGCCACCGCATTCGGGTGGAGCAGACGAGAAGTGGCGGCACGGTCCAAAAGCACTTGAGCCTCGCGGTACGCCTCTGCCGCCGTTTCGGCACTGTCCGCCTGGAGGACTCTCTTCATGGCCGTGCGGATCCGAGAACGCTTGGCGCGATTGCGCTCGTTCTGGACCCGGGAGAGCCGCATCCGCTTCTTGGCACTCTTGATGTTCGGCATTCGTACCTCTGAGGAATTCCGCTCAATAATCAGCCGCAAATTATATCCGAACTGAAGTGGGGGTTCAAGCGGGTAAGTAGCTGCGTACGGGTAGCCTCGGTCACCTCGCTCGGATAACTTCGGGTCCCATGGATCTGCTTTTCCTCCTCATCATCCTGATCTTTTCGATCGTCCTGCACGAGGTTGCCCACGCTTGGGTGGCCCGCCGCGAGGGCGACGACACCGCCGAGAAGCTCGGGCGGATCACTCTCAATCCCCTGTCACACCTCGACCTGATGGGCTCCTTCATCGTGCCGATCACGATGTGGTACGCGACGAACGGGATGATCTTCGGGTGGGCGAAGCCCGTTCCGGTGGACCCCAGCCGGTTCCGCGATCGCCGGGGCGGCGACATCCGGGTCTCGCTCGCCGGTATCACGGCCAACCTCGGTCTGGCGGTAGCGTTCACGCTCCTCGCGTCGGCGCTCGTCGCCTTTCAAGGTCTGCTTCCGGGTGCCGAAGACGCCATCGGGCTCGGCGTGCGGTTCATGCGCTTCGGGGTCTTCATCAATCTCATTCTGGCCGTCTTCAACCTGATACCGATCCCGCCTCTGGACGGCTCCCATGTGCTCTTCCATCTCCTACCGAGACCGCTGGCGCTCAAGTATCGGGCCGTCGGATCCCTCGGTGGCCTGGTATTGATCGGGTTGATCTTCCTGGTGCCACGATTCTTCGACATCGTGCTCTTCCCGGTGCAGTTCCTGATGGGTTGGGCGGATCGGTTCATCGGGCTCTGGACATGAATACGGCCGAGTCGTCGCTCGTCGGGCAGGACTTCCTCGTGATCGATATCGAGCGGTTCCAGGGGCCGCTCGATCTGTTGCTGCACCTGATACGCACGCAGGATATCGACATCTTCGACATCCCGATCTCGACGATCACGCACCAGTTCCTCGTGGCGGTGAAGGACATCCAAGCCAGGGACCTCGACAATGCCGGTGAGTTCCTGGAGATGGCCGCGACGCTGATCCGCATCAAGGCGCAGATGCTCCTGCCGCGGCACGGTGAGGAGGAGGACGAGGATCCACGCGCCGAGCTCGTACGCCGGCTCCTCGAATACGAGCAGATTCGCGAGATCTCCCAACGGCTCCGCACTTCCGAGGCTGAGCGCGCCAGGCGCTTCGGAAAAGGCTTCGTGCCCCCCCGACCCCGGGCGCCCGCCGAGGATACGCCACTCGAGACGACCTGGGAGGAGGTCCTGGAGGCCGCGTTGCGGGTCGAGGAGCCTGCCCCACGCATTCGGGAGCACCGGGTCACGACCCGTCCGGTGGCGATGGAAGACAAGATGAATCTGATCCTCGGAACCCTGGACAAGGTCAAGAGGATCGAATTCTCGAGACTGGTCAGGCCGTTCCGGAACCGAATGCACGGCGTGATGACCTTCCTCGCGGGTCTCGAGCTCACCCGGCGGCGGCGGGTTTCCCTTCGTCAGGTCAAACCTTTCTCGGAGCTCTGGGTCTACCGGTCCCAGGATGGCTCGGAGGAAGCCCGAAGCACGAGTGAACCGGAGAACGAAGCTTGAACGCTGCACAGATCGTAGAGGCGGTGCTGTTCGCGTCGGACGCCCCATTGCGGGCGGAGGAGATCGCTCGTGCCGACGAGGCGCTGGACGAGGACCTGGTCGAGGAGGCGATCGGAGAGCTGAACGCGGTATACTCCGAGTCGGAGCGGGCGTTCGAGATTCGTGAGCTCGGCGAGGGTTATCAACTTCTGACCCGAACCGATTTCGCCCCCTACCTCGAGCGTTTCGATACGGTCCCGAGGCCGTCGCGACTCTCCGGGCCCGCGCTGGAGACGCTCGCTATCATCGCCTACAGACAGCCGATCGGCCGCCTGGAGATGGAGTACATCCGGGGGGTCGGCTCGGCCGGCGTCATCCGTACGCTCCAGGACCGCGGCTTGATCGAAGTCGTCGGTCGATCGGAGGGCTTGGGTCGACCGCTTCTCTACGGGACCACCCAGCACTTCCTGGAGCACTTCGGCTTTCGCTCGATCGAAGACCTGCCCCGCCCGGAGGAGCTGCCTGTCGTACTTCGCGATCGCAGGTCGCTCGACGAGGAGCAGGAGGCGGAGGACGTCTCGACCGTCGAGCCCGAGCAGGCGACAGTTCCCGAGGCGCCGGGGGTCGAGCACGTGCTTGCCGAAGCCGGATCGTCGGATCACACGGAGGATCCGGAGGTCCAAGGTGATCTGGAGGCGCGGATCGACGAAGAGGAGTAGAGTCGATTGCGTCTTCAGAAGTATCTTTCCAGGGCGGGCGTGGCGTCGCGCCGCGAGGCGGAGCGGCTGATCGTCGCGGGCCGCGTCATGGTCAACGGCGCCCTGGTTACGGAGCTGGGCAGTCGAGTCGATCCGGATGCCGACGTCGTGTTCGTCGACGGCGCGCTCGTGGCGCCGAAGCCGACTCGGTGGGTCCTGTTCTACAAGCCGGTCGGTGCCTTGACGACAGAGCGGGACCCACACGGAGGCAGGACGATCTACGACCTTCTGCCGGACGACTTTCGGGGCCTGCGCTACGTGGGTCGTCTGGATCGGGAGACCGAGGGGCTGCTACTCCTCACGAACGACGGGGATCTCGCGGCGGAGCTGCTTCATCCGCGCAACGCGGTCGAGCGGGAGTACGAGGCGGTGGTGAAGAGGCTCCCGGTCAGGGATACCCTCGATCGTCTCGTTCAGGGCGTCACGCTCGAGGATGGCCTCGCCCGCGCGAAAAGGGCGGAGTTGCTCGGGGAACGACGCGACGAAGCGACGATGCGGCTCGTGCTGACTGAGGGACGAAAGCGAGAGGTACGGCGCATGCTCGAACACGTGGGCCATCCCGTCCTGGCCCTCAAGCGTGTGAGATTCGGGCCCCTCACCCTCGGCGGAGTGGAGGCCGGGAAGTGGCGGGACCTCGGCGCCGACGAAATCGCGGCACTCGTCGCAGCGGTGGCGGGCGAGGTGTCCGGCTAGAAACGAACGAATCGAGAGTCGACATATGGAACTCAGAGATCGGACCGTGCTGGTGTTGGGGGGGGCGGGCCTCGTGGGCCTCGCCGTCTGCCGGAGGATTCTGGAGCACGAGCCGAAGCGCTTGGTCGTCGGCTCTCTCCGTCGTGCGGAGTGTGATGCTGCGATCGACGAGTTGAAGAGCGAGGGCTACGGAGACAAGACCGAGTTGGAGCCGGCCTGGGGAGATTTGTTCGTCCCCGAGGCGTTCAAAGATCTCTCCAGAAATGAGATTCTCTCCGATCCCGAGGCGCGCCGACAGTTGATCGACGAAATCTACGGCGCGCTCGACTGGGACGTTTTCGGACGCTCGGCCCTCGGGAGTCTCCTGGAGCGAGTCCGGCCCGATGCGATTGTCGATTGCGTAAACACTGCCGGGACACTCGCGTACCAGAACGCCTTTCAGTCGGTGGCCGATCTGCGTCGCCGTGCCGTGATGGGGACGGTGGATGTCGAGGCCGTCGACCAAGCGCTGTCGACGCTCTATCTCCCGCAGTTGATCCGCCATGTTCAGCTGGCTCTGGCGGGGATGAAGCGCGCGGGCACCCAGATCTACGTGAAGGTCGGGACCGCCGGCACCGGCGGGATGGGGCTCAACATCCCGTTCACTCATTCGGAGGAGCGGCCGTCCCGGGTCCTGCTCGCGAAGGCGGGATTGGCTGGCGCCCACACGTTGCTGCTGTACCTGATGGCACGTACTCCGGGCGCACCCGCCGTCAAGGAAGTGAAGCCGACGGCGGCGATCTCCTGGAAGTCGATCCGGTCGGGTCCGGTCCGTAAAGGCGGCCGCGCGCTGATGCGCTCCGACGCCGTTGGGCCCGTCCGCACGACGGATGCTTTCGGGCCGGATTCCGACGCTGCCTATCGGGAGCTCGACGAGCCGCTGGAAGGCGTCTACCTCGACGCGGGCGAGAACGGTCTCTTCTCGTTGCCGGAGTTCGAGACGCTGACCTCGCTCGGACTGATGGAATTCGTCACGCCGGAGGAGATCGCCGAGGCGGTACTCCGAGAGATCCGGGCCGAACCGTCCGGGCGCGACGTCGTCGCGGCGCTCGACGCGGCGACCATGGGGCCGACCTACCGAGCAGGCGTTCTGCGCACGACCGCGATCGAGGCGATGGAGAAGCTCGAGCGGGAGGCGGGCATGGAGTCGGTCGCCTACGAGATGCTCGGGCCGCCGCGCCTCTCGAAGGTCCTCTTCGAGGGCCAGATCCTGCGCCGGATCTTCGGCACGCTCGCAGCGGCCGCCGAGCTCGACCCGTCGGAGACTGCGGTGAGAGCGGCGGCGTTACTCGACGAGGACGACGATCTGCGCCAACGGATCCTGACCGTCGGCCTGCCGGTCCTGCTGCCGGACGGGGAGCGTCTCCTCCGGGGGGCGACGATCAAGGTCCCGCCGCCCTCCGACGCGGTCGGCCTCGACGAGAAGACGGTCGCGTCGGGTTGGATCGACCTACGTGAAACGAACTGGGACATCTGGAAGGCGCGCGTCTCCTCTATCCTGGACGAAATGCGGCGACGCCCCGGCGTGACAGAAGGGTCGAGGGCCGACCATCATTACGGCGACGAGGAGGGAGCGATCCGACCGGGACGTCTCGCCTCATGGGTCTTTTGCCACGAGGACGAGGGTCAGCGGATCAAGCGCTGAGCTCACGGCTCGAGGAGGATTGCGTTGTTGGACCATGACTTTCCCAACCTGGTCGTTCTCGACCATCCGCTGATTCAGCACAAGCTCTCGCATCTTCGGGACGTGTCGACACCGAAGAAGCGCTTCAAGGAGCTCGTCGACGAAATCGCGAACCTGATGGCGTTCGAGTCGACTCGTGGGCTCGCGGTCGAGGAGGTCCGGGTCCAGACCCCGCTCGAGACGACGACCGGGCGAAGGATCAGCGGCAAGAAGCTGGTCGTCGTGCCGATTCTGAGGGCCGGGCTGGGGATGGTGGAGGGAATCCTGCGTCTCATCCCCTCTGCGCGCGTCGGCCACATCGGGCTTTACCGGGACGAGGAGACGCTCACTCCCGTGGAGTACTATTTCAAGATCCCGGACCATCCCGAGCGTCGTGACTTCATCCTCCTCGACCCGATGCTGGCAACCGGTGGCTCCGCCTCGGCCGCGGTTCGCTACCTCAAGGACAAGGGGGCGGAGAGCATTCGATTCATGTGCGTGGTCGCCGCACCGGAGGGAGTGTCACGCCTGCTCGAGGATCATCCGGACGTGAAGGTGTTCGCTGCTGCGCTCGACCGGGAGCTGAACGAGGACGGGTACATCATGCCGGGTTTGGGTGACGCCGGTGACCGCCTTTTCGGCACGCGTTGACGCGTCAGGAGATTCTCGCAGAGCCGTGCTTTCCGTTCTTGCGCCATGTCTCCGGGTGTAGCAAGAGCAAGACGGTGTAGATCTCGAGGCGCCCGACGATCATCAGGAAGGTGAGAACCGAAAGCGCGGGGCCCGACATCCATCCATAGTCGTCCGCAGGTCCCACTTGGCCGAGCCCCGGGCCGATATTGCCGACGGTCGCCGCACTCGCCCCGAGAGCCGTCAAGAGGTCCATTCCGAAGAGACCCATGACAGCGGCACCTGCCACAACCAGCAGAAAATAGAGCACGACGAACCCGATCACGTTGGCCATCACGGGCTCTCGGATGACCTTGCCACCCAGGCGGGCGAGCAGGACGGCACGGGGATGGAGGTGCTTCTTCAGCTCGATGCGCATGTGCTTCCAGAGCAGCGTCACGCGCAGGATCTTCACGCCACCACCCGTGGAACCGGCCATCCCGCCCGTGAAAAGCAACACGAAGAGCAGGATCTGCCCGAAGGGGTGCCACAGCTCGAAGTCGGCCGTCACGAATCCCGTGGTCGTGGTGATCGCGGTGGACTGGAAGAGCGCATCACGGATCGCCGTTTCGATACCGTCGGGAGCGGTTGCGTAGACCCCGGAAGCCAGGTTGGTGACCGCAAGCAGCCCTGCGGTGACCAGGATGATCGCCGTGAAGACCCTCCACTCGGCATCACGGAGATACATCGGTCTTCCGGTGAGGGCTCGGAAGTGCAGCGTGAAGTTGATACCTGCCAGATACATGAACAGGATGGTCACATAGTGGATGTAGCCCGAATCGAACGCCGCAAGCGAAGTGTTCTTCGTGCTGAAACCTCCGGTGGCGAGCGTGGCGAAGGCGTGGGTCACGGCGTCGAACCAACCCATGCCGCCGAAGAGGTAGAGAGCGATTTGCGCGCCGGTCAGGCCCACGTACACGAGCCAGAGAAGCTTGGCGGTCTGCGTCATCCGCGGCCTCAGGCGCTCCGGGGTGGGGCCGGGGACTTCGGCTCGGAAGAGCTGCATCCCTCCGACACCCAGGAAGGGGAGCACCGCGATCACGAGGACGATGATCCCCATGCCTCCGAGCCAATGCGTCAGCGCTCGCCAGAACAGAATGCTCGGCGGCAGCGCCTCGATTTCGGAAAAGATCGTGGCGCCGGTCGTCGTAAAGCCGGAGACCGATTCGAAGATCGCGGCCGGGACAGAGTCGACCACCCCCGAAAGCAGGAACGGCAGTGCTCCGAATGCTCCGGTGGCGGCCCACGCCAGGGTGACGATCGCGTAGCCCTCTCTCGCCGTCAGGTCGTCCTTGAGCCTGGTGGTGCCGAACAGAAGCACGCCTGCAGCGAAGGTGATGAGAGCCGAGATCAGGAATGCCAGACTGGTTCCGTCGGACATGGCCTGGCCCACGCCGGCGGTCGTCAGCATGGCCGCGGACACGAAGATCAGGAGGAGCCCGACGACGTTGGCCACGTGGCGGAGTGACATCAGCCGAACGCCTGCTCCACTGCCTCGATCGTACCGGGAAGCGCGAAGACCAGCACCTCGTCTCCGGGCTCGACGCGATGCTTGCCGCGGGGAACGATGATCTGGTCGTCTCGGAAGATCGTCCCGATGACGCAACCCTTGGGAAGATGGAGGTCGGCGATCGCCCGGTTGGCTACTTCCGTGCTTGCCCCGATCGAGAACTGGATCGCCTCGGCGTCGATACCCTTGAGAATCGCGAGTGAGGACACCCGTCCACGCCTGACGTGCCGCAGGATCGCGTTCACTGCGGACATGCGGGGGGATACCGTGGCGTCGATTCCGACCTTCGTACCGAGGGAGAGGTAGTCGAAGTCCGTAATCAGGCTGACGACCTTGCGGGCGCCCGCCTGTTTGGCGAGGAGGGACGACAGAATATTCGTGTCGTCGCTCCCGGTGGCGGCCAGGTAGCCATCCATTCCGGCGACTCCCTCTTGGTCGAGCAGGTCCAGATCCGTCGCGTCCCCGTTCAGCACCAATGCCTTGGGCAGGCGCTCGGCGAGCTCGATGCACTTCTGTCGACTGCTGTCGAGAAGCGTCACCTCGACCCCGTTGTCGGCACAGATCTCGGCCAGATAGACGGCTTCCGGGCTTCCTCCGGCGATCATGATCCGACGGAGCTTGTAGGGCTCGTGGCCTGCGAGTGGAGCGAGCCCCGCGACCTCTTCAGTCGGTGAGATGAGATAGACGTGGTCACCCGCCTCGATTCGATCTTCACCCGTGGGGACCTTGATCGACCCCTCGTGCACGATTCCGGTGACGATGTAATGGCGACCGATCAGCTCCTGACCGATCTCGGCGAGCGTTTTGCCCGCCACCGGGGCGCCCTCCCGGACGATCATGCCGATCAATTGCACCCGGTCGTCGTGAAAGGACGCGACGTCGGTCGCGGCCGGCGAGCTCAAGAGGCCGAACGTTTCCTTTGCACACTCGCGCTCGGGGTTGATCATCAGGTCGATCCCCAGCTGCTCCCGGGGCAACGCACTGTCCTTGCTGTAGTACTCCGGATTGGAGATCCGAGCGATCGTCTGCTTCGCTCCCATCTTCTTGGCTGCCAAGCTGGCGATCAGATTGACTTCGTCCTGACTCGTTACCGCCAGCATCATGCGCGCGATGTCGACCCTGGCCTTTTCGAGATTCGGAATCGCCGCTCCGTTGCCGACGATCGTCATGACATCGAGGTGGTCGGAGATCTGCTCGGCCCGTTGTGGGTCGGCTTCGATCACCACGACGTCCTGGTTCTCCTGGGACAGGCGATCAGCGAGGTGGTATCCCACCTCGCCGGCGCCAACGATGACCACGCGCATCCGCTCTCCGGTCTGAACGGTCCGATGTTCCGGCGGCGGAAAGATAGCGTTTCGTTGGCGCTCCGGGGACCGTAACGCTCTTGGAGAACGTCGGCCGGGTGGATAGTTTGCGCCCGACGGGCCCGTAGCTCAGTTGGTTAGAGCAGCCGACTCATAATCGGTAGGTCCCAGGTTCAAGTCCTGGCGGGCCCACTGGCTTCAGTAGACACGAGACGTACGGCGCCCGGGCCCGGCTTTCTCGTATCCGCTCGGCGTGCGAGGCTTGGGAGCGTCTCGGAGGGTCGTGATCTTCCCGTCATTCGTCGTCCGGACGTGGCTTTCGCCTCCCGGCCTTTTTCTTGGCTCGTTTCTTCTTGGACTCGAGCCTCCGCTCTTGCGAGGCGCGTGTCGGCTTCGTTCGGATCCGGGGAGGTGTGATTCGTGCGCGGTTCTCCAGCTTCTTCCTCAGTCGTCGGAGCGCATCACGAAGGTTCCGGTATTGGCTTCGGTCACGGCGAGCCGAAACGACGATTCCGGTGGGCACGTGGGTCAGGCGTATGCCGGAATCGGTCACGTTCTGATGCTGTCCTCCGGGGCCTCCGGACCTGAAACGGTCGATGCGGCACTGCGCGAGCAGATCCCGGTCACTTTCGGGGATGGGAACCGAGGGGCCGTCGGGGTGTTCAGGCATCATGCGTACGAGCACGGCTCTTGCTGCGGAGGTCTGCAGCACAGTGCCGAAGCACGGTGTCGGGAAGCAAACCCCGGAATCGTTGGGTTCCTGACCCAGGAGCATCGGGTCGTCGGTTGCGGCATTCAGAAATCTGACCTCAAATGATCGTCGAGCGAAGGGAGACATCGGGCGCCCACTTCTTCCAAGTGGCGGCGGCCGTCGTGATCGTGGTCGGTGGGCTCAAGCTGGGCCAGCCGGTCCTACTTCCGTTCGCACTCGCCCTGTTCCTGGCAGTCATGAGCCTCCCGATGATTTTTTGGCTTCAGATGCGTCAGGTTCCCGTGGCGATCTCGATCCTGATCACCGTGCTTTTGACGGTCGGTGTATTCGGTCTGATCGTCCTGTTGGCATCGCAGTCCGTGGCCGAATTGCAGCCGCAGCTTCCACGCTACAGTGCCAGCCTCTCTCGCCTCTTCGATTCGTGGCTCGAGCGGGGAGGCGCTTTCTTCCAGGTGGATCTGCGGGAGTATGTGACCCCGGACCTGTTCGACCCCGGAAGGGTCTTCGACTTCCTGGGTGCGACCGCGACGCGCATCGCCGGCTTCCTGTCCAGTGCCTTCGTCGTATTCCTAATCCTGGCGTTCATGCTCGGCGAGGCGACGGTCTTTCCGTTCAAGGTCAGGGCGATCTTGGGCCGTCGCGCCGGCGACGGCCGACGCATGACGAAAATCATCCGCGAGGTGCAGGAGTACCTGGTCATCAAGACCCTCGTGAGCCTCACGACCGGTCTGCTCATCGGACTGTGGGCTTGGATCCTCGGTCTGGACTTCCCGGTGCTTCTCGGCCTCGGTGGGTTCGTGCTGAATTACATCCCGACAGTGGGTTCGATTCTGGCCGCGATTCCGGCCCTGCTGCTCAGCCTGGTTCTGGTCGGCACCTGGACGCACGCGGCACTGGTCGCACTGGGTTATCTCGTGATCAATACGATCTTCGGAAACATCATCGAGCCCCAGCTGATGGGTCGT
Source organism: Gemmatimonadota bacterium (assembly GCA_039587515.1). GTDB lineage: Bacteria > Gemmatimonadota > Gemmatimonadetes > Longimicrobiales > Gaopeijiaceae > JBDHII01. Next base: position 32,867 of record JBDHII010000028.1, read on the forward strand.
CGCCTGGGGCTGTCGACGCTGGTCGTCATTCTTTCGCTGCTCTTCTGGGCCTGGCTGTGGGGACCGGTGGGCGCCTTGTTGTCCGTGCCGCTCACGATGGCCGTCAAGATCATGCTCGAGAACACCGAGGACCTCCGGTGGGCGGCTGTCCTTCTGGACAAGTCCCCTCCGCAGGCTCGCATCTACGGGGCGGTCGGAGAGTCCCACCCCGAGGTCGTCGACGAGCTGCCCGCGGAGGGTGACCCGGTCGAGCCCCCCGGGGATCCCACCTCGGAGGTCGCCTGATGCCACGGGTCCGGTTCGAGGAGATACCCGAGACGGGTCGTGTGTGGATGTTCGGTGCGGACCGACCGCTGTCCGAGCAGGAGGAGCAGGCGCTTCTCGAAGCGGTCGATGCCTTTCTGGGCAGTTGGGCAGCGCACGGGACCCCGCTGGTGTGCGGTCGTGACTGGCGTCACGGACGTCTGCTTCTGATCGCCGTCGACGAGGCGAGCGTTCCTCCGTCGGGGTGCTCGATCGATGCGATGGTCCACGTTCTGCGGGAGATGGAGCAGGAGCTCGGCCTGAGCTTGGTGGACAACACGCCTGTCTGGTTTCTTTCCGAGGGTGAGGTACAGCGGGTCTCTCGAGGCGAGTTCAAGCGCCTCGTCGCGGAGGGGGAGGTCGATCGAGACACGACGGTCTTCGACAACACGGTCACGCGGATCGCCGAAGTCCGGGGAGGACGGTGGGAGCGCCCCGCTGCGGACGGATGGCACGGCCGAGCCTTCTTTTTCTAGCGATCCCGATTTTCTGCGCTTCCTGGAAGCACGAAAGCCCCGGTCCAAAGACCGGGGCTTTCGTTGTTGTGCCGGGTCCGGCACGCCGGACCCCATCCTGCTACATGCGGGTGACGTTCTCCGCAGCGGGACCCTTGGGGCCCTCGACGATGTCGAACTCCACGCGGTCGCCCTCGGCGAGCGTTCTGAACCCGTCCGCTTGAATCGCGGAGTAATGGACGAAGCAATCCTTGTCTCCGCCCTCGGGCTCGATGAAGCCGAAGCCCTTGCTGTCATTGAACCACTTCACGGTCCCCTGGGTCCTCATCTGTTCCTGCTCCAGGAAGGAAAGTTTCCGGCGCCGCACCTCGCGAAACGCCTGCGGGAGGGGCCGTCACCGCCACAAAAAAAGGGACCTTGCCTAAGGCGAGGTCCCTTCTACTACCTGGTATTCCCAGCGTTCTGCTACGGTTCCTGCCCCTGTTTGGCCGAAAGGCTACCGACATCGAATGTCCGAGTCAAGCAGTGGAAAGTCGCCTGAAAAGGGGCCGTTTCAGGCGATTGGAGCCTCGGTCTCGAAGAACGGTTCCCACTTCTCCCGCGGAGAGGCTTCCGTCAACAAGCTGACCAGGATCATCGACCCGGTCGAAATCAGAACCCCCGGTATCACGATGTAGTCGGACGAGGCGAAATCGAACTGAGTCCCCCCGAGCGTGACCGTGAAGTCCATCCACCGATCGAGGACCTTCAGGCCGATGATCGACAGCAGCCCTCCGGCGATACACGCGACACCCCCCTGGGATGTCACGCGCTTCCATAGGAATGCAGCCAAGAGGGCCGGCGTGAGGCTCGCTCCCACAAGCGAGTACGCGTAGAGCGCCATCGAGAGGATGGACGTGAACTGCGTGATCAGAATGAGCGAGAGTCCCCCGAAGACGAAGATGAAGACCCGCTGCACCAACAGCAGTCGGGACTCCTCGGCATCGGGTCGCAAGAACCTCTGATAGATGTCGCGACTGATATTCGTCGACGGGATGAGCAGGAAGGTGTTGCCGGTGGAGAGCACGATGGCGATCGAGGCTGCCAAGAGCACGGCACCTCCCAGCAGCGGGAGGCCGTTCTTGGCGATGTGGAGGATGATCGTCTCGGAGGCCGCCCGATCGAGCACGGAGGTAGCCGCGGCGAGTTCCGGGAAGGCGACTCGACCCGTGATCGCCAGCAGCGCCAGGGCGGTCTCGATGACGAAGATGCCGATCACCATACCGATCACGGCCTTGCGGGCCGCCGCCTCGTTCTCGGCGGAGAAGAACTTCTGGTACATACCACTCTCGCCCAGGATGAGCAGAAAGGTCGGTGCCGCCACGCCGAAGACCCAGAGCACGTTGTGTCCGCCCAGGACGGTCGTGTGCTGGTCCGGAAGCGCCTCAATGATGGCGCCGACGCCCCCGAGCTCGAAGACCATGTAGGGAAGGGCGAAAAGGACGGCCGAGGTGATGATGATGCCGTTGAAGATGTCCACCGAGACGATCGAGACCATCCCGGCCAGCGCAGTGAAGAGCACGATGACGAGGGCCGTGATGTACATCCCGAGCTGCGGGCTGATCGCCTGATCGGTGACGATCGAGAGAATCCAGCCGCCGCCCCGGAACTGGTAGGCAGCGATCGTCACGTACGCCAGGATGATGGCGATGGTGCCGAGAACGCGGGCGGCCGCGTTGTATCGCTTCTCCAGGAGGTCGGGCACCGTGTACTCCGCGATACGACGCACACGGTGGGCGATGAAGTAGGCCACGACCAAGCCGAACCAGCCACCGGAGCTGAACCAGAGCTCGGCGATCCCCGTGTCGTAAGCGAGGCCTGCGCCTCCGAAGAGTGATCCCGACCCGATCCAGGTGCACACCAGCGTTCCGACGAGCATGACGACGGGCACCGAGCGCCCCGCGACCATGAAATCTTCGGCACTCTTCACCTGGCGCGAACGCCAGACGCTCACGCCCAGAAGGACGAGGGGGTATCCGAGCACGACCAGGACCAGCAGGTTCATCGGAGCTTCTCCGTCGGGTTACGGGTCGGCGGAATCGACTCGTTCGTGGGCGATTCCGCAATCCTGATCCGACTGGCAATGAAGTCCGCCATCTCCTGCTCGGCCCAGAAGCGGGGGCGCCAGGGAAGGGCGCCCTCGACGAAGCCGACGTGCCCTCCCCGGGGTGTGAAGGCGGCGCGAAGATGCCGATTGCCCGCGACTTCCACGACGGGAAGCGCGCGCACGGGAAGAAACGGGTCGTCCAGGCTGTGAAGCAGCAGTGTCTCGACCCGAATGGAAGCCAGGAAACCGTTCGAGCTCGACTTCGCGTAGTAGTCTTCCGCGTCGCGGAAGCCGTGCAGCGGGGCCGTGGCGAGGTCGTCGAACTCTCGGAGACTCCGAGCCTGGTCGAGTGCCTCGAGGTCGATCGCGTCGGCGAGGAGCTTGGCCTTCGCCGAAGCTTTTCCACGGAGCGACCGGATGAAGTACCGGGTGTAGACATTGCGGGCGATCCAGCTGCGCTCCAACGCGTCTGCGCCGGCCGAAAGATCGAAGGGCACCGAAAGCGTCGCGGCGACCTTGAATCGGGTGGACCCGGAGTCGCCGAGCTCACCGAGGTGCTTCAGCAGCACGTTGCCACCGAGGGAAAACCCTGCTCCAGAGAGCGACCGGCTCGGGTACCGTGAAAGAATCCGGTCCGTGAGCCAGCCGAGATCTCCCGTCTCGCCGGAGTGATACATGCGAGGAAGCCGATTCGGCTCCCCCGAGCAAGAACGGAAGTGCAATCCGATCGCACGGATCCCGTGCCGGGCGAGAGCCTGATAAAGAAGCATCGCGTACGGTCGCTTCGCATTGCCTTCGAGGCCGTGGAGCACGATGCAGAGGGGAGCCCCGGGACCAGGGTCCTCCGTCCATTCGATATCGAGGAAGTCGCCGTCCGGTGTTTCGAGGCGCTCACGCTCCAGCGGAATCTCCAGGCGAGGTCGCAGAAGCTTGCCTGCCAGCGTCTGAGCGTGCCCACCTGGAAGCCACCACGCCGGTTTGAACGGGCGCCGGTCGTCACTCCAGCTCACGGACGGCGCTCCATCCACGGCGGCCGGAGCGTCGCGACCCTTTCGTAGACCGGACAACGGGCGTCGTGCGCACCGGACAGGTATCCGATGCTGGTGAGGAATTCGCCCGTGATCTCGCCACCGGTGAAACGGAAGGTCTTCCTGAACAGGCGCACCCAGTCGCTCTTCTCCAGCGGGTGGTGCGTATCCAGCCAGTCGGCGAAGGAGCCGTGGGAGGCGCGCAGCTCCAGGATCCGGTTGGCGTTGTAGATGGCGGCGTCGACCTTCAGGCGGTTTCTGATGATCCCGGGATCGCCCAACAGGCGAGCGCGATCCGAATCGCCGTATGCCGCGACCCGCTCGAGGTCGAATTCGTGATAGGCCGCGCGGAAAGCGTCACGCTTCTTCAGGATGGTGAGCCAAGACAATCCGGCCTGGTTGATCTCCAGGACGAGACGCTCGAAGAGCACCTGGTCACCGCGCACGGGGAACCCGTATTCCAGATCGTGATAAGGCCCGTGGTAGGGATGGTCGGCCGAGGCGCAGTAGCCGGAGAGCGGAGTCGACATGGGGGCCAATCTAGCGACGGGTGGATCTTCGTTGGAGGCGGGAGCGTAAGGAGATAGAGCGGCTCGCAACCTTTCGAGCGAAAGCCGCATCTCAGGATTGAGATCGGGCGCGGTCACCGGAGGGGCGATCTTTCGGCGACATTCCCAGCCGTGGGTGCCCGGGTGAGAAGAGGGGAGGGGGATCGGCCATGAAGGACAGCATCGCACGTTTGTCGCTGATCGGTCTGGCAGGTGCGGTCGGGTTGGCGGCGACATTCGCTCTCGGACAGGGCTCGGGCTTCCAGCCCCTGTCCATCCGATCCGACGACGGTGGGCCGTATCAGAATCGCCTGTACGGTCGTGTCGTCACGGTCTCGGGCGAAGAGCTTCGCGGGTTCATCCGCTGGGACAGGAACGAGGGATCCTGGGCGGATCTGCTCGACGCGTACAAGCAACTACCCCGAACGGAGTACGAGAGGCAGGCCGTCGAAGTCGACGAGGGCTCCTCCGGGTTCCGAATCCGTTCGAGCGACGGAGGCCGAATCTCGGTCCTCGGGCTGCGGTTCGCCTTCGAGGGTTTCCGCGATCGGAGGGTGACCTCGGGGATCCGGTTCGGTCATGTCCGCCGCGTCGAGGTTCTCGACGACGATGCGGCGCTCTTCATCCTGAAGTCGGGAGAGGAGATCGAGCTCAGCGCGCACTCCACCGATCTCGGTGACGGGATGAGGGCCTTGATTGTCGAGGATGCGTTGCGTGGCCCGACGGAGCTTCGTTGGCGGGACCTGGACGTCATCGAGTTCATGCCTGCCGGCGACGCCGAAGGCATGGAGCCGGAGGGTCGGAGGCTCTACGGGACGCTGACGGCACGCTCGGGGGACCAGTTCACCGGTTATGTCGGCTGGGATGTGGACGAGATCTACACGTCCGACATCCTCGACGGTGAGGAGGACGGACAGGATCGGGAGATTCCCTTCGGCCGGATCGCGTCGATCGAGCGGCACTCGTCGAGTGCGGCTCGTGTCCTGCTGAAGGACGGGCAGGAGCTGACGCTACGGGACAGCAACGACGTGGACTCTGGCAATCGGGGCATCGCGATCTCGGATCCTGCACTGGGTCAGGTGTCCCTGGAGTGGGACGAGTTCGAGTCGGTGGTCTTCCATGAAGCCGAGGACCACGCCTCGTACTCCGAGTTCCCGGGCGGCGAGCGGATCAGAGGCATCGTCGTGACGGATCGTGGAGAGGAATACCAGGGGCTCATCCGTTGGGATGCCGACGAGGCCTACACTTGGGAGCTCCTCAACGGTGAGAATCGTGGCGTCGAGTACGCCGTCGAGTTCGACAAGATCGCACGGATCGCGAAGGCTTCGTCGAGGAGTGTCGAGGTTGAGCTGCTCGATGGGCGGACCTTCCGGCTGCGCGACTCGAACGATGTCGACGACGGGAATCGAGGGATCTTCATCGAAGATGGCGAGTCGGGCGTGACCTTCGTCGACTGGGAGTCCTTCGCGGAGCTCAGACTGGAACGGTAGTCTCCGTCGATTCGATCGGGGCTTCGGGCGCCGCCGGCCACGCGGTCGGCGGCGCCCTGTGGCTCTCTAGAGGCGCTCCTCTTGCCAAGCGCGGGCACGGGTACAACTTGCGGGCGAAGCTCACCCGCGGCATGCGAGTACACCCATGCAATCCCTTCCCGCTCTCCTCCGGATCACCTCGATCGGTTTGTTGGTCGCAGTCGCGGCGTGCACGCCTGAGCCCCATCCGAGATTGTTGGAGGAAGGCATCTCGGACGTGCTCAGGATCCAGCGAAAGGCGGCGATCCAGGATCTCGAGTATGCCTACGCGCTCTCGGTGCCGCGCTCTTCCCGAGAGCGGGTCACGGGAGAGGTCACGATGAGGTTTCGCTGGGAGGGTGGCAGAGCCGAAGCGCTGGTCGTCGACTTCAAGGATCCCGGAGAGCGCGTCGCGCACGTTCTCGTGAACGGCAGGGAGACTGCGTGGACCCCGGTGAGCGACCACATCGTCGTCGGGGGAAGAGCTCTCTCTCCCGGCGACGTGCAAGAGGTGCGGATCACCTTCACGGCAGGCGACGAAGCGCTCAACCGCAATCCGGACTTCCTCTACACGCTTTTCGTACCCGACCGGGCGCACTTCACGTTGCCGATCTTCGATCAGCCCGACCTCAAGGCGCCCTTCTCCCTGACTCTGGACGTTCCCGAGGAGTGGATCGCCGTAGCCAACGGCCCCGAAGAGCGTGTGAGGGAGAGGGGGGACAGGCACGTGTACGAGTTCGGCCGCACGCAGCCCATCCCCTTCGCAGTCGGAGATTTCCAGATGGAGGTGGGAGAGAGGGAAGGCCGGAGCTTTCGCATGTTCCACCGGGAAACCGACGCGGAGAAGGTCGCCCGCAACGCGCCCGTGATCTTCGACCTCCATCACACGGCCCTGAGCTGGCTCGAGGACTACACGGGGATTCCGTACCCCTACGGCAAGTTCGACTTCGTCCTGCTGCCACCGTTCCAGTACGGGGGGATGGAGCATCCGGGGTCGATCTTCTACCGGCAGCGATCACTGATGCTCGATCGCAGCGCGACCCAAGCACAGGTTCTCGGGCGAGCCAGCCTGATCGCGCACGAGACCGCCCATCAATGGTTCGGCGATTTCGTCACCATGGCCTGGTTCGACGACGTCTGGACCAAGGAGGTCTTCGCG
>JBDHII010000083.1:0-9075 GCA_039587515.1 Gemmatimonadota bacterium
CCTGGCGGCGCCGGCGGGTGCTCTCTAGGATTCCGGGAGTGACACTTCTTCCAGGAGTTCGTGATGCACACGTTGAAGAATCTTGCAGCGCTTTTCGGGATGCTCGGTCTGGTCTTTTTCGCCCCTCCCGCCGCTGCCCAGGACCTGGACTCCTGCGACGGCTTCATGCGGTATGTCGAGCGGGAGAACTACCCGCGCGCCCTCGAAGAGCTCAACTGGTGCCAGCGGGGGATCCAGGAGCTCCACTACGAGAAGATCGGCAGCCTTCTGGAGCGTGACGCGGCCGGGTACTCGGCCGGTGAGGCTTCGTACGAGGCCGCGATGGGCTTCTCGACCGTCGAGATCGACTACAGTGGCGGGAACGGGGACGTCCATCTGCAGGTGATGAGCGGCGCGGGTGGCGCCGCTGCGGCGGCTTCGGGGCTCGGTGCCCTGGCCAGCATGGCCAGCGCTTTCGGGGTGAGCTCGAGTGACATGAAGCAGGTGCGCGTGGCCGGCATGACGGGGACGCTCGAGGACAAGGACGGCGAGGTCGAGCTCATCCTGACGATGGACGGGGGAATCGTCCTGACGTGGACGGGTCCCGACCTGGACGCCATCAAGGGGATCGCCGAGGAGATCGTGCCGGATCTCGAGGACTACCTCGACTGATCCGACGACGGGCCATCGGCTCGAAGCGGGCCCATCCCCTCGGGGGTGGGCCCGCTTTCCGTTCAGCGGGCGGTGCGCTCCTTCACCTCTTCGAGCCAGTTGAGGACGATCCGGAGCTCGCCCTCGTCCGAGGTACCCGTAAGCGAGATCGCATAGAAGCCCTCGTCCCCGGGAAGGACGTCGTAGTCCGCTTCCCCCGTTCCCCACGCGTAGGATCCGGTCATGACGGTGCGTCGCGACGTCACGCTCAGCGTCGCGCCCACGATCTGCACGGTCGCGCCGATCAGATCGCCACCGTTGCCCGAGGTCGCGTAGAAGATCTCGTCTCCGGACCGCGACCACATCGGCACCGATCCGCCATCGAGAGAGATCGGGATTCTGGGCCCGCCCCCGGGGAACGCACGGACGTACACCTCGTCACGCCCCGACTCGTCCGAGTGGTAGGCGATCCAGCGGCCGTCCGGCGACAGCCGTCCTCCGTCCTCGTCCGTCTCGGAGGCCAGGAAGGGCTGTGGAATGCTGTCTCCGGCCAGGTCGACGTACCAGAGGTCGTTGTTCTGGGGACCCACGGTCTTGAAGACCAGGTAGCGTCCGTCCTCCGAGCGGGCCACGTCTTCGATGGCTTCGTCGAGGGTCAGCACACTCCGGGAGGGACCGCTGGCGTCGGCCGGGATCTCGAAGAGGGTCCGTGGGTCCGTCGACGAGATGTAGTAGAGGTTCGAGCCGTCGACGGACCAGATGGCTCGGTCCTCCGAGCCCTCCGCGGTGGTCACCGGAGCGTACGTCCCTTGTTGGAGGTCGTATACCCAGAGGTCCGTGTCGGCCCCGACCTCGGAGCGCGTGACCACGGCCAGCCTCCGCCCGTCGGGAGAGACGGTCAGGCCGGTGAAGCCGCCGACCAGGCGCTCCGCGTCGACCGCTTCGACCGGACCCCCGGGTGTCGCACGCACGATGACCGCACCTCGAGCGGATCCGGGGCCTTCCGAACCGTCGGCGAAATACACGAGGTGTCCGCTGCTCGAGAGCGCGAATTCGGGCAGGGAGAACGCGCGCAGGCTCACCCCCTGCACCAGCGGTGCCACCGGGCCGACTTCGAAGCTCTCCGGGTCGAAGGGAGCCACAGCCAGACTGCCGTCGGCCCGTCCGAAGACGAGGTGACCCGAAGGCGCGTACACCCCTGCCAGCCCTTCCACGAGCTCGCGGACCTCCCCGGACGCGAAATCCACCGCCTTGAGGACGCTGGTTCCCTGACTGGGCCGCCTCTCGGAGAAGATCACGCCGTTTCCTCCGGGAAGCGCCGCGGGAAAGGCATGGACGTCGTCCGTGCCAGACGCGTCTGTGAGCTGCTCGGGATCGCCGCCGGAAGCCGGGATGCGATGGATGTCACCGTCCAGGCTGAAGTAGACGAAGCCGTCCTCCCCCCAATCCATCGCCGCCACTGCAGGGACCTTCGCGATCTCGAGAGGAGGCGCGCCGTCCAGGGCGGCCGTGAAGATTCCGGTTCCGAGACGGCGGAACAGCACGAACCGACCGTCCGGAGAAATCTTGGGTGCGATGGCACTCTCGGTGCCGGGCAAAGGCACGGACGTGAACTGGTCGAGACGGCGCACGTGAAGGGGCCCGTCCGAGGTTTCGTGCACGAGCGTGCGGCCGTCCGGGGAGATGTCGAACCTCGTGAACGGGGAGGTCCTCGGAAGCTCGGTCCCGGGTAGCGTCATTCCCAGGCGCGTCACCCGGGGCGCCGGTGTAGGCCGGAGCCAGCCGGCCAGCGCCACCAGAACCGCGACCACGGCGACACCCACAGCGAAACGCCCTCCGGCAGAGGGACGGACCGGACGCCGCTTCCCCTCTCCCACTGCGGGCTCGAGTTGGACCGCGGGCGCCGCCGGATGCCGCACGGCATGCTCGAAGCCGGGGTCGGCCAGCGCCTTCCGGAAAGCGTCGACGCTCTCGAAGCGGTCGGCCGGCAGCTTCTCGATCGCACGCGCCACCGCCCCGGCCACATTTCGGGGGACGCTGGCGCGCACGTCGGTGACCGGCCGAGGGGTTTCCGTCAGGATCCGCACGAGAACCGACTGGGCGGTGGGCCCGGTATGAGGCGGGTCTCCCGTCAGCATTTCGTAGAGGACGCATCCGAGCGCGTACACGTCCGAGCGGACCGTCAGGTCCCGGTCCGCCGTTGCCTGCTCCGGGCTCATGTAATGAGGGGTGCCGAGGCTGAGGCCGGTCTCCGTCATGCGCCCGTCGGCTGCCGCGCTCACGGCGAGGGCGATCCCGAAGTCCGCGACGACCGGGCGCCCGTCGTGCAGGAGGATGTTCTCGGGCTTGATGTCGCGATGGATGACGTCGTTGCGGTGCGCGTAGTCGAGCGCGTCGGCGACCTCGTCGGCGATGCGGACCGCCTCCTCGACACCGAGCTGCTTGTCGCGGTCGATCTTCTCCCGCAGCGACTCACCCTCCACGTAGGGCATCACGTAATAGAGGAAGCCGTCCGACTCGCCCGAGTCGAAGAGCGGGAGGATGTGGGGGTGCTGGAGATTGGCGGTCGTCTTGATCTCGGTCAGGAAGCGGTCGGCACCGAGCACCGCGGCCAGCTCGGGGCGGAGGACCTTGAGCGCCACGTTCCGCTCGTGCCGGAGATCCTCCGCGAGGAAGACGGTGGCCATGCCGCCCTCGCCCAGACGCCGTTCGATCCGGTAGCGGTCGGCGAGTGCTTCGGTGAGGCGCTCATTCGTGTTCGACATAGCCGGCAAGATGCGGTCCCCACATCCACCGCCACAACCTCTCGGGCCGGGCTTCACCGTGCGGGACCCCGATTCGGGTCGCCGGCCCACCCTGGCCGGGGACCTCCGTGGATCCCGTGCGTGTGGAACTCCGGAGTTGCGCATCGGAACAGGCTGTACTATTGTTGTTCAACAAATCAATAATTTATTGAACATTCCTAGTTCGGTGCTGCAATGATGCTCTCGACCTCTCTGATCCTGGCGCTGGCAAGCGGCCTGGCGAGCGAGCCGCCGACGACCGACACCCCCCGGGTACCGGCCGCGGCCGAGTATGACGGTGCATCCCTGCAGCTGGACGTTTTCGACGCGCGTGTCTCGGCGGCGGACATCTCGATCGACGGCCGGCTCGACGACGCGGCCTGGTCGGGTGCGGCTCGCCTCTCCGGCTTCACCCAGTACGAACCCGTCGAGGGAATCTCGGCGTCCCAGGTGACCGACGTTCGGGTGCTCGTCACCGATGAGGCGATCCTCTTCGGCGTGCGCGCATACGACGACGAGCCCGGGGGTGTGAGGGCGTCGTTGACCGAGCGTGATTCCTTCGAGCGGTCCGACGACTTCATCCGCTTCGTGCTCGACACCTTCAACGACCATCGGCGTGCCTATGTCTTCGCGGTGAATCCCCTCGGCGTCCAGAGCGATGGATTGTGGATCGAGGGCCGGGGGGGTCGAGGCGGTCCGATCGACAGGAACCCCGACTTCCTCTGGGAGTCGGCCGGCCGAGTCGACCGAGACGGGTACACCGTCGAGGTGAAGATCCCTCTCAAATCCCTCCGCTTCCCCGAGCGGCCCGTCCAGGACTGGGGCCTGCAGGTCAGCCGGCAGATCCAGCGCAACGGCTTCTCCGAGTCCTGGGCTCCGATCACCCGCGAAGCCGCCAACCAGCTCGAGCAGTTCGGCGCTCTCCGGGGACTCCGCGACCTGGACCCCGGCCGCTTCATGGAGTTGAACCCGGTCCTGACGGCGAGCCGTGTGGGGTCCTACCGGAGTGACGTCGGTGGGCTCGCCCATGATCCCGCGACTTCCGACTTCGGCTTCAACGCGACCTACGGCCTGACCTCGAACCTCACGCTCGACGGCACGGTGAACCCCGACTTCAGCCAGATCGAGGCCGACGCGGGCCAGATCACCGTGAACGAGCGATTCGCGATCTATCTGCCCGAGAAAAGGCCGTTCTTCCTCGAGGGCACCGACGTCTTCTCGATGCCCAAGAATCTCGTGTACACGCGCTCGATCGCGAACCCGGTGGGCGCGGTCAAGCTCTCCGGTAAGGTCGGGAGCACGCGTGTGGCCTACATCGGTGCGGTGGATCGGATGGGGAGCAGCTCCGACCCCGCCGTGAATCTGGTTCGGGCGCAGCAGGACGTCGGCTCGAACTCGACGATTGGAGCGGTCTACACGGACCGGACGGCGGCGGGCGACGAGTTCAACCGCGTGTTCGGCGTCGACGGTCGCTTCGTGCTGGCTCGTCGCTACACCCTCACGGTGCAGGCCGCGAGCAGTGCGGATTCCCGACCCGGGTCCGCGATCGACTGGGGCTCGCTCTTCACAGCCCGGTTCAGCCGCTCCGGACGCAGCTTTTCGGCGAGCGCCTCCTTCGAGGACATCTCGTCGGACTTTCGCGCTCGCTCGGGCTTCATCCGCCGGGTGGGCAACACCGAAGTCTCGGCTCGGACCGGCTACACCTGGCGCGGAGGCCGCGGAGCTTTGGTCGAAAGCTTCGGACCGTTCGTCGAGGTTCAGGGCTTCTGGAAGCGCGACGACTTCTGGGGCGGTCGTGCACCCCTCGAGTCGGAGGTCCAGCTCGGCCTCAGCGCGTCCTTCCGAAACAACATCGGAGGCTTCCTGACGTACTCGCGCGACGACTACAACTACGGTCGCCGGGATTACGAGGGTCTGGTCTCGGGTCTGTCACCCGCGGACGCCGCCGCCTTTGCTCCGTCCCAGGAGCTCTTCTCGGGCCTCCAGTCGCTTCAGCTGCGTTCGTGGATCAGTCCGTGGGAGCGGATCCGTATCTCACTCGGAGCTTCGTGGAGCGAGTCGCCGATCTTCGAGCGGACAACGGGGACGCCGGCCGATCTGGCGGACGCGTGGAGCGGCGACCTGCGCGTCACCTTCCGACCGAGCGGGCGCTTCTCGGCGGAGCTGGGTGGTCGCCACGTGACGCTTCTGCGGAAGCGCGACGGATCGATCTATTCCTCCGCGACGATCCCCCGGCTTCAGGCGCGCTACCAGTTCAGCCGTGCGCTGTTCACGCGGGTGATCGGAGAGTACTCCAGCCAAGAGCGGGGAGCGGTGCTCGACCCCTCGACGGGGAACGCCCTCTACTTCTGTTCTGAAGACTGCCGAGGGCTCGAGGGCTCCGATCGGTACGATTTCCGACTCGAGGCGTTGCTGGGCTACGAGCCGTCGCCCGGCACCGTCTTCTTCGTGGGTTATTCCCGGGACTGGCGCGACACGCAGTCCTTCCGCTTCCGGGACATCACGTCCCGCTCGGAGGGCCTCTTCGTGAAGCTGAGCTACCGGTACCGGATGTAGGTCTGCGGGGGCGGTCGGGGGCAACCCGCTGCGTGGGCTGGGGACGGTTTCCGCTCCTTCGGTTCACGCGCCCCGCCGCCCTCGCCTCCTCTCCCTTCCCAGCCCCGTCACGACCGGGTCGCACGCTCCAGGGAGTGCGTGAGAAAGCCTCGGCGCACGTAGAATCCCGTGCTGTAGAGGATCAGTGCCGCGATCCCGGCGCTCGCCAGCGTGACCACCCACGCGGCGCCGCCAGCCGTCACCCAGCAGAGCAGCAGGAAGATCGAGAAGCTGGCCATCTTGCCGTGGCCCTTGTGCTCGATGTTCGGTCGGTCCTGCATCGCCTTCATCGTGAGCCAGCCGCCGAGCAGCGTCGCGTCGCAGATCACGACGAGCCAGAAGAACCAAGCACCCACGTTCGGGAAAGCGCCGCCGGCAAACAGGGCGAAGTATCCCAGGGCGGCCATCTGCATCCCCTTGTCGGCGACGGCGTCGAGCAAGCTGCCCGTGACACTTCGCACCCCGTAGCGGCGGGCGATGAAGCCGTCGATCAGATCGGAGCCGCCGATCACGAGCAAGAGCCCCAACGCCCGCCATCGCCAAAGGCCCGTTTCCACAGGCACCGACGCCGCGTCCGCTCGCACGAGCCAGTCGATATAGACGGGCACGAGGAGCAGTCGTATGCCGCTGATGACGTTCGGTACGAGGCGCAGAAGGCCACTTGGACGTTGGACAGGGCTCGGACGAGGCATACCTCCCTTACCCCCCCGTGTGGAGACGTGCCCGTTCCATGGCAAGACAGGTCTCGGGGCGGCACGAACACCGCCTTCCCCGTCGGGAAGTCGAGTGTGAAGACAGATATTTCCGCGCGTGAAAAGAGATGTTTACGAATCCCGGTTTGCCATCGTACTTTGCAAATGAGAGGCCATGCCCCGTAAGCTCTCGGGCTGGCTTCTTTTCGTCCCCATATCCTGCGGTCCAAGCAAGATTGTAGGCCCTTGAAAACACGTTGGCTCGGTGTCTCCATGGCGTTCGTCACCGTGCTCGCCTTTGCGTGCACGGACGACCGTGGTCCGTCCGGGCCGTCTGCCCATGGACGAGCCGTCTTCACGGTCGCGCCGCAGTTCGCCTTCTCCGGCGTCGAGCTCGGGCCCGCCATTTCGATCATTCGGGCGTTCGTCTTCAACGCCGAGTCGGATTCGCTGGTCGTCACCCAGGAATTCCCCGTCGATCCCGGGGCAGATGGCTGGAACCTCGACATCACCGTGGAGTTTGCCGAGGACGAGCTGCTGAGCCTCTACCTGGAGCTGGAGCTGATCCACCGCAGTCCTTCCGGTGGCGAAAGCGTAGAGTGGAGCGGTCGCACTTCGGTGATCACGCTGGGTCAGGGCATCATCGAGCGTGTTGTTCCCAGAGTGAGCGTCGGGCGCGGACCCCTGGAGAACCTCGAGGTCGAATCGGTCTCCATCACGTCCAGCCCGGACACGCTGCTCGAGGGGCTCGGCGAACGGCTTCGTGGCGAGCTGAACGGTGGTGGCTCGGCCGCCCGGCTCTTCTGGGCGAGCCTGACGCCCGAGCTCGGAACGGTCGCGGGGGACACGGTCACGGCTCGGGCACCGGGAACGCTCCGGGTCGTCGCGCTCGCCGGACTTCGCGCGGACACGGCGGACATCTACGTCGAAGCCGTGCCGAGCGGCATCGTCCTCGATCCCGGGTCTCTACAGATCGAGAGCCTCGCGGAGGAGGTGACGGTGACCGCGACGGTCGTCGATGCCCGTGGCGACATCTACGGTCCCGAAATTCCACCGGAGCTGGAGTGGAGCGTCGGAGATCCCACGGTCCTCTCGAATACCGAGGGCACCACCTTCCGAAGCGTCGGCGAGGGTTCGACGCAGCTCTCCGTTCGGATGGTGGCCGATACCTTCGTGGCCGGTGTGGCCGAGGTGTCGGTGATGCAACGCGTGGCCGAGCTCGTCGTCGAGCCGACGGAGGGGGTGCTCAGCTTCGTGGGGGAGGGGGTCGACCTTTCGATCGAGGCGTACGACGCCAACGAGCGTCCGATCGAGCCGACCGGTGTCGTCTGGAGCAGCTCGAATTTTCAGGTGCTGTCCGTCACGCGCGGTCGAGTGAGCGCAGTCGGACGCGGACGGGCGACCGCGTCGGCGACGCTCGGCGGGGTGACGACCGGTGCGGAATTCTTCGTCGACATCGAGCCGACCGAAGTCTCGGTGAACACCCAGGTGCTCGAGCTCACCGCGATCGGTGCGGAGGGTACGCTGCTGGCGGAGCTCTTGGACGCGGGCGGGACGCCGACCGACGGAGAGGTCACCTGGACGACGGCCGACGCCACGATCGCGACCGTCGACGAGGCCGGGCTCGTCACCGCAGTGGGCATGGGTACCACGACGATCACGGCGACCACGATTCTGGATGAGGATGAGGCGTCCTCCGGTGCCGCTGCGGCGGCGGCGGAGCTTCGCACCAATGTCGAAATCATCGTGCGGCCCCTGGCGACACGACTCGAGCTCACGAGCTCGACCGAGCTGCTCGAGGCCTTCGGCGCCCGGGCCGCCTTCCAGATCAGGGCCTTCGACCGGGGCGGGAGCGAGATCCCGCGCTTCATGACCAACTGGGAGGTGGTGAACCCGGAGGTCGTGGCGATC
This sequence comes from Gemmatimonadota bacterium, assembly GCA_039587515.1. GTDB lineage: Bacteria > Gemmatimonadota > Gemmatimonadetes > Longimicrobiales > Gaopeijiaceae > JBDHII01. Next base: position 8,612 of record JBDHII010000083.1, read on the forward strand.
GAGTCCAATTCCGCAGTGGCGATCGGCAACGGTACGACCGAGGTCATCGCGACGGTCGACGAGGCCAGCGGCTCGGTCCTGTTGGAGGTAGCACAGCGGCCCGATCGCATCGATGTGAATCCGCCTTCCCTTCTTCTCACGACGATCGGCGCCACCGCGCCTGTCCCTGCGAGGGTGGTGGACGCCAACGGCAACACGGTGGTGGACGCCGAGCCCCAGTCCTTCAGCAGCGCCCCGTCGATCGTGTCGGTCGACTCGGATGGATTGCTCACGGCGCTGGACATCGGGACGGCGACGATCACGACGACCTTCGAGGAGCTGCAGGGGTCGACGGCCGTGCGCGTCGATGCCCGTGCGGCTGCCATCGAGATCGATCCACCCGCCCAGACGATCACGAGGCTCGGTGGCGATGCCGCCTACGGGGCCGCCGTCTTCGACCTCAACGGAACACTGATCGAGGGCGC
>JBDHII010000159.1:0-2118 GCA_039587515.1 Gemmatimonadota bacterium
GAGCGAGTCCGCCGGCGACGGCGCCCGCACGACCGCCCCGTAGCTCCCCCTCCCCCGCTCGCCCCGGAGGCCGCCGCCTCCACCCCCGGGATCGCCGCGCGCACGGGCGCTCCCACCAGACCAACCAACACATTCAAGACAGGTCCGGCATGCCCGGGCCACGAACAGAGAAAAGGACGACCAAAATGGTCAAGATGGAATTCACCCCCATCGCCGACATCCCGGAGGAGCCGGAAGACTTCTTCGCGATGGACGTGCTCGAGGGCGACGAAGAGGTCACCGAGTCCATGGCGGACTACTGGACGAGATCCCGTCGCTGAACAGCGGCACCCTCGCCGTCGGCCACATCATCAAGTTCAACAACCACGACGTGTACGTGGACATCGCCCACAAGACCGAGGGCGTGATCCCCCGGGGCGAGTTCGACCCCGAGGAGCTGAAGCTCGGCGCCAAGGTCGAGGCCCTCGTCGTGAAGCAGAACGAGGACGACGGCTCGATCCTGCTGTCGAAGAAGAAGGCCCGCGTCATCCGCGCCTGGGACGAGGCCGACAAGGCCTTCCAGGGCAGCGGCCTGATCCGCGCCAAGGTCGTGGCCAAGGTCAAGGGTGGCCTGCAGGCCAACTTCAAGGGCCTCAAGGGCTTCATCCCCGGGTCCCTGATGAGCCTCCAGCAGGAGTACGACCTCGAGAAGTACATCGGTGAGACTTACGAGTTCAAGATCATCGAGTTCAACCGGCGCCGCCGGAACATGGTCCTGAGCCGCAAGGCCATCCTCGAGATCGAGCGTGCCAAGGAAGTCGCCGAGGCCCTCAAGCACATCGAAGAGGGTCAGGTCTCCAAGGGCATCGTCAAGAACATCACCGACTACGGTGCGTTCGTCTCCATCATGGAGGGCAAGATCGACGGCCTCCTCCACAAGGCCGACATGTCCTGGGGTCACGTCCGTGACATCAGCTCCATCGTCAACGTGGGCGACGAGGTCGAGGTCAAGATCCTCAACGTCGACCGCGAGAACGAGAAGGTCTCCCTGGGCCTCAAGCAGCTGGCCACCGACCCGTGGGAGGTCATCGAGCAGAACTTCCGCGTGGGCGAGGTCTGCAAGGGCGTCGTGAAGAACATCACCCACTTCGGTGCGTTCGTCGAGATCGCCTCCGGCATCGAGGGCCTCGTGCACATCTCGGACATGTCCTGGACCGAGCGGGTCAAGCACCCCAAGGACCTGGTCGAGATCGAGGAAGAGGTCCAGGTCAAGATCCTGAACATCGACCCCGACGAGCGGAAGGTCGCCCTGGGGATGAAGCAGGTCCAGCCGGACCCGTGGACCCTCGTCAGCGACAACTACCAGACCGGCGAGGTCGTCCGGGGCACGGTCAAGAACCTGACCGACTTCGGTGCCTTCGTCGAGCTGACCGACGGCGTCGAGGGCCTGATCCACATCTCCGACATGTCCTGGACCGGGCGCACCAAGCACCCGTCCGAGGTCCTCAACACCGGCGACCAGCTCGAGGTGAAGATCCTCGACGTGGACCCCCGGGCCAAGAAGATCTCGCTGGGCCTCAAGCAGGTCACCCCGGACCCGTGGGAGATCGTCGACATCACCTACCCGATCGGCTCGATCACCTCGGGCACCGTCCGGAAGATCCAGGACTACGGTGCCTTCATCGAGCTGAAGGACGGTATCCAGGGCCTGCTGCACGTCAGCGACATCTCCTGGACCGAGCGGGTGGACGACCCGGGCTCGCACCTCCAGGAGGGCGCCGAGATCAAGGTCAAGATCCTCGACATCAACAAGGTCGACCGGAAGATCTCGCTGGGCCTCAAGCAGATCGACAACGAGCCCTGGAAGGAAGTCGTCACCAAGTACCCGGTGGGCAGCCTCCAGAAGGGCGACGTCACCCGGATGACCAAGTACGGCGCCTTCATCGAGCTCGAGCCGGGCGTGGAGGGTCTCCTCCACATCTCCGACTTCAGCTGGACCGAGCGGGTCGAGAAGCCCGAGGACAAGCTCCAGGAGGGCCAGAACATCGAGCTCCGCGTGCTCGAGGTCAACGAGGAGGACCGCAAGATCTCCCTCGGCCTCAAGCAGGTCGAGGAGGATCCGTACAGCACCTTCCTGCG
>JBDHII010000160.1:0-4413 GCA_039587515.1 Gemmatimonadota bacterium
GCGGGCACCCTCAGCGAGTGCCCAGGCCGAGGGGCTCAGGCCGTTCCATGCGAAGGCGAGTCCCGCGCTCCAGTCCTCGACCCTCCCGGGGTCGTTCAGAGCTCCAAGGGCGAGATCCTCTTGGGCGAAGCGACCCTGTCGAAGCTTCGAGCCGAAGGCGAAGACCGGGTCGTCGGCCGCCGTCAGCCCGGCCTGAAGCCCGATGGAGGGCAGGCGAATCGAGCGCGCCCTGCGGGCCCCGGCCTCCGCACGCTCCAGCTGCGCCCGCGCAGCTCGGATCTCGTTGCTCCGCAGGCGGACCTCCCGCTCTACGTCTTCCAGGTCCCAGGTCTCCTGGCCTCCCGCGGGAGCGACGAGCGCACCGAGTGCCGCCACAGCCATCCAAAAGATATGAATATTCATATTTCTATATGTCTATCACAAATGGAGAGTCACCCGCTACGGATGCAGGCCAGAACCTTCAGGGCCCGTTCATCCGCGATGTCGTAGAGGACGTACACGCCGTCCTTGCGTCGTCCGAGAATGCCCTTGTCCCGCATGAGACTCAGGTGCTGCGAAGCCGTGGCCTGCTCGATGTCCAACGCCCGCTCGAGATGGTCGATGACGGCGAGACGGATCGGATGGCCGAGGCATCTCAGGACGCCCGCAGTCTCCTCGATCACGTGTGGCGCGGGGATGGTCTTTGTTTTCATCTACATGTCCTTAATAGTGACATATATAGATATTCATATGTCTGAAGCGAGTCAACACCCGAGGGCGTGCTCCCTCAGGCGTTGACGTCCACCACGATCCGACCCCTCGCCTCGCCTTTCAGGATCGCCGGTCCCATGGGGATCACGGCGGCGAGCGAGACGACCTCGACCATCTCGTCGAGGCGGTCGTCCGGGAGATCCGAAGCCAGTCGTGCCCAGGCGGCGGTGCGCCGCTCGTAGGGCTGCATCACGGAATCGACGCCGAGCAGGTTCACTCCGCGCAGGATGAAGGGGATGACGGTCGTATCCAGACCCATCCCGCCCGCCAACCCGACGGCGGCGACGGAGGAGCCGTACTTCATCTGAGCGAGCGCTCTGGCGAGCACCGGTCCGCCCACGGCGTCCACGCAGCCGGCCCATCTTTCCGACTCGAGCGGCTTGCCCCGGGCCTCCAGCTCTTCACGAGCCACGACGGTGCTCGCTCCCAGGTTCATCAGGTAGGGCTCGAGCTCCGGTCGGCCCGTCAGCGCGGCCACCTCGTACCCGAGGTGGCCCAGGATGGCCGTCGCGACGGAGCCCACACCACCCGTGGCCCCGGTCACGAGAACCTCGCCCTGCTCGGGGCTCATCCCGTGCTCTTCGAGCGCCATGACCGAGAGCATCGCCGTGAAGCCCGCCGTACCGATGGCCATCGCGTCCCGCGTGGTCATGCCCTCGGGCAGCGGCACCAGCCAGTCGGCTTTGACCCGGGCGCGCTGGGCGTATCCTCCCCACCAGATCTCTCCGACCCGCCAGCCGGTCAGCACGACGTCCCCGCGAAGTCGATGCCGGGCACGTGAGGATAGGCCCGCACGAGGCCTCCACCCCCGGTCAGGCAGAGTCCGTCCTTGTAGTTGAGGGTCGAGTAATCGACGGCGACCGTGACGTCTCCGTCGGGCAGCGCGCCCTCTTCGAGTCGCTCGACCGACGACCCGATGGCTCCATCCTCGTCCCTGCGAACGACTACGGCATTGAAAGTCATCACTCTGCTCCGTCCGGGCCGCCTTCCACGGGGCCGCCCTGCTCCCTCCAGGCCGAGAGGCCGCCGCCGATATGGGACACGTTGCTCAGGCCCATGTCCTGCAGGGTCTTCGCTGCCAGCGCCGAGCGCCAGCCGAGGTTGCAGTAGAGCACCAGGCGGTCGGCGGCCGAGAGTGCCTCGTGGTGATACGGACAAGCGGGGTCGATCCAGAATTCGAGCATGCCGCGAGGGACGTGATAGGAGCCGGGGATCTTCCCCTCCCGCTTGACCTCTCTCACGTCTCGGAGGTCGACGAGGAGTGCGCCGGCAGCGTGTGCAGCCCTCGCGTCCTCCACGGACAGGGTCTCGATCTCGGCTTCCGCCTTCGCCACCAGCTGCTCGTAACCGCTTCGTACGGGACTCATCGGGGGTACCCCAGTCTGGATAGTGCCTCGGTCATCTCGTCCAGGATCACCGGATCGTCGACGGTCGCCGGCATGGTCCACGGCTCGTCGTCCGCGATGCGCTTGATCGTTCCGCGAAGGATCTTGCCCGATCGGGTCTTTGGGAGCCGGTCCACGACAACGGCGGCCTTGAAGGAGGCTACCGGACCGATCCGATCCCGGACGAGCCGGATGACGTCGCTCACGACCTCCGTTTCCTCTCCCTCTGCTCCGACCTTGAGCACGAGGAATCCCACGGGGACCTGACCCTTGAGCTCGTCCGCGACACCCACGACGGCGCATTCGGCGACGTCGGCATGGGAGGTCAGCACCTCCTCGAGCGCTCCGGTCGAGAGGCGGTGGCCCGCCACGTTGATGATGTCGTCCGTGCGCGCCATCACGTGTACGAACCCCGCCTCGTCGATGAACTCACGTGTACGAACCCCGCCTCGTCGATGAACCCGGCATCGGCCGTCTCGTAGAAGCCGGGATACGTGGACAGGTACGTGTCGACGAAGCGTTCTTCCGCATTCCACAGCGTCGGAAGCGCTGCGGGCGGCATGGGCAGCCGGGCGCAGATCGAGCCCACCTCGCCGGGCTTCACCGCCTCGCCCTGGGGACCCATCACGACGAGGTCCCATCCGGGTGCCGGCCGGCCCGGCGAACCCGGTACCACGTCGGGCTCGGCGATGCCCAGGCAGGTCGCCGCGATCGCCCACCCGGTTTCGGTCTGCCACCAGTGGTCGATCACGGGTACCCCGAGGTGCTCCTCCGCCCAGGCCAGGGTGTCGGGATCGCAACGCTCCCCGGCCAGGAAGAGCGAGCGGAACCGGCTGAGGTCGTGCGGGGGGATCAGGGCGCCGTCCGGGTCTTGCTGCCGGATTGCCCGGATGGCGGTGGGGGCCGTGAACATGCTGGCGACCCCGTGCTGCGAGATCACCCGCCAGAAGGCGCCGGCATCCGGCGTGCCGACCGGCTTGCCCTCGTACAGGACCGTGGTGCAGCCGTGCAGAAGCGGGCCGTAGACGATGTAGGAGTGCCCCACCACCCATCCGACGTCGGATGCCGCCCAGTACGTCTCCCCGGGATCGACGTCGTACACGTTCTTCATCGTCCACTTCAGCGCGACGGCGTGTCCGCCGTTGTCTCGCACGATCCCCTTGGGCCGACCCGTCGTGCCCGAAGTGTAGAGGATGTAGAGCGGATCGGTGGCGAGCACCGGAACGCAGTCGTGCGGGGTCGCCAGGGCCATCTCCTCGTCCCAATCGACGTCGCGCCCGGGCCGCATCTCCGCTTTCGCCATCTCCCGCTGGAACACGACGCACGACGGCTGGCTTCTCGTGATTTCGAGTGCGGCGTCGAGCAGCGGCTTGTACTCGACGATGCGGTCGCGCTCGATCCCGCACGAGGCGCTCACCACGAGCTTGGCGTCGCAGTCGTCGATCCGTGTCGCGAGCTCTTCGGATGCGAAGCCGCCGAACACCACGGAGTGCACGGCCCCGATCCGGCTGCAGGCCAGCATCGCGATCACCGCTTGCGGGATCATCGGCATGTAGATGACGACGCGGTCGCCGCGGCCGATTCCGTTCCGGCTCAGGACACCCGCGAAGAGGGCCACCCGATCGCGGAGCTCGGCATAGCTGAACGACACCGCCTGCCCGGTCACGGCACTGTCGTAGATCAGCGCCGCCTGATCTCCTCGCCCCCGTTCGACGTGTCGGTCGACGGCGTTGTAGCAGGTGTTCAGCTCTCCACCGACGAACCATCTCGCGGCGGGTGCGGCCGACCGGTCGAGGACCGTGGTCCAGGGCCGCGTCCAGTCGATGTCGGTGGCGGCCGCAGCCCAGAACCCCTCGGGATCGTCGAGGGAGTGCCGATAGGCGGCCGAGAAGGCGGAGTCGCTCACCGGACCGTCAGGGCGACGGTGGGGTGAGCCCGTCCTGCGTCGAGTCGGACAGGCCCGCAGGCTCGATGAGATGAAGCTGCTGGTCGAAGGCTTCGAGCTCTCGGGCGAAGGCGTCGGCATCGGAGTCGGCCGTGTCGTAGACGGTCCGGCCCGCCACGGTCCGGGCCAGGCCGAGCTGCCGACGCACCAGGTGACTGGCCAGGAACTGTCGCTTGACGTTCCGGAAGCCGAAGAAGAGGTCCCGACCCTCGCGGGTGGTGGGGGCGTCGAACTCCCGGGCGAGCTCGCGGAGCGCGGCCTCGACGACCGAACGCCTCACCTTCTTCTTGCCTGCGCGGGCCTGGAGGAACTTGACCGTTCGGTCGAGAGAGA
>JBDHII010000084.1:0-8812 GCA_039587515.1 Gemmatimonadota bacterium
AGATCGCGAGGATCTGTCCGAAGTCCACGGCTACGGGCCCCCATCGTCGGAGGATCCTCCGATGGCATCGAGAATACGGCCGACGACCTCGTCGATGTAGGGGTCGAAGCTCCCGGGGCTGGGCCCGAGTCGCACGATCACGACGTCACGGGACGGGATGACGAAGGTGTACTGGCCCATGAAGCCGGCGGACCAGAAAGCATCCGACGGGATTCGGCCGAAGCGGCCCCCCGCGTTCAGCCAGAAGAGACCACCGTAACCCATGCTGTCGTCGGCCGGCGCCGGCGTGCTGACGAAATCCCGCCAGCCTTCGGGCAGGATCCGCTCGCCGTCCCACACGCCGTCCCACAGGTGCAGCAGGCCGAAACGCGCCCAGTCCCTGGCGCTCATGTAGTCGAAGCCCGAGAGGATGAAATTGCCCCACGCATCGGTTTCCAGGACGGCATTGCGGATCCCGACTCGGTCGAAGAGGTGGATCCACGGAAAGGCGTGATAACGCTCGCCCCGCAGCTCCGCCTTCTCGCGAACGATCCTGCCCAGGGTAAGGGGGTCCGAGTTTCGATATCGCCAGATGCGGCCCGGAGGAAACTCGGGGGGCACCCCGGTCGCGAGATCGAAGACGTCGACGGCGTCGTGATAGATCCTGAAATGCCGATTCTCCGGCGAAAGCGACCACGGGCGGCCGATGCCCCAGTTGTTGAAGTCCAGCCCGCTGCTCATCTGCAAGAGATCGACGATGCGGATCCGGGCTCGCGCGTCCTCCGCCCACTCCGCGATGGGTGCGGGCTGCTCCAACGTCAACTCACCCTGTTCGACGAGGACACCGATGAGCGCCGACGTGATGCTCTTTCCCTGGGACCAGCTGAGCTGAGGCGCATCGTGCGTCCAGCCGGGCGCGTAGCGCTCGGCGATGATCCGGCCTTTATGGACGACGACGACCGCCCGGGTGTTCTGATACGGGGTGTACGCTCCCTCTTCGAACGCGTAGTCGAGCGCCGACTCGAGAGCGCCGACGTCGACCTCCTCGGGCATCGGGAGCGTCGAGCGCCGGTCGCCGGTGGGCCAGTCCACCGCCTCCGGGTGCGCCATGGGCAGACCCACCTCGGAAGGCTCGAAGAACACGTCGTCTGCGCCCTCCGGCAGGATCGCGCAGCCCTGGTCCCCGTTGTATTTCGCGGACCTGCTCTGGCCCCCTGCAGCCGTGAGCGTCACCCGACCCGCCACCCGGTCGACCTCGTACTCGAAGTCCTCACCCCACCCGAAGTGACCGAACCGTGCCAGGTCCTCTTCGATATGCTGCTCCGCGGATCTGCCCTGGAAGAAGACGCCGGAGCAGAGGATCTTCGCGTTGATGCCGAGTCGGTACTCGACCGGATCGAATTCCTGTGCCGTCGCCGCCGTCGCGAGGGCAAAGGCCAACAACGCCGGAAGGCCGAAGCGGCAAGCTCGTTGCAATGTCATGGGGGCTCCGTTCAGGTCACCCTCGTTATAGGCCCGGGAAGGCTGCATCGAAACCCCCAGGCATTTTCCCGTGCCTCGAACCGAGTACGGCCGCATCTTGGCCGAATGGACGACCCGCGTACACACGAGTTTCGAATCCGCTACACGCGTCCCAGGAAGGACGCGACACCCGCCCGCTGGCGTGATGACATTGCGGCCTTCGGCCAGTGGCTCGGCAATCGCGTCGTAGAGCACTCCGCCGGAAAACTCTGGATTCCGAGGGCGCCGCTCCTCCTCGTGCTTCTCCTCTTCTCGTGGCGGCACCTGCAGGACCCCGCCTATCAAAGCCTGTTCGGCGGACTCAACCTGGGGATCCACGAGGCGGGGCACCTGTTCCTGGGATGGTTCGGTAGCGAGTTGCTCGCCGCGCTCGGTGGGACGGTCTTTCAGCTCGCTGCACCCCTCGCCACAGCCGTGATGTTCTACCGGCAACGCGATTTCTTCGCCATCACCGTCGCGGTCTTCTGGCTCGGGGACAATCTCGCCTCGATCGCCCCCTACGTGGCAGACGCCCGCTGGCAAGTCCTCGAACTCGTGTCGCCGGTCTCCGGGAATCCCGACCACGACTGGAATACGATCCTCGGCACGCTGGGACTGCTGGGGCAGGATCAGCTTCTTGCCGGGCTCTTCCGGTGGTCGGGGTTGCTCGTGATGGCGGCCGGGTTGGTCGGCGGAGCCGCGGTCCTCCGCGTCATGGCGACGGCGACCCGACCCCGTCGCTGATCAGATCCCGAGGCCGAGCTGCTCCGCCTGCCCCGGACGCCTGAAGCAGGCTGTCGACAAGCGCGGACGTTCGGCCTCGAATCCCGCCTTCCGCTTGGCCACCTCGAAGAAATCACCCAGCTGTGCGGCATAGGCTCCCCGTCCCCGCATCCGATGCCCGAACCGCCCGTCGTTCAGCTTCCCACCTCTCATCGCTCGGATCTTCGAGAGAACCTGCTTCTTCCGATCCGGGAAGTGCTCCCCCAGCCAGCGCTCGAAGATCGGGGCCACCGCGAGCGGCAGACGCAGCAAGACGTGCGTCGCGAAGCCGGCTCCCGCGTCGCGAGCGGCCTTCAGCACGGCCGGGATCTCACGGTCGTTCAGACCTGGGACGAGGGGCGCCATCATGATCCCCACCGGGACGCCGGCGCTGGCCAACGCCTCCACGGCGGAGAGCCTGCGCGCCGGTGAGGATGCTCGTGGCTCCATGGCACGCTGGATCCCGTGGTCGAGCGTCGTGAGAGAGACGAACACGACCGCGCCGTCCCACTTCGCCATCTCTCCGAGGATGTCCGCATCGCGAGTCACCAGGCGACTCTTGGTCACGATCAACACCGGGTTGCGGAACTCGGCGAGCTGCTCGAGGCAGCGGCGCGTGATCCCGAGCCGCCTCTCGACGGGCTGGTACGGATCCGTGACGCCGCTCATCGCCACGGGCTCGGGGACCCAACGCGGAGAGAGCATCTCGGCGCGCAGCAGCTCGGGAGCGTCCTCCTTGACGAGGATCTTCGATTCGAAATCGAGCCCCGCCGAGAACCCGAGGTACTCGTGGGTGGGTCTGGCGTAGCAGTACGCGCAACCGTGCTCACAACCTCGATAAGGGTTCACCGAAAGGTCGAATCCGACGTCCGGGCTGTCGTTCCGGGCGACGATGCTCCGTGAGGCATCTCGCAGAAACGTGGTCCGAGGAGCGGGGTCTTCCTCTTCCGTCCACGACTCTCGAACGACGTGCAAGCGCTCGAATCGATTGGGGGGGTTGTGACCGACGCCTCGGCCTCGTCGGATTGTCGGCAATCGGGTCATGCCTCGGGCCGCGCTTCGCGTCTCTTCATCGGGTAGAGCACCGCTATTCCGCCCGGTGTTCGGTGTTTGTTCGGTATTCTACTTCCGCGGCTGCCGGACGGCAAGGCCGACTTGGCCGCCCGAGGGCGGTCTTCCTATACTGGCTCGCCCGAGCCGCCGAGATTCCCGAGCACCCCGCATCGATGCCACCGACACCCGATGAATCGGCCCTGCGAGCCCTCGCTCGGCGGGACCCCGGCCTGGGGCTGGCGATGTCGCGTGTGAAGCCCTTCCCGGGGTTTCCGAGAGGAGTGCTACGAGGTTCCCACTTCCACGCCATCGCCCGATCGATCGTCTACCAACAGCTGGCGACCGCAGCCGCCGGAGCGATCTACGGCCGTGTGTGCGCGCTCACGCCGGGAGGCTCGTTTCCGTCTGCCGCCGAGCTACTGGCGCTCGGGGAGGAGAGGATGCGGAGCGCAGGCCTGTCGCGAGCCAAGACGCGCGCCCTTCGCGACCTGGCCTCACGATGTGAAACCGGCCAGCTCGAGCTGAGAGGGATCGGGCGCCTCTCGAACGAGGAGATTATCGAACGTCTCACGACCGTGTGGGGCGTCGGCGAATGGACGGCCCAGATGTTCCTGATCTTCAAGCTCGGTCGGCTCGACGTCATGCCTTCGACGGATCTGGGGATTCAGGAAGGGCTCAAGCGCTTGGACGGCCTGTCGACCCGGCCGGACCCGAATCACGTCCTCGAGAGGGCCGAGCCGTGGAGGCCACTGCGGTCCGTCGCATCGTGGGTCCTTTGGCGGCTCACCGACACCGCGGACTGAACGGATCTCGAGAGGATGTACGGGGTTCCTGCCCACATGCGACGCGAAAACTCGCGGTACGCGATTCGGGCGAGCGTCACGCTGGCCCTGTCCCTCGTCGCCCTGTGCGGCTCGCCCAAGCCTGCGACGGCGCAGAATCTCGAAGCCCTCGCCGCCGGAGCAGCGGGGCTGGGCGCGGGCGTGTGGTGGACGATGTCCATCGCGTCGGCCAGGGCCCGGTCGGGGACGGTGCTCTACGAGATCGACGACATCTTCTCCTACGCCCTTCCCGTCGGAGCGGTCAGCTTCGGTGCCGGCCTCGCGCTCGGTCTTTCCGAGGAGGAGCGCGTCGGCGAGACCTTGCTCGGCGGAGCCGTCGGCTGGGGGGTCGGGTTCGCCGTGGGTTGGGTGGTGGGGGATGCGATCTGGGAGGACCCGGCGGGGCCCTGGGCCGGGAGCGTGATCGGCGCGGGGGTGGGCCTCCTCGCGGGAAGCCTCACGGGATTCCTCCTGGCGGAGACCGGAAGCGTCGAAGACGAAAGCCGATCTCCGCTGACGCTCGGCTTCACGCTGCCGCTGCCATGGTGAGGGCTCTCCGTGCGGGCCTGTGCCTCGCCCTGTCCGGCCTTTGGGTGGGGTGCTCGACGCCGGCTCCACCGCAACTGCCAGCGGCGATTCCGGGATTCGCCCCGGATGAAGCCGGTATCACCGGCGTTCTCTTTGTGATCGGAGACGCCGGAGAGACGCTCGGTGTCGGCAACCCCGTCCTGAGAAAGCTCAGGAGAGAGGTCGAGGAGTGGTCGGCGGCGCTGGCTGCGGACTCGGCGGTAGGTGTGCTCTTCGTGGGCGACAACATCTATCCGAACGGACTGAACCCCGTGGGCCATCCGGATCGAGGCAGAGATTCGCTTCGGCTCTGGAATCAGTTTCGGGTCGTCGACGGCCCTGCCGCGGCTCGCTACGGCACGCCGGCCGTGTTCATCCCCGGAAACCACGATTGGGGAGGAGAGTTCGGGGAGGAGGGCTTGGCGTTCCTCAGAAGAGAGGAGGAGCTCTTCTCCATCGCCCGGAGCCAGGGCCTCGAAGTCGACCTGATTCCACCGGCAAACGATCCGGGACCGGAAGTCGTAGAGATCGGTGGGGCCAAGATCGTTGCTGTGGATACGCATCTGTGGCTGGAGCTCGACGACGATCTGCGGCGCGCGCGGGCCGTCCAGCAAGTCCGAGCCGCGGTCCGAGAGCCGAGAGACCGCCTCGTCGTCTTCGCCGCTCACCATCCCTTCGCCACGGGTGGCCCGCACGGAGGCCTGCTTCCCTTCCTGCCGAGCCTCGGTGTACATCCCATGCTTCACAGGTCGGGGACGCTCGGGCAGGACATCACGGCCCTTCCCTACCAGGAGATGCTCGGCGACTTCTCGTCGGCGTTTTCGGGCACGGAAGCCCTGGTGGTGTACGCGGGCGGTCACGAGCACAACCTGCAGGTCATCGAGCGCACGGCCCCCGGGCAGCCGAACTGGACACTCGTCTCCGGCACGGGATCCAACTTCCGCGGGGTCGACGAGATCGACGGAACACGATTCATGGCCTCGGCTCCGGGCTACATGCGGATCGTCACCCTGGACGACGGTTCCACGCACCTCGAGGTCGTCGCGGCCGACGGCGCGCACCAAGAGTGCCCCTCCGACCAGTATCCGGATTACGAAACGTGCCTGCGGGTGGGAGTCGCCGCCTTCGAGGTCGTTTTCCGTCGACAGCTGCGCTAGCTGACACCCCCCGTACCTCGGTTCCGTATTGGGGGTAGCATCACAGGTGGAACACCCAGGAGGCACGCATGGCCAAACGCAAGACGAAGTCGAAGCTCCGCTTCCCCGACCCCCCCTGCACCCCCAAGCCGCCGAAGGCTCCCAAACCTCCGCGTCCCACCGATCCCGGCTGGTGCAAGACCGGGACCGGCGCCGACGACCTGCTGAAGCTCGTCAAGAAGCTCGGCAAGTAAGGGCGAGAGGCTTCCGGCGCTGCCGTGCCCGGAGCGCTCCCTATTCGTCCCTGAGCGCGACGACCGGGTCCACTCTCGTGGCCCGTCGGGCGGGCAGGACGCACGAGACCGTCGCGACGAGCAGGAACAGGACCGCAGTCCCTCCGAAGGTGAGCGGGTCGGCCGGAGCCACACCGACCAGCAGACCCTCCATGAGCCCCGTCACACCGAAAGCCGTCAACAGGCCCACGACCAAGCCGGCACCGGCGAGCAACAGACCCTGTCCGACCACGAGTCCGAGGATGCTCCCTACCTGGGCGCCAAAGGCCATGCGAACCCCGATCTCCGCCGTCCGCTGGCGCACGACACTGGACAAGACTCCGTACAGGCCGACGGAAGCCAAGACGAGGGCGGTCAGCCCGAACACGGCGATCAGCGTGAGCGCGAAGCGGGTAGGCCCGACGTCATCCACGACGTAATCCTCGAGCATGCGGATGTCCGACATGGGGATCGTCGGGTCGAGCGTGCGCAACTCGGCCTTCACGGCATCGATCAGACGGGCGGCGTTTTCCCCGCTCCGCACGATCCACATCGCGTTGCCGAACGAGCCCACGTAGCGCTCGGTGAAGTACATGGTCTCGCGGGCCTCTTCGGCGAGCGTAGCGTGTCTCAGTCGCTTCACCACACCGACGACCTCCAGCGGCACCGGCTCGTCGGTCGTGATCCGGGTGTAGAGGATCTTCCCGATCGCGGACTCGCCGGGCCAGGTGAGCTCGGCCAGCTTGTCGTCGACGATGATCACCGACGCGCTGTCGGCGTTGTCCGCTCGAGTGAACGCACGACCCTCCACGATCTGTGCCTCGGCGGTTTCGAAGAAGCCGGGCTGGACGATCTTCACGTCCGCCTGCTTGAAGAACGACGGATCGGACAGCGCTTCCTGCGTGCCATACCGCGAATTGAAGGCGGAAGGTTGCAGGAGTGCCGGGCTGATGCCGCTCACGGAGGTTACGCCGGGAAGCCCTGCGATCTGCGTCTGAAGGCGCTCCATGAGAAGCGACCGACCCTCCGGTGTCGGGTAGCGCGCAAACGGTATCGGCGCATTGAAGGTCAGAACGTCTTCAGTGGTGAAGCCCGGATCCACGCGCTGGAGCTCTACGAAGCTGCGCAGCATCAGTCCCGCACCGACGAGCAGGACCACGGAGAGCGCCACCTCGACAACGACCACCGCGTTGCGAAGCGTCTTGTGGGCGGAGGCAGACGTCGCCTTACCCCGGTCCTTGAGCGACTCCGCGAGCTGCAAACGGCTCCCCTGTAGCGCGGGGACCAGCCCGAAGATCACAGCGGCAGCCAGGGCGGCCAACGCCGTATATCCGAGCACCGCACCATCGATCCGAACCTCGTCCAGCCGCGGGAGGTTCTCCGGTTGCAGGGCAAGAAGAGCCTGCACCCCGCCCTGGGCCAGGATGAGCCCCAGGAATCCGCCGACGCTCGCCAGCAGGAGGCTCTCGACCAGCATCTGACGAACGAGCCGACCACGGCTTCCGCCCATTGCGGCCCGCACCGCCATCTCACGCTCGCGAGAAGCAGCGCGCACCAAAAGCAGATTCGAGACGTTCGCGCACGCGATCAGCAGCACGAACCCGACTGCGGCCAGAAGAGACAGGACGATCGGCCGGACCTGCTCCGTCAAATCACCGTGAAGCGGCGCCACTTCCACGGCATACCCGGCTGTTTCGAAGACGGGAACCTCTTCCCGGACGCGGAGAGCCAAGCCATCCATCTCGGCCTGAGCCTGCTGGACCGTCGCTCCCGGCCGCAGTCTACCGACCACCGGGAAGACCACGTTCGCGGGGTTCCAACTCTCGACATCGAAACGCGGCACGGTCCAAAGCGCGACGTTCTTGGAGACGTTGGCCGCGGACGGCAGCAGCGGCTCGAAGTCGCCGGGCAGCACACCGATGATCTCGATCGAGTTGCCAGCGAGGTCGAGCGAGCGACCCAGCACGCCGAGGTCCCCCCCGAAGAACTGCTGCCAGAACCCGTGGCTCAAGATGGCGACCGTCGGGGGATTGGCGTTCGGGTTGAAGGTGTTCGCCGTCGCCGTGTCCGTGGGTGTGGCATCCGCCGCGGTGAAGTCCCGACCCAGCATCGGCTCGACGCCCATCAACTCGAAGAAGTTGGAAGTGACGCCCGCGACCTCGACCTGGACGGCCTCGCCCTCGATGTTGATCGCCTGGGGGAAAGCGTTCACGCCTGCGAGATCCGAAAGGACCTGCGACCGTTCACGCATGT
Organism: Gemmatimonadota bacterium; assembly: GCA_039587515.1. Taxonomy (GTDB): domain Bacteria; phylum Gemmatimonadota; class Gemmatimonadetes; order Longimicrobiales; family Gaopeijiaceae; genus JBDHII01. The sequence continues at coordinate 8,344 of JBDHII010000084.1, forward strand.
CCCGCAAGATGGGCGGAGACATGGGAAAGTTCTCTACGTTCCGTGCCGTCATTCGACCCCAGACCATCACCAGCTCTTCCGGGTTTTCGTACGGCAGCGGGAGGAGGAGCACGGCCCTCACCACGCTGAAAATGGCGGTGTTCGCTCCGATCCCGAGCCCGATCGTGAGCGCCGCGATCAAAGTGAACGTCCGGTTCTTCAGCAGCGTGCGCACGCCGTAGCGAACGTCTTTCATGAACGAGTCCATCCCCGCTCCTCCCCCCCTCCCCAAGTTCATCTTCCCGGACGGGCCCCGGTGGCGGAACCACGTTGCGGCTACCCCACGCAGCCGCTCCGGAGGTGCATTCACCGCGAAATCGACGGCCGTGCGAATCCAAAGCCAGGCAGTCGCCCAAAGTCCCTTCCGACTCGCATCCTTGGCGCGCTCGAGGAAGAGCCTCTTCATTTCCTCGCCGTGCCGCACCCGGAA
>JBDHII010000029.1:0-36999 GCA_039587515.1 Gemmatimonadota bacterium
CTGGGCCCAGTCGAAGAAGATCGCGTTGATGGGGCCCGAGGTCCGGTCACTGAAGCGGAGCGAGTAGCCCATCCGCTGGAGCTCGGCCCGCTGCCAGGGCGGCGTAGCCTCCTGGAGCAGCATCCGGCCCGGGCTGGACTCGTGCATCCCGAACGAGCCACGCATCTGGCTGCTGTTCATGTTCGGTGCCTCGGCCGCCTGCTGAACGTTCATCTCGAACTCGACCATGTTCAGGAAGAACTGAAGCAGGTTCTGGTCCTGGCCGTCTCCGCCCTGGACGGCAAACGAGAGGAACGGCTTGCCGTCCTTTAGCGCCAGGCTCGGCGTGAGCGTTGCCCTCGGGCGCTTGCCGGGCTCGATCACGTTGTAGGGATTGTCGGCGGGATCGAGCACGAAGCTCTGCGCACGCTGGCTCATGCCGACCCCCGTGCGTCCTGCGATCACGGCGGGAATCCACCCGCCCGACGGGGTGATCGAGACCACCCAGCCCTCCTCGTCGGCGGCCTGGATCGAGGTCGTACCCCGATAGAAGTCGTCGTCGAAGTCGGCCATCGCCTGCGCCCCTGCCGCCTCGGTGACCGTGCGCGCCTTCTCGCCCCACGCCTCGAGATAATGCATGAACGGGTTCGTCCCTCCCTGGAACGGATAGGGGTCGCCGGGACCGACGTCGGGGTCGTTGCGCTCCCAGTCGATCTCCTCCGCGCGGGACTTCGCGTACTCCTTGGAGAGCAAGCCTTCGACCGGCTCTTCGGGTGGGAAGTACGGATCCCCGTAGTAGAAGTCCCGGTCGGCGAAGGCGAGGTTCATCGCCTGGTAGACCGCATGGAGGTAGCGGGTGGAGTTGTAGCCCATCGTCTGCAAGTCGAAGTTCTCGAGGATGTTCAGCGCCTGGAGCAGCACCGGTCCCTGGACCCAGGTCGTGAGCTTGTAGACCTCGATCCCCTTGTAGTTGGTGCTGACCGGCTCCTCGACGTGCACCTGCCACCGATCGAGATCCTCCATGGTCACCAGGCCGCCCTGCTCGCGCGCGCCCCGCACGAACTCCTCCGCGATATCTCCCCGATAGAAGCGGTCGTAGGCGGCGTAGATCGCCTCCGAGCGCGTCTTGCCGGCTGCGAGAGCCCCGGCCTCGGCTTCCAAGAGCTTCTCGAGGGTCTGCTTCAGGTCGGGCTGCCGGAAGATCTCACCGACCCGTGGGACCGGATTCTCCTCGTCTTCGGGGTGCGTGAAGTAGACCTCCGCCGAGTACGGCCAATCCCGAATCTCATCGAGACCCCCACGCAACCGCCGTACAGCGTCGCCCTCGATCGGATAGCCCTCGGCCATCTCGATGGCCGGCGCGAGCACCTCGGCCAGACTCAGCGTGCCCCACTCGGCGAGCATGGTCATCAGCCCTCCGGGCGTGCCGGGCGTCACGGCCGAAAGCGGTCCGCTCTCCGGCGGGAAGTCGTAGCCCTCGGCCTTGTAGTGCTCCGCAGTCGCCCCCGTCGGTGCGACGCCCAGCGCATTGAGCCCGATGACCTTGCCCGTGTTCGGATTGTAGATGAGCGCCTGGGTCTCGCCACCCCAGGAAAGCACGTCCCACATGGTGGACGTCGCAGCGAGCATGGCTGCGGCAGCGTCCACCGCGTTGCCTCCGCGGTTGAACATCATCGCGCCCGCAGTGGCGCCCAGGGGTTTGCCCGTGATCGCCATCCAGTGGCTGCCGTGGAGCACGGGCTTTTGCGTCCGCTGCGCCGAGAGCGAGGCGGCTCCGGCGAGAAGGAGCGTGGTGGCAAGGGCGAAGAGATGACGATGCTTCACGGGGTCCTCCGATTCGAGCTCTTGAAAAGGCGCTGGCCACGAAACTTGAGAGCGCGGGCCGGTGAGCACCAGCACCCCCGTGGTTCGAGCTCCGACCGGAACGTCCGGCTCTTCCTCCGGATCGTCAGAAGAAGAACGAAAACGAGGCGTAGCCCACGGCCGGAACCGCTCCGAATTCGCTCTTCAGGCCCGAGAGACCTTCCTTTCCCCACCCGACGAATGCCCCGGCCGTCAGCGCCGAGTTGGAGCCGACCGACCAGCCGATGCCCGGACCCACGAGTCCGCTTCCGTCGGTCACACTGACGAGCGTGAGCCAGCTGGCGGAGACGAGCGGGTGCACCTGGAAGCTCACCTGGACCGCGCCGGAGTCCCTGGACAAGAGCTGGAGCTCGCCGCGCGCGAGCGGATCACTCTGGAGGAGGTCTTCGATCTCGCCATCGCCGGCGCCGAAGCCCTCGTGCTGGTACTCGAGCACCAGGTAGAGGTCACGCTCGGCTACGAGAAAGCGGCGGTCCACGCCGATGGTGCCACGCACCGCGAAATCACCCTCGACGTCTCTCAGCGAAGCTTCTCCCCGGACCGCCCAGGTCCCCACGGCGCCCACCAGGCCGACGGCCCCGGCCGCCCGGTCGTACAGGACGCCGCCCCAGGCGCTCACGTCCCACCCCCGAAGGGAGGTCGATCCCCGGACGAGCGCCGTGATGCGGTCTTCGGCGCGGTCACGCGTCGGCCGGAAGACCACGTCGAGCTCCGACACGGGTCCGAGATAGCGCCGCAACCGAACGGCATCCACTCCGGCGCGGTACTCCCGGAAGGGATCGGCCGGATCGAAGGGAGTGAACGGATCTGCCGGCGTCAGCAGCAGTGTGCTCGCCCACGAGACGACCTGCCGCCCGACGATCAGCTCGGTCTGGTCGGTCAACTCGAAGGTTCCGGCGAGCCGATCGATGCGATGGGCCCACGTCCAATCTTCACCCGAGTCGACGGTTCCCTCGAGATCCCACCAGTTCCCGACCGAGCCGGGGAGCTGGAGCCCGGCCGCGGCGATCCCCGCGCCCGACTCCCGCAGCAGAAGCGTGTGCTCGTACGCGACGTCGAGGTCGAAGCGGCCGCGCCCGCCCTCGAGCATGCCGCGCAGCCTTTGGAAATCGGCGAAGCCGGCCTCGCTGAAAGGACCACCCCCCGAGCGGGTGCCCACATTGAGCCCGTACCCGGAAAGCTGGAGGCTCTGGGCGGCGGCCGGAGCGCTGGCGACCACCTGCACGAAGAGAAGGGCCCAGAGCGTCCCCGACCGAACCGTCCGGCCGCCCTCAGCGCCTCTCGTCGTTTTCGATCTCGCCATCGACCAGGCGCACCAGACGGTGTGCGCGCTCCATCACACGCGGGTCGTGCGTGCTGAAGAGAAAAGTCGTGCCGCGCTCGTGGTTGAGCCGCTCCATGACGTCGAGCAGGGCGTTGCCGGTGGCGGTATCGAGGTTGGCGGTCGGCTCGTCCGCGAGCACGAGCGCCGGCTCGCCCACGACCGCGCGTGCCACCGCCACGCGCTGCTGCTGCCCGCCGGAGAGCCTGCCCGGCCTTCGGTCCTCTAGACCCTCGAGCCCGATCTCCTCGAAGAGCTCCATGACACGCGCGTGCCGCTCCTCTGCCGGTACGCCTCGAAGCAGGAGCGGAAACTCGGCGTTCTCGAGCGCGCTCAGCACCGGGAGCAGGTTGAAGGCCTGAAAGACGAAGCCGATGTGCTCCAGCCGGATCCGCGCGAGATCCTTGTCCTTGAGCGACCCGATCTCGACACCCCCGACCCAGACCTCCCCTCTCGAGGGACGCGTGAGGCCGCCGATCACGTTCAGCAGCGTCGTCTTACCGGACCCCGAGGGTCCCGCCATCGCGACGAACTCGCCGGGCCCGATCTCGAGGTCGAGAGACTTCACCGCCTCCACGGGCTCCGGCTCCTGCGGATAGATCTTCCAGAGATCGACGGTACGAACCGCCGGCTTTCCGTTGGATGATGCCATGGTATCCCGGTTCATCGTTCGAACTTCATGGATTCTGCGACGTCGAGATGCATCGCGTGAACGGCCGGATAGATCGAAGCCAGCACCCCGACGAGGCCGATCGACCAGGCGCTCTGGACGAGCTGGACCCAGCGGAATTCGGGCACGATGACCGGATCGAGCACGATCCCGGCGAAGTCGAACTCCCCTTCCAACGCGAAGGAGAAGTCGAGGCCGTCGGCGAAGAAGCCCCAGGTGATCGCCAAGCCGAAGATCACTCCGACGACTCCGGCGAACGCCGTCAGCAGGACGCCCTCCAGGAAGACGACCGCTCCGGTCTGCCGCGCGGAGAGCCCGAGCGCCTGCAGCACCCCGAACTCACGCTTCCGGTAGAGCACCGACATCAGCACCGAGTTGAGCACCGCCAGGGCGATGATCCCGAACAGAATGGCGTGGAAGATATAGTCCCCGTAGTCGTCCACCTTCACGGCCGCGTACAGCTCCGGGCTGGCCTCGCTCCAGCTCATCACCCGAATCCCCGGATCCTGTAGCCGGTCCTGGAGGCCGCCGAGGATCTCCTCCACCTCGAGACTGTGCTCGAGGAGCATACCCACGCTCGTCGCGCCCCCCGCCCCGAGCCAGGACCGAGCTGTGCCGATCGGGATGTGCACCATCCCCTCGTCCGCCTCGTCCAGCCCGGTGCGGAAGATTCCCACGACGCGGACGAGCTGTCCCTCGATCTCTCCGTTCGTGGCCTGTGCCGTCACCACGAAGCGGGATCCGAGGCGCAGGCCGAGGCGCTCCACGAGGCCCGTCCCCACGAAGGCCGCGAGGCGGTCGTCCGCCTCCAGATAACGGCCCTCTACGAGCTTGCCCGGGAAGAACGAGAACTCCGTCTCGGTCTCCGGATTCACACCCTCGATCCGCACGGGGAGCGCCGACGTCGCCGAGCTGGCCAGCCCGGTGACGCTCAAGCGGGTGGTCGTGGAAGGCGGCCCGTCCTTCCGAGGTACGTCGACGATTGCCCGCATGATCGCGTCGACCTGCTCGGCGGAGAGACGATCGTCGATGCTTCCGCTCTCCAGATGCCCGGGAGCCTGTACGACGATGTGCCCCTGCCCCATCCGCACCCCCGCATCGATCCAGTCTTCGTGGCCGCCGTCGGCGAGCGCCCTGGAGAACACCAGGAGCGCGAGGCCGAGCGCCATCGCGGAGCAGGTCAGCACGGCCCGGCGTGCCTCCCGACTCACGTTGCGAAGCGCCAACCGGACGAGGATCCAGGAACGCATCAGTCGGCCAGGATGTCGGCCGGGGGGACACGCACCGCGCGATAGGCCGGGTAGAGCGCGGCCACGAGGCTGGTCACGAGCAGGCCGACGGCACTCGCGACCGGGCCGTCCACGGTGTACTCGACGCGAAGGACGGGACGCAGCGCCGCGCCCGCCATCGTGAAACCGCTGTAGAAGCGGCTCAGGTCCAGCGGGTACTCGTGCATGTAGTACATCACCGGCGCAGTGATCAGCACACCGACGACGAGGGAGACGATGCCGAGGATGAGGCCTTCGTAGAGGACCGTCCGCCCAACGCCACTCGGCCGCGTTCCGATCGCGCGCACCATGGCGAACTCGCGCCGACGCTCGAAGGTGCTCATGAGCATCGTGCTCGCCACGCCGAAGATGGCCATGCCGAAGACGATCGCGACGACGATGCCGTTGGCCGCGAAGGCGAGGCGCGCGTACTCGGCGAGCTCCGCCCGAAACTCCGTCCACGACCGGACGCTCACGGGCTCGGTCAGCGAAGGCGTGAGCGAGGCCTCGAGAGCGCGGGCGACGCCGGTGGCACCCCACGCCTCCGTCACACTCATCGCCACCTCGTGGATGCGACCGGGATCGAGCGCGATCAGCGTCTGGAGGTCGCCCATCGGCATGACGACGTAGGAGCCGTCGAGCATCGGCAGTCCCGAATGCATGATGCCTGCGAGCGTGAAGAGGTCGTTGCCCAGCGAGCCGTCCGCGGCCGGAGCCACCACCACGATCTCGTCTCCCACGCCGGCTTCGAGCGTCTCGGCCATCTCGTCACCCACGAGCAGCTCACGGCTCCCGGGAGTCGGCAGGCGTCCTTCGATCACACCCGAGAGCATGCGCGTCACGACCGCTTCACGCTCGGGGTCGACCCCCATGAAGATGCCGGCCACGGTCTGTTCTCCGGAGCTCACCAGGCCGCCCGCGTAGACGCGTGGGGCTGCTGCGACGACCGCGTCGGCCGCCTCTACGTCGCGCAGAAGCGCCCCGACGTCGACGCCTTCCCGACCACCGATCGTGGCGTGCATCCCGCGCTTCGGCAGGTAGTCGGCCGCATGCACCTGGACCTGCCCGGAAACGAGGTTCGTGCCCGTCTCCATCATCTCCTCGATGATGCCGTACCAGAGCCCGATCATGAGCACGCAAGACAGGTATCCGAACGCGAGCGCCGCCGCAGTGATGACCGTGCGCCGCTTGTTTCGCCAGAGGTTCCGCCAGGCGATGCGCCACCACAGCGAGCGCGCGTTCACGGGCCGGGGCGTCGAAGGTTGCGCAACGAGAAGAACCCGGCCTCGATGTCGATGTCGAACTCGAGGCTTCTGTAGAGCACCACGGTGATCTCTTCGGGCTTGTCGGCGGGCTCGACCGTCATCCGCGCGGGCACCAGCCGTCCGCCCATGCGCTGGTATTGATCGAAGTTCATGGTGCGGACCAGCTCACCGTCCTCGTCGTAGTAGCGGGCCCAAACCGGCATCAGGTCGCCCCGCCGGATCCGGTAGTCGATGCGTCCCCACACGACCGGGGCCTCGGGCTTGGGGGAGAGGCTCAGGTCCCAGTGGGTGTCGCCGTCGTCCTCCCCGAAATCCGAGAATTGGATGTCGTAATCCTCGATCAGTCGGCTCTCTTTCACGAAGTCGTCGTTCGTGAAGTGGGAGCCCATCCAGGATCCCATCATCATCGAGGGCGGGATCTTGATCGTTCTGTCGACCCGCGGGAGGTAGTTCCAGACCTCGTCAACGACCTTGAGCGTGGCCATCCCCGCCTCTTTCCGGGGTGACTCGACCCGGACCAGCGAGTACTCGGTGCCGAGCGACCAGACGACCATCTCGAGCGAGCGCTCCCAGTGTTCGGTACGGATCTGCATCTCGACGTGCCCGCGGCTCGATTGTCCCCGCATGAGCCGGTCGACCTCGTCGATGATCTCGAGAGGCGACTGCGCCGCCACGGCGGCGGGAATCAGGACGGTCGCCACGCACCACCGGGACAGGCGAATCATTCTTCCCCCCCTTCCCTCACGTCCCTCGCCAGCTGCGCGATCTGGAGCTCCAGGCGCTTGAGCTCGCGCTGGGTCGCCTGGCGATTGAGCTCTCCCCAATACCAGATCTTGTTCGCGAGCACCGCGGCGATCGCGAAGGCGGCAATACCGAACCAGGACATGATCTCGCGCACCGCATCGGCTCTCAAGAACTGAACCACCGCGTAGATCGCCAGAACGAAGAACGCCAGCGTCGCAACGAAGCTCAGCACGGCGAGCCACCGGTTGCGGCCGCGGAAGGTTTCGAGCATCTGCTCGTGAATCGAAAGCTCGCCGATCCGCTCGAAGACCTCGGTCTCGTCGTACCCGAGGGCGTCGCGGATCATCTGATCAAGTTCCCGTTCGGACGCCTTCATCCGATCCCTCCTCCAAAGCTTCTCTGAACAGACGACGGGCATGGAAGAGCCGAGACTTCACCGTTCCGGCGGGGACTTCGAGGATGGAGGCGATCTCACCGACGGACAGCCCGTCGACGTAGTAGAGCGCCAAGAGCGCTTTCTTCGACTCCGGCAGACCACGCAACGCACGTGTCACGCGCTCGGCGGCGATCGGGACCGCATCCGGCTTCGAGACCGGAGGGCCTTGCTCCCGATCGACGAGATGAAGCGTCATCGCCTTCCCGTCCAGGCGCCGCCTGCGCGACTCCTTCCGGATCCAATCGCGGGACTTGTGCTCTACGATTCGGAACGCCCAGGCAGGAAACTTGCCGGGATCCGACAACCGCCGTAGCCCTCGGATGATCCCGATCCAGGCGTTCTGGGACACATCGCGTGCGCCGTCCGCATTGCCGACGAGCCTGTAGGCGTGCCTGAGCAGCCTGGGATTCCAGCGCTCGGCGAGATCCTCCAACGCGCCGGCGTCCCCTGCCTGGCTTCGCAGGACGAGCAACTCGTCCAGCACGCGTTCGGGATGTCTCTTCATCGTCTCACGATCCGCTGAAGGCCCGAGCCCCGTCCTCGTCTCTTCCACCCTGTAGTCGCGCGAGGGACCCCGACGGTTCAATCTAGCGGATAAGACGTTCGGTCGGGGTCCAGCGACGTGCGGCCGAAGCCCCGTGGATCCGGCTCAGCTCGGCCCCGGAAACGTGTAGCACCAGGCCTGTCCTTCGAGCACGACTTCGCCGTCCTGCCGCCGGACCGTCATCGCCAGGTTGGTGACCGGCTTCGACTCGTGGACGCTCAGCACCTCGGCCTCGGCCGTGATCGTGTCCCCGATGAAGACCGGCGCGGTGAACTTCCAATCCTGGCTCATGAACACCGTGCCCGGACCGGGCAGGTCCATCGCGACGAGGGCATGCAGGAGCCCGGTCGTGAGCCCGCCCTGCACCACCAACCGGCCGAAGGGGGTGCCCTCGGCGAATACCTGGTCGAAGTGGAGCGGATTATAGTCTCCGCTGAGCTCGGCAAAGCCCTTCACATGCTCCTCGGTGAGCTTCAGGCTACGACTGGCACGGTCTCCGACATTGATCTCCATTGCCCCTCACCCCCTTTTGGACGACGCTCCTGGCCAGGCCAAGTTCTCGGCCCTCGAAGGGAACCCGCAAGCGCGTCGGATGGTTCGATGCACACCGACCCGAAGGGAGCACGGACTCTGAGCTCGAAAATCCCGAAATGGCTGACGTGGAAGCGCGTCGAGACGACACTCCTCGTCACGCTCGTCGTCTTCACGTCGTGGCGGTTCTTCCCGCAGTTCACGACGACGGTGGGGGTGGGTGGGCCTGTGGGGACCGCGCCGGAGGTCGGTTTCACGACGCTGGAGGGTGAGCGCATCGACCTGGAGGCGCTGCGGGGACAGGTCGTGCTCGTCAACTTCTGGGCGACGTGGTGCATGCCGTGTCGCCTGGAGATGCCGGGCTTCGAGAAGCTGTATCGGGACCGAAGGGACGACGGTTTCGTGATCGTCGGCGTCTCGACCGACCGCACGGGAGACGCCGGCGTGCGGGCGTTCCTGGAGAAGCACGACATCACCTATCCGGTCGGGCTCGAGAGCCCCGGGCTGCGGAACGCATTCGGCGGAATCGGCGGAATCCCCACGTCCTTCCTGATCGACCGGAACGGTGTCATCCGGCACCGGGTCTTCGGCTTCCTTCCACCGCCCAGCCTGCGCTTGGCCGTAGGCCGGCTCCTGGACGAGACTCCGACGGGAGCGGCCGCGCTTCCCTGAGCGGTTCGAGGACACCCGTCTATTCACGGTTTTCCTGTTGTGCAGCTTCGACTTTCGGTTTATCTTCGGGTCCCAATAAACCCATCCGGCCATGCGAAACCCCTACGTCGAGCTTCACTGTCACTCGGGATTCTCCTTCCTGGACGGAGCCTCCCACCCCGAAGAGCTGGTTTTTCAGGCTCTCGAGCTCGGCTACCCCGCGCTCGCCCTGACCGACCACAACGGTCTCTACGGCTCGATGGAGTTCGCGCAAAACGCCCGAGCCGAGGGCCTGCAGCCGATCACGGGTGCCGAGGTGACCGTCGCCATGGACCTTGTCGGCGTGCCGGCGGGGGTAGACGGACTCTCGGGGCCGTCTACTGACGAGATCGATCGTCTCGAGCGGGGCGCCCATGTGACGCTTCTGGCAGAAACGCCGACCGGTTATGCCAACCTCTGCCGGCTTCTCAGCGAAGCACATCTCGAGAGCGAGCGTGGCCGACCCACCCTGCCCCTCTCTTCGCTCCTCGAGCGATCCGACGGGCTGATCTGCCTGACCGGATGCCGACGTAGTCCCCTGCTCCTCGCAGCCGAGGATGCAATCGCGACGGCCGAGCTGGTCGCGCGACGCATGCTGGCCGCCTTCGGTCCGCATCACCTCTTCGTCGAGCTTCAGCAGAACCAGGTGAAGGGCGACGGCTACCGGAGCCGTGTGCTGGGCCGGCTCGCGGACCGGCTGGGCATCTCCGTGGTCGCGACCGGTAACGTGCACTACCACCGATCCGAGCGACATCGGCTCCAGGACGTGCTCGTCGCGATCCGCAGCCGCGGCACATTGGACGGTGCTCACACCACCCGCCGGCCCAACGCGCGATTCCAGATGGCCTCGCCGGAGGAAATGTGGAGCCGGTTCCAGACCCGGCCCGAGGCGCTCCGCAACACGACTCGAATCGCCGAACGCTGCCGTGCCTTCGACCTCACCACCGACCTCGGCTACCACTTTCCGGACTTCGAAGGCAGTGAACGCGGAGGCGCGCTCGAGACACTCGCCGCGGTATGTCTCGCCGAGCTCGGCGAGCGTTATCGGGACTCGAAGCACGAAGCCGAAGCACGCGAGCGGCTGCACCAGGAGCTCAGGCTCGTCGACATGCACGGGCTCGGCGGGTTCTTCCTGGTCTACCGCGACATCATGAATCTCGCACGCGAAGTCGCCTTCGAGATCCGCGGCGAGGCGCCCCGCGCGAGCGCCGGCCTGCCTCCGGGCCGAGGCCGAGGCTCTTCGGTCTCGTCGATCATCTGCTACCTGATCGGGCTGTCGCACGTCGACCCGGTGAAGACGAACCTGTTCCTGGGTCGCTTCCTGAACGAGGCGATGCAGAGCGTGCCCGACATCGACCTCGATTTCCCGCGCGACATCCGTGAGGAGCTCATCCTCCGGGTGTACGAGCGCTACGGCAACGAGCACGCCGGTCTGGTCTGTACCTTCCCGACCTACCGCACGCGCTCCACGGTGCGCGAGATCGGCAAGGTTCTGGACCTGCCACTCGGAGATCTCGAGAAGCTCGCCAAGCTGGCCGAGCGGAGGTCGGGCGGCGGGCTCCTCGAGGAGATGCAGCGGCTTCCCGAGTTCAGGGAGAAGGCCGAGGCACCGCTCTGGCAGGCGCTCAGCGCGCTCGCCGACGACATCAAAGGATTCCCTCGGCACGTGTCGCAGCACGTGGGCGGGATGATCATCTCGAGTAGACCGCTGGTCGAGATCGTGCCGCTGGAGCCGGCCGCGATGGAAGGTCGCGTCCTCTGCCAGTGGGACAAGGATTCCTGCGACGATGCGGGCTTCATCAAGATCGACTTCCTCGCGCTCGGCATGCTCTCGCTCGTCGAGGAGGCGGTCGACCTGATCGCGGAGCGTCACGGTCGGGCGCCGGATCTCTCGCGCATCGACTTCGCGGACGAGGCCGTATACGACCGGATCTGCAGCGGGGATACGATCGGCATGTTCCAGGTGGAGAGCCGAGCGCAGATCCAGATGCTGCGTCGCGTGCGACCCCGAAATCTCGAAGACCTTTCCGTACAGGTCGCGATCGTACGCCCCGGCCCGATCGTCGGAGGCGCCGTCAACCCGTATGTCCGACGCCGGGAGCTTATCCGGGAAAATCCCGACTTCGTGGTTCCCTACGACCATCCGCTCCTCGAGGAGGCGCTCGGAGAAACCCTCGGCGTGATCATCTTTCAGGATCAGGTCCTGCAGGTCTGCCAGGCACTCGCCGGCTTCAGTGACGGCCAGGCCGAGAGCCTGCGTCGCTCGATGAGCCGCAAGCGCTCCAAAGACGCCATGAACGCGCACCATGAGGCGTTCCACGAGGGCGCACGAAGGCGTGGGGTCGATGGGGAGACGGCCGAGAAGGTCTTCCAGCAGGTGACGGCCTTCAGCGAGTTCGGTTTCCCCAAATCCCACGCAGCGGCATTCGGGCTCCTGGCCTACCAGTCGGCCTGGCTCCGCTTCTACTACGTCACCGAGTACTACGTCGCCCTCTTCAACAATCAGCCGATGGGCTTCTACTCGCTCGACGCCCTCGGTCGGGACGCACGACGGCACGGCGTGAGGATCCTGCTCCCGGACGCGAACCGGAGCGAGGTGCGCTGCACCGCGGAAGGAGGCGACCTGCGCGTAGGACTCGGATTCGTTCGGAATTGGGGTGCCGATATCGCAGAGCGCGTGGTCGAGGAGCGCAAACGCAGCGGTCCCTACCGCTCCCTGCCCGACTTCTTGCGACGAACCCCCGCGACGCTCAAGCGCCCAGCGGTCGAGAACCTGATCTGGGTCGGTGGCTTCGACGCCATGGGACTCACACGCCGGGAGCTGCTTTGGCAGGCGGGACTTTGGCTCGGTCCCGAGAGCGACCCGGATCGCGTCGGAGGACGTGAAGACCACCCCCAGTTCGAGATGGGCCTGGGAGATCCCTACGCCGACTGGTCTTTTCCCGAGCTCGAAGACAGCGACCGGCTGATCGCGGAGTACCGCATGCTCCACTTCTCGACGGCGCTCCATCCCCTCTCGCTTCTCAGGGATCGGCTACCTCCCGAGACCGTCTCCTCCGATCGGTTTTCCGACCTCCCACAGCACGCGAACGTGACCGTGGCGGGAATCGTCGTAGCCCGTCAGAGACCTTCTACAGCCAAGGGCTATGTCTTTGTCTTGATGGAAGATGAGATCGGTCCGATCAACGTGATCGTGAAACCCGACATCTACGAGCGGGACCGTACGATCGTGCGTATGGAGCCCTTCTTGCTCGTGCGGGGGAGGCTACAGAAGGACGGGGGTACGATGAACGTGATCGCCTCTGAAGTCAGGGCGCTCAGGGTCGGACGATCCGAGCACGAGCGGGACCTGCAGCCGGCGCTGCCCGCCACGCTCGAGTACTGGGGTGAGCACCGGAATCCCCAGCCGGAGACGACGGATCCGGAAGCCTCTTTCCGCTACCTGACGGCACTGAGACAATCTCCGCCCGGCGTAAAGAACTTCGGGTGAGGACGTGGTCGCCTGACCGAATCGCTTCAGTCGAGCTCGACGTCGACCTCGGCCGAGCGGACGGCCCGCGCCATCTTCTTGCAGAAGTAGAAGACGCGCTTGAGGTTCTCGATGATGTCCATCTCGATGGAGTAGGTCGAGAGGCGGTTGGGCTCTTCGGCCATCAGGCGCTTGGCCTGGTGGAGCGCAGCCGATTCCATCAGCCGGTTGATCCTCTTCTTCATCGTGATCACGTGACGCGCCGCCTCCACCTGGCGCTGCGCGACGGACTGAACGGACGCGTCGAAAGCGCTCACGACCGATTCGTGAATCTCCAGAAGGACACCCTTGGTTTCCGGGCTGATCCGGACGTTCTCGGCGATGCGACGGCGACCGAGCGTCACGAGGTTGGTCTCGATCACGTCCCCGATGCTCTCGAGATCGTTCACCGCCTGCATCAGGTCCAACAGCTCGCCTGATTCGCGGTCTCCGAGACTGGCGGTGCTGATCCGTCCCAGGTAGGTGACGATCTGCCCGTGGATCGTGTCTACGCGCTCGTCTTTTTCCGCGAGCTCGTCGAGATCTTCCTTGCTGCCCTCGATGACCGCCGGCAGGACGTCGACGAGCATATCCTTGACGAGGTCACCAAGGTGCAGCAGCTCGAGCCGGGCCCGGTCCAGGGCCAGTGAGGGTGTGGCCAGCAGCTCTCTGTCCAGGTATTTCGCCCGCGCCCACTCCACCTCCGAAACGGGCCTGTCCGGAACCAGTCGCTCCGCGATTCGCGCGAACTGCACGGTAAACGGTATGAAGATGATCGTGTTGGCGAGGTTGAAGATCGTGTGCGCGTTCGCGATCTGACGCGGGGTCTCGGCCGCCAGCTTGGCCGTGCCCGTCAGCTCCGGAGCGGACGGAGAGATGTTCACGATCAGATCGGCCAGCAGCTCCACGAACGGGAGCCAGATCAGCACGCCCAGCACATTGAAGAGCACGTGCACCGTGGCTGCCCGCAGCGCCGGGCGCGTGCGCCCGATCGAGGCGAGCAACGCAGTGACGCACGTACCGATGTTCGCGCCGAACGCCAGCGTGATGCCGGCTGGAAGACTGATCAACCCCTGGCTCGCGATCACGATCACGATGGCGGTCGTGGCCGACGAGGACTGGACGACAGCCGTAAAGGTGGCCCCCGCCAGAATGCCGAGGAACGGCTGCTCCATCCGGATCATCCAGTCGAGGAACGGCTGGTAGCTCCTGAGGGGCTCCATCGCCTCGCCCATGATGCTCATGCCGAAGAAGACCAGCCCCAGCCCCATGATCCCCATCCCCTGATGGCGAACCCGCTCCCGCTTCGCGAAGAAGAGCACGGCGAACCCGACGGCGATCATCAGAAGGGCATAGTGCGTGATCTTGAAGGCGATGATCTGGGCGGTGACCGTGGTGCCCACGTTGGCACCCATGATGATCCCGACCGACTGCGCCAGCGACATGAGCCCGGCACCGATGAAACCCACGACGAGCACGGTCGTGACCGAGGACGACTGGATCACCGCCGTGACGAAGGCGCCCGTCATCGCCCCCGTGAAGCGGTTGCGCGTGAGCGACGCCAAGACGGTCCGCATCCGGTCCCCCGCGACATTCTGAAGCGCCTCGGCGAGCTGCTCCATTCCGTAGAGGAACAGGGCCAGCCCGCCCGTGAGCGTCATCAGGAGCGTGAAGACGCTGAATTCGGCTTGCGCCAGAGCAGGCGCGACGGAGCTGACCATGGATTATGCGTGGGCTACGGCGTGAGCTGGTCCTCTCGGAGCGTGCGGATCTGCCTTCTCTTGAGCCGCGTCGCCTCCTTGTGCCTGCGTTCGGCCCAGTCACTCATGAGCGCCTGGGATCCGGTCGTGTCCGGCGACTCGGGACGTCGTTGGACGTAGCTGCCGTCCGCTCTCATCTCCCAAGCGTTACGCTGGTCCTCGAGCTGGGAGTCGAGGAAGAAGCGCAGCTCGTCACGCAGGCTCGGTTCCTCGACCGGCACGAGCAGCTCCACGCGACTCTGCAGATTCCGTTTCATCGAGTCGGCGGAGCCGATGTAGTAGTGGTCGGCCCCGCCGTCACGGAAGTAGTAGATGCGGGCGTGCTCGAGGAACCGTCCCACGATGCTGACCACCGAGATCGTATCCGACAGGCCGGGAATGCCCGGCCTGAGCCTGCAGGTGTCGCGAATGACGAGATCGACCCGCACGCCCGCTTTGCCCGCTTCGTAGAGCGCTCGCACCACGTCGGCGTCCTCGAGCGCGTTCATCTTCATCTGGATGAGTCCTTCGCCACCGTCCCGCTGGATCTCGATCTCGCGCTCGATGCTCTTGAGGATCGAGCGCTTCAGCGTCTTGGGCGCCACCCACATCTTGTTGTACTGCCGCTTGGGCTTGTAGCCGGTCGTGAGATAGTTGTAGAGCTCCGTGAGGTCGCTGCCGATCTCGTCGTCGCACGTGAGAAGACCGATGTCGGAATAGAGCCTCGCCGTCTCCGCGTGGTAGTTGCCCGTGCCCAGATGGGCGTAGCGTCGCAGCCCGTCGTAGTCCTGACGCACCACGAGAATCGACTTGCAGTGCGTCTTGAGTCCGACGACGCCGTATGTGACGTGGATGCCCGCCGATCCGAGCCGGTTGGCCCACTGGATGTTCGCCGCCTCGTCGAATCGTGCTTTCAGCTCCACCACGACGGCGACCTGCTTGCCGTTTCGCGCCGCGTCCATGAGATGATGGATCGCCCGTGAATCGTCCGAGGTCCGGTAGAGCGTCATCTTGATCGCCCGGACCTTGGGATCGGAAGCCGCCTCCTGCAGGAATCGCTCGACCGACGACGAATACGAATGGTAAGGAAGGTGAAGGAGCAGCGACCCTTCGTCCCGGATGGTGTGGAACACCGGGCGGTCGGTCGTCAAAAGCGGATGATCGACGGGGACGGCCGGGGGATCCCGAAGCTCCGGGTCGTCGATCGCGAGGAGCTCCATCAGGTCTCGGAGACCCAGGAGCCCGCCCACCTCGCTCACGTCCTCCTCTTCATCGAGTCCGAGCTCCGCGGCCAACATCCCTTTGTACTCCTCGGCGATCCCCTTCTCGACTTCGAGCCTCACGATCGGTGCGAACCGCCTCTCTCGCAGCTCGCTTTCGATCAGCGCCATGAGATCGTCGGCGGTCTCCTCCTCCCGCTCGGTGTTCGCGTTTCGCGTGACGCGGAAGAAGTTGCAGGTGTCGATCTCCATACCCGGGAAGAGCAGCTCGAGCGTATTGGCCATGACGCTCTCGAGCGTCACGAAAGCGTTCCGCTCCGGGAGCTTCAACAAGCGGGGAATCCCCGTTCCCATGGGCACTTTGACACGCGCGAGAAACTGCTTGGTCTCACCCGGATGCCGGAGGGTCACCAGAAGGTTGAGTGACAGGTTGGAGACGAAGGGGAACGGGTGCGCCGGATCGGTGGACTGCGGCGTGACCAGGGGGTAGATGTTCTCCAGGTAGTGCTCACGGAGGTAGGATTGGTCCTCCGGACCGACGTCCTCGAATGCGTGGACGCTGATTCCGTGCTCCGCCAGCTCGAGCCGAAGGTCGCCGAACACCTTTCTCCGGTGCCGCT
Source organism: Gemmatimonadota bacterium (assembly GCA_039587515.1). Classification (GTDB taxonomy): domain Bacteria; phylum Gemmatimonadota; class Gemmatimonadetes; order Longimicrobiales; family Gaopeijiaceae; genus JBDHII01. The sequence continues at coordinate 16,399 of JBDHII010000029.1, forward strand.
CCAGCTCCCGGACCATAGCATAGCACTCCTCGATCTGTTGGCGGGGCGTCCGCCCATCCTCGGTCACTCTGTGGACGCCGGCCCCGACCTGCTGCTTGAGCCCTCCAATCCGCTTCATGAAGAACTCGTCGAGGTTGGAGCTGACGATCGCGACGAACTTCACGCGCTCGAGGAGCGGTACCCTGGGATCCTCCGCCTCGTGCAGCACGCGGAAGTTGAAGTTCAGCCACGTCAGCTCCCGGTTCAGCAGGTATTCCGGGTTCAGCAGATCGTGCTCCTCTCCGTCGGTGACCACGGGGACCGCCGTGGGATCTGAAGGGGTTAGGGCCGGTCGGAAGCCGTCCGCGCCGGGGATCTTTCCGGCATCTCCGTCACCGGAAGCGGTGACGGAATCAGCGCGCACGACCGACGGCGTCTCTGTCTGCTCGAGCTTCGTGTCCAAGCGGTCCCTTTCCCGACGGGGTCCACTAAGTTCAGATGATCAACGGATCCAGGAACATTTGTGTTCCAGTTTCAAGCTAGGTGCAGTTGCCACGCCACAAAACCCTTCGCAATCTGCAGGTAGACGGCGACGAAACACGACTGGAAACTCCATGCTCGAGCTCGTAGATCTCAGTCTTACGCTCCCAAAGGAGACCTACAGGACACGTCTGCCCCAGTTACAGGGTCGCCTTCTCGATTTGCAGCGGGCCTTCTGGCGGGAGAAGCTCTCCGCGATCGTCGTCCTCGAGGGCTGGGATGCGTCCGGCATCGGCGGGTCGATTCGAAGATTGACCGCCCGCCTCGAACCGCGGGGTTACCGAATCCGCTGGACCCATCGCCCCCGGACGTACGAGACTCAGATGCCCTGGCTCTGGCGCTTCTGGCTTCGGATTCCCGCTTTCGGCAAGATCGCGATCTTCGACCGGAGCTGGTATGGCGACGTGATCCTGAGGCGAGTCGAGGGCGAGATCGATCGCGTGACGCATCTGGAGCAGTGTCGGGAGATCAACGCATTCGAACGGACGTTGGCCGACGACCGCTACGAGGTCGTGAAGTTCTTCCTGCACATCTCCGAGGAGGAGCAGGAACAGCGATTTCAGGAGCTGCAGGCCGATCCGGCGAAGTCCTGGATGCTCGAGGAGGAGCACTGGGCCCGCCACGAGAGCTACGGGCAGTTCCACGACGCCCTGGAAGAGACCCTCGAACACACCGAGTCGGCGTGGGCGCCGTGGACGGTTCTGGCCGCGACGGATCGGTACTGGACCCGTATCCGGATTTTCGAGCGCCTCATCGATCGGTTGGAGCGGCGCCTCGAAGCCGAAGGACGGGAACTGCCTCCCGAGGAGGAGGCGAGTTGATGCTCGACAAGCTCGACCTGACGAGGGTCATCCCGAAGGAAGCCTACGAAAGCAAGCTGCTGAAGTGGCAGCTCCAGCTTCGGGAGATGGCCTTCGAGCTCTATCGTCGGAAGCGCTCCTGCGTCGTCGTGTACGAGGGATGGGATGCGGCGGGCAAGGGTGGAAACATTCGCCGGCTCACGGCCAAGCTCGACCCGCGCGGCTTTCAGGTACACTCGATCGCGAAGCCCGAGGGCGACGACGCGATGCACCACTACCTGTGGCGCTTCATGCGCCGTTTGCGCGCACCGGTCGATCGACAGATCACGATCTTCGATCGGAGCTGGTACGGGCGTGTCCTGGTCGAGCGGGTCGAGGGTTTCGCGAGGGAAGACGAGTGGCGACGGGCCTACAGCGAGATCAACGAGTTCGAGCGCCACCTGGCGGGCGCAGGCATCGTCCTCATCAAGTTCTGGATCCACATCAGCTTCGACGAGCAGAAGCGGCGCTTCGAGGACCGACGAAAGACGCCCCACAAGCACTGGAAGCTCACGGAGGAGGACTGGCGGAATCGGGAAAAGTGGGAAGAGTACCGCGCCGCGGTGAACGACATGCTGCTCAAGACCAGCACTCGCACGGTGCCGTGGACGCTCATCGCCGGAAACAACAAGAACTACGCCCGCGTCAGGACAGTCAGGCACGCAGCGCGCACGATCGAGAACGCGCTGAAGGACTGAGGCGGGGCGCCCCCTTTAGCGTGACTCCGCCCGCCAGCCGTTGTTGCCGGGGGCCACGTCGGGAAAGAACTCGTTCGGGTCGATGTCCACACGAACCACCTCTCCCTGCGAATCCGGGATCCGGATCTCGACCTCCGTCTTGCCGCTGAGCCATTCCGAAACCGGTATCACCTCCTCCAGGATGCTCCCCCGGGAGGTTCGAATCCTCACGGTGACCGGCATCGGAGCGAAACCTCGATCCTCGATGACGACGACGCTGGAGCCGTCTGCGACCCTGACGTCCGCGACGGCATGATCGAGCGTCCAAGTCTCGTAGTACCACGTCGACCAGAACCAGTCGAGGTCGGTCTCGAGGACCCGCTCGAAGGTGTTGAAGAGGTCCCAGGGCGTCGGGTGCTTGTAGGCCCACTCACGCAGGAAGCTCGTATAAGCCAACATGAAGGCATCGTCGCCGATCATGTTGCGTAGTGTGTACAGCAGCGTGGACGGCTTCTGGTACGATGCGATGCCGTAGGCATCCGAGTCGGCATAGAAGTCGCCGTGCGTCATCAACGGCTCCTCCTGCTCCGCCCGGGCGGTACCCAGGTAGAGAAGCCGATCCTGCCAATCGGGATCGCGCGACTCGGGCCAGTACTCCCTGCGCGCCTGGTTCTCGAGGTACGTGGTCGAGCCCTCGTCCATCCACGCGTACCGCTTCTCGTTCGTTCCGACGATCATCGGCACCCACATGTGGGCGATCTCGTGGGCCGTGACGTTGTAGAGGTCCTCCGCCGTGCGGCTGTTGTAGTCCCCGATCAACGTCACCATCGGGAACTCCATGCCCCCGGAGATGATGTCGGCACCCTCGACCGAAGTCATGTGGGGCCAGGGATAGGGGAAGCCCGTGAAGCGGGAGTGGTGTTCTACGGAGTGCTTCGCGAAGGCGGCTTGACGCACCCACTTCGGAGCGCGGTAGTCCCGCCAGAAGGAGTGGATCAGCGCACGATCCTCGTCGCCGTCGCCGTCCAGATCACCCACGACCGCGCTCGTCGCGTCCCATGTCTGCACGTTGGAAGTCGTGAAGGCGAAGTCCCGAACGTTCTGCGCCTCGAACCGATAGGTCAGCGACTCGGACTCGGCCGTCACGGTGCCGGTCTCGAGCTCCTGACGCGTCGCCACCCTCACGACCGTATCGGCGCGGGAGGCGACCTCGAGGCGATCGCGCGTGGTCTGGCTCAGGACCTCTTCGGGGTTCACGAGCTCCCCGGTCGCCATCACCGTCCAGCCCCCGGGGACGGTGATCCGGACGCTGTAGTCCGCGAAGTCGTCGTAGAACTCCGCGTTACCCATGTAGGGCTCCATATCCCAGCCGCCGATGTCGTCGAGCACGCCGATCTTCGGGTACCAATAGGCCACCAGGTACATCTCCCGGTCGCTGTGCCCCATGCGGCCCGCACTGTTCTGCGGCAGGGTCACACCCCAATCGACCTCGATCAACGCCGTGGCATTCTCCTCCATTACCTGATTCGGCCTGATCCACAGCGTCGTGCCCTCGGTAACCCAACCCGGACCCTGACGGACGTCGCTGAGCTCGAGCGTCTCACCGTCGACCGCGATGCGCCTGAGCTCGACGCCGCCCGTCACTTCCTGGCTTTCGTTTCGGACCACGCCCACAGCATGGAGGTTTTGGTGTAGGTGCATCCCAATGAGCTGAAGGCGACCCGGCGCGCGATTCTGGTAAGCGATGACCGCGGTGCCCTCGACCCTCCCCGTCTCCGGGTCGAGCGAAGCCTCGATCTCGTAGCTCGCATAGTTCTGCCAGTAAGCCGGGCCCGGGGCGCCGGTTTCGGAACGGGTGTCCTCAGACAGCGCGCGGCGATAGGCCGGCGGCGGTACCACGGGACCCGGAATGGGTCTCGCGACCCTTGCCTCGATCTGGGCGACCGCCGCACGGGGCGCGGCCGTGGCGAGCATGACGAGCAACGCCGCCGCGATGTGATTGCACCTACGATCCGTCACTTCGATCCATCCTCTCGATGTGGAACTTCATGCCTTCCCAGTCGGTCGCGGCCGGGAAGGTCTCGAAGTACTTCCTGATCGCCCCCTCGTCACGAAACGGTGCCAACCGCTCGATCACTTCCTCGTGATAGCGCATCGCGTCTTCCGAATCCCCCCGCTCGAGCGCTCCTCGAACTCGGTCGTGGAGGTCGGCGAGCGCCTGTGCCAGCTGGGCACGCCGCTCATGAAAGCTTCGGTGCACACCGAAGTGCGTCACCGCCAGCCGCTCGGGATCGTAGTCCGCGAGCATTTCCAGCGTCTCCAACCAGGTCGCCAGATCCAGCGACGGCGGCGGAGTGGGTGGGTGCGATGGCGCGCCATCCCCGAGAATGATGCCCATCGCGTCACCCGCGTAAAACGTCCCGTCCTGCTCGGAAAGATACGACAGGTGGCTCGAGAGATGTCCGGGCGTCGCGACGGCCCGAAGCCCGGTGGCGTGCGACCATCCCTCGGCGTTCGAAGAGACGAGGTTGGTCTCCGGCACCGCCAACACCTCACCCCACAGCCGGTCGTGGGCTTCACCGAACGTGCGTCGGGTGGAGGCGACCAGCTTCTCGGGATCCGCCAGATGGGGCGCGCCATCTTCGTGCACGTGCACCCGGATCGCCGGATTGTCCCGGACCAGGTGGCCCGAAGCTCCGGCGTGATCGAGGTGGATGTGTGTCAGCACCACGTGCCGGAGATCCCGGACCGCCAGCCCGAGCTCGGCCAGGCCGGCCCGGAGCGCAACGAGCGCGGTCGAGGGGCCCGGATCGACCAGCGTGGGCTCGGGATCGGTGAGCACGTAGACACCGATGGCCCCCTCGATCCCCACGTGACGGAGGTCGATCGGCGCGTGCTTCATCGAACCGTGGTCCTCAGCACTTCCCGACAGGAGCCGGACGCCCTAACCGCGCTCCTCCACGGGCACGAAGTCCCGCTCTTCGGATCCCTCGAAAACCTGTCGGGGGCGTGCGATGCGCTGCTCGGAATCCTCCAGCATCTCCTCCCACTGCGCGAGCCATCCCACGGTCCTGGGAATCGCGAAGAGAACCGGGAACATCTCGACCGGGAAGCCCATGGCCTGGTAGATGATGCCGGAGTAGAAGTCGACGTTCGGGTAGAGGTTCCGCGAGACGAAATACTCCTCCTCGAGGGCGATCCGCTCCAGCTCCAACGCGATGTCGAGGAGCGGATTACGCCCCGTGACCTCGAAGACCTCGTCGGCCGTCCGCTTGATGATGCTGGCCCTGGGGTCGTACGCCTTGTAGACGCGATGTCCGAAGCCCATCAACCGCTCTTTACGGCCCTTCACCGCTTCCATGAAGTCCGGAATGTTGTCGACCGAGCCGATCCGCCTCAGCATGCGCAGCACGGCCTCGTTGGCGCCGCCGTGCAGCGGCCCGTAGAGCGCTGCCATGGCCCCGGCCAGTGCCGAGTAGGGGTCGGCTTCGGAGCTGCCGATCACGCGCATCGCCGTCGCCGAGCAATTCTGCTCGTGGTCGGCATGCAGGATGAAGAGCACGTCCAGCGCCCGCTCGAGAATCGGATCGGGCTTGTAGTCCGTGCCGATCCGGAAGAGCATGTTCAGGAAGTTCGCCGTGTACGAGAGGTCGTTCTCCGGGTAGACCGCCGGCAGCCCGCGGTGGTGGCGATACGCGAAGCCGGCGAGCGTCGGCATCTTCGCGACCAACCGGACGATCTGACGCCACCGGGCGTCGGCATCCCGAACCTCCTTCGCCTCGGGATAGAAGGTGGAGAGAGCCGCCACCGCGCTGATCACCATGCCCATGGCGTGCGCGTCGTATCGGAAGCCTCTCAGCAGCGTGTGCATGTTCTCGTGCACGTACGTGTGGAAGGTCACGTCGTGCGCGAAATCCTCGAACTCGGAGGCGGTCGGAAGCTCGCCTTTGAGCAGGAGGTAGGCGACCTCCAAGAAAGAGCTCTGCTCGGCGAGTTGTTCGATCGGGTATCCCCGATAGCGCAGGATGCCTTTGGCACCGTCGATGTAGGTGACCGTGCTGCGGGTCGAGGCGGTGTTCGTGAATCCGGGATCGTAGGCCATCATCCCGAAATCCTCGTCTTGGACCTTGATCTGCCTGAGGTCCATCGCCCGGACGACATCGCCGTCGAGGACATCCACGACATATTCCTGTCCGGTCCGGTTGTCCCGAATCGTCAGGGTGTCGTTCCCGCGGCTCTCATTGTCTGACATCGATCCGTCGTCTCCGAAAAGCATGCTTCGACCCGGCAGAAGGCGCCGACTCGAATGCTCGGTCGCTGAATGTGATTATCGGCTCTGGACCCGCGAAACGACGAAGAAGCACCTTGCCCGCGGGAAACCCTCCAAAGGTACGAAAATCCGGTGGCGGCTAGAAGGGTGCGAACCCCGGAAAACGACCGTCCTATGGGGCTTTCGAGCTGACAAGCGCGTCGGCGGCAAAGCAGCCGTCGGCGTAGACGAAAAGAGGGTTCACCTCGACCTCGACGATCGACACGCTCGATTCGAGGGCACCGACCACGCCGCGGACGGCCCGGACGAGACCGCTCCAGTCCGCCTTCTCCCTGCCCCGAGTGCCCATCAACGTCGAGGAAATCCCCAGTGATGCGATCGCGCTCTCGATCTCCGCATCCGAGACGGGAAGCAGTCGATGCGCCACATCCAGGTCGGCCTCGACGTCGATCCCACCCGCGCCGACCGTAAGTACCGGGCCGAGCCGCTCGTCACGGCGCACGCCGATCAAAAGCTCGGCGAGCGGCCTCTGGAGCATCCGGGTCACCGAGACACCTTCGACGACGCCGCTCGGATCCTTCTGCTGGAGGTACAGCTCTCCGGCCGAGACGAGCTCCCCGAAAGCCTCACGGGCCTGATCGGGCTGCTCGACGCCGAGCAGCACACCTCCGGCGTCGGCTTTGTGGAGGATTTGCCGGGAAAGGACTTTCATCGCGACCGGTCCCCCGATCGCCGAGGTCGCACGAGCTGCAGCTTCGGCGTCCTCACAGCGGGCGCCCGTCGGGAACTGGACGCCGCACTGCTCGAGGAGCTCCCGCGCCTCCCACTCGGTCCAAGGACCCGTGGAAGGCCCCTCGGCTCGGACGAGCTCTCGGCTCGACGACCGCTTCTCAGGATCCCACATACCAGCACGCACGAAGCCCGCCCGCCGGACGATCGCCTCGAGCCCGCGACAGGCTACTTCGAGTGAGTCCGTGATGGCGATCCCGGCCTCACCCAGGACCTCGAGCGGCCGACTCGGGGCGGCCGCGTACATGGTATGCACCAGAACCGGCTTGCCGGCATCGATCGCCGCGGTCGCCATCCGCTCGGCGGCCCGTACCTCCGCGTCGACAAGCGTCTCCGAGAAGCGGATGCCATATCCTCCGAAGAGGCCGACGATCAGGACCGAGCCGACCGACGCGTCCGCCAGGAGAATCGCCAATGCATCCGAGAAGACCTCCGGCGCCCGATCCGCGGCGCCGGCAAGGTCGATCGGGTTGGCCGTCGCCGCCGCGGGACCGAGCAGGGTAGAGAGCTCGGCCCTCGTCTCCTCGGACAGCGTCGCCATCGTGACGTCTTCGCCCTCGAGCCAGTCGCACGCGAGCGTACCCTGCCCCCCGCCATCGGAAAGGATGGCCACCCCCTGGCCCGGACCGGGCAAGAGACCCGAGGAGAGCGCCCGGGCCACGAAGAGCAGCTCGTCCGCACGATCGAGCTGGATCGCCCCGGCCTGCCGTAGGCCTGCCCTGAAGAGATCGTCCGGAGTCGAAAGCGCACCGGTGTGCGATGCGGCGGCCGCCTGTCCCGAAGTCGATCGTCCGCCCTTGAGGACCAGGATCGGAAGCGCCTCTCTCAGTCGGTCGGCCTCGGCGAGGAAACGCCGTGCATCGCGGAAGCCCTCTGCATAGATCACCGCGACCTTCGCTCTGGAATCGGCGGCCACGGCGCCCAGGTAATCCGAGAATGTCAGGTCTGCCTGGTTGCCCACCCCGACGTACATGCCGATTCCCGGCCCCGGTATCTGTCCGGCCTCGGTCTGAAGCGCCAGCGCCACGTTACCGGATTGGGTCAGCAGCGCCAGCGGTCCTCCCACCTTGCCGGGAAAGCCTGCCAAGTTGAGCCCGACGGCCGCGTTCAACACACCCGACGTGTTGGGTCCGACGACCCGAATCCCCGTCTCTCGACAGGCCCGGCGAAGCTCCTCCTCCAGGGACTGACCCTCCGGTCCACTCTCCCCGAACCCGACGGCGAGCACGACCGCGGCACCCACTCGCGCTTCCCCGGCTTCCCGAATCGCCTCGGGAACAGACGCCCTCGGGAGCGCGACGAGCGCGAGGTCCACACCGTCGGGGAGGTCGGCGATCCGCTCGACCACCTCGAGACCGAGGATCTCGCCACCCCGCGGATTCACCGGATAGATCCGACCCGAATAGCCCGAGGCTTGCAGCGTTCGCACAGCCTGGAAGCCCCTCTTCTCCGGATTCGAAGAGGCCCCGATCACGGCAATCGAGCGAGGGTCGAGCACGAGACCCGCCCCGTCGGTCCTCATCGACCGCGGTAGTGTGGGGTGCGCTTCTCGGCGAAGGCTTTCACCCCCTCCGCCCAATCCTCGGTCTTCATGATCTCCGCCAACGCCTCCGCCTCGGCCTCCAGCATCTCGTCTGCCGTTGCTTCGCGAGCACGGTTGAGCAACGCCTTGGCTTTGGCCATGGAGATGGGGGCGTGCCCGGCGAGGCGCTCGGCAAGCCGGATCGCCGCCGGCAAGACCTCTTCCGCAGGCAAGGCCCGATTGGCGACCCCGATCGACGCTGCTTCGGAGCCCGAAAAGAAGTCCGCACCCAGGATGATCTCCCTGGCCCGGAGATCGCCCACCTTCCGAGCGAGGGTGTACGTGACCCCGCCCCCGACGAAAGTGCCCAACGCCACCTCCGGCAACCGGAGCTTCGCCGACTCGGCGACGAGCACGAAGTCGGCAGAGAGCGCGAGCTCGAGACCGGCTCCGATCGCGTGACCGTTGACCGCGGCGACGACCGGCAGCGGCGAGCGCTGGACCCGCGTGTTCGCGGCCTGGGCGGCACGGATGTAGCGCGACCGTGCTTCGTCGTCGAGAGGCGCCTCGTCATGGGCCTTCAGGTCCGCCCCGACGCAGAAGCCTCGCCCCTGCCCCGTCAAAACGATTGCCCCGACCTCGGGGTCGGCCTCGGCCGACTCGAAGAGGTGGAGAAAGCCTTCGTAGAGCGGAAGACTTACGGCGTTCAGACGGTCGGGCCGATTGAGCGTGAGGATCGCCGCCCGACCCTCTCGCCGGTAGAGGACCGGCGCCGGGTTCGTTGTCATCCGGTAATTTTCTCCGCTTTCCATTCTTCGCGCCAGATCCCCTTCGACCCGTCAAGGAACTTTCTCAGCCGGGTCGGGGCATTCGTACAAAACGCCTCCATCCATCCCCGAGTCCCCTTCGCACTTGAGATTCAGACCAACCCTGCGAACAGCCACACTCGCCACGACCGTGACACTGGCGGGTTGCCTCTTCGGTGAATCCTCGACGGGACCGAACCTCGACGGGACCGAGATGTCGATCGTTCGGGGCAACGGACAGTTTGCACCGGGCGGGCAGCTCCTTCCCGATCGCCTCGAGGTGGCGGTCCGGGAGATCGGCGACCAGGAGCCGGTCGAAGACGTGATCGTCGAGTGGGAGGTGATCGAGGGCCAGGGGGCGACGCTCGAAGAGGCCCGGACACTGACCGACGCACAGGGGATCGCATCGAACCGACTCCGGCTCGGCGAGGAGCTGGGAACCTACCGCGTGCGAGCGCGCCTGAGGAACGCCGAGGGGGTCCTTGCCGAGTTCGAGGCCTTTGCGGTCCTGCCGCCGGTCCTGGAATCCCTGCCGCCCCAGGCGTTGTCGGGTGAGACCATCCAGATTCAGGGCCGGAATTTCAGTCCGACACCGTGGCACAACGTGGTGCTCTTCTCGGGAATCCGCGGTCGGGTCGAGTCCTCCGAGCTGGATCGACTGCGCGTCGAGGTGCCACGGTGCCTTCCGGACCGGGAGGTCGACGTCTCTCTGAGCTTCGGCGAGGTGGAGAGCAACACGCTGCAGATGACCGTCTTCGAAGCCAGCTCCGACCTGGAGCTGGAGATCGGGCAGGACACCCTGCTCACCGACACCGATGGCAGCGCCTGCGTCAGACTCCCGGGTTCGACGAGGCAGGCCTCCTACATGCTCGTCGTCCAATCCGCCGGCCGCATCGCCGGTGCCCGTTACGACATCGGTGTGCGGGGCCGAATCGGTAACGTGCCCGCGGACGGACCCTCTGCGCTGGTCCGCGCGCCCCCCCTGGTCCAAGACCGGCTCACGTTGGAGGAGGCCGCCGACGCTCAGACGCGCTGGGACACGTTCTTGAGACTTCAGGAAGAGCGGCTGGTGGCGGACCCCACGCTCCGCCCGGCCTCCCCGGCACGTGCGCCCGCGTCGGCAGCCCCGGCCGTGGGCGACGTGCAGAGCTTCCGGGTGATCAACGCCGACAGCGAGTTCGAGACCGTGACGGCGCGGCTCACCGTGATCGGCGAGCGCGGACTGTTCTTCGTCGACGAGCGGGCCGAGGGATCCCTGACCGAAGAGGCTGTGCAGGGCTTTTCGGCTCAGCTCGATGAACCGATCGCCGCAGCGATCACCGACGCGTACGGCGCCACGTCGGACCTCGACGGCAACGACAAGGTCGTCGTGCTCCTGACACCCGTCGTGAACGAGCTGACGGAGCGAGGCGACGACGGCTACGTAGCAGGGTTCTTCTTCGGGCTCGACCTGCTTCAGGGCACGGAGAACAGCAACGAGGCGGAGATCTTCTATCTCGTCGTACCCGACCCGTCCGGCGTCTATTCGGACCCGAGAACGCTGGCCAGCCTCCAGCGCACCCTGCCCCCCGTGCTCGCCCACGAGCTCCAGCACATGGTGCACTTCAACCAGCGGGTGCTGCTTCGGGACGGTAGCGGTACCGACGCGCTGTGGCTCTCCGAGGGTCTCGCCACAATGGCCGAAGATGTTGCCGGCATCGCAGCCGGCTCCGCGGCCCTCGTCTACCAGGACGGCAACTACAGGCGCGCCAGTCGCTATCTCTCCGACCCCAACGACGTGAGCCTCATCGTGAGCTCGGGCTCGGGATCGCTCGCGGAAAGAGGCGCGGGCTGGCTGTTTGTCCGCTATCTCTGGGAGCGCTTCGGGGGCAATCCCGTCTTGGGAGCTCTCACCCAGGCGACCGTGACCGGAATCGACAACGTCGAAGACGTCACTGGCGTGGAGTGGTCGCACGTATTTTCGGACTGGGGAGCCGCCGTCGAGAGCGAGTTCCAGGGGTGGGGGTCACTCTTGGACGAGCGGCACCGCTACCCGCAGATCAACCTTTCCTCCGCATTCAACAGCTCGAACCTGCCTCAACCCCGGGCTCCGAGAACCGTGGGCAATTTCGAGTTCGACGACGAGGTGCGGCTGTGGTCCGGCGGAACCCAGATCTTCCTCGTGCAGGTCTCCAGCACCCGCAAGGTCGCGCTGAACCTGGGCGCACCGAGCGGAGGTCCTCTGACACCCGAAAGCCGTGGGCAGCTCCGCGTGATCAGGGTCCAGTAGATCTAGGGCACAGCGAGCCGCTCGTAGGCCTTCAACAGGTCTCGCCCGATCACACGCCAGTCGTAGCGCTCCTCGGCCGTACTTCGGCCGGCTGTACCCAAGCGCCGGCGTAGCTCGGAGTCCTCGAGGACCCGCACGACGCTCTCCGCAAAGGAATCAGGGCTGTCCGCGATCAGGATGTTCTCGCCCTGCCGTGCCGAAAGTCCCTCACATCCCTGCGAAGTCGACACCACCGCCCTTCCCATCGACCAGGCATTGAGAATCTTCAGCCGGGAGCCTCCTCCTACCCGAAGCGGCACGACGAAGCACTGGGCACGGCGTACGTAGCCTCGCGTGTCGTCGACATAGCCCGTCAGGTGCACTCCCTGCTCGCGAAACGCGGCCTTCAGCTCCTCACTCGACCGTCCGACCCAGCACACGTGAACGTCGGGCCGGGTCTCCCGAATGCGTGGTAGGATCCGTCGAGCGAAGAATTCCATCGCATCCCGATTCGGGAACCAGTCCCCACCGCCGACGAAGACGATGCCACCGTCGTCGTCGTCCTCACGCCCTTCGGTGAACTCGGTGGTGTCGACACCGTTCGGCACCACGAGCGTCGCAATCCCCGGTGCGATCGCTTGCAGCGTTCTCTCGTCCTCGGAGGACACGACCAGGTTGACGCTGGCGCTCGACGTCCACCTCGACTCCTCTCGGCGCATCAGCCGGCTCTGGAACCGCATGTAGAGAGACTTGGCGAACGGCTCGGCCCTCGCGCGCCGACGGAGCAGCTGGGATTCGACATTGTGGTGGTCGACCACGACGGGTACGCGCGGTAAAGCGGTCAGGTACCCGGCCAAGTCGAGGCTCCCGAGGTGCACGAGCGTCGGTGGCGCGTGGGCCAGGCTCTCCTCGACCGCAACCCGATACTCGGCAGATTCGTAGGTCCATCGGGTGTACGGTCGTCCGCTCAGGACGCTTCGACCGTGGTCGAGTAGGAGCCGGGCTCGAGAAGCTTCCTGCGGTATCTGGAAGGCCCTCACCTCGGCGAAGCGCCCCAGCCCCTCGATCGCCAGTCGGACGGAGGCTTCGTCGGACCGAACGCTTCTTCTGTAGAAGCAGAGTGCGGTCACCTCGTACGCCTCGCTCAGAATGCGGAGCAGATGGTAGTTGCGGATCATCGCCCCGTCATCCGGTGGGAAGGGCAGGTTCTGACTCAGAAAGAGAACCCGCCCCCTCGACGACTCAGCAGACACCGGTGACCCGATAGCGATATCCATCGATCAGAACGTCGTCCCCCGACGCCTCGACGGACCAAACGGCCGTCCAGCCGATCACCCTCATCGGTTGCCGTCCCACGTGCCCACGGGGCGATCGTCGCTGAGCCAGCCCGTCGGATCCACCCACCAACGCTCTCCGTAAGCGCCCGGCTCGGGCCAGATCTCATCCAGCGTGTTGCCATCGTACACGACCCCTCCCTGTACGACGTAGCGGATATCGGTCGTGTTGCGGATGTCGTCGAGCGGGTTGGAGTTCAGCACGATCAGGTCCGCCAGCTTGCCGACCTCGATCGAGCCGAGGTCCCGCTCGGCCCCGAGAAAGCGTGCGCCGTGCAGACTCGCGACCTCCAGAGCGCCCATCGGTCCCATCGCCGATGCGGCCATCCAGATCTCCCAGTGCGAGCCGATGCCGTGCATCTGCCCGTGCGATCCGATCGCCCCTCCCCCCCCTTCCGCGATGATGTCGGCCATGCCCTGCGCGACGAAGGGGAAGCTGTAGTCGGTCTCGGGTCGCAGGACTCTGCGGCGCGTGTGCGGAATGACCTGACGCCACGGCATCCACATCTGCTGCTTGGGGTCTTCCCAGACGTTCGACTCCTGGAAGAAGAACTCTTCGTTCCAGGGACCGGGGCCGCCCACGATGAAGGTGGGCGAGTAGACGGTGTTGGCCGCCCCGAAGAACCGAGCCAGATCGGAGTGCAGAGGCGCGTAGCTCATGGGATGCTCGAAGGCGGTGTGGCCGTCCATGATCATGCCCATGTTGAAGCCGTAGTCCGAGCCCTCGGACGTGACCATGAGACCGCGCTTTCGTGCCGCGTCGGTCACCCACTGTCGTTGGTCCCGGCGGGGCTGGAGGTACTGCTTGATGGCGACCGCGCCCCAGTCGTAGAGCCGGGCGACGTTCTGGTCTGCGACCTCGTAGCTCGTGATCTCGTTCTGCCTTGCCCCGTCTCCCGAATAGACCGGGTCGCCGCTGCTGAAGGTCCGCGGACCCACCAGCTTTCCGGCGCGGATGAGCTCTCCGGTCGGGAAGACGTTCTGCGACCACATCGAGTTGTCGAGGTTGGCGGTGACGCCGTAGGCCAGGTAGACGGCCTGTTCGAAGTCGTGCTGCGGCTGCAGCCCCCGGTGCTCCCGGTAGTGGTGCGCGTGCATGTCGACGAATCCGGGGATGATCGTCGCGCCGGACATGTCCATCACCTCGTCGACGTCATTCGTGCTGCAGGTGCCGACACAGCGGATCCTGCTGCCCTGCACGACGACCGTCCCACCCTCGATCACCCGTCCCTCGTCGAGCGGCACGATGCGGGCATTCGTGAAGGCCACGGAGCCGTTCGGGATCCGGCGATCCGCCGTGAGCGTCACATCGACGCTGTCGGTCGTCTGCTCGCCCGGATCGTGCGAGTAGAAGTGCGGTCCGCTCCCGAAGTCGAGCACGCCTGAAGACCGCCACGTCGGATAGAGCCCGCCCTCTGTGCTGATCTGTCGGACCGGGACCTTGCCATCACGCTTGTCCAGCTCGAGGGGCTCCGCGCCGATGGCGCCGTAGGGAAACGGGGCCACATACACGTTGTCGCCCTCCTGGAAGGCCACCCACGCCCCGTCCGGGGAGAGGGTCACCTCGTCGGCGAAAGGCAGCGTCGCATGGACCCTCCGGTCGCTTCCGTCCGCTCGGACGGAGATCAGGGCGGTTCGGGTCGGCTCCTCCTCTTCGATCTGCATGCGATCGGGAAAGAAGATCCGTCCCTCCGGACCGAAGGATGCTCTCGCGATCTGGCTTCGCGACGAGCCACCCGCCGTTCCGGTCACGGCCACGATTTCGGCCTCACCACCCGAGGTGCGAACTCGCACGAGATCCCACCGTGCATTGTGTGTCGCCCCCCGGCCTCGGAAAGGAGCTCCGGTTCCCCGAGCAACGACCAGGAAGTCGCCATCCGGGCTCCACACCGGGTTCAGGTACTCGGCCGCATCGGTCGTGAGTCGCAGCGGATCCCCACCTGCGGCGGGGACTCGCCACAGGTGCCCGCCCTCGACGTCGTCCCAGGAAGTGAAGGCGATCCAACGACCGTCGGGCGACCAGGCGGGCGCATGCTCGAAGGGCTCGAAGCTCTCGGGCGTGAGTCGCGCGGGCGCTCCCTCGGGGAGGGCCTGCGTCCAGACCCGTCCAAGCGCCTGGAACGCGAGTCGGGATCCGTCCGGTGACGCTGAGTACCAGCGCAGAAAACGCACCCGAAAAGGATCGTCCGGTATCCGGAAGTCCGCACGCGTCTGCTCGGAGATCGTGCGCCGGACCCTCGCCTCGAACGGGATGGTCGTCACCGCGCCGCTCTCGACATCGAGGCGCCGGATCTTGCCTCCCTGGCTGAGCACGATTCCGGACCCGTCCGGTGTCCAGTCGTAGCCGGGCATGATCCGCAGTGTCTTGATGCCCTCGGCGTTGTCCTGCGTGATCGGGTCCATGATCACGCGCTCCCCGCCTGTCTCGAGGTCACGAAGCCAGAGTGCGGTCCGGGGTCCGAACCGGTGCCCCTTGAACGAGATCGTGCCGTTGGGGATGCGCCGGGCGAATGCCATCGAGCGCCCGTCGGGCGACACCTCCGGCGCATAACCGCCCCCGCTCGCCTGCCTCCCTTGTTGCTGGTTCTCCCCTGAAGTGATCGAAACCACCTCACCGGAGCCCAGGTCCTTGCGACGTACCTGCCATGTGCCCGCCACTGCGTCGCGGGTCCCGGGATTGAAGGGGCTGCGCCGGACGTGGAAGTAGAGGTGCCGGCCGTCGGAGGAGACGGACGGCCAGGCGGCACCCGACTCGTCCGTCAATTCGATGCCTTCACCGCCGTCGCGATGGTACATCCACAAGCCCGATCGACCCCGTTCTCCGGGCGTCGTCGACCGGCTGGCGACACGGACCACGATGTACTGCCCGTCCGGCGTCCACACGGGCTCCACGGCCCGCAGGACACCGTCCGTGAAGACCGCTCGGGGATTGTCGCCATCCGCATCCATGATCCACAGGTTGCTCTGTCCGCCGCGGTCCGAGACGAAGGCGATCGTCTCCCCGTCGGGGGAATAGCGCGGGTGGGAGTTGATCGAGACGCCCGCACCGCGGGTCAGAAGCTCCGCGACCCCTCCCTCGATCGGGATGCGGTAGATGTGGGCGAGGAGGTCGAAGACGATCCATTCACCGTCCGGTGAGACATCGACGCTCATCCACGTCCCTTCGGTCGTGGTGAAGTCGATCTCCCGCAGCTCGCCACGGGGCGCCGTGACATCCCAGGCTTCTTCTTGCTGGGCCCCGCCCTGCAGGGCAGTGGCGGCGAAGGCGATCGTCAGGACGGACAGTCGTCCAAGGAGGGCCCGAGCCTGCATCTTGTTGTTCTCCCATCGTGAGATTGCGAGGGGCAGCCAAGGTACCCTCGGCGCTACTGGCGCGCGACGTCGCCCGCCCCCCGGAAAGACATCGGCCCCGCCACCCTCTCGGGTGACGGGGCCGTGCTCACTCAGCCCGTGAAGGCGCCGAGATTACCAGCTCACCTGGAAGCCCAGATTGACCGTCCGCGGGAAGCCGAAGAACACCTCGGCGTCGTCCGCGTCATGGTCGCCGTCGAACCCGTTGAAGCGCGAGTTGTCGGTGGCATCCTGGATGTAGAGCTCGTCGAACAGGTTGTAGACGTTGACGAACAGCCGCAGGTCACCGGCGCTGGGCAGGATCTCACCCAGGCTGTACGCGGCGTGCAGGTCGAAGACCGTGTAGCCCGGCGCCTGCCAGGACTGGATACGCTCATCGCCCGGATCATCCTGCCGTGAGAACGGCTCGAAGGCCGCCCAGTGACGCGCGAACGTCTTACCCTGCGCCCGGAGGTACAGCCCCGGGGCCGGGAAGAGCGACACCGCGTACGCGATCTGCGTCTGCGGCGCGTCCGCGACCTTCAGGTCCTTGATATAGAAGTCGAGCGTCTCCGTCTCCGACGACTGATCGTCGGGCTTGTAGGTGCCGCTCACGTCCTCGAGGTACTTCCAGTTCCCGACCGAGGCGGCCACGTCGAAGCGGACGAGGTCATTGGGTGCGTACGCCAGCGAGCCCTCGATCCCCATGTGGCGAGCGTCTACACCGAGCAGGTTGACCAGCCCGTCCGGCTCCTCGGACGTCGGGTTCAGGTTCCGCACGAAGTAGTTGAAGGTGCGGTCCCGCCACGTCGTGTTGTAGAGGTTCAGATCGGCCGAGACGCCGTTTCCGATGCCCCGGTACCGGAGCCCCAGCTCGAACGACGTGAACTTCTCGTTCTTCGGGTCGGGGTTCTTGACGCCGTCATTGTCGTCGATGACGCCGTCGAAGATCGGCACCTTCGAGACGTATCCGACATTACCGAAGAGCGTGAACTCGTCGGTGACGTTACGCGTGATCCCACCCTTGAGCTGGTACCCGGAGATGTTGCCGCTGTCGAGCTCGTCGGGATTCCCGTCGTCGTCCCGATCACGGAAGAAGTCGACGAAGCTGTAGGAGATCTGCGAGAGACCCGCCATGGCCCAGAACGCTCCATCGGCTGTCTCGCGGTTCGCCTGCACGTAGCCCCCGAGCCAATCGACCGTGTTCTCGTTGAAGTAGTTGATCTTGTCACCGAGACCACGGTCCTCCTCGGCGGCCGACCAGAAGTCGGAGCTGCAGCCGCGGAAGCAGTCGTTGTAGAACGAACCACCCAGGAGATCACGAACCTCGCGATAGTGCTCGATCGTGGCTGTCCGCCAGTCTGCGCCGAACGAGGCGGTCCAACCGTTGTCGTACTCCTTCGTCAGCTTCGAAATGACGCCCCACGTGTCCTGGTTGTTGACGGAGTTACGCAGGATCCCCCGCGACCCGCCGGCGCCGTTGTCGATGTTCCGCTGGATCGTGCCGTCCCAGTCGGCAAAGCGCTGCGTGTACTGGTAGTCCCAGACCAGGGAGCCGTACGTACCCGTACCGCCACCACGGCCGCCCGAGTAGTACCCGACCGTCGAGAGGCTCAGGCCGTTCCCGAAGCTCGAGTACCAGTTCAGGTTCACTTGCGGCTTGTGGAAGTAGTTCTCCCGCTCGTTGAGGAAGTCCTCGTCGTAGCGGTCGAAGGTGCCGTTGCCCGGACCCGAGCTCGTGTACTGCTTGCCCGTGTAGGACGAGCTGACAGAATTCACGTTCGGCCCCCACTTGCGGTCGGCCTGCGGGAAATCGGACAGGGCGGCTGAATCGTAGTCGTCGAGGCCCTCGGCGAACTCCTGGCTGATCGTGCCGATGTTCAGCTTGTAGAGGTTCTGGCCGTGCCGCTGCGGTGCACCGACCGCGTAGAGCTCGAGACGGTTGTTGGGGTTGATCTGGAAGGCCGAGGCGAAGTAGTAACCCCACTCGTCCGTCCAGGTGGAGTTGATGCCGTCCGCGAGCCCGTCCGACTCGACGGCACCACCGCCGATCAGGCCGTCGGCCGTCTTACGGACCACCGACGCCATGGCCGAGAATCGACCGATGTTCCCGGTCGAAGCAACCAGCGTCTCCTTGAGGAATCCGCCGTTGCCGAACTCCTGCTTCCAGCTGAAGCCGGCGTCCATCTTCGACGGATCCGTGATGATGTTCAGCGTTCCACCGATCGAGGGGGTCGCCAGGTTGACGGCGCTGAGACCGCGCTGCAGCTGAACGCTGCGCGTCGCGTCGCCGATCCCGGACCAGTTCGACCAGTAGACCCAGCCGTTCTCCATGTCGTTGACCGGAACACCATTGATCATCACGGCGGTGTTGCGCTGACTGAAGCCGCGGACGTTGATCCGGGCATCACCGGCGCCACCGCCCTGCACCGTCGAGTAGACCGAAGGCGAGGTGTTGAGGATCAGCGGCAGGTCGCGGGAGCCGAGCTGGTTCTGCAGCTCGACCTTGGTGACCTCGGAGTACGCCACCGGGGTGACCTTCTCCTGGGCGGTCGAAGCGAACACTTCGAGCGCGTCCAGTGCGATCGCCTCGAGGCTGAGCACGAAGTCGATCGTGCGGGCCTGGCCTGCCGAGAGCGTGACGTCCTCGACGACCTGAAGACCGAAACCGATCATCCGCGCCTCGATCCGGTAGGGACCACCGGCACGGAGACCCGGGACCACGTAGCGACCGTCGGCCTGGCTGAGGGCACCCGACTGGGCCCCACTCACCATGTTGACGACGACCATCTGCGCCCCGGAAACAGCAGCGCCGCTCTCGTCGGTCACACGGCCCTGAATGGTCGCGGTCGACTGAGCGGCGAGGTCCCCGGTAACCGCCAACGCGGCGGCCACGGCGAGCCATCTCAAACCATTTGTAAGTCGCATGCAGCAACTCCTGGAGTTGATGAAACTGCGGGGAACCCGGAACCCGCAGGCTCTCGAATT
This sequence comes from Gemmatimonadota bacterium, assembly GCA_039587515.1. GTDB lineage: Bacteria > Gemmatimonadota > Gemmatimonadetes > Longimicrobiales > Gaopeijiaceae > JBDHII01. The sequence goes on from JBDHII010000029.1 coordinate 35,721, forward strand.
CGGAGAGAATCTGGCACGCATTTCAGCGATTTCAAGCAAACATTTGAACAGATTAAGAGCGAGCACACAACGTGAAAACGCCTGATCCTGTTACCTGTTGCTCTGCAATGATTTGGAAGGTCAGCGGCTGGGACGCATGGAGGCTGGCGAAACGTCGCGGCACCGGTGCATCCGCCAACAGGTCTAGCTTTGCGAGTGTCGTAGGGGATGGGAGGCCACCGCCGGGCATTGCCCGAAGCTGGGCGATACCCTCCGGCATCCACCCGGCTCCTGGGAACCCGACAGACCGAAGGACTTACGGAATGACCGCCCAAACGCCATCCTCAGGCTGGCCTGCCGCATCAAGCCGTTCATCGACGTCTTCTAGATGGCCCCGACACATGTAACCTCTTGGACTCCTTGCGGATCACGAAGTGGGCCTTCACCATGACGCGCTCGTACCCGTGGCCATTCCAAGGAGCTCGGACCCGATCATAATGGCATCCGCTGCCTCTACCGTTGCGATTGCAGGGCTTGGAAGCGCTGGCGCTGCAATTCACGCTCCGGCCCTGCGCGGGATCGCCGGCTGCCGCCTGGTGGCGGGGTGCGATATCGACCCGGCCAATCGAACCTCCTTCCAGAACTCGAATGCGGTCCCGGTCTTCGAGGAATTTGGTCGCATGCTCGACGAAGTTGACCCTGAAGTCGTCGTCATCGCCACGCCTCCTGAGACGCACTGTGGACTGGCCGTCCATGCCCTGAGAAAGGGCGCACATGTCATCTGTGAGAAGCCCTTCGTCGCCAGCCTCGATCAAGCAGACGAGGTAGTTCGAGCCTCTCGGGAAGCGGGACGTGGGATCGGGTTGAACCACGAGTTCCGCGAGATGCCCATTTTTCGGGCTCTTCGAAGCGAAGTCCAGAGAGCCGAAAACGGTCGCCTGAGGGTCGTTCAAATCTGGCAGCTCATGGATATGCCACCTTGGGGAGAGATGGGGTGGAGGGGACGAATGGTGCGCCGGACGCTCTTCGAAGCCGGGGTCCACCTCGTGGATCTGGCCATGGTCCTGTTCGATGAGAAGCCGATGTCGGTTTGGGCCTCCACTTCGGCGGGCGGAGTCCGGGAGCAGGATGTCGATGCGGTGGTCACGGCAACACTCGAATTCTCGGACGGACGAATTGCTCAGTTGGTCCAGAATCGACTTTGCAAGGGCGAGAGGCAGTATTTCGAAGTTAGAGCTGATCTCGATCAGGTTTCTGTGAGAGCTTCCTTTGGTGGGAGGGCTCGTCTCAGCTTGGGCAT
>JBDHII010000161.1:0-2178 GCA_039587515.1 Gemmatimonadota bacterium
CGTCAGGCCGGCCAGCCGCTCGTTCACGGCCTCCGTCGTGAGAGCGGTCTGGTTCTCGAGGATGTAGGCGGCATGGTTGGGGTACCCGAGCAGCCGGGCTCGCTCCGCCCGAAGCCGAGCGACGCGGGTGAGCACCTCCCGGTTGTCGTAGTCCCCGCCCCGGCTGCCGCGCGAGAGCGAAGCCTCGTGAAGCCGTTGACGGAGGGCACGATTCTCCAGCGATGCGAGGGCAGGCTGTCCGCTCGTGTTGAGCAGGGGGATGACGTACTTGCCCTCCAGGCCTCGCCCGGTCGCCGCCGCGGCCGCGCCCGCGATCTCGCCCTCGGACAGCCCGACGAGCTCGTCCCTGTCCTCCACGACCACGGCGAGATCGTTCACCTCGTTGAGCACGTTCTGGCTGAATCGGGTGCCGAGCTCGGCGAGCTCGCCGTTGATCTCCTTCATCCGCTCCTTCTGCGCCTCGTCGAGCTGCGCTCCGGCGCGGACGTGATCCCTGTGGTACCGCTCGACCAGGCGACGAGACTCCGGATCGAGGTCCAGCTCGTCGAGCTGCTCGAAGACCGCCCGGACCCGCTCGAAGAGCGGCCCGTTCAGGAGGATCTCGTCGTTGTGTGCGGCGAGCTTGGCAGCGTACTCGGTGCGGACGGCTTGCATCTCCGGGTTCGACACCGTCGAGATCAGGTTGAAGAAGGCCCGGGACACCCGATCCAGCGTCTTCCCCGACCGCTCGAGCGCGACGAGCGTGTTCTCGAACGTCGGGGGATCGGACTGCTCGGTGATGGCGAGGATCTCCTCCCGCTGCTCCGCCATCCCCGCATCGAACGCCGGAGCGAAGTGGTGATTCTCGACCCGGTCGAAGTGCGGCATCTGGAGCGGAAGCGAGCTCTGGCTGAGCAGGGGATTCACGTCTACTCCTGAATTCGGGTCCGATTCGGTGCACGCGGAGGCTGCGAGCGTGAGGCCCACGACGGCTGCGAAAGCGATGCGCATTCTCATGATTACCGCCTGACTTTTTCGTTGGAGACGTCCAGAGAAAACTAGACAATCCCGCCTCGAATTCGAGTCCATCGGGGGCCGCGGTTCCCCGGCCATTGCCGCATTTCACTCAAGGGGGCAGCTTTGCCTCCCCGCCTCTCGATATCGGCCCTCCGCTCCTGCACAGAGAGACATGATCCCACGCTTCATCCTGGCCGTCACCGCGGTCCTGGCCTTCTGCCCGTCCATCTCCGCTCAGTCCGTGCCGTCTCCGGAGTCGGTGCTCGGTCAGCGCGTTGGCGCTGATTTCTTCCTGGCCACCTTCGAGGAGTCGATGGACTACTTCGAGCGGCTCGCCGCCGCCTCGGACCGGGTCATGCTCCGTGACGTCGGAGCGTCCTCTTTCGGTCGGCCGATGCGGGTCGCCTTCATCTCGGATGCCGCGAATCTGGCCGACCTCGACCGCCACGTGGAGATCTCCCGACGACTGGCTCATCCGGAAGGGCTGAGCGAGGCGGAGGCGAGAGCACTGGCGCGTGAGGGGAAGGCGATCGTCTGGGTGGACGGGGGCCTCCATGCCACGGAGGTCGCCCACGGACAGCATACGATCCAGCTCGCCTACGACCTCGTCACGGGGGACGACGACCCGGAGATCCGGGCCATTCTCGACAACGTGATCCTGCTCCTCTGGCCCTCGATCAACCCCGACGGCCAGACGATGACCGCCGAGTGGTACCGCTCGAATCTCGGCACACCCTACGAGGTGTCGTCGATGCCCTGGCTCTACCAGAAGTACATCGGGCACGACAACAACCGCGACGGCTACATGATCAACCAGATCGAGTCGCGCGTGGTCACGCGGGTCGCGCGCGAATACGAGCCGCAGATCCTGTCCTGTACAACCACCACCAGACGGCGCCGTTCCCCGCGCGCATCTGGATTCCGCCCTTCGCCGAGCCGATCAGCCCGCACGTGCATCCGTTGATGTGGCGCACCGTCAATCTGGTCGGGATGGCCATGGCACAGGCGCTCGAGGAGCGTGGCCAGAAGGGGGCGATGCACATGGGTACCGGGTTCGACAACTGGTACCCCGGGTTCATGGACCACGCGAACAACTTCCACAACGTCGCGTCTTTCCTGACCGAGACCGGCCTGTACCGCTACGCCACGCCGCACTTCTACACGGTCAGTGACTTCCCCGAT